>UQMM01000006.1 GCA_900542165.1 uncultured Collinsella sp. | reverse complement strand
GGGCAGGCGCGGGTGCCGGGGCAGGTGCAGGCGCGGGTGCCGGGGCAGGCGCAGCACCAGTGGCTGCCGTGGGATTGAATCCCGCAGGAGCAGGCTTCTTCTCACCCGGGAGCACAAAAGTCAAAACGTCGTCCTTGTCCTCATCGGCCCATTCGCTTGCATAACGTGCAGCCCAATAGCCAACGGCACGGTGCTTGAGCATCTTGCCAAAGACCGTAAGGAACACCGTGACGAATGCAATCAGCACCAGGAACAATACGAGCGTGACACCACCGGCGGTAACAATCGCCTCGATACCCGTGGGGCGATAGTAATAGCCGTACGCGCCAATTCCGGCGATGGCACCAAAGACAGCTGTCAAGATCCACGTAATGGCGTTGGAAACCAGGCCCGTCAAAAACTCGGGAAGGAACGAAGCGCAGAACAGCTTGGTCTTGTTGTGCTTAAACGCCGCCCAGACCTTGTCGAGCGAAAACGCGCTCTCAACGCGCCCGGTCACCGCAAAGTGCATCACGGCAATGTCGGCGAACATCTTAAAGAAGACCCCCAAGACTGCCGTGGCAATCATAGCCAGGACAAGCAGGCCGAGCGAACCGAACAGCGCAGCCTCGAGCGCATAGGAGCCATAGTAGGAGTACGAGCCTGCGGCACCAAGCGCCACGCCCTCCACCAGCGAAAGCACTACACCGATAACGGGAATGGCAGCGATAACCTCGAGCACGACCGAAATAACGCTCGAAAAGACTCCGAGACCAAACGACGTGGAACGCATCAGCGGACGATCCATGCCGTCATCGATCTTAAGCGACAGATCGCGACCCCACTCGATGCCAAAGCCGGAACCGCACACGCTCGCAATGCAAGCTGCCAAAAAGCCGATGGCAGCCGCAATGCCGCCAATAACGGGAATAAACAACACGAGCACCGACACAACGCAAATCAGCGCCGGCAAAAACGCGATTTGGCATACACGCTGAAGCACGCCCGGGGTCTTGGTCATATCCTGGAACGCCTGAACCACACAGCCCTTTGGCGCATTCGCCACGGGCGGTTGCGGAACAAACTGCTGGGGCTGAGGCTGTCCCTGGGGAGCGGGGCCAGCGGCACCGGCATTAGGAGCACCACACACGCCGCAGAACTTGTCGTTATCGCCCATGGGGGCGCCACACTGCGAGCAGAACATAGAATCATCCCTTCGTATCTAGAGCGAATCACCTGGATCGCAAACGATGTCTTTGGCATCATTATCACCCAATGTGAGTTCAAATACTCTTAGATGACGTATTTGCAACGCGCGAGGCGCTTTTCGATTGTTTGATGAATGCGTTCGCGCTAGTTCGTGCCGCGGAAACCCTTGCCGACGATCTCGGAACTGTCGACAATCGTGATAAAGGCACCCGGATCGACCTCGCGCGCATAGCGGCGCAGTTGCACGGCCTCGCGACGGCTCAGCACGCTCATGATCACCGTCACGCACTTGCCCGAGAAGGCACCGTAGCCGCGACTAATGGTCGCCGTACGGTTGAGATGCTTGACGATAAACTCCTCGACCTTAAGGGGCTCGGAACAAATGACCGTGCAGACCTTACGAAGGTGAATGCTCTCGATGGCTTTGTCGACCACAAGCGTCTTGGCAAACAGGCCGAGCACGCAATACAGACCGACACGCGGGCCGTACAAGAAGGCCGCGATGGCCACGATGCCGATATCGACCAGCAGCAGGGCGCGGCCAATCTCGAGCGTCGTGCGGCGCTTGAGGATCATGGCAAGAATGTCCGTGCCACCCGTCGAGGCGCCGATATCAAAGACGATGGCGCTGCCGAGCGCCGGCAGAATCACGGCAAAACACAGGTCGAGCCACATATCGCCCGTCATCGAGACACTGGTCGGGATAAAGAGCTCGAAAAGCGAAACATAGGCGGACAGCGCAAACGAGGCGAAGACGCTCCACAGGATTGCCTTGCGCTCCAAAAAGATAAAGCCCAAAACGACGAGAACCGCGTTGATAATCCACATAAAGACGCCGACGGGCAGGGTCGGGAACAGCGTGGACAGAATAACCGACACGCCCGAGGTGCCGCCAAAAGCAAAGTGATTAGGGGTTTTAAACGCAACGATGGCAAAGGCCGTAAGAATCAGGCCCAGATTGAGCTCGGCGAAAAAGCGCGGGAAGCCTGGCTCCTGGCTACGCTTTTGGCCGGCACGCTCGCCGCGCTCGATATCGGTGCGATCAACCACGCGCTCCATCGGCACCACGGGAGGACGATGTACCTCCTCGGCAGCTCGCGATGCCGCCTCTGCCGCGGCAGCCTCAATCGCCCATGCCTGGCTTTCTGTTTCGTGCTCGTCAGCCATTACGGCAACCCCTCGTTAACAATTTGGAAACAATGCGCCCATTAGGGTAACGCGGAACACGACGATTGCAACCCCTAGTTAGACGAGCGGTATGCCTACATCGGGGACATACAAATAACGGCCGGCCGCACATACATCCGTGCGGCCGGCCGTTTGACGTTTTCGCAGATAAAACCTGCTAAAATAAACATCCCTTTTTGGTAGGTTACTCGTGCTGGTTGGTGCGGTGCTCGTACTCCTCGGGGGTGATGACATCCTCGATGCGTAGGTTGACGCCTGCCACCTCAAGGCCGGTCATCGCGGCCAGACGCTCGGTCACGCGCGCCTTGACGTCGTCGAAAATCGCGGGCGCGTAGGCGCCGTACTCGATAATGACGGAAATGTTGACGACCACGCGGTTGTCATCGGTGACCTCGACCGTCACGCCCTTGGTCAGGTTCTCGGCACCAAACTGCTCCTGCACAAAGTGCATGAGGTTGCCCTTCATGCCCAGGACGTGCGGCACCTCGCGGGTGGCCATGGCGACGATCTTCTCGATTACACCGTTGGAATAGGTCAGCGAGTCCTCGGACTCGTCTGTTTCCTCATCATCCTCGTCCGCATCGTCGGCGGGTTCGGCCTCGACGAGCGCCTCGTCCTCGAGCGTTACGTCCTCGGCCTCGGCGGCGACGGTCTCGTCTGCCTCGGGCTCAGTATCGGCCACATCGACCTTCGTGTTAAAAGCCATGGTTCCTCCTTATGCCCACCGCACACGCGGCGGTCGAATACATACTAGCGGCCGCTAAACAGACGGCCGAAGAAGTTGACGATCCCGTTCTCGCCGTCACGGATCTGGCCAATCACGGCGCCGATCAGTACAAAGAATGCGATGACGAGCGTATCCCACAGGCCGAGCGTGAGCACCAGTACGGCGAGCACAAAACCAGCGACGGCTCCAAGCGTGGTATTGGGATGACGGACGGCATAGCTCCAGATGGCTGCCCCCGTACCCTTGATGAGACCCATGGCCTCATCAAAATCATTGGCGACCGCGTCATGCGACTCGGTACCCTCCACCTTGGGATCGACGACCTCGCTAGCCGGCGCGGCGCTCTGATCGATAGTCAGGCGCGGAGTGCGGACGGTCTTGTCTTGATTGGTATCACTCACCGGAAACCTCCACGGTCTGGACGGTAGTCTTGGACGGCAAAAAACGAACGCGTGCGGTCGTGCCCGGCGTGCCGAGCATGGTGTCGCAGGCCTCCTCGATACGTTGCTGCATCGCGGCTGCAAGGGAGGCCACATCCCGGTCGTCGAGCGCGATGGCGTCGACCTTAAAACGGACGCGCGATTCGTCGGAGCCCTGCACGCGCGCCTCGACATGCTCGACCATCACGCGGTCGTCGCGCTCTGCCGCGGTGCGAGCACACGAGGAGAGGGCGGCGAGCGTGACCTCGATATTACGCTCCCCCGCCGGATGCACGCAGGACGGCTCGCGACGAGCAAACATCAGGCGAAAGAAACACACGAGCACGCCGAGCGCCACGACACCGCCGCACGCCGTAACAACGATGCGAGGCAGCGGATCGCGCATCAACAGCATAAAGCGATAGGTATATGGCCCCCAAAACTGGCAGACTAACGTACCCAGCGCCACGACGGCGGCGGCAAGATACACGATCGCCAGGGCTCGTTTGAGCACGCGCATGCAGCGCTCCCTTCAAATCTCGATCCACAGAATGCAAAACGATTCGCATCATTATAAAAGAGCCGGGTCCGGTGCCTCATTGCACGCGGATCCGGCTCATCTATTCCACGAGGCTTGCATGCTCGCTTCATTATGCCCAGATATGCACGGCTCAATCCGTGCGGGCCTACTCCTCCTCGAGGGCAGCGATGACCTCGTCGGTCATGTCCATGGTGCTGTAAACATCCTGGACGTCGTCGAGCTCCTCAAGACGGTCGATGAGGCGCTGAACCTTCTTGGCGTCGGCGCCGGAGACCTCGGTCGGGGTGGTCGGGACCATGGTGGTCTCGGAGCCCTTGACCTGGACGCCCTGCTCCTCGAGCGCCTTGGAGACAGCCATGACCTCGTTGGCGGTAGTCCAGACGATCCACTCCTCGCCGGCGTCCTCGTAGTCCTCGCCACCGGCCTCGGCGATGGCCATCATGAACTCATCCTCGTCACCAGCAGCACCGTTGGCGATCATGGTCTCCTTCTTGGCGTTCTCGTCCAGGATCTCCTTGGCGACGACGATCTGACCCTTGCGCTCAAACTGGAAGGCGACGGAGCCGGAGGTGCCCAGGT
The DNA here is from genome assembly GCA_900542165.1 of uncultured Collinsella sp. Classification (GTDB taxonomy): domain Bacteria; phylum Actinomycetota; class Coriobacteriia; order Coriobacteriales; family Coriobacteriaceae; genus Collinsella. The sequence goes on along the minus strand of UQMM01000006.1, from coordinate 81,753 downwards.
TGCCACCAGCGTGGGAGAAGGCGGAACGGACATCGGCGGCGGTGCGGTTGCGGTTGTCGGTCAGGCAGTCGACGTAGACGGCGACACCGGCGGGACCGTAGCCCTCGTACACGATGTTCTCGTAGACGGCGGCATCGGCACCCGAACCAAAGGCCTTATCGATAGCAGACTTGATCTTGTCCTTAGGCATGGACTGAGCCTTAGCCTTGGCAACGGCAGCGGCGAGGCTGGCGTTGTTCTCGGGCAGCGGGTCGCCGCCGAGACGGGCAGCAACGGTGATGTTGCGGCTGAGCTTGGAGAAGAGGGCGGAACGCTTGGCGTCCTGCGCGCCCTTACGATGCTTGGTTGTGGCCCACTTAGAGTGTCCGGACATACGTGTCTCCTATCGGTTTCGACCTAAAGCCCAGCGCGAATGCTCGGGCAATATAAACAAACGCTATAAATGATATACCTACTGGCCTGTGAGATAAACAAAAAAATGAAGGCGTCGTGATGATGCAGCCCCTTGGCACAAAGCAGCCTGACCCCAATGCGCTAATCTTTGGTTAGGTCCAGAGGAGGTCGCTGCGGGTGATCGTGGCGCCGATGGCGAAAGGCATGCATGCAATGACCGGGTACAGGTAGCGCATGTAGGTCGACCCATTACATGGACCAATCAGGCACACAACGAGCACACCCAGCAGCGGTATCCAGATGGCCAGCGCGCGCCACGAATGGCGGCGCAACAGGTAGACCACCACGACGATCATGATCCACACGTAGGTGGCCGAGCTCATGGTGAGCGAGATAAACGGAATGCGCTGCACCGCCACGCGGTACAGGTTAATCAGGTGGTCGCACCAGCGCACGGCTTTGCTGTCGACCGGATGGAAGTCAAAGTACTTGAGGTTATCGGGCTTCGCCATGATCTCGGCACTGCGCGCCGTGCTGTAGACCCACGCATCGCGGGCACTCGGATAAAAGTAGCCGTAGTAGTTATTGATGAGCGCCGAGATATAGCACTCGGGATCCTTTTTGAACATCTGGGCCCACACCTCAAAATAGGCCTTGATGTCCTCCTGCGAGGCGTACTCGTTAAAGCAATTTTTGACGGCGTCCGACTTATCCGGGTTGTAACGGCGGCCCAGATTCTCGTACTTGAGCACACGGTCGATCACGGCACGCTCTTCGTCGGTCACCAAGCCGTCGCAAGGAGCCTCCACGATGGTGCCGTCCTCCTTAACCGTGGGGTTGACGCCCGAGTTGAGGCCGTCGTGCTTTTGGACAAAACGAGCCGTCTGCTGGAACGGAATCGAGAGGATTTCGCGCTTGGAACCAGGCGTGATGTCATGTGCCGGCATAAAGACCTTGGTGAAGTACATATTAGAGGCAAGGCAGAGTGCAAGCACCGCAAGAACTCCCACCCAGCGGAAACGCGGGGTGGTGCCCGAAGGCGCAGCACCAGCCTGCTTGGCTGCACGACGAGCCACGTGCGCGTCCCATGCGCAAAACGCCGCCGCGATTACGCATGCCGCCAGGGGAAACACCAGGCCGCCGTTGCGCAGAAACGTGGAACCCATGGCGCCCATAGCGAGCAGCAGCCAGTCATGGCGCACAAAGAGCACGGGCCTCTGTTCGCCCGCACGCTCGGCATTGGCATCGCGACGGGGCAGGCCGCATGCCACAAGCTTCACGGTCTGCACCAACAGCACCAAAAACGCGTCGGCAAACAGCACATCTTTGGTAAGCAGGGCCGCGTAGTTGGAGAACATGGGCATAAACACAAAGAACAGCAAGATCACGCCGCGGACCGGCAGGCTCACGCCTAGCTTGCGCAGCGACGAGATGGAATAGGCCATACAGGCGGCCGTAATGACGAACTGAGCGCAGGTGTAGATGGCAAGACCTGCGTTGGCGCTGTTGAACAGTGAAAGCCCCAGCTGGACGCACGAACCGATGATAGCCGTGTGCACCACGGGGTGATGTCCGTTGAGCAACACATTGGGATTGAGCAGACGCAGGTAGTCGCTCGTGCCGTTGGGATAGTTGAACCATTGGCGGATCTGCGCGCCCGTATCTCCCATAAAGAGGCCGGGCAGCGAGGCGATAAGCGTGGGCGCCCAGGCAATCATGAGCACAAGAAACGGCCCGACAAAGGGATGGACCGAGAGCACGGCGTGGGCAACACGCCACACGCGGCCAAAGTGGGTCTCCGAAAACGGAATGCGGCGGGAGCTCAACCAATCCAAAAACTCAAAAGCCAGATAGAAGGCCACAATCGCCAGAAGCATCCAGCCCGCGCCGCCAATCCAGGCGCAGATAACGCGTGCCTTGTCGCCCAGCACAATCTCTGCCGAATCGGCAAGGTCGTAGCTACGGCCGAACACCATGCAAACGGCAAAGAACAGCGATGGCAGCACGACCGACGGGCGCCAAGCGTCACCGCGGCCAAAGAACACATAGCGAAACGGCAGCGTGAGCAAGCAGGCAAGCGCGAGCAGCATCACTGCGTCGGTATGGCCGGCAAACGAGAGAAGTACCTCGTAGCACACGTAGAGCGTGCCCGTCGCCTTGGGGTCGATCGCCAGGACCGCGTTGCTCGACACCGGGGCGGGATCGATGGAAAACGCCGTGGTCGCCAGCAGGGCGAGCAAAAATGCGATGAGCGTCTGTTTGGCGGGATAGCGCTTAAACCAAACGATGCGGGCGGCGTCGCGCGCAGCCGTTGCGGAGAGGTCGGAATCCTTCACAGTCCGAATAGCCTTTCTAGAAACCTGCCAAAAAGGGACAGGTTTATTTTGGCAGGTTTTATCTGGGGAAACGTTACGGTTCTGTCATCGTTGCCCGGCAAAACCACCACAAAGGTGCCTGTCCCCCTTGTGGTGACATGTGGTGGCTAGGCGTCGAGGTAGATGCGCTGGGGGCGATTGCGGTGTCGGGCGAAGATGATGAGCGCCAGTCCTGCGATTACGAGCGGCAGGCTCAGCAGCTGACCCATGGTGATGACGCCGCCCAGCAGATAGCCCAGCTGGGCATCGGGCACGCGCACAAACTCAATGAGGAAGCGGACGATGCCGTAACCCATCACAAACACGCCCATAAACGTGCCCTGGGGCAGCAGCGGTTTTTTGCGGCTGAGCACCTGCAAGATGCAAAAGAGCACAATGCCCTCTAGGAATGCCTCGTAGAGCTGGGAGGGATGGCGCGGCATATCGCCCGCGGCGCCGCCGAAGATCACGCCCCAGGGCAAATCGGTCGGCTTGCCCCACAGCTCGCCGTTGACAAAGTTGGCGCAGCGCCCCAGGCACAGGGCCAGCGGAGCACCGATAACGGCAAGGTCGGCGATAGTCCAGGCATCGAGCTTGTACATACGGCACACGAGCACGCCACCGATGATGCCGCCCACCAGGCCGCCGTGGAAACTCATGCCGCCTTCGTTGGTGGCGAAGATCTCGAGCGGATGCGCCCAGTAGTAGCCATCACCGTAAAAGATGACGTAGAACAGGCGGGCGCCAATGATAAGGCCAAAGACCACACCGACCACGACGCTCGTCAGGTCGTCGACCGTAATGTCGAAACCCCAGCGACGCTGCGTGCGATACATGACGACCGCCGTGAGCAGAGCGCCGACCACGTAGGCCAAGCCGTACCAGTAGATGGTGATGGGCCCCGCCGAAATCGCGACGGGATCAAGCATATGGTAGAGGTCGTTGAGCATATCGGTCCCCTTGCTCCCTACATACAAATGCGGCCGCGGGCCTTGCGCTCGCAGCCGCATATTTGGGCGTGACGTCTATGCGGAGCACATCGCCCGCAGCTTTCGCATCTTAGAACGGCGCATACTCGTCGTACAGGTCCTCGGTCTCGCCGGAGGCATTGACCTGCTCGACACGGGTAACGCCGGGTACGTGCTCCTTGAGGATACGCTCGATACCCATGGACAGGGTCAGTGCGCTCATAGGGCAGCCGGCGCAGGCACCCTGAAGCTCAAGCTGGACGACGCCCTCGTCGTCGACGCCCACATACTCCATATCGCCGCCGTCAGCCTGCAGGTTGGGGCGGATCTCCTCAAGAACCTTCTTAAGCAGCTCTTCGTTAACAGCCACAGGGGCTCCTTTCTCACAATAACGCGGGCGCGCCCGCGGACAGAGCTATGTTACTACAGCCATGTACCCGCTCACGAGCCGTCCATGCGCGCGGACACGACTTTCACGAGCAGTCAATTTGGGACGGGGCTTTTTTAGCTGCTTTTGCCGACGCCCGGCGCTAGCACACGCTGCCGCTACTGCTGAGTTTGTTCCCCGGTGCCGATGTGAACATCGACGATAACCTGGCGGTAGCTGATGCCACAGGAGTCGAGGATGCGGCGGCTGATGCGTCCATCATCAGTGTCGGCGTACTTGTTGTCCAGGTAGACGACCTCGCCCACACCCACCTGCGCCAAAATCTTGGCGCAGTCGTGGCACGGGAACAGCGTGACGTAGACCGTGGAACCCTCAAGGTCCTTGAGCGAACCACGGTAATTGAGCACGGCGTTCGCCTCGGCATGGACCACATAGTTGTGCTTGTCCTGCAGCGGGTCGTCGCTCGTACCCCACGGGAAAAAGTCGTCGTTGAGCGCCGAGGGCGTACCGTTGTAGCCCACCGAAAGGATGCGGTGGTTGGTGTTGGCGATGCACGCGCCCACCTGCGTGTTGGGGTCCTTGCTGCGGCGCTGCGCGGCGATGGCCACGCTCATAAAGAACTCATCCCAGCTAATAACGTCGCGGCGCTTGCCCGACGCGGTTTGATGAAGATCGTCCGACATGGCAGACACCTCCGTAATCGCAATAGTTTGACCCATTGTAGCAGGTGAAAGGTGGAGGCGTTTGTCCCACCGGCGCCCTCACTTTTACACGCGGCGGGGCTTTTGGTTGATGCGGTAGAGCTCGGCCAGTCCCCGCAACGTCAGCGCGTCGTCGACCGTCAGACTGTGACCGACCAGCGACGCGAGTGCCTCGGCATCGTCGCCGGTAATGACGATGGGCACGCTGCCCTCCCCCGCGGCCTTGGTCGCGCGCATCTCGGCGAGCACCATGTCGAGCATACCGTCGATGCGGGCCACCTCGCCCAAGACCACGCCCGAGCGCATCGCCTCGCGCGTGTTACGGCCGATCACATGCGTCGGTGCCGAGGGCTCAACCTGGGGTAGGCGCGCCGCAGCGGCCGAGAGCGAGCGGGCGCCGAGCGCCAGCCCCGGCGCGATAACGCCGCCGACAAAGGTACCGCGCGCATCGATGACCTCAATATTGGTCGTAGTGCCCAGGTCGATCACGATGCACGGCGAGCCGTAGACGGCGCGTGCCGCCACAGCGTCGGCGATGCGGTCGGGGCCGATCTCGGCCGGGTCGTCGTAGTGTACGGGCATGCCGGTCTTGAGGCCCGGCCCCACCGTAAGCACGCGCCCCGTGCAGGTACGGGAAAGAGCCGCCTTCCACGGGCGCTCGAGTGCCGGCACCACGCAGCTCAGCACGGCCGCCGTGGGCACGAGCGCGCCGGGCATGCCCGCATCGGCCGCCAGCGCGGCCATGACTTGAGCGAGACGCATGCGCGCCTCGTCTGCTGTGATGCTCGACGGCGTGGTGATCTCGCACGTCGCAAGCGGACATTCCTGCGCCGCGGCCGAATCCTCGGCAAACAGGCCAAAGCGAATGAACGTATTGCCCACGTCGACCGTCAATATATATGCGCACCCATTAAGCATCGTCGGCGCTCCTTTCGTCTGCCCAGCAGTATATCGCCTACCTAAACCAGTCATCCCAAAATGACTAGCTTGCGGCTATACTGGTGCGCGGTCGTGCGCGAGCTCACGCGGCGGCCCTTGGTAACCCGACTTCCCGCGCCGTATCCGTAGCGGCGCTCCCGGGGGAAGCGGATATACGCAAAGGAGTTCTATATGAGCAATCCCTCGAACCGCGCTTCGATGCGCGGGCAACTCACGCTGCGCGGCGTCGTCATCGGCGTCCTTGGCTGCGTGATCATCACGGCAAGCTCGGCCTACACCGCCCTCAAGATGGGCGCACTCCCCTGGCCGATCGTCTTCGCTGCCGTCATCTCGCTGTTCTTCCTTAAGCTCATGGGCAACGCCAGCCTCAACGAGGCAAACGTCACCCACACCATCATGTCCGCGGGCGCCATGGTCGCCGGCGGTCTGGCGTTTACCATCCCAGGCGCCTGGATGCTGGGCTATGCCGACCAGATCAGCTGGCTCGACATGTTTATCGTGGCACTCGCCGGCACCATCCTGGGCCTGCTGGCCACCGCACTCATCCACCGTCACTTTATCGTGGACGCCGCGCTTGAGTTCCCCACCGGCAACGCCGCAGCTCAGACCCTGCGCGCCACCGAGGCTGGCGGCAAAACCGGCAAGCAGCTCTTTGGTTCCATGGCCATCGCAGGCATCTATAGCGTGCTGCGCGACGCCCTGGGCGTGGTGCCCAGCATGCTGTGCACGCTCAACATCCCCGGCGTGACCTTTGCCATCTACAACTCGCCCATGCTGCTCTCCGTCGGCTTCCTCGTGGGCTTCGCCCCGGTCGCTTTCTGGTTTGCCGGCGCGCTGCTGGGCAACTTTGGCATCATTGTCGGCGGCACCGCTGCCGGTCTGTTTGACGTTGTGACTGCGCAGGGCATCGTCAAGTCCCTGGGCATGGGCCTCATGATGGGCTTTGGCGTCGCCGTCGTCCTCAAGGACATCCTGCCGCAGGTCGCCGGTATCGTCCGCGGTCTTGCCGCCGACAGCTCCACCGACACCGACGAGCAGTCGCTCATCTCGGGCTCCCTTAAACTCGACGCCGGCATCATCGGCCTGGGCGCTGCCGCCATCGCCGTGATCGTCGCCATCGCGCTCGACCTTGGTCCCGTCCCGGCCGTCATCGTGACGCTGTTCACCTTTGTCACCACCATCATGAGCGCACAGAGCTGCGGCCAGACGGGCATCGACCCCATGGAGATCTTTGGCCTCATCGTTATGCTCATCGTGGCTGCCTTCGCGCAGCTCGCGCAGGTTAAACTGTTCTTTATCGCCGGCATCGTGGCCGTAGCGTGCGGCCTTGCGGGCGACGTCATGAACGACTTTAAGGCCGGCGCCGTGCTGGGCACCAACCCGCGTGCACAGTGGGTCGGCCAGGCCATCGGCGGCATCGTGGGCGCCCTGGTCGCTGCCGCCGTCATGGTCGCGCTCGTAACCGCCTATGGTCCGGACGCCTTTGGACCCGACAAGAGCTTTGTGGCCGCGCAGGCAAGTGTGGTCGCCACCATGGTCTCGGGCATCCCGAGCGTGCCGTGGTTTGCGGGCGGCTTTATCGCCGGCATCGTCATGTACTGGCTCGGCATTCCGGCCATGATGATCGGCCTGGGCGTGTACCTGCCGTTCTACATGTCGCTCACGGCTTTCCTGGGCTCCTGCGTTAAGCTCGCCTACGACAAGTGGGCCGCTCACCGCGACGCCGAGGCCGGTCTTTCGGACGAGGAAAAGGCCGCCAAGGACGCCGCCTTCCAGGAGCAGGGCCTGGTTGTCGCCAGCGGCCTGCTCGGTGGCGAGTCTATTGTCGGCGTTATCCTGGCGTTTGTCTCTGTTGGCTTAAGCCTGCTGGGCTAAGCTGAGCAGCTGCTCGACAGCAACCATATTGCCTACGGCTTGCCCGGCCGGTAGCTTTCACGGCTGCTGACCGGGCTTTTTGATATCGAAACAAAGAAAGGCCGGCGCGCTGCGTTTAACAGCGCGCCGGCCTTATCGGTTAAGCTATCGAAGCGTTCCTGCTATGAACCGAAGTTCGTTGCAGAATCTACGCTCGAAACGCTACATCTGCTTGCGACGACGATCGCTCAGCGTCACACCAGCGGCCACGAGGGTGATACCGCCGATGACGAACACCTCGCCCGCAAGAGCGGAGTCATCGCCAGTCTGGGCGAGCGCGGCCGACGTGGCCTTCTTCTTGGCGACAGGAGCCTTTGCAGCAGCCTGTGCAACCTGAGGCTTGGCCTGCGGCTCAGCCTTGGGATGATACTTGTCGTACTCGGCCTGCGCGGCAGCCAGGGCATCCTTGGCATCGCCAAGCTCGGCAAGCGCGGCGGCATAGGCGTCGTTGGCATCGGACAGCTTGGCATCGGCATCGCTCAGAGCAGCCTTGAGACCAGCGGCGGCATCGACGGCAGCCTTATAGCGAGCGTAGGCAGCGTTCAGCTTAACCAGCTTCTCGTTGCCCGTCGTGCCCGCGGCAAGGGATGCCTTATGGTCGACAGCCTCAAGATCGGCCTTGAGTGCCTCATCGCTGGCAAGCTCGGCCTTGGCCTTGACGATCTCGAAGTTCGCATCGACGACGGCTTCGTTGGCGGCCTCGAGCTGCTTCTGGGCATCGGCGACACCGGCGACGGCAGCGTCATAGGCGGCCTTGGCGTCGTCGACCGCCTTCTGGGCGCCGGCGAAGCGCTCGAAGGCCTTGTTTGCGGTGGCAAGCTCGCCCTCGGCGGCCTTGGCCTTCGCCTGTGCGTCGGACAGGGCCTGCTTCTTGGCGGCAACTGCCTGCTTGGCGTCCGAAAGAGCGGTCGCGGCCTGGACATCTGCGGCCTGGGCCTTGTCTTCACCAGCCTGGGCGGCATCGTCGGCCTTCTTTGCCTCGTCAAGCGAGCCCTGCTTATTCGCAAGGTCCGCCTGGGCGGCATCGCGCTTGGCAGCAAGGTCCTTGACCGAAGCCGTGGCGTTGTCATACGCCTCGTTGGCCTGTTCGGACTTTGCCTTGGCGGCATCGCGGGCGCTGCGAGCCTTCGCCTTTCGAGCAGCGGCCTCAGCTGCCTTCGTCTTGCTGTCAGCAAGCGTGGCGTTTGCCTTATCGAGAGCCGCCTGGGCAGTAGCGGCCTCGGACTTGGCGGCATCGAGGTTCTGCTTGAGGGGCTCGATGTCGATTCCGCCGAGCGCGTCCTTCGCGGCGTCGTATGCCGTCTTCGCGGCGGCGGTGCCGGACTTGGCCTTCTCGTACTCGCCCTTGGCGGTGTTCACGTTCGTGTCGGCCGCGGTATAGGCGTCGCGAGCGCTTTCTTGCTTATCCAATGCGTCAGAATAAGCCGTTCCGGCAGTCCCGAAGTTCTTCTGCGCTTCTGCCAGCTTATTCTGCAGCTGCTTCAGCTGCTCCTTCTGCTCCTGCGTTCCGCCTGCGTTGTATGCGGAATCGATGTAGTCGTTCAGGAGCTTCTTGAACTCGGAGACAGTGAAATCAGCCTCACTGTCAAAAGAGCTGTAATCGAAGATTGTTACCTCGGAATCGGTGTTCTTACCGCTACCGGTTGCGATGCCGATAGCCTTCGTACCGGCATCGATAATGTTGAGATAGTGCCCGCACTCATGGAAAATGCTCTTGTAGTGCCGCCAGATATAGGAGGAATCATATCGATGGTTTCCAAGGTCGCTATTCTTCTCGACGTACTTATCGAATGCCTCTTTTTCCTGAGTGTAGAGACCGGTATATGGCCAGCCAAGCGTATCCTCGGTTTCGCCGCCAGTATATGCACCGCCGCCGCCAGCAAGATTTTCCCCATTGTCGTAGTAGCAGTCCGAGTGTCCCCAAATGTTCGATGAATATGATGCATTAAGGGCGGCTGCCGCAGTCATGCGGAGGCTGACGCTGAGCGCCGACTGGCCGTTCGCCTTGCGGAGGTTGTTCTGGGTGTCGAGATATGTCAGGGCGTTGCGCATCTGCTCCAAGGAAAGCGGGTTGGTGTCGCGAGACATATCCTGATCGACGTACTGGTCATACCATTCGGCCTTGTCAGCGGCACCGGTCAGCATCGATACGGCTTCCTGGGCGTTCTTTTTCTGTGTGGCTGTGAACTGGCTGCCGCCGATGATGTAATTCATGAAGCCGAGCACGCCCTGGCTGATGACATTCTGGTCTACGGTCATGTTCGACTTGAGGTCGGCAATCTGCTGGTTAAGCTTCTCGACCTCGGCGTTTGCGGCGTCGTATGCATTATGCGCGTCGGTTACTTCAGCACGAGCCTGATCGAACTCGTTGCTCTTCTGCTGACGAATCTCGACGAGTCGGTCGTACTCAGCCTTCTTGTCGGCCTCGGTCTGCTGGGCCTGCTCGTATGCGGCCTTGGCGGCGTCGCGCTTGCTGGCGGCGGCGTTGTACTCCTTGTTTGCCGCATCGTATGCAGACTGGGCAGATGCCACAGCAGCGTTGGCGGCGTTGGCCTTCTCCTGCGCGGCAGCGACGGCAGCCTGGGCGGCCTGCAGATTTGTCTGTGCGGTGGCGTCGGCATCCGTCGCGGCATTGAGCTCCGCCTGCGCGGTCTTGAGCTCACCAGCAGCAGCGATCTGGGCGGCCTCAAGCGCACTCAGGTCAACACCCGTACCCGAGACGGCAGCATCGAGCGCGGCCTGCGCCTGGTTGAACTTCTGCTGGGCGTTATCGCGCGCGGTGGTTGCGGCTGCGGGAGCAGCGGCAGTCTCCTGCTTCTTGGCCTGGGCAGTCGTCAAAGCTGCCTCGATATTCTGCTTTTCCTGCTGGGCGCTGGCCTCGGCAGCCTTGGCCTGGTCCAGATTGGCCTGTGCAGCAGTAACGGCCTTATTGGCGTCATCGAGCTTTGCCTGTGCGTCCTCGACGGCCTTCTTGGCGGCCTCGTACTCGTCCATACCCATGGCCTCGAGCTTGGCCTGGGCATCGTCGAGGGCCTTCTTGGCCTCATCCTGCTTTGCCTTGGCGTCCTTGAGCGCCTGGGTCTTATCCTCGACACTCTTGTTGGCCTGTTCGAGCTGATCGTTCAGGTCGCCCAGCTTCTTCTGCTGCTGCTCGGTCTTTTCGACGGCGGCTTTGAGCTCGTCAATCTTCTCCTGGAGCGCGGCGACTTCTGCTGCGTTCTGCTCGATTTCGTTGTCGCTCACAGCCTGCGAGGCCTGATTCTTTTGCTGCTGCGCCTGCTTTTGAGACTGGCCCGCCGCGTCGGCCTTCTTCTGGGCGGCATCGTAGGCGGCCTGAGCGTCCTTGAGCTGCTTTGCCGACTCCTCGGCCAGCTGGGCAGCCGTCTTTACGACCGCTTGGTTACCGGCGGCAACGGTATTCTCTACAGAACTACCCCCCCCCTGAACAGAATCGCCGTTATCGGTTGACGGTGCGGCGATTGCCGCCAGCGGCGACATGAGCGGCTGAGCGATGAGGCCCGCCGTCAAAACGGTTGCGACGGCGCGGTTGGCAACGCCCTTGACGTTGACGGCCTTGGCCCGAGGCTCAAAGTGTTGTGGACTGTAGTTTGCCATGGCTTTCTCCCTTTGACACGGATGTATCCATACGTATCAAACGGTAGCTGTCGATTTTTGAATTCTGTTGCGCAACATTGGCGACCAGCGTATTTTTTGAAATTCATGCTCCCGTGCTTCACAATTTCGTCACATTTGAAGGAGCTGGTGCATCATATTTTCGCGTGATGGAATTGAGCCTGTGATTTGCATTTGCTCCCGCGTCATCCGCCCTATCGGATTCCGCATCCAACAGACACCCCGCCCGCCACGGTGTAGAGTTAGGACAACGGGCGCGTTGCACGGACCGCGCTGGAACGAGGTGAACATGGAACTCGATAGACAACAGCTCAAGCGACTGCGTGAACGCCATCACCGGCGCCATGGCATCCGCCCTGCCCATAGTGAGGCTGCCGAACAGGCTGGTCGCTTTTTAAAGCGCGCATTCAACATTCGCGAGGGTCGCGCGCCCTACCACGTGATTCGCAAGCGCTTTGTAAACGGGGCACGCCTGACCGGCTCTCACCTATGCATCCTCATCATCGCCATGCTCATCGCGAGCATCGGTCTCGATATCGACTCGGACATCGCCATTGTAGGTGCCATGCTCATCTGCCCGCTTATGGGCTCGGTCCTTGCCATGGCATACGGCATCGCCACGCTCGACCGCGAGATTGCCGTCGAAGCCGTCGCCGGCCTTGCGCTGCAAATGGCCTTTTGCCTGGTCACGTCCACGCTGTATTTTAAGCTCTCGCCCCTTGGCACCACCACTGCCGCCATCATCGACAATTCGACACCGACTGTGTGGGACCTTGCCGTCGCGCTCGCGGGCGGCTTTGCGGGCGGCCTGGGCAACTCGCGCGACCAGGAACCCGCCACGCTCATCGCCGGCGTAGCCGTGGCGACCGCGCTCATGCCGCCCCTGTGCGCGGCGGGCTACGGCATCGCCATCGCAAGCGGGTCACTGTTTCTCTCGGCGCTTTACGAGTTTGGCATCAACGTGGTCTTTATCGCGCTGGCGGCCGAAGCCGTATTGCTTCTTTTGCGTGTACCGCTCAAGCGCGACCTCAACGGCGACGGCATTGTGACAGCCGAGGAAAATGCCGAGGTCGATGAGCTGTCACGCAAGGTGCGCCGCCGCATTATTGTGGGCACGGTGATCTTTGCCATCCCCTGCATCGTTATGACGGCTGGCTCCATTGGCTCGGCGCAGGCCGGCGTGCAGGACGGCTACGGCGTCACCGAAACCACGCGCGAGCTTGCGGCGGTACTGCCGGGCTTTAAGGATTACACCGTCGCCGTCGAGACCTCGGCCACCGAAGGGGACGAGGGAGGCATTGTAGAGCGCGAAATCGTCGCCCATGTGACAACGAGCGAGGCGCTCGGGACGCACGACCGCCACGTCGCCCGCAAACTCATCGACCTCAACGCACCCGAACTCGATCGCGTGGAGTTCGATGTGAAGTGATGCGGGACGCGAGGTGGACCCGGCACGAGAGCGCGGCCGCGGGGCACAGGCACAGCCAAGCGCGGCCCTACAGCTCGTACTTGTACACGCGGTAGATATACTTTTCGGCTTCCATCTCGTAGGTGGCGATGGGCAGTCCGCAGCGATCATCTCGTCGTTTGGCAGATAGGTCACGCTGTGCTGGCCCGCGTTGAGCGAAAAATCGCCCTGGGCTTGCAGCAGCTTGTCCTCAAAGCCCGAGCCGGCCCAAAAATCGGGCAAGCCCACGGAAGGCTGTAGCAAGGTCATTTGCGCAACATATGTCCAGCAAAAACGGGTAGTAGCCGGCACGGCTACCACCCGTTTGCCTCATATCTAGCCCAAAGCAGGCCAACTACTTCTTAATGCCGCGTCCCAGACGCTTGGCGACCGATGCAACGGCCTCCTCGCTGGCCGGTCCGCAGCTCACGCAGCCATCATGGGCACGCATCTGGCCGGTGACCTCGTCCATCGCGAGCGGCGCCACCTTCTCGAGCTTAAAGCCCTTGCCGGCGCGCATGTTTTCCTTGGCAACGCTGATCATGAGCTTAATACGGTTGAGCTGGTTGACCTCGGACGCACCAGGATCATAGTCCACCGCAACGATGTTGCTCTCGGGATGTTGACGGCGCAGCTCCTTGATCACGGCCTTGCCCACCACATGGTTGGGCAGGCACGCGAAGGGTTGCGTGCAGATGATGTTGGGCGCGCCATGATCAATCAGGTCGAGCATCTCGGCCGTGAGCAGCCAGCCCTCGCCCATGTTGTTGCACACCGAAAGCACCGTGCGGGCCTTGTCGGCCATGGTGCCGATGCGCTCGGGCGCCTCAAAGCGGCGGGACTTTTCGAGCATCTCCTCCACCGGCGTACGCATCCAGTCCACCAGCTTAATGAGCGCCTGCATGCCCGCGCGCGTAGTGGCAGAGCTTCCCAGCTCGTCCTTCTGCAGCTCGGCATTACTCATGGAGTACAGGAAGAAATCGAGCAGGCCCGGCACCACAGCCTCGCAGCCCTCGCGCTCGATCACGTCGACCACGTGGTTGTTGGCCGTAGGGTGGAACTTGACCAAGATCTCACCGACCACGCCCACGCGCGGCTTGGTACCCTCGCCCACGAGCGGCATGGTGTCGAACGCGCGGATGGCCTCGCGGCACAGCTTGGTGTAGTTATGCCTGTTGAACTTAGGCGCCAGCTTGCGGGCGCGCGCCATGTACTCCTCGTAGAGCGCGTTGGCGGCACCAGGCGTTGCCTCGTACGGGCGGCAGCGGTAGAGCATCTGCATCATCACGTCGCCAAAGAGCACCGCGTAGACTGCCTGCTTGAGCAGCGCCGGCGTAATCTTAAAGCCGGGGTTGTCCTCGCCGAGCGCCACGGCCGAAAGCGAGATCACCGGGATCTCAGGATGGCCGCTCTCGCGCAGGGCCTTGCGGATGAGCGCGATGTAATTGGTGGCACGGCAGCCGCCGCCGGTCTGGCTGATAACCACGGCCGTCTTGGACAGGTCGTACCGACCGCTCTCGATGGCCTCCATAATCTGGCCGGTCACCAAAATGGACGGATAGCAAATGTCATTGTTCACGTAGCGCAGGCCGGCCTCGACGGCGTCGTGATCGGTCGAGGGCAGCAGCTCCAAGTTGTAGCCAGCACCACGGAACACCTCTTTGACCAGGTCAAAGTGGATCGGCGCCATCTGCGGGCACAGGATGGTGTAGCCCTCGTCGCGCATCTGCTCGGTGAAGGGCACCTTGGGCCACGCGGTCGATGCACTCTCGCGCTGCGCCTCGAACGTGTACTTGCGGCTCGCGAACGCGGGGGCATCCTTGGAGGGCGCCACCGGCGCGGCATCGCCCTGCTCGTAGGCCTCGCCCGCGGCCGTGGCCTCGGCCAAGCGTTCGGCCTCCTGGTCCTTAAGCGCCGCCATGAGTGAGCGGATGCGGATGCGCGCGGCGCCCAGGTTGGACACCTCGTCGATCTTGAGCACGGTGTAGATCTTGCCGCTGGCTTCCAGAATCTCCTGCACCTGATCGGTGGTCAGGGCGTCCAGGCCGCAGCCGAAAGAGTTGAGCTGGATCAGGTCCAGATCGTTGCGCATCGTCACAAAACGGGCGACGGCGTACAGGCGGCTGTGGTACATCCACTGGTCGACGACGCGGATGGGGCGCTCGGGCTTCACGAGATGCGCGAGCGAATCCTCGGTAAAGACCGCAAAGCCAAAACTCGAGATAAGCTCGGGCAGGGCGTGGTTGATCTCGGGGTCGTTGTGGTAGGGACGACCGGCGAGTACGATGCCGTGGCCGCCGTGGTCCTCGACCCACTTAAGAGCCTCCTCGCCCATGGTCTGGATATCCTCGTGGAAGCGCGCATCGGCCTCGAAGGCGGCGTTGACGGCAGCATCGACCTCGGAGCGCGTGATCTTGGGACCACGCACGCGGCCGCGACCAGCCTCGGCATCGGCCACACGGTCGACGGTGAGCACCTGATACAGGCGGCGCTTGAGCTCGGTCTTGTCGTGATAGGGCACAAACGGGTACAGGAACTCGATATTCTGCTCGCGGATCTCGTCGATATTGAGCGCCAGCGCCGTGGGGTAGCTCATGACGATGGGACAGTTATAGCAGTTGCCGGCGGTCGGATCCTCCTTGCGCTCCCAGCGCACGCACGGCATCCAAATGAAGTCGACATCGCGGTCGATAAGGTTCATCACATGGCCGTGGCTCATCTTTGCCGGGTAGCACACGCTCTCGGACGGCATGGACTCGATGCCCGCCTGGTAGGTCTTTTTGCTCGACTGGTCGGACAGCTGCACGCTAAAGCCCAGGCGCGTAAAGAACGCGTGCCAGAAGGGGTAGTTCTCGTACATGTTGAGTGCGCGAGGGATACCCACGGTGCCGCGCGGGGCCTCGTCGGGGCTCAGCACCTCGCGGTTAAAGAGCAGCTCGTTTTTCTTTTTGAAGAGGTTGGGCGCCTCGGTCTTCTGCTTTTTGTGGCCGGCGCCCTTCTCGCAGCGGTTGCCGGTGATAAAGCGCCTGCCGCCGCCAAAGTCGTTGACGGTAAGCTGGCAGTTGTTGGAGCAGCGACCGCAGCGGACATGCTTTTGCGTCACGGTGAGGTGTGCGATGTCCTCGGCAGAAAGAATGGTCGAAGTGCCGTCGGCACCAGCGCGATCGCGGGCGAGCAGGGCCGCACCATAGGCGCCCATGCAGCCGGCGATGTCGGGGCGCACGGCATGAACGCCGGTGAGCTGCTCAAACGCGCGCAGCGTGGCATCGGACATAAAGGTGCCGCCCTGAACGATTACCTGGCTGCCGATCTCCTTGGGATCGCGCAGCTTAATGACCTTGAACAGAGCGTTCTTGATGACGGAATAGGACAGGCCGGCCGCGATGTCGCCCACCGTGGCGCCTTCCTTTTGCGCCTGCTTGACGCGCGAGTTCATAAAGACCGTGCAGCGACTTCCCAGGTCGACCGGGGCTTTGGCATGGATGGCGGCGTTGGCGAACGCGCGCACGTCCATGTTCATAGAGACGGCGAAGCTCTCGATAAAGCTACCGCAACCCGACGAGCAGGCCTCGTTGAGCATGATGTGCTCGATGACGCCGTCCTTGACGCGCAGGCACTTCATGTCCTGGCCGCCAATGTCCAGAATGAACTCGACGCCGGGCAGGAACGCCTTGGCGCCGCGCAGGTGCGCGACGGTCTCGATCTCGCCGGAATCGGCCTTGAGGGCCTCGATGAGCAGCGCCTCACCGTAGCCCGTGGTGGTCACGTGGCCGATGGTGCAGCCCGCGGGGATGTGGTTGTAGAAATCGGCCATGATGACCTTGGCCGTGCCTAGGATGTCGCCGTTGTTGTTGCCGTACCAGGTGTGCAGCAGCTGACCGTCCTCGCCCACGAGCGCGGCCTTCATGGTGGTGGAGCCGGCGTCGATGCCGATGAACACGCGTCCGGTGTAGCCTTCGAGCTTGCCCTTGGGGACGACCTCGGTGTCGTGGCGGGTCTTGAACTCGGCAAAGTCCTCGTCGGTGGCAAAGAGCGGATCCAGACGCTCGACCTCGGCACCCTGCGTGTCACCCAGGGCATCGATGGCCCCGATGAGCTGCGGGAACGTGCTGAGCTTGTTGGACTCGTGCGCCATGGCGGCGCCGCTCGCCACAAACAGGTGAGCGTTTTGGGGCACGATACGGTGCTCCTCGTCCAGATTGAGCGTGAGGTAGAAGCGGTGGCGCAGCTCGGAGAGATACTGCAGCGGGCCGCCCAGGAAGGCGACGTTGCCGCGGATGGGACGGCCGCACGCCAGGCCCGAGATGGTCTGGGTCACGACAGCCTGGAAGATGGAGGCGGCCACGTCCTCGGGGCGGGCGCCCTCGTTGAGCAGCGGCTGCACGTCGGTCTTGGCAAAAACGCCGCAGCGGCTGGCGATGGGATAGATGGTGGTGGCGTTGGCCGCGAGCTCGTTGAGGCCACTGGCATCGGTGTGCAGCAGGGTTGCCATCTGGTCGATGAACGCGCCCGTGCCGCCGGCGCAGGTGCCGTTCATGCGCTGCTCGATGCCGTTGTCGAAGTAGATGATCTTGGCGTCCTCGCCGCCCAGCTCGATGGCGACGTCGGTGGCCGGGATGAGGGTCTCGACGGCACGCTTGCTGGCGATGACCTCCTGGACAAACTCCAGGTCGAGCCACTGGGACAGCAGCAGGCCGCCCGAGCCGGTAATGGCGCAGGTCATCTGGGCCGTCGGCAGCACGGTCGCAGCGCCCTCGAACAGGTCGCGGGCACAAGCGCGGACGTCGGTGTGGTGGCGCTGGTACTTGGCGTAGACGATCTGGTTGTCGTCGTTGAGCACGGCGAGCTTGACGGTGGTGGAGCCCACGTCGATGCCCAGGTGCAGGTTGCCACGAGCGTTCTCGGGGTTGAAGATCGCGCCTTCGGGGGCCTGGGCGGCAGTGGCGGCTGCGGGCTCAGCGGCAGTGACGGGCTCGCTAGCGACGGACGTCTCCCCTGCCGCGTTCTTGGCATCGGCAACTGCCTCGGCAACTTTCTCGGCAGCCGCGGTCGCGGCCTTCTGCGCGGCGTCCACCACGGCGGGCGCGGCCTCGCGTGCAGCAGCGACCACGCGGTCTTTAATGCCCTCGACGAGTTTGCTCATTGTCTCTCCTCTTAGTTGTTGGACTCGACGGTTGCGGTGGTGTCGACCGCGTTCTCGAGCTGCAGGTTCAATAGCTTCATGCCGTATTCCGGCACGTTGATATCGATGGGTTGGCCATACAGGTCGCCGGGGCGCACAAAGGCGATAACCGTCATAATGCGCGCCATGGTCTCGGGCGATTCAGAAAGGTCACGCTCAAACCAACGCTGGATCATGCCGACCTCGGCACTCACGACATAGGTGACGTAGTAGTCAAAGAAGGTGCCCAGCGCCAAGCCCAAAATGCCCGTCTGTGCGCGCGGCACCACGGCCTCGCGTGCGGTATCGATGATCTTTTTAATAAAGGCGGGGTCGCCGCCCGGGCCCAGCAGCGATCCGATTAAATCGCGGTTGGCCGCAAGGTAGCGCAGCAACTCAACCGAACCGGGTGCCGGCTCGAGCTCATCGATGTTGTGATAGAGATCGGGCAGCTGAGCTGCGGTGATGAGCTCAATGCGCTCACGGATCTCGGCCAGCAAGCCGTCCTCGATTTGATTGATAAAGTCGGGGATATCGCGGTAGTGCGAATAGAACGTGCGGCGCGTAAGGCCAGCGCGCTCGGTGAGCGACGCGACATTAATGCGCGAAAGGTCGCCGCTTTCGGCAAGCTCGCTGGCAAGTGCCTGGCGAAGGGCACGCTGCGAGCGAAGGGACCGGCGATCGCATTTCTCGAGCTGGGACAAACGTCCTCCTTGTTACTCAGCCTGTGCGCTATTGCACAGTGCGAGTATTATTGCACACCGTGTGTATCAACACGTAAAGGCAATATTTGGAATGTGACAAAGGGCAGTCCCTTTGTCACATTCAGCGACCGCCTAGGTTGTGCCAGTTGTGCCTGGCTTTTGGAGCGGCATTGCCGATTGTTCAAAATGTCATTCGTGGGTAGAATAGTGTCGACGGCAGCCCAAGTTCTGGAAAGCTGGGCAGCGCCGTTGCTTGGATTAAGGGGTCAACGCCTTAGCGGCGGCGACCCCTTTTACGTTGCTTCGAACGTTGCTTGAGTGCCTCGGAAAGCCCGACGAGCGCCGTGGAGAACGAGACCAAAGCGGTCAGAAGTCTCACGAAATCAATCAGATCGGTCATGGGCATCACCTCCCATCAGATGGAGGGCGTTGCCCGGCACATGGAACTGCCGCCAACAGTATCAATTCTATCAAAGCGCAGTTAGATATGCGAATGTTTGTTCGTATTTCAAGAGACCAGCGTCACCTGTGACAAAGGGGCTGTCCCTTTGTCGCATTATTCGATTACGGTGCAGGAATTCTGCTTGTGCATGGTGGCAAGCATGTGTTTGGGAACGGCGTGGACCATGCAACTGCCGATAGTTGCGCTCGCGGCGTCCTTGGCTGCCTCGCTTGCGTTTTTGGTCGCGTAGCTGTGGCGGAAGCGTTTGAGCATGGCAATGTCGTTGCCGCCGTCGCCGTAGACCGCGACCTCGTCCTCGGCAATGCCGTAGTAGCCCGCCAGCCAGGCCACGCTCTCGCCCTTGTTGCATGCCACATCCGTGATCTCAAACATCACCGGGTCAAACGGCGCGTTGACCACGCGGTCCGAGCGCTCGGCCAAATACGCCTTAAGGTCGCGCTCCAGCTCGGGCGAGATCACACGGCAGTTGATCTTGCACACATCGTGGCGCAGAATGTCACCGATCGACTGGTCGAAATACTGTTCCTCGTGATACCCGCCACGTGCACGCATGCCGCGCATCACGATGCGCTTGATAGGACTGTCCTTTTTAAAGCCCGCCTGATGCATCTCGAACGACCCGCTCGAGAACATGCCATCGGGCGTGGAGCAATCAAAGCAAATGTCCGGGAACGCCTTGAGCAGCTCCTCGGTGACCTGTGGGTCGATGGTCCAAGTCTTGAGCACATCGCCATGGCTGTCGCGCACGATGGACCCGTTGGAGCAGCAGGCGTCAAGCGCCAGGCCCGTAAAGCCATGTTCGCCGATCGGCAGCGTCGAGCGTCCGGTCGCGGGAACCACATGCAGGCCAGCCTCGGTCAGCTCGCGAATGGCACGGCGGATGGTCCCATCCGCCTCATGCAGGGCGTTCAGCAGTGTTCCGTCTAAGTCACTCGCAAACATCTTGATCATGGGCGTGCCTTTCCTTCGTCTGCACGATATTGTAGACGAAGGAGAGGCATGCCCAGACAACGGCGTCCCGGCGCGGTGCGCCACTGCCTCCACAAATTCACGGTGCCTCAGCGCGTTAAGACAATCGCCACAAGCGACTTTTCAGCCGATAAAACAGCGCCGTCGTCAACGTCAGCACCACCAACATGCCTGCGAATACAATCGCCGGTGTCCATCGATCATATGCGAGCCCATAAACCAATTGGCCAATAGGCGTTGCACAGGAAAGCATCATATAAACGAGTGCCAGCACTTTTCCGCAGAGTTCCTTTGGCGCTGACCGCTGAACGAATGAAACAATTTCGACCGATGTAATGCTTGCCCACGCCATGACCCATGCCGAGCCGGCCGCAAGCGCGGCAAACGCAAATTCATCAGGACCGCTCAGTAGCGTGACAATAATCGGTACGACTCCAAAACAGACCATCGCAACATATCGACATATGCCCTTGAAGGAAAAACGATGCGGCCAAATACCGACCAAACCACTGCCGACAAGACCACCCAAGCCCATAGCCACCTCAATAATCCCAACAAAGGATGACTGTATTCCGAGATGCTTTGAAACAACAATGGGAGCACCAATCGTTAACCCAACTAACGCAAGGTTCAAAATAGCCGCAAGCAAAAACACAACGAGCAATGATGCGTTTTGAAACAGGTACCGAATCGACTCCCGAAAATCGCTTCGGCATGTCGAGCAAGTCGTACTGTCCCCTGTCATTCCAGATGAGGCATTTTGCTTGAGTGCGCCCCCGAACAGTAGGGCTGACATCGCAAACGTCAACGCCGCGGTTTCGCATAGAGCATCGATACCAAAGCACCCATAGACTGCCGTCCCGACTACAGGCCCCAAGATATTGCTCGCCATGGTTATCTGCGAGACCAACGCAGTGGCACGCTCAACCTTTTCTGGGCCCGTCATGCGCACCGTCTCAATTTGAAGCATCGGCTTCAGCAGCGATTGGATGCCATATTGGACGCAAAGCATTGCTGCCACGACAACCGCAAGAGGCAGCGAACACTTCATGGGGATAAACAGCAGTGATGCAGCCATCAGAACAATGCCGAGTACCACAAGGGCCCCGCGATGACTTCCGCGATCCGCCAAGATTCCGCCAGCCGGAGTCGCAAGCACGCCCGGCACGAACGCTATCGCCGCGACGGCACCATATAACGTTGATGAGCCGCTGCAGTCGAACAAGTAAAGCGGGCACGCAAAGCACAGTGCCGACAACATCGAATACGCGCACAGCTGTGCAACAAGAAGACCGAAAAGCCTGATAGATTGCACTGTTTTTTGCGTCAACGAGACGCTACTCCTCCGCATTCCAGCCATAAGCCTGCCCCCTATACATACCATTAGTATGTATTTAATGACTTGAAAAGGGCAGCCGTGGCTACCCTTACAAATCAATTACATACCGTCAGTATCTATATTACCACCCAGCACGGTTCCATACGTCCCATATCTGAGCCGTTGTCTGGAGCACTTCATTACCCAAATCGAGCCCCACCGCGGCCGCCATCTGCGCCAAACATTGCGCGCGAGCGAGCATTCGACCCTTGTTCTCAAGCGGACGGAACAGCGGCAACAGCCAAAGATTCGCCAACAACGATACCGCCTCCGCCGCTTCGCGTGGGCATGCACACGCAATGGAGCCGTCGGCGATGCCCTCCTCGATCACTGGCAGGAGATAGCCATCGGCCGACTCGTCAAACGAACCTTGGTACTGCATCGCCAGCAGCCGCGAGCTTTTTACCGGATCTGCCGCAGGATGCATGCGAGCCCATAGATCGATTTGCGGAACGACGGACTCGGGCGCATAAAGTCGTTTGAGCTTTTGGGCTCCCGTCATATTGCCAGCACCGAGTGTCGCGCGGCGGCGCTCAACAATCGGAGCCATTGCCCGATCAAATGCGGCGTTGAAAATCTCTTCTTTGCTCTTAAAGTGATGATAGATAGCACCCTTGGTCATGCCATCGAGGCGGTCGACGATATCTTGAATGCTCGTCCCCTCATAACCCTGTGCGCAGAATAGCTCCAGCGCCGCGTCGAGAATCTTCGCGACCGTCTCCTCGGGATATTTATTACGACCCATAATCCGTCCATCCGCAACGCAAGTCTTGTGCCTCATTGCAGCATTTTAACGTTGCGGATGACAGGTGGT
This sequence comes from uncultured Collinsella sp., assembly GCA_900542165.1. Classification (GTDB taxonomy): domain Bacteria; phylum Actinomycetota; class Coriobacteriia; order Coriobacteriales; family Coriobacteriaceae; genus Collinsella. The sequence goes on along the minus strand of UQMM01000006.1, from coordinate 59,527 downwards.
CGATCCTACACCGCGGCGGGGCCGTGCTCGCCGGTACGGATGCGGATGACTTCTTCGACCGGCTCGACCCAAATCTTGCCGTCACCGACGGCACCGGTGCGGGCGGCGTTGCAGATAATTTCGACAATGCCGTCGACATGCTCGTCGGCGCAAATAAGGGTGAACTGTACCTTAGGGATCGTGTTGACAAGCAACTCGTTGCCGCGCACGTATTCCTTCCAGCCATGCTGCGCGCCGCAGCCCTGCACTTGGTTGATAGTCATGCCACGAACATCGGCAGCAAACAGCGCGTCTTTAAGAACCTCAAGCTTTTCGGCACGAACGATCGCCGTAATTTTCTTCATAGTGAATTCCTCTCTTATAAGAGTTGGTCTGACAGAACGTTAGAAACCGCTAGTCCAGACCACTAAACGAAGGATACGCGCTCTCGCCGTGCTGACTCGCATCCAGGCCCAGCGCCTCGTCGGCCTCGTCCACGCGCAGGCTGCCGTGGAACAGCGCCTTGACCACCGCGGCGATCACCAAATCGAGCACCAGCACAATAGCGACCGTCACCACAATGCCCAAGATCTGAGAGATGAGCAGCGACACGTCGCCCGTGTAGAACAGACCGCCCTTACCGGTCCACGAAAGCTCCGGCACACAGAACAGGCCCGTGAGCACGCCGCCCAAAATTCCGCCGATACCGTGGCAACCAAACGCATCGAGTGCATCGTCGTAGCCAAACTTGGTCTTAAGATGGCTGATAGCCAGATAGCAGACGGGCGATACGATCAGACCCATGACCAGCGCTGCCCACGGCTCGACAAAGCCCGCACCCGGCGTGACCACCACAAGGCCCGCAACCAGACCGGTGCTGGCGCCCACCAGCGTGGGGCGGCCGGTATGCACGCGCTCGACGGCAAGCCACGAGACCATGCCCGCCGCGCTGGCCGTCACGGTGTTGAGGATGGCGAGTGCCGCAACGGCGTCGGCCTTAAACTCGCTGCCGCCGTTAAAGCCAAACCAGCCAAACCAAAGCAGGCCGGCGCCCAACGCCACAAACGGCACGTTATGTGGACGGTAGCTCACCATGCCAAAGCCACGACGACGGCCAAGCATTAAGCAGAGGATCAGGCCGGTAAGACCGGACGAAATGTGCACCACGTCGCCACCGGCAAAGTCGAGTGCGCCGATAATGTCACCGATAAAGGAGCCATCGCCGCCCCAAACCATGTGGGCAAGCGGCGCATAGACCACAAGCAGCCAAATGCCCAGGAAGGCCGTCATGGCACCAAACTTAACGCGGCCGGCCAGGCTGCCCGTGACGATAGCGGCAGTGATCATGGCAAACGCCATCTGAAAGGCGATGTTGATGATTTGAGGATAGACGACACCGTCCGCGGCATTGCCCTCGGCCGCCTGCAGCACCTGGTTGAGTACCGGCAGGCACAGCAGCTGGTCAAGGCCTCCAATAAATGGGCTGGAACCGTCGCCGCCATAGGCCAGAGACCAGCCGGCAACAATCCACAGCACACCAACCAGGCCAATGGCGCCAAAGCACATAAGCATGGTGTTGATGACATTTTTGCGCCTGGACAGGCCGCCATAGAAAAACGCCAAGCCCGGTGTCATTAAAAACACGAGCATGGTGCAGACGAGCATAAACGTTGTCGATCCCGTATCGTACATTCGCTCTCCCTTGGTCGCATGAACGTTGTCGGCGCCCATAATGCGGCCGAGGGGCAACTGGTGTAGACCAGATACGGCGTTGTTAAACGCGGCGTTGTCGAATGGAAACGGTGCCGCAATCTTGGAAACGGCGCGGCAACGGACGCGAAACGGACGGGAAATACGCGAGCAAGGAAGCCGTGAGCGCGCCCGTCCCGGCTAGTGGCGGAACAGCTCGCGGGCTCGGTCGCGGAGATTAGTTGCTCGAATGACACCTTCGTAGCGATTGATGCGCAGACGCGGGAAGGCGTTAAAGAAGCGTAGGTCGCGGCGGCTGAGCGACACGCTTGGCACCGGACGGCTCATGCGCTTACCGGCAAGGCGACGACTGAGCGACGGGCGCGGCATGCTCGGCGCGGCATCGGCCACGCGGCGGGCGGCAAGCGCCAGGCCGCGAGCACCATCCGCGATAAACATCGGCATCGAAGCCTTCTCGCGCAGGGCATCGAGCGCGGCGTCACCCAGCTCGGCCAGCCACGCGTTAACGGCACGGCTACGGATGTGCGTCTGTGCCACCGAGTCAATCGTAGAATCGGGAATACGTTCGAGCATTGAGTCCGAGGCATCGGCAAGCGACTCATTGATGCGGTCGGCAAGGTCGGCCCGGACGCGCTCCAGCTGATCAGACAGACGCCGCCAGCTCGCCAACGAGCACACCGCGTCGACCATCATCGCGACCGCGACGATAAAGGCGGACAGCCGCACAATCAGCACCGGCAGATGGCCAAGCAGCCCCAGCAATGCCGGCTCCACTAAACGGCAAATGCACAGCGCACCCAAGCCAAACGCGCAGGCCCAGTACAGACAGATACGTCCGTGCAGGTTAAACGGCAGATGCGAATAGTCCCAAAAGCGAGCGCCCGTTGTTTTTTCCAACAGCACGCCTACGCTGTACTCAATCACGCTGCATACGAGCGCTGCAGCGACAAACTGGCTCGGGGCATCCGGAATCCCGCGCAACAGCAGCCAGCAGGCAATGCCGCCCGCGCCATAGATGGGGCAGCACGGCCCCAGCAAAAAGCCACTGTTGGCAAATCGTCCGTGATTGAGCATGGCGCAGACCGTCGACTCCCATGCCCAACCGCAAAAACCGTAGAAGGCAAACGAGAGCACCAGTGCCGAAAGCGGGCAGACGGCAAGCGTCGCGCCGCCAAACGCCATATCAATCGCGGTCCCCACCGTCTACCCTCTCCTCTTTTCACTCGATGCTTTACTCACGTCATCGTCCGTCTCATCCTTGCGCGGCAGGCGGCCGGCGACCGTCTCGCGCAGAGCACACCATTTATCCGCCAGGCACACAATCCAAGCCTCACGACACGTCGGCGGCACTGGCACCAGCGGAAACATATGCCGCACGATGGTATTCCGCTCGCGCGGCGTCAGCTCAAAATCTTCCTCGGCACGTGCCAGGGCAAAAAACGGATGCCGAAATCCGTGCAAGCGATGGCTCGGATCGGGATCGTGCCAGTCATAGAGAAAGTAATCGTGCAGCAGGGCCCCGCGCAACAACGAAGCACGGTCGACCGAAATGCCGGCACGGCCCAAGCGCTCGGCAAAGGACAGGCTCGCCCGCGCTACCGAAGTCACATGTGCATAGACCGTCACATCGCCATGTTGGATAAACTCGCGCGTCAGGTCCAAGCGGCCCGCCTGGGCCAGCTGGCGGGCGGCATAGTCGACCTCGTGCGCGATTTTTTCGGCACGAACGGCATCGGACATGCTGCCTCCTTCCAGCGACTCACGGCGACAAGCCACGGCCTGTGCACAATCGATAAAAACATCATGGAACATATCAGTATGGCATCGGACAAAACGTTTTGCCCCACCAGTTGGCGAATTACCGCGCCGCCGTCACATATCAAACGCCAAAATGTGCGAGACTGTCTTGTGCAATTGTGCCGGCCGAGGGAGTGCCGGCGCTCGATTCGCATGGAGTAACCCACAACGATGCTGCTTACGCAAACGACAACGCCCGAGGACGTCAAGGCTCTTAATCGCGCCGAGCTCCCGCAGCTCTGCGGCGAGATCCGCCAGGCAATCCTCGAAAGCTCCGCCGCCGTCGGCGGGCACGTTGCCCCCAACCTGGGCGTCGTTGAGCTTACGGTTGCGCTTCATCGCGTGTTTAACTCCCCCATCGACAAGATTGTCTTTGACGTTTCGCACCAGACCTACGCCCACAAGGCGCTGACGGGGCGCGCGTACACTTATATCGATCCGGAGCGTTATGGTGAGGCTTCTGGCTTTGCCAATCCCGACGAGTCCGAGCATGACCTGTTTGCCATGGGGCACACCTCCACGTCGGTGAGCCTGGGCTGCGGCCTGGCGCACGCTCGTGACCTGGCGGGCGATGCATACAACGTCATCGCCATCATTGGCGACGGCTCGCTTTCGGGCGGCCTGGCGTTTGAGGGCTTTAACAATGCCGCCGAACTCGATAGCAACCTGATCATCATCGTCAACGATAACGACCAGTCCATCGCCGAGAACCATGGCGGCCTGTATCGCAATCTGGCCGAGCTGCGCGCCAGCAACGGCGCCTGTGAGCGCAACATTTTCCGCGCGATGGGGCTCGACTACCGCTATCTGGACGCCGGTAACGATGTGTTGGCCCTAGTCGACGCGCTGCAGGAACTGCGCAGTATCGATCATCCCATCGTGCTGCACGTCTCCACCGCCAAGGGCAAGGGCTTTGAGCCAGCCCAGAACGACCCCGAACGCTGGCATCACGTGGGTCCGTTTGACATGGCAACTGGACGCAAGCTCTGCCCGGGCCATCCGAGCGAGCCTGCGCCGCGCACCTATGCCGACATTACGGGCGAGGCGCTCAGCGCCGCCATCGAGCGCGATTCGCAGGTCGTGGGCATCACGGCCGCCACGCCCTACATCATGGGCTTTACACCCGAGCTTCGCGCTGCCGCCGGCAAACAGTTCGTCGATGTGGGCATTGCCGAGGAGCACGCCGTGACCTTTGCCACCGCGCTTGCGCGCTCGGGCGCCAAGCCAGTCTTTGGTGTGTACGGCACGTTTTTGCAGCGCGCCTACGACGAGCTGTGGCACGACCTGTGCCTCAACGACGCCCCCGCAACCATTTTGGTGTTTGGTGCGTCAATCTTTGGCACCACGTCCGAGACGCACCTTTCGTTCTTTGATATTTCCATGCTGGGCGGACTTCCCAACATGCGCTACCTTGCACCTGCCTGCATGGAGGAATATCTGTCCATGCTGAGCTGGTCGCTCGACCACCGCGAGCATCCCGTGGCGATTCGTGTACCGGGCATCGGCCTGGTAAGCCGCCCCGATCTGGCACCTGCCGAGGACGCCGATTACGGCGTCGCGCGCTACAGCGTCGTGCGTCAGGGCCGCGATGTGGCCGTGCTTGCACTCGGCGACTTCTTTGAGCTGGGCGAGCGCGTGGCGAACCGCTTGGCCGCCGAGTACGGCATCGAAGCCACACTCGTCAACCCGCGCTTTGCGACCGAGCTCGACCGCGAGTTCCTCGACAGCCTTGCCGCCGAGCATCGCGTCGTCGTCACCCTCGAGGACGGCGTCTTGGACGGCGGCTGGGGCGAGCGCGTCGCGTGCTATCTGGCCTGCACACCTGTGCGCACGCGCACCTTCGGCATCGCCAAGGGCTTCCCCGACCGCTACGACCCCAACGAACTGCTCGCTCAGAACGGCATGACGGTCGAGAACATGGCCGCCGAAGCCGTAAGGCTACTCAACGAGTAAAAAACCTCCGCAAGGGAAGCGCCCCCTGCGGAGGTTTTTATTTTCGCGGCGCGAATATCTCGATCCGTAACATCTATGGCCCGAATTCCCGTCTAACTGTTACAGATCTAGACAAGACGTCTTAGTCCCTGACCTTTGTCTCAATCTGTAACAGATAGAGACCTTTTAGCCATCCAGATGTTACAGATCGAGACATTCGAATTCCCCTGAAGAGAAAATCTCGATCTGTAACAGTTACTCGGCAAAAACGGCTGCAGATGTTACAGATTGAGACAAAGCAGCAAGGCATGCCACCGCATCGGCCAGAACCACCACAAAGGTTCCTGTCCCTTTTTGGTAGGTAGAATTACCCATAAGGTAAGTATGTTTCTGAGTTATTTCGTGTTGACCCATTTGAGCGCGATAGGGTATAACTCTACTCAACCGCTAGGGATTTTATTGAGAAAGGTGTTCTACCATGAGCAAGAACCTCTCCCAGCAGGTCGTTCTCGACCGCCGCGGCTTTGTCGCCGCTACCTTCGCAACCGTCGCCGGCCTTGGTCTTGCCGGCTGCTCCGACACCAGCGCCGAGGCCGACAAGGGTTCCGCCGCCGGCTCTTCCAAGAGCTCCGAGGATACCGAGGCTTCCACCACGCTCGACGCTAAGGCATTCGACAAGCTCGTCGACAACGGCCCCAAGGCCGATGACGACGCCATCGCCGCCAGCACCTGGGCCACGGCCGTTAAGGACGCCGGCGTCTTTAAGATCGGTGGCGTTCAGACTTCCACGCTCTTCTCCCTCCTCAACGAGAAAGACGGTCAGACCCGCGGCTTCGACGCCGGTATCGCACAGCTCCTGTCCAACTACATCCTGGGCGAGAACAAGGTCGAGATCACCCAGGTGACCTCGGACACGCGCGAGTCCGTCTTGCAGAACGGCCAGGTCGACGCCGTCTTTGCCACCTACACCATCACTGACGAGCGCAAGAAGCTTGTCTCCTTTGCCGGTCCCTATTACTACACGCAGCAGGCCATCCTGGTGCTCGCCGATAACGACGACATCAAGAGCGTCGACGACCTGGCCGACAAGAACGTCGCCGTCCAGTCCGGCTCCAACGGCCCCGCCATCCTGGAGGAGTTCGCCCCCAAGGCCAGCCAGCAGGAGTTCAAGACCGACGAGGAGGCCCGCCAGGCACTCCAGCAGGGCCGCGTTGACGCCTACGTCATCGATAACAACATGCAGCAGAGCGCCCTGGTCCGCGAGCCCGGTAAGTACAAGATCGCCGGCAAGCCCTTCGGCAGCAAGGAGCCCTATGGCATCGGTCTGCCGCTCGATTCCGACGGCGTCGCCTTTGTCAACGACTTCCTTAAGAAGATCGAGGACGACGGCACCTGGACCGAGCTGTGGCAGATCTGCATCGGCGACCGTACGGGCGACACCAATGTTCCCGAGCTGCCCGAGATCGGCGCCTAGGCAGCGAGCCTGGTAACGGCCGCAACGAAACCATATGGAAACGCACGATGCACTTTATTGCGATAAACTGTTTCCAATCTGAGTTGTCGGGGCTTCCGTACACACGGGAGCCCCTTTCCTTATCGGCGGGAGGTCCGCATGAGTCTCTCCGAACTCTGGTCGCTCTATGGCCAGAACTATATCGACGCGCTGCTAGCAACCTGGGGCATGACGCTTGAGTCGTTTGCCATCGCCATGGTGCTGGCCGTCGCCGTCACCGTGATGCGTGTGTCGCCGCTCAAGCCGCTGCGCGTCTTTGGCGACCTGTATGTCCAGGTCTTCCGTAACATCCCCGGCATCGCGCTGCTCATCATCGTCGTCTACGCGCTGCCGCCGCTCAAGGTCGTCCTGCCCTATCGCACCTGCGTTATCGTCGCTACGGTCCTTTTGGGCTCGGCCTTTGGCTCCGAAAACTTTATGAGCGGCATCAACACCGTCGGCGTCGGCCAGGTCGAAGCCGCCCGCTCGCTCGGCATGAGCTTCAGCCGTATCCTCGCCAAGATCGTGATTCCGCAGGCGCTGCGCTCAAGCGTATTGCCCATGACGAACCTCTTTATCGCCGTCATGCTCACCACCGCGCTCGGCAGTCAGGTGCCGCTTAAACCGCAAGAGCTCACCGGCGTGGTGAGCTACATCAATACCCGCTCGCTCGGCGGCGTCGCCGCGTTCTTTATCTCGGCGCTCGGCTACCTGGGCACGGCCTTTGTGGTGAGCCACATTGGCAACTACATCGACAAGAAGGTGAGGATCCTCCGATGAGCAAGCACTCCTCCCCTGCGCTCACCATGCGCGATGCGCTCTACGAGGCTCCCGGCCCCAAGATGCGCGCCAAGATTCGCATCGGCACCGCCATCTCGCTTGTTGCCGTCGCCACACTCGTCGTCCTGGTACTGCAGCGCTTTTATGTGACCGGCCAGCTTTCGGTCCACTATTGGCATTTCTTTACGCACCTCACCACCTGGAAGTTCCTGCTTGCCGGCTTTGAGGGCACCGTTAAAGTCGCACTCACCGCCGGTGTCATTGCGCTGGTACTGGGCTTAGCCCTTATGCTCGGCCGCACCAGCGGCATCAAGCCGCTACAGCTGGTCTGCCGCGTGCTCACCGATTTCTTCCGCGGTGTGCCGAGTCTGCTGTTCATCTACTTCTTCTTTTTGGTGCTGCCCCAGTACAAGATCGCGCTACCGTCGTTTTGGATGCTCACGCTTCCCGTCGCGCTCGCCGCAGCTGGCGTACTGGCCGAGATCTTCCGTGCCGGCGTCAACGCCGTGCCGCGCGGTCAGGTCGAGGCCGCCCAGGCACTCGGTCTCTCCAAGGCTAAAATCACCTTTAAAATCGTGTTGCCGCAGGCTATTCGGTTTATCATTCCGTCCTTGATTTCACAGCTTGTGGTCGTAGTCAAAGACACCACCGTCGCCTATGTGGTGAGCTACCCCGACCTCATGCAAAATGCCCGTGTGCTCATTACCAACTACGACGCCCTCGTGTCGGTCTACCTGGTTATCGCGGTCATCTACATCCTCATCAACGTCGCGATCAACAAGGCCGCTGTCTACGTTTCGCACAAGACCGGCGCGACCATCATCCGCTAACGCTTTGCCATTTCGAGTCATAAGGAGCCGAGCACCATGGCACAGAGCACCTCTTCCACCGGCAATCAGCCGCTGATCGAGCTCAGACACGTTGATAAGTACTATGGCGATCTACACGTCCTCAACGACATCAATCTCTCGGTCGACCGCGGCGAGGTCGTCGTTGTGATCGGGCCCTCGGGCTCGGGCAAGTCGACCATGTGCCGCACTATCAACCGTCTGGAAACCATCGACTCGGGCGAGATTCTCATCGAGGGCGAGCCCCTGCCGCAAGAAGGCAAGGATCTTGCCCGCATGCGTGCCGAGCTGGGCATGGTGTTTCAGCAGTTCAACCTGTTCGCACATATGACCGTACTGCAGAACGTCATGCTGGGACCGGTCGATGTGCTGGGCGTCTCCAAGGACGAGGCCCGCGAGCGCGCCATGGACCTGCTGGGCCGCGTGGGCGTTGCCGAGCAGGCCGATAAGGTGCCCGCGCAGCTCTCGGGCGGCCAGCAGCAGCGCGTAGCCATCGCCCGCTCGCTTGCCATGCAGCCCAAGGCCATGCTTTTTGACGAGCCCACGAGCGCTCTTGATCCCGAAATGATCAACGAGGTGCTCGAGGTCATGGTCCGTCTGGCACAGCAGGGCATGACGATGATCGTCATCACGCATGAGATGAACTTTGCCCGCCGCGTGGCCGACCGCGTCGTCTTTATGGCCGATGGTCAGATCGTGGAAACCGGCACGCCCGACGAGTTCTTCGACCACCCCCAGACCAAGCGCGCCCAGGACTTCCTCAACTCCATTAAGGGCCACTAACCAGCCACCCCGTGGGACAAATCCAACGGAAGTGTTGTCCCACGTCTCTCATGCGCCCTGTCACCTTTAAATTCGAAAGCAGCACCTATGATCGGAACCCGCACCTCATCGTCCTATACCCCGCACGTCGACGTTGCCCCCGCCGACCGTCCGCTCATCCTGGTGGCGCCGCGTTGGGAAGAGGCAAAGCCGTTTTTAAGCGAGACGCTCTCCCCCAACGAGGAAATCGCAAGCGTCTTTGTCGATGCCATCCTTGCCGCCGGCGGCCTGCCGCTGCAGATGTCCATCACCGAGGACATTGAGGTCATTCGTCATTACGTGGAAATCGCCGACGGTATCGCTATTCCCGGCGGCCCCGATGTCAATCCCAAACGTTGGGGCGATGATCGACCCTACGACCCCACCCTCTGCTGCGAGATCCGCGATAGTTTTGAGTTTAAGCTGGTCGACGAGGTGCTCCGCGCCAAAAAGCCGCTCTTTACCACCTGCCGCGGCACGCAGCTGCTCAACGTCGCCACTGGCGGCACCCTGTGCATGGACGTGCCGAGCCTGGGCGCTCGCGAGGGCCGCACGCAGTGGCGCCACACTCACGTGCTCAACGACCCCGTGCACCCTGTCGAGGTCATGCCGGGCTCGCTGCTGGAGCGCGCGGTTGGCGGGCACAGGCTGATCCAGACCAACTCCGCACACCACTGCTGCGTCGACCGTCTGGGTAAGAGCACGCGCTTGGTCGCCAAGGCAACCGACGGCGTTCCCGAGTGCATCGAGGTCGAGGGGCAACCCTTCTGCCTAGGCGTGCAATGGCACCCTGAGTACACGTGGAAGACGCTCGAGACCGACTTTAACCTGTGGAAGTCGTTTGTCGAGGCGGCGGCCAAGGTAAAGCAGGCCCGCTAGCTCGCGAATCACTCAGGGTAAAGCCTCCTAAGCCAGGGGGGGGCGGACACCAGCCACGGTGCCCGCCCCCCCCCTGTATTTGGCATGCTCGATATGATTATCCCTCACAAACAATCAAAGAAATCTCGACCGCAATCGGTCTATGGTAAAGCAAATGGTAAAAACGCTTGCTACGTTGATTAGGCAGTCAATTAAAATCGAGATGCATTGACCATTCCCCAACGGGGTCACGCCGCAAATCCACATGAGCATCGAGGACGGAAGCGGAAGCATGGAATTGGCCCCGAGCTGCATGTAGATCGCTACGACGTTGACAAGCATCAGCATGCCAATCGGACCGAAGCCGGACCCAAAATAGGAAACAACGATTACACAACAAACCACATATGCAAGGCAGGCAGCGGCAGCAAGAACAAGTCGATAGCAAAATACATGCAGGTTGAAATACTGTTGAGCATCTAAAACGATCGCGCAGTTAAGGCAGTACAAAACGACACTCGACAGGATAAACGCGCCCAAAAGGGCGAAAGAAGACAGCACCACTCGCGCAACGATAGCGCACACACGCTTCCCTCCCCGAGCCTCCGACAACCCCCACGGTTCCTCAATAAAGCCCGAACTGACAAAGCGCGGCACAATGCAAGCCGCGATGAACGGAAAGAACAATGCATGAGCCAACGGGGCTACGTTGAACAGCAGACCGCGAAAAACCTCTGCATTACCAAATAGAAGGGCATCCTCTGCCGATAGCCGAAGCGTCGGGTCTGGGAAAAAGCCCAAGAAACTGTTCTCACGGAGGCTACAGAACCACATCGGGAAAGAATTAAGCTGCAATACCATCATGCACGCATAAATTACCAGGATTAAGGCGTACGTCCATTTGCTCACATGCTTCAATTCTGAATGAAGGAATCTTCTAGTCTGACGAGCCATTGAGCACACCCCCAGCACGAAAGCTCACGAGAGCGTAAATCAATACCGATAGACAGCTGGCTGCCGCGCCATATCCCAGAAGCGTCAGCTGCCCCATATCGCTATACCCAAGGGCACATCCGACTCCAAGGTACGGCCCCGGAAGAAAGAAGATCCATCGCAAGGACGGTATGGGCGTCTGAAGGTAAGTTCCGTAGAGCGTCAAGCTCATGACAAATCCGATTATTACCACAGCCCCGCTAAATACGGCGCTGCTTGTAATCCGATAGATGGTCGTCGTCTCCAACGCAACCGATATCACCAATACGGCGTTGACTATCATTGCAGGCAAAAATACAGCTAGCATGTCGTGCGAGTAGTTATGCCCTCCACGTATTATGGCTATTGCAAAAAGAAGAAGGCAAAGCGCACTATATGCTGCGCCAATTATTAAAGCAGACGAAAATGCATGGGCTAGAGCCCCATAAAAGCGGTTGAGACCTCTTGCCAAAGAAATTCGGCAGCCCTCTTCATAGCCACGCTCCTGTAGAATTACCAGGCAAACGATGAGCGGCACAAGCAGAGATGTGCCGGCAAAGGCGCTACGCACAAGGGACTCATCGGGTGCAGAAGGATCGATTACATTCCAGCAGAAGCCAATATCCTCCCCAAAAACGCTATTACCAAAGGCGAGCAACGTTGTTCCGTTTTTTAGAAAGATGCCGAAGAGAAGGCCGAACGCCAGCATAAGCGCAAGACCAAACTTCGCCGGAAATATCCTGTGCAAACGCATCATATCTGCCTTTATGGGATGGATCGCCCGCTTCATAGCGAGACCGCCTTCATCAAGCGCCTGTAATACTCTTTTAGGGACGATGCCTCATCCCTTATGACGTCCATCGGTTCCATTTTCAGCAGTTCGCCGTCATGAATAAACACGCAACTTGTTGCAACTGATGCCAACTCATCCAAATCATGGCTAGAGATGAGCATGGTCTTACCCTGTTCTCGATTCAATCGACCGATAAGAGCCCATATGCTCTCGATGCCCAGCGGGTCCAACCCATTTGCTGGCTCATCAAAAATAAGCAGATCAGTGTCACCCAACAAAGCCGTAGCTATATCAAGTCGCCGCTTCATTCCCAGAGAAAAACTGCTCACGCTCCTTTTCTCATCGACGTCCAGCCCAACTAGGCCCAAGACGCGAGGAACCTCACGTTTCTCATCAAGCCCCCATTCCGCACATCGGATTTGAAGATTCTCAACCGCGCTGAGAGATTGATATGCTCCGCTGGAATCTGGCACATAGCCGACACGCGTCCGCATCAGGCCAAGCTCTCTTTTTGATTTGCCTCCAAAGAGCTCCACGCTCCCCGAAGATGGCTCGCAGAGGCCCAAGACGATTTTAATAAGCGTGCTTTTGCCCGCACCGTTTGCACCGACAAGGGCACAGAGCTCAGACTGATGCACCTCGAAGGAAACGTCATGCAAAACGCGCCGTTTCCCGTAGCGCTTTGATACCTTTGATAGCTTTATCGCTGATGCGTTCATTGGCCTCCCGTTCTGCTTGATAGTAAAACCACTCATATCGTTCCTTCTTTTCTTTATCGTTTTCCATAGTCGTTATTGTTTTTCGATAACTGGTATTTGTCAAGATAATCTAAAAGAAAGAACCCGTGTTAGACACGGGTCCCTTCACGCTGATATTTCGTTTTAGTTGTTCGCCTTAAGCTACTCGTCACTCAAATCGACAGCGAAGACTGATGTCGGAAGCGACGCCTCATTGTCTCCGCCGTCCCGCATCTGCCTCACGACATTTTTTGCGCGCTCGACAATAAGCTCCTCAAGCTCTTTCTCACTAACACGCTGAATAATATCTCCCGGTTGACAATCAAGTTCATCACAGATATCGAGAAGCGTCTTAAGGCGAATAGCTTTAATTTTTCCGTTTCTTAGCTTAGAAATATTAGCCGGAGTATGCCCCGTGGCACGAATCAGATCAGCACTGGTCTTTCCGGTCTTAAGCAGCTGCGTCTCAAGCTCGATGATGAGATAGCTCATGCTTCCTCCTACACAAGCTCGTCAGACTGCTCTTGGAGCAGCGAGGCATAACTCCAGATCACCGAGATACACAGACAGACAGCCGCGCCGATAAGCGACCCCGCATCAAAGGCAACGCCTTGGCAAATCTCAATAACGAAGGAATGAGGCACGACGTAAAGCTCCAGCCCACCAATGGTAAGATTGACCGATCCGTAGGCACCAATAAGCGAAACCGCGGCGTTAACAGCAAAGGCAAGCGCAAGAACACGGATAAGCCGCACATGCGTCTTGGTAAAGGGCGAGACGCCTCGCGAGATGTTACGGCTGATCCCACACAGAACGACAAGCGAAATACCCACGACGAGTGCCAGGCACAGTCCGCTTGGGATAACGATGCACCCGCCATCGAGAAGCGTCACGACGCCGAAAGAATCGACAGAAGCAACGTTTGCAACCGCATACCAGATCACGTAAACAACCAACGCGGCAAAAGCGACGAGCATCCCTGCAAAAACGGCTGCCATGCAAAAGCCAAGCTTCCTGATATTTTCGCCCGCTTTGGCCATACGCTGAACGCTGTTAGACATACACTCACCCTCATCGACTCTATCGTTATTCGAACAGTTTATCGAACAACGATATTGATTGCATGCGGAAAGCCCCGCCAGTGCGCATAGCCCATTCACTAATCAGAAGGGGTGAGAGTGGATTTTTGGACACGTATCGAACGAGAGTGGATAATCTCCCACTTCGAGGCCACCACCGGGCCTAAAACGGGAGATTATCCACTCTCATAGTCATCAAGGCTCGCAGCCTCTTATTCGGCCGCCTCGCGCAGGGCCGACATCGTTGCCGCATATTGTTGCTGCAGCGCATGCATTCCCTCGCGAGCGCCGTCAACGAAATCGGCGCCGCGCAGCGCCTCGGTCACCACGACCGCCGGCTCGTACAGATTATCGAATCCCAGATTCTGACTCACGCCCTTGAGCGTGTGCGCTGCCATAAACGCACCTTCGGCGTCTCCTGCCGCCATGGCGGCCTCCAGCTTGTCCATGCTCTCGTCATCCAAAAACTTGAGGGCAAAGCGGGCAAGCATTTCCTCGCCCATCAGCCGAGCGCACGCGTCATCATAATTAGCGCCGATCTTCTCATACGCCTCACGCATGGAAATCATGGATTAAAACTCCTTAGGTCAAACTAAATCGTGGGAAACGCGACAACGTCGGCGGGGCGTGCCAACGTCTCGGCAATACGGTCTTGCACCTCGAGCAGACAGTCGAGCAACAGCGGGTTAAACTCACCGCACTTACCGTCCAAGATCATCTGGATAGCCTCCTTGTGCGGGATAGCATCCTTGTACACACGCACACTCGTCAGCGCATCGTACACGTCGGCCACCGAAACCACCTGTGCGGCAATGGGAATCTCGTTGCCCTTAAGGCCATCGGGATAGCCCCTGCCGTCCCAGCGCTCGTGGTGCCAACGCGCAATCTGGTACGCATATTCCATAAGCGCATTGCCGACGTGATGGCGGCCCAGCTCAAGCAACATGTCGGCGCCCATCGTGGTATGCGTCTTCATAATCTCGAACTCCTCGGACGTAAGGCGTCCGGGTTTGTTGAGAATCGCATCGTCAATCGCCATCTTGCCGATATCGTGCAGCGCCGAAGCCAGGGCAATCGTGGAGCGTTCCTCGTTGTCGAGGGAAATGGTGTCGCTACGCTGGACTAGACAGCCAAGCAGCAGCTCGGTCAGCTTTTCGATATTCGTAACGTGCCTGCCACTCTCGCCATTGCGAAGTTCCATGACACCGGCCATGATGTCGATGAGCATGCGACTGTTCTTGACGCGCTCATTGTACTGCTGGGGCAGCAGGCTCGTCAGGCGGCGCTGTTTGGCGTATAGGCGGATGGTGTTGCTTACACGGCGGCGCACGATACGGGAGTCAAACGGGCGGTTGATATAGTCCGAGGCGCCCAGCTCGTACGCGCGCAGAACCATATCATCGGAATCTTCGCTCGAAATCATGATGAAAGGCAGATTGTCGATACCCGATCGGCGCGACAGATCGGCCAGCACCTCAAAGCCGCTTATGCCCGGCATGACAATATCCAGCAGCACGAGCGACAACTCATCGCCATAGCGGTCGACCATGTCGAGCGCCGTACGACCGTTGGCGGCCTCGAGGATGCAATACTCGTCCTTGAGCATCTCGTTGAGAATGGCTCGGTTCATCTCGGAGTCATCGACAATAAGCACCAAAGGCTTTTCGCTTTGGAAGGCTTCGATGGAATCGGCATCGGTCACGACCGTACCGGCTTTTGCCTTAGCGCGGCTCAATAACTGGACAGCGCGGCCAACTCCCTCATCGACCGTCTCGCCATGAATGCGAACGCCACCAACACATGCCGTCAAGCTCACGTACTCATGGCCCGGGACAATCGTGGCATGAACGGCATCGGACACCTGATGCAGGCGACGGGTGAAGTCATCGGAGGGAATATTGGGCATGACGACCACAAACTTGTCGCAGCCATAGCGTACGAGCTCGTCAGTCGAACGAATTCCGCTGCGTATGGCTGTCGCCACAGCACCGAGCGCAAGGTCGCCGGCATGACGACCACACGTATCGTTGAAGACCCTAAAATCATCAAGGTCGATCACCGCAACGCCGGCATTCATGCGGGCGCTACGGAGCTTTTCCTCGTAATATCGGCGATTGCGCACACTCGTCAGCACGTCGGTATAGACAAGGTCCTCTTCTGCAGCCTCTTGCTCATCGATCGGACGCACCATCAGCAGGACATGAGGCTCGCCCTCGACCTTCAGAGGGCGCAGGCGAGCGCGGTACTCGGTACCATCATTGAGCAGCTGCTCCGATACATCATCGGAACCTGCCAAGGCCTCAAGACTTGACTGGCGCAGACAAGGGCACCGATTTCCGGCGAGCAGGCAGTTAGGCTCGCTCTTAATCTGATCGGCCGACAGCAAACGCACCACGGGGTAGGTCTTCGCGACGCGGGCGACCTCGGCGGCAGCCTCCTCGTCGGTTAGATTGACCTCGTGATTATTGAGCATATGGGGCCCTTTCTATCGTTACGCACGGCAACGGTGCATATCAATTGGTACAAGGGTAACATCTAACAGCTGAAGGCAAACGCGCGATTATCGTTGCATTTTTATGACCTGGCAAACGGCGGTAATGGAGCCGCAGGCGCGCGGTTATGGGCGCATTCGTTAACAATGACGAAACGCTAACAGCCCTTCTCCCCGCAGGTCATCCGCTCCAAGACATCGCGAACGGCGTTTGCCGCCGTAACGGGGCGATCGCGCAAACCGTTATGCGCGCCCGGGATCGTCACAAGGGGGCAATCGAGATATTCGGCAGCCGCTCGCGTACCAGCCTCGCGGGGCGTATCGACCGAAAGCTCGCCCAAAAACACGGCCGACACCGCCTTTGACGCGCGGGCGCGCTCCCAGTCGGGAGCATATGTCATATTTGTTCCATATTCGTTCGCCATAAAGCAACGACCATTGCGCAGGGCATGTTTGACTTCCGCTTCGGTCGTCCCAGGAGCCTCGGGGTCCAAGTCGCCGAGGGCTCCCAAGAAAAGCCGGAGCGCCCTTGAAACCTTTCCAGCCGCAATCATATCGAGCAAAACCGGAGCTGCGCCCATACCGACGCCTTCGGCCGACACAGCCGGCTCATGCAGAATCGCACGGGCGACGAGATGGGGTTCGGTGCGAAGAAGCTCAAGCGCCACCAACGTACCGGCGCTATGCGCAAGCACATTTGCCGGAGCGCCAACGTGTTCGATCACGGCTTGCAGATCGGCGGCCTGAGCGGCAAGATCATAGCTGCCGTCTGCCGCATCGCTGCTGCCACCGCAGCCGCGGCGGTCGTAGGCAATCACGCGGTAGTTGCGGCTGAGCTCACAAGCGATACCGTCGAAAAATGTGCCGTCGACACAAGCGCCGTGCACGCACACCAAGGCAGGAGCATCAGGCGACACATCCGGGCCGGCATATTCGCGACAGGCAATCGTGGTGCCCGCATTCTCGACCGTAAAATCCATGTTGTGCCCCCATAATCAATGCTCATCCAGTTGCACGTCAGTACGGCTAGATGGGCCCGCATTGTCTTACGCCTTGTTAACAGATTAACTGTACCCGACCCGAGGCTTTTCATGGCACGGCATAATGAGCGACGTGAAAAAACGAAACTTGTAAAGCAAGAGCCCGCGCCTTGCTTTGGAGCCGATGCTATGCTTAGGCACAATTGTCTTGAGGAGCATATGCCTATGTCTACGTTTTTGAATGCCAGCCCCATCTTTGGGCCCGTTCGCAGCCGTCGCCTTGGCCTCTCGCTCGGCGTCAACATGATGCCGGCCAGCGGCAAAATCTGCACGTTCGACTGCATTTACTGCGAAAACGGCCTCAACGCCGAACGCCCCTGCCATGAGCCGTACAACACAGCTGCCGTGGTACTCGACGCGCTCGAGGCAAAGCTGCGCGAGATGGCAGCCGAGGGCGAGCTCCCCGATGTGATCACCTTCGCAGGCAACGGCGAGCCCACCGCCGCACCGGAGTTTCCGCAGGCCATCGCCGGCGCCGTCGCGCTGCGCGACGAGCTTGCCCCAAACTCCAAGATCGCCGTGCTTTCCAACGGCACGCGCGCCGACCGCCCCGAGGTGCACGACGCGCTCATGATGGTCGACGACAACATCCTTAAGCTCGATACCGTCGACCCGGCGTTTATCCAGCTGCTCGACCAGCCTGTTGGCCCCTACGACGTCGAGCACCAGATCGAGACGTTCGCAAGCTTTGACGGTCACGTTATTATCCAGACGATCTTTTTGACCGGCGAGTATCAGGGCAAGCTCATCGACAACACCGGCGAGGAGTACGTTGCCCCCTGGCTCGCGGCGCTTGAGCGCATTCGCCCACAAGAAGCGACCATCTACACGGTGGCGCGCGAGACACCAATCGCCGGCCTTGCCAAAGCGGCGCCTGAAGTGCTCGACGCCATTGCCGCGCGCGTGCGCGCCCTCGGCATTCCCTGCCAGGTGAGCTACTAGCGCGCAGCTGCCCTGTGAGTGGGCTATACTAGCTGCGAATGAAAGGAAGTTAGCCATGTTTGACAATGGACCCGTGCCCGGCCGCAACGACGTCTGCTGGTGCGGCAGCGGCAAAAAATATAAGAAATGCCATAGCGCCTTCGATGAGCGCCTTGAGCGCCTGTGGGAAGAGGGCTGGGAGGTCCTGCCCCGCACGCTCTACAAGACGCCCGCCGATATCGAAGGCATCAAGCGCTCGGCCGCTATCAACGTGGGCGTGCTCGATTACGTAGGCGAGCACATCGCCGCAGGCATGACCACCAACCAGATCGACCAGATGATCTACGACTACACCGTCGAGCACGGTGGCACGCCGGCCGACCTCAACTACGAGGGCTATCCCAAGAGCGTGTGCACCTCGATCAATGACGTGGTCTGTCACGGCATCCCCTGTGATGCGGATGTGCTGCACGAGGGCGACATCATCAACGTGGACTGCTCCACGATCCTGGACGGTTACTTTAGTGATTCGAGCCGTATGTTCTGCATCGGCGAGGTCTCTGCCGAGCGCCAACGCCTGGTCGACGTCACCCGCGCCAGCGTGGAGGCGGGTCTGGCGGCCGTCAAGCCATGGCTGCCGCTGTCCGTGATGGCCGAGGCCGTGCAAAAGACGGTCGAGGAAGCCGGCTTTAGCGTGGTGCGCGAGTACGGCGGACACGGCATCGGTAAGGAGTTCCACGAGGACCCGTTTGTGGGCTTTACCACCGAGGCGCCCGATGTGGACACCATCATGGCCCCGGGCATGGTCTTTACCATCGAGCCCATGGTCAATGCCGGAGCGCCCGGCATCAAGATTAGCAAGGGTGACGGTTGGTGCGTGCGCACCAAGGACGGCAGCGATTCGGCCCAATGCGAGGTACAGCTCGTGGTGACCGAGGACGGCTACGAGCTGCTCAGCTGGTAGCCGTGGATGAGCCGGGCTTCGCGATGGATATGTTAACCATCGCGAAGCCCGGCGTTTTATTTGAACGTTTCGCCTGATATAACCTGCCAAAATAAACCTGTCCCTTTTTGGTAGGTCGAGCGGAGAGGACTGCTTGTGAACATCCTGGTTTTGTTGCCCGTCAACGACCGTCATCGCGCAATTCTTGAGTCGAGCGCTCCGGGCGAGGACTTTATCTACACGAGCTCCGACGCCGCCACGCGCGAGCAGGTCGCCGATGCCGACGTGATCCTGGGCAACATCGACCCTGACATGCTCACGGCATGCGACCATCTCCAGCTGTTACAATTGCAGACCGCCGGCTATGACGATTACTTAGCCGCCGGCACCGTGCCAGCCGACGCTAAGCTTTCCTGCTCGGTGGGCGCCTACGGCCAGGCCGTGAGCGAGCACATGTTTGCCATGGTGCTGTCTATGATGAAGCGCCTGCCCGGCTACCAGGACCTGCAACGCGAGCATCGCTGGGAGGACTTAGGCCCGGTCACCTCGCTCAAAAATGCCAATGTGCTGGTGTTGGGCGCGGGCGACATTGGCGGCCACTTTGCCACGCTCTGCCGCAGCATGGGCGCGCACGTCCGCGGCATCAAGCGCCATCCGCTCGTCTACCCCATTGTGTTTGAGGACATGGACGGCATGAATGCCCTGTCCGAGCGCCTGGCCGAGGCTGACATCGTCGCATCCTTTATGCCCAGCACACCCGAGACCCGCGGCCTGGCGAACGCCGAGTTCTTCGCCGCGATGAAACCGGGCGCCTTCTTTGCCAACGGCGGCCGCGGCGACCTTGTGGCCGCCGACGACTTGGTTGCCGCCCTGGAGTCGGGACATCTCGCCGGCGCCGCGGTCGACGTCACCGACCCCGAGCCGCTGCCTGAGACAAGCCCCCTGTGGGATGCGCCCAACATGCTCATTACGCCGCATATCTCGGGCTGGTTCCACCTGGCCGCCACGCTCAACAACGTCGTCGACATCGCCGCGGAGAATCTGCGTCACCTGCAGGCGGGCGAAACGCTTCGCTGCTGGATCGAGCACTAAGAATTACGCCGTTTTACAAACGGCGTAATGAGCCGACGCTGCGAGCCCGCCGTTTGGCCAATCTGCCGTTCAATTTCAAAGGCGCGACCAGAAGGTCAGCGCCTTTTCATTTCACGGCACCTTGGCTCAAACGGCGGGCTCTCGCTGGCGTGCGCTCTACCTGCGGCGTTTCGCTGGTGTCGGCTTCATCTGCAAGCCTTAGCAGTTCCGCCTTGCCGTTGGCGTTGCGGCATTTGCCCAGATAAAACCTGCCAAAATTAACATCCTTTTTGGCAGGTTTTAGAGCTCCACGCTTTCGGCGCCGTTGATGGTTAGGTTTCGCTCGTAGAAAGCCGTGAGGGCGCGGATGGCGTACATCACGTCGCGCACGCCGCCGGTCTCGTAGCTCGAGTGCATGGCCAGCTGCGGCAGGCCCACGTCCACGGCATGCATGCTCGCCTGCATATTGGACAGATTGCCGAGCGTGGATCCGCCGGCCATATCGCTCTTGTTGGCGAAGGCCTGCGCGGGCACGTCGGCGTCATCGCAAATAGCTTGGAACACCGCGCGGCTAAAGGCATCGGTACAATAGTGCTGGTTGGCGGCTTCCTTGATGACGATGCCGCCGTTGAGCACAACCTGATTGCGGGCGTCGCACTTCTCGGCGTGGTTGGGGTGCACGGCATGCGCATTGTCGCAGCTCACAAGCATCGAGGCAGCAAGTGCACGATGGTACGACTCGTCGTCAAAGCCCAGCGATCCGTTGATGCGGCGCAGTGCGTCGGCCAAGAACGTCGACATGGCGCCCTGCTTGGTCTCGGAACCAACCTCCTCGTTATCAAAGCAGCAGAAGACCGAGACGTCGCGCGCGTTCTCGGCACCCAAAAATGCCTGCAGTGAGGTGTAGGCGCAGGCCAGGTCGTCGAGCTTGGGCGTCGAGATGAACTCGTCAGCCCAGCCCCAAATGCGCGCATCCTGGCGGTTGACTAGGAACAGATCGCGGCCCAGAATCTGCTCGGGCTCAACGTCCAGCTCGTCGGCGATTAGGGCATCAAAATCACCCTGCTTGAGTTCGCCAGCGCTAATGAGCGGGCACAGGTCAACGGCGCGATTGGGAGCAAAGCTCTCGTTAACGCCGCGGTTCATGTGGATGGCAAGGCTCGGAATAATGGCAACCTCGCGCTCGGTGGCAAGCAGGCGGCTCTCAATACGGTCGCCCTCGCGCACCAACACGCGGCCTGCGAGCGCCAGCGGACGGTCGAACCAGGTGTAGTCAATCATGCCGCCGTAGGCCTCGGTGTTCAGGCGCAGCGTCTCGCCCGCGCCGTCGAGCTCGGGCACGGCCTTAACCTTAAACGTCGGAGAATCGCTGTGCGACGCCGTGAGCTGAAAATGATAGTCACCGGCAACGCCGTCCTCGCCCCACGTCGCGGCCAGGTCCTCGCCCACCTTAAAGGCAACAACGCTCGAGGTGTTGCGCTGCGTGTAATAACGCCCGCCCGGCTCGATGTCCCACGCCGCGTTCTCGGGCAGGTAGGTAAAGCCCGCCTCGTCGAGCTCGGCCATAATGGTCGCCGCCGTATGGAACATGCTGGGGCATGCCTCGATAAAGTCGATAAGGTCGTTGGCGGCCTCGATATCGTCGGCCGTCACATGTGCGCGCTCGAGCGTTTCCTGATCCGTCATGCTCTCCCCTTTCGCTGGGTTGATGGTCCCCTCCAGCATACCCCGCCACGCCAGCGCCGCACTCTTCATTCCATGTTTAATCCCGCGCCGCTCACCAAGTTGAGCCATCATGCCCGTGCACCTTTTGCGACAATTACGCTAACAGGACGAGAGGAGTCGTCATGAAGCCACGTAACATTGCCATCGCCTGCGGTGTCGCGGGAGTCGCCGTCGGCCTTGCCGCTGCCACCGGTATCGTTTACCGCAAGCAAATCAAGTCCGCCGCGTCGCTCAAACGCTTGACCGGCTACGCGGATAGCTATGACCTGTACGCAATCGACATCGTCTACGACTACGATCTTGATCGCATCATCGCCGCTGGCGTGCGCGACGACCAGGCCTACATCGATGCCGTGGTGGCGCAGGTGCTGCCCGGTGTGCCGGTACATGTCCAGGCGCCCCAGTTTGCCTGCAGCGCTTTTGTCGCCGTAGATGCCGAAGGCCGCGTACGCACCGGTCGCAATTACGACTTTAAGGACGACACCTCGGCGCTGTTGGTGCGCAATCGCCCACGCGGCGTCTATGCCTCCATCGGGTTTGCCGCCCTTAACAACCTGGGCGATAACACTCCGCTTGACTCCGTCGGCGGACGCGCCGCCGCACTCATGGGCCCGTTTGCCCAGCTCGACGGTGTTAACGAGTGCGGCGTGTCCATTGCCGTACTCACCCTGGATTCCAAGCCCTGTGACCAGGACACGCAACGGCCCGTCATCAACACTTCGCTCGCCATCCGTCTGGTGCTCGACCGCGCGGCTACCACGCAAGAGGCAGTCGACCTGCTTTCCGCCTACGACATGCACGCCATGGCCGGACGCGATTACCACTTCTTTATCAACGACGCCGCCGGTGACGCGCGCGTAGTAGAGTGGGACCCGCGCGATCCGGACCGCGCTTTCAAAGCGACCCCTGTTCGCCAGGTCACGAACTTCTACGCCTGCTATGGCGACGAAGTGCTGCCCAACCAAAAGAATGGCGAGCTGGGCCATGGTAAAGAGCGCGCCGTCGCAATCGCCGATGTCCTCGACGCCCATGTCGGTGCCCAGGACGAAACGATTGCCTGGGAAGCCCTGCGTGCCGCAGCGCAAGAGCCCAATCCGGAAGATATCACCAGCAACACGCAATGGTCGGTCGTCTTTGACAATACCGAGCCCGCTGCCGCCATCACGCTGCGCCGCCACTGGGGCGACGTCGACGCCTTCGCACTGTAAGGAGCCAGGCCCGTCGACCTTACGTTCCCTGACGTTGCTTACATTTCCATACGCTTGAGCTAACACGTTTTACCCCCGTATCAACAGTGTGCGGGGGTAAACTTATGCGCATGTTATAACTTGCCCGGAAGGATTCATCATGCTCAGGATCGGTCTTCTTACCAGTGGCGGCGACTGCCAGGCGCTCAACGCCACCATGCGCGGCATCGTCAAAACGCTTATGACCAATAGCGAAGAACCTATCGAGATCTATGGTTTTGAGGACGGCTACCAGGGCCTTATCTACAGCAGATTCCGTGTCATGACGCCCGCCGATTTTAGCGGCATCCTCACCCGCGGCGGCACCATCCTGGGCACGAGCCGCACACCGTTCAAGCGTCTGGACATTCCCGAGGCTGACGGCGTCGAGAAGGTGCCGGCGATGGTCCACACCTATCATAAGCTGCAGCTCGACTGCCTGTTTATGCTGGGCGGTAACGGCTCCACCAAGACCGCCAACCGCCTGCGCGAAGAGGGCCTAAACGTTATCGCCCTGCCCAAGACCATCGATAACGACACATGGGGCACCGAGCTGACGTTTGGCTTTACGAGCGCCATCGACGTCGCCACCAAGTGCATCGACGACATCCACACCACCGCTTCGAGCCACGGCCGCGTGTTCGTTATCGAGATCATGGGCCACAAGGTTGGCTGGATCCCGCTGTATGCCGGCGTCGCGGGCGGCGCGGATGTCATCTTGATTCCCGAGATTCCCTACGACATGGATAACGTCATCAAGACCATCGAGCATCGCATGGAGACCGGCAGCCGCTTTACCATCGTGGCCGTCGCCGAGGGTGCTATCTCAAAGGAGGACGCGGCGCTGTCCAAGAAGGAGTACAAGAAGAAGCTCGCCGAGCGTACGAGTCCGTCGATCGTCTACGACATCGCCAAGGAGATCGAGGCCAAGACCGGTCGCGAGACCCGCGTCGCCATCCCCGGCCACACGCAGCGCGGCGGTCAGCCCGACGCCCAGGACCGCATCTTTGCGACCCAGTGCGGCGTCGAGGCAGCGCTCGGCTGTCTGCGCGGCGAGTTTGGCTACATGATTGCCCTGCGCGACGGCAAGATGTGCCACATGCCGCTCGAGGAGGTCGCCGGCAAGCTGAAGTTTGTCGACCCCCAGAGTGATCTGGTGCGCGAGGCCAAGGCGTTGGGCATCAGCTTCGGCGACGAATAGCCTCGGCTGTAACCGCCCCCATCGGAGGCCCCAGGGCTTACCTCCCAAATCGTCCTCGGACATGTCAGGACCCCGCCGTGCGCTTCGCGCGGCGGGGCCCTTCTGTCCTGCGGAAAGATTTGGGAGGTAAGCCCTGGGGCCTCCTGCGGTAACTAGGGAGGCCGAGGCTATTCGTCTTCTTGCTGCAAGTGCGTGGGGTAGGATGCGGCGTGCATTTTTGGGAGTATTCAGCAGCCGAGGGTGCCTGCATACTGGATTTTGGGCGAAAGGCAGGCACCATGGGCCGCATCCTGTAAAAAAACGAGCGGCTCTAGAGGCGTTGGGACTCAGAATCGGGGCTTTCAGCGCGGTTTTGTGCACCCGCCCCCGCGCCCGCGGACCCCGGGATGCTGAATACTCCGGAATTTGCACGGCGCCCCCTGGGGTACCTGTGGGCAAAAAGCAACCGCCCCGTCAAAGTATGCATTTGGCGGAGCGGTTTATGCAAAAATACTGCTGCGGGCGCGTCGGCAGCTCGCTAGAACTTGAATCCCAGGACAGGTTACTCGGCGCTCTTGAGGGCGCCGACCATGTCGATCTTGTTGAGGGTTCGGTTGGTGGCGAGGTTGACGATGATCGTAAAGCCGAAGGAAAGCACCACGGCAAGCACGTAGCTCAGCGGCTCGACTTCGACGTCAAAGTACAGCGACGGCATCTGCAGGATGTACGTAAAGCTCTCGGCAAGCAGGCCACCCAGCGGCACGCCCAGTGCAGTGCCAATCGCCGTGAGGATCAACGTCTCCTTGTTGACGTAGTGGTGCACCTCGCCACGGCGGAAGCCCAGCACCTTGATGGTCGCCAGCTCGCGTTCGCGCTCGGAGATGTTAGTGTTGGACAGCGTAAACACCACCACAAACGACAGGCACGCCGCCATAAAGGTCACGAGCACCACGACAGAATTGATAATCGTAAAGTTCGCCTCGTAGTTCTGCCAATGTTCGGCCGTGCTCGAGATGGTGAGCCAACCGTCGCTCTTAATCTTCTTGCTAAACGCAATCTGGTCAGAAGATGAGCCCTTAAGCAGCACAAAGACGCCGTTAAGGCGCACGCTTCGACCGAACGCGCGCTCATAGGTGCCCTGTGTCATGTAAAGCGTGTTGCCCAGATAGTTGAGCGAGATGTCGCTAACCTTGACCTTGGCGACGTTGAGCGACGAATCCTGGACCTGCGCCGTGTCGCCCGGCTGAATCCCAAGAACCAGCTGTGAACTCTTGCTCAGATACACATCTCCGTCGCGCAAAGATAGCGGCTCTTTGGACTCGTCCTCGAGACACACGTAGTCGTCCAGGTCGTTCGTGCGGTCATCTGGCACCACTATCAGCTGCACGGTCTCGCTCTTGCCGCCGAATGTAAAGGTGACGTTGTCGGTCATAATCGGCAGGGTCGAGGTCACGGTCACGTTGAAATCATTGGCCGCGCTGCGCTCATCCAATGCCGCGCACGTCTGCGAAAAATCGTCGGGATTGGCGACAGCCAGCAGGTCGTAGCGCGTGATATGCCCGTACTGTTTGGGCGAAAGCGCCACCGACGTATCACGGATGCCCATTCCGCAGATCACGAGCGCTGTGCAGCCGGCGATACCGAAGATGGTCATAAAGGCGCGCTTTTTGTAGCGGAACAGGTTACGCGCCGCCACCTTGTTCAAAAAGCCCATGCGACGCCAGATAAAGCCGATACGCTCAAGCAAGATGCGCGAGCCAGCGCGCGGGGCCTTGGGGCGCATGAGTGAGGCTGGGGTCTCGGCCATCTCGTGGCGGCAGGCGATAATCGTAGCGCCCACCACGCCCACGGCAAACAGCGCCACCGACACGAGCGACGACACGATGTCGTACGAAAGCAGCATCTGAGGCAGTGAATACATGTCGTCGAACACCGTAAACAGGAACAGCGGCAGGCCCACAAATCCGATAATGTTGCCGAGCACGCCGCCAATCAGACACGCCCACAGCGCATAGTCCACGTATTTGGACAGAATACGCCCGCTCGAATAGCCGAGTGCCTTGTACAGGCCGATGAGCGTGCGCTCCTCCTCGACCATGCGCGTGGCGGTGGTAAGACTGATGAGCACAGCAACGACAAAGAAGATAAATGGGAAAACCGTGGCGATGGCCTCGATCGAAGAACTGTCGCTCTCTACGCTCGAGTAGCTTGCGATATTGCCGCGGTCCTGGATGTACCAGGTGCATTCGCCCAGGTCAGAGAGCTCGGCGCGGGCATCGGCAAACTGCTGGTCGGCGGCGGCACGGCGCTGGTCCAGGTCGGCTTGCGCCTGCGCACGCTCGTCGCTGCCCTCTGCCATGCGGTTGATGTTGCCCTGTTCAATCCCAAAGAGCATATTCGTCTGGCGCTCAGCCGCATCTAAGCTTGCCGGCGTGTCGACTGTCAGCTCCTGAGCGCGCGCCTTCTCACGCTCCTCGCGGATCTTCTCGATATTGCCCTTGGCCTTGTTGATCTTTGCCGCGTAGGCATCCGAATAGGAGTTGAGGCTCTTGGCTCCCTCGACGATCACGTGGACCGCGGAGTAGGAAGAAGATGCCGCGGCATCCTCGCTCACATAGAACTTATAGTCCGCAGTCGAAGCAGCGCGAAAGGCGTTGACGGTCGAGTCGGAGCTCACATCAGTAGGATCGAGAACCTCGGCCGTAATGGTGTAATCGCCCGCAGCAAACTGGTCCTTGGCGCTTTGGTTCGACGAGCTCGCATCATTGGCGGCAAAACTCACCGTATCGCCGAGCTTTTTGCCCGAAGCCTTCAGGAATTTCGAAGTCACCGCGACCTCGCCGGCGCTCTCGGGCAAATCGCCGCTCACCAGCACCGGTTGATCGATATTCTCTTTGGAAAGGCTCTGCACGACTACGCGCTCGCGCGTGGTACCAACGGCGGTATAGGCAGTCTCGGTATAGATGCCCTCGGCCGTCTCGACGCCATCGACCTCTTGGATCGCAGCAAGATCGTCGCGCGTAAGACCATAGGTCGACTGCACGTTGATGTCATAAACATTCTGCTGGTCAAAGTAAGCGTCGACCGAATCGCACAGATCCTCGCAACCCGCCTTAAGACCGCACATCACACTCACGCCGAGCGCGGTGATGACCACGATGGACAAGAAGCGCTTAAGACTGCCTCGGATTGTGCGGTAGATGCCACGGCGAAACACCGCCGGCACCATATCGTTTGAGCTTTGGGCAGTGCGGTAGGTCGTAAAATCCTGCTCGCGCTCCGTGTTCTGCGCGTCGCGGCGTAGGCTGTTTTGGCGATCCTGATTCATGGGCACTACCACTCGATTGTCTCGATCGGCACGGGATTTTGCTGGACCGTCTCGCTCTCCACGCGACCACTCTTAAAGCGGATCAGGCGATCGGCCATGGGCGCGAGCGCGGAGTTGTGCGTGATGATGATGACCGTAATGCCCTGCTTGCGGCAGGTATCCTGCAGCAGCTGCAAGATCTGCTTGCCGGTTTTATAGTCGAGTGCGCCCGTGGGCTCGTCGCACAGGAGCAACTTGGGGTTTTTGGCCAGCGCGCGGGCGATGGACACACGCTGCTGCTCGCCGCCCGAAAGCTGCGCCGGAAAGTTAGCAAGACGGTCGCCCAGGCCAACCTGACGAAGCGTTTGCTCGGCATCGAGCGAATCGGGGCAAATCTGCGCCGCAAGCTCGACATTTTCGAGCGCCGTCAGGTTGGGGACCAGATTGTAGAACTGGAAGACAAAGCCGACGTCGGCACGGCGGTATTCCACGAGCTGTGCCTCGTTGGCGGAGCTCACGTCGCGCCCGTCCACCGTCACAGTGCCGGAGGTTACCGTATCCATGCCACCCAGGATGTTGAGCGCCGTAGTCTTGCCGGCACCCGAGGCGCCCAGGATAATGGCGAGCTCGCCGCGCTCAACGGTAAAGCTCGCGCCGTCGAGCGCGTGAATGCGGGCATCGCCCTCGCCGTACGCCTTGATGACGTCTTTGAATTCGATATAAGCCATCGATTAATTCCCATCTGGTCGGATAACTCTTTAGTATTACCCATTTCACGCCGACCAAAAAGGGACAGGTTCATTTTGGCAGGTTTTATATGGGGAAACGGGGAGCGCAGGCAAGCGCCGGGAAGGCAGAGAAATCATCGACGGGGTCAGGCCGACCGCCAAACACAACGCACGCATCTCTATCTGTCAGCAAAATAATTCGAACAGCTGTTCGTTTCTATGATATGATTCCGTTATCTAAGCAGGCCAATACGCAGAAAGGCGGCCAACATGGCGTTCGACTTTAAGAAGGAATGCAAGGAGCTCTACAAACCTGCAAGCAAGCCGAGCATCGTAACTGTCCCGCCTATGAGCTACGTTGCCGTTCGCGGAAAGGGCGACCCAAATACCGAAGGTGGCGAGTATCAAAACGCCCTGCCGCTGCTTTACGGCATCGCCTATACCGTCAAGATGTCGAAGAAAGGCTCAAGGAGTATCAAGGGCTATTTCGACTTTGCGGTACCGCCGCTCGAGGGTTTCTGGTGGCAAGACTCCCCGAGCGGCGACATCGATTATGTACGCAAGGACGATTTCAACTTTATCTCGTGCATTCGCCTGCCCGATTTCGTCACCCGAGATGACTTTGACTGGGCAGTCGCGGAAGCCACGACCAAAAAGAAACTTGACTTTTCTGCCGTCGAGCTGCTTAAAGTTGACGAGGGCCTCTGCGTTCAATGCATGCACACCGGGCCCTACGACAACGAACCGGCGACCGTAGGCGCTATGAATGAATACACGACCGAGCAGGGCTATGTCCCCGACTTCTCAGACACCCGTTTCCATCACGAAATCTATCTCTCCGATCCACGCAAATGTGCACCGGAGAAACTTAAGACTGTGGTTCGTCATCCTATCAAGCGCGCTGAATAGCGTGGAGCGTCATCTCACGCGCTAGGTTTTAAGCCAGCCAACCAGCCGCCTCCTAGGCCGTCCGGTAATTATCTTGACGCGGCCCGTCGCATCTTATAAGTTTGTTTTGCTAAAGCTGGAAAGCCTCTCAACGATGCGCAACTCCAGCTCTTTTTCTATCAAGAGGCTTAAATGAAATACCGGAAGTCGCGGATATCCATCAACGAACAAATAGCACTATTGACAGAATACAGGGGTCTTAAGTGCTCTGATCAAAGCGAACTCGAGCGAGCTTTGGTCGAAGTCGGCCACTACAGACTGTCGGCCTACTGGTTTCCCTACAAAACCAAATGCAAGTCCGGGATTACCATCTTTCGCGAAGGCACAACATTCGAAACCATCATCTACACGTATGAATTTGACCGAGCCCTCCGGCAGTTAATGTTTGATGCGGTCGGCAGAATTGAGATCTACCTCAAAAGCAGAATTGCCTATCTTGCCTCTGAGGAACGCGGGCCTTTCTGTTACCCAGATGTCGCCATAACGAGGCTCAACTCGGCATGTCCATCGCGCTTTGCGCCGCGCTGGGCTACGCAGCCGTCTTTGGCAGCGCCACCAATACGCTGCTCGCACCCATCCTGATTGGCTGCGAAGTCTTCGGTTTCGGTAATCTGCCGGCATTCTTCATCGTCTGCGTCGCGGCTTACCTGTTCAACATGGATAAGTCGATCTATGCCCTGCAGAAGCGGGCGTAGAAAGATGTCCAAGCAAGTGGTCTCAACCGGAAACGGCATCCCACTCTAAGGCTGTATTCCGGGACACGGTTTCCGTTTGGGACGCCATTCGGAAAGCGCATCCCGTTCTTTCACGGCGTCTTGGCTATGCAAAGTGCTCGAACGTTATTCCTCGTACGCGCCCTCGAGCCGAAGCAGCCACTCCTTGCGGTCAAGCCCGCCGGCATATCCGTTAAGCGAGCCGTCGGCGGCAACCACGCGATGGCACGGCACAATGATCGAAATAGGATTCCGCGCGACCGCGGCCCCCACGGCACGGGGAGACACAACAGGTGCTTCGTTTCCCGGTACACGATGTCGAGCCGCAACACGCTGGGCGATCTCACCATACGTAGCGACCTCGCCACGCGGGATAGAAAGCAGCTCAAACCAAACCTCACGCTGAAACGCCGTGCCAATCATATGCAACGGCGGCGTAAACCGAGGCTCCTGCCCCGCAAAATAAGCATTCAGCCAAGCCCAAGAACGCTCAAGCACCGAAGAAGCCGCGCCATTTGCCGGACTCACCGAAGACATCCCACCGGTACCAGAAACCGCATCGGCGCCTTCAACATGTTCGGGATCTTCTTTGAGAAGCGTGGAGCCAAAGTGCTCCTGCCCCTCAAACCAAAGCCCCGTCAAACCGCGGCCATCAGCGGCAAGCAGGATTTCGCCCAAAGGCGAAGCAAACGTCGTCGTGACCACCAGCGGCTCCTTTCAAAACTCCGCAACATAATACCGCGAATTGTGCAGACAACCCCACAGATACGTCTGGGCGGGCTCGCAATTGCTTAAGCGAGGCTGTTTTCCCCAATCAAGCGAAGAAGACGCAGGGCTTCGACGCCAGAGAGGTACCTCTATCAGCTGAGCTCTAATACTTTCCCGAGAAGTGAACGAGTAAAAACGAAGCCCCGGAGCATCCACACCTTTAGCCCAAAAAACCGCAGGATTCACGCTGTAAAACCGCAGGAAATAGCGGTCAAAATATGCCAATGCTTCGGGGGTCCAAATAAGCTCGTTCACTTCACGGGAAAGTATTAGACCCCGATTCACCCCAACCCCAAAGTCGCCCCAGGCAGCAGGCGCGACAGCGCCGCGGCTGCCGTCACGGCCCCGCAGTCACCCCAGGCAGCAAGCGCAACGCGCCGCAGCTGCCGGCCGCGCCCCACAGTCCCCCCAAGGCGGCAGGCGCAAAGCGCCGAGGCCGCCGCCGGGACTAGGACCCGCAACAGCCACGTGCCCTCACATCAGCCCAGCGGCCCCAACCAACAACGGTCCCATCGCAGGTCGCTTGCAGCAGCGTCACCGCAGGCGGGGGCCGGGCTTGGTTTTCAGAACACTCCGCAGACCAGTGTGGCGCCTTGTCCGCGGCTCCGAAGGAGCAGGACAAGGCGCCACACATGGTCGAGGACGTTCTGAAAACCAAGCCCGGCCCCCGCCGGACAGGTCACACTACTCGCAGAGCAGCTTAGCGATCTGGACGGCGTTGGTTGCCGCGCCCTTACGGATTTGGTCGCCGCAGCACCAGAAGGTGATGCCACGCGCGGCCTCGGGGTTCGAGATGTCGCGGCGTACGCGACCGACCCAAATCAGGTCCTGGTCGGAGGTGTCCATCGGCATGGGGAAGCGGTCGTGCGCATCCTCGGCGCTCATGTCGTCAACTAGCTTGACACCCGGAGCGGCAGCCAGCGCGGCACGGGCCTCTTCCACCGTGATGTCGCGCTCGAACTCAAGCGTGATGCTCTCGGAGTGCGAGCGCAGCACGGGCACGCGCACACAGGTGCAGTTCACGCGCAGCTCGGGCAGATGCATGATCTTGCGGCCCTCGTTTTGCAACTTCATCTCCTCGGAGGTAAAGCCCTCCTCCTTGACGCCGCCAATCTGCGGAATCAGGTTGCTCGCGAGCTGGGCGGCAAACGCGCGCGGCTCGGGAATCTCCTCGCCACGGCCCAGGGCGGCCAGCTGAGCCTCGAGCTCGGCCATACCGGGGGCGCCAGCACCCGAAGCCGCCTGGTACGTCGAGACGATCATGCGCTTCACGCCAGCGAGCTGATGCAGCGGCCACGTGGGAACCAGGCCGATAATGGTCGCGCAGTTGGGGTTGGCGATAAGGCCGTGATGCCACTTGATGTCGTCGGCATTGATCTCGGGCACAACCAGCGGCACCTCGGGATCCATGCGGAAGGCATGGCTGTTGTCGACCACGACGGCGCCGCGCTTGACGGCCTCGGGCAGTAGCTCCTTCGCGATGTCGTCGCCGGCAGCTCCAAGCACAATGTCACAGCCCTCAAAGGCCTCGGGACAAGCCTCTTCGATCACGATCTGCTCGCCACGGAACTCGACGGTCTTGCCCGCAGAACGCTCGCTCGCCAGCAGCTTGAGCTTGCCAACCGGGAACTCCTGCTCGTTGAGGCACTCGAGCATCTGGGTGCCCACGGCTCCCGTCGCGCCCAAAATAGCAACCGTGTACTGTTTCATGCTTCCCCCTTTAAAGGTTGTGGCTTTTGCCCGCACGCCAAGCAGGCCGATTATTGTTGCCAGTGTATACAAGAACGGGGCGGGCACGAAACCCGCCCCGTCGAAACGAAACCGAAACGAAACGCCCCGCCATAGATTTTTGAGGCAAGTCCAAAAATCTACTGGGATAGCAGCTACTTGTGGAGCGCGACCAGAGCGGGATCGACCGGCGCGGGAGCCTCCAGATCGGAGACCTTCACAATGCCGTTCTCGTCGGAGAAGGCGCGGTAAATGGTCTGAATCGCCAGATCAAAGTCCTTCTCCTCCACACCGATGATGATATTGATCTCGTCGCAGCTCTGCGAAATCATACGCACGCTCACGCCAGCCTGGCCAAGCATGCCAAACAGGTGGCCCGAGATGCCGGCACGACCGCGCAGGTTACGGCCGACGGTCGCGATAAGTGCCAGACCCTCGACAACCTCGATCTCGAGCGGCTCGACCTCCTGCTGAATGTCGCCCACGAGCGAGTACAGTGAATCGTGAACGTCCCGCTCCTGCACCACGGCGCCAAAGCGGTCGACACCGGTGGGCATGTGCTCGACGGAAACGTCATAGCGCTCGAAGACCGAAAGCGCGCGGCGCATAAAACCGACACGGGGTTTGGTGCGGTCGCGGGCAACGTTGATGGCGACAAAACCGCGCTTGCCGGTCACACCGGTAATGATGGGCTCCGCCTCGCCCTCGTCAGCCGTCTCGCTAATGATGGTGCCGGGGTCCTGCGGCGCGTTGGTGTTCTTGATGACCAGCGGAATACCCGCCTCGCGCACGGGGAACACGGCCTCCTCGTGCAGGACGCTTGCGCCCATGTACGAAAGCTCGCGCAGCTCCTCGTAGGTAACGCGCGCAATGGGCTGAGCCTCGGGAACAATACGCGGATCGGCAGAATAGAAACCCGAGACGTCGGTCCAGTTCTCGTACAGATCGGCGCCCAGGCACTTGGCCAGGATCGAGCCCGAGATATCGCCGCCGCCACGGTCGAGCAGCTTGATCTGGCCCTCTCGCGTCGCGCCGTAGAAACCGGGCATAACAAAGCCGCCCTGCTGGCCGTACTCCTGCACCAGCTCGGAGGTGCGGTTCATGCTGAGCGTACCGTCGTGATGGAACGCCACAACCGTCGCGGCGTCCAAGAACGGCAGGCCCAGGTACTCGGCCATCAGGCGAGCGGTGAAGTACTCGCCACGGCTCACGAGCTCCTCGGTGGAGTAGCCGCCCGAGCGGGCGCGCTCGGCAAAGGCCGCAAACTCCTCGCGGATGGGATAGGTGAGCTCCAGCTCGTCGGCAATATCAAAGTAGCGCTGGCCAATGTCCTCGAGCAGCTCCTCGCACGACACGTGGTACTTAACGTGCGCATTAACCAAGTAGAGCAGGTCGGTCACCTTGGTGTCGCCCTTAAAGCGGCGACCGCAGGCGGAAACCACCACAAAACGGCGAGCCGGGTCGGCATCGACAATGGCCTTGATCTTCTTAAAGTGTTCGGCGTCGGCGACCGACGAGCCGCCAAACTTGGCAATCTTAATCATGGGCTGGAGGTTACCTTTCTAAAAAGCCTCTGCGAACCTATTTTGCACGCTCTGATACCATGGTTTCACCGATTGGGACCAAGGCATCCGAGGAGCAGTGTTATATGGGAACTTATCATAGTACACGAGGACGCACTTTATCGTGCTCAAGTAAGGTGGCAATCCGCACCGGCATCGCTCCCGACGGGGGTTTGTTTGTCTCGGACGAGCTCGGCACCCAGCAGGTCGATATCAGCTCGCTTGCAGATAAATCGTACTTTGAAATCGCTCAAGATGTGTTGGGAATGTTACTGAATGATTACACGGCCGAAGAAATTTCGGCGTGTGTCGACGAGGCATATCGCGGCACGTTCGCGAGTGAAGAGGTTACGCCGCTCGTTAAACTCGACGCTGCGCCGGGCGCTGACGCCCCTCAGACCTATGTGATGGAGCTCTTTGGCGGCCCCACAAGCGCCTTCAAGGACGTCGCCCTGCAGATGCTCCCCCGTCTGATGGCCCGCACTTCCGCCAAGGACGGCGGCGCCGAGCGCATCATGATCGTCACCGCCACGTCGGGCGACACGGGCAAGGCCGCGCTCGCCGGTTTTGCCGACGCCCCGGGCACGGGCATCACCGTCTTTTATCCCGAGGGCAAGGTCAGCCGCGTGCAGAATCTGCAGATGTCCACGCAGGAGGGCGATAACGTCGCCGTCTGCGGCATCCGCGGCAACTTTGACGACGCCCAGAGCGCCGTCAAGCGCATCTTTGCCGATAAGGAGCTTGCCGAGCGTCTTGAGGCCGCCGGCACGGTGCTTTCGAGCGCCAACTCCATCAACGTCGGCCGCCTGGTGCCGCAGGTTGTCTACTACTTTGCCGCCTATGCGCAGCTGTTGCGCGCCGGCGCCATCGAGGCCGGCGACGCCGTGGAGTTCTGCGTACCGACCGGCAACTTTGGCGATATCCTGGCCGGCTACTATGCCAAGCGCATGGGTCTGCCCGTCGCCAAGCTCATCGTCGCGAGCGACAAGAACAACGTGCTCGCTGACTTCTTGACCACCGGCGTCTACGACCGCAACCGTCCGTTCTTCACGACCATCTCGCCGTCGATGGACATCCTCATTAGCTCCAACCTGGAGCGCATGCTCTACTTCCTGTCCGATGGCGACTGCGAGCTCGTTGCCGGCCTTATGGAGCAGCTTGCCCAGACGGGTCGCTACGAGGTGCCCGCCGAGCTGCTGACCAAGATCCAGAACGTGTTTGGCTGCGGTTGGGCCAGTGAGAACGAGGTCCGTGCTGCCATCAAGAGCTGCTGGGATGCAAACGGCTACGTGATCGACCCGCACACCGCTTGCGGCTATCACGTCTTCGAAAAGGTCGCTCCCGCCGAGGGCGCCAAGGCCCGCGTGCTGCTTTCGACCGCCAGCCCCTACAAGTTCCCGCGCGCCTGCTGCGACGCCCTGGGCCTCGACGTTCCCGAGGACGACTTTGAGGCCATGCGCGTGCTCGAGCAGGCAACCAATACGGTCGCCCCGACCCAGCTCGCCGAACTCGAGTCCAAGCCCGTCCGCTTCGAAGACGTCTGCGACGTCGATGAGATGGCCAGCTACGTAGAGCAGGCTGCAAAAAAGATAGCAACCAACTAAACCCCTTATTAAGCGCCGGCGAAAGCCGGCGCACCTTCTTCCATCAGATAACCCCCGGGATGATGACGAACGTGCACAGCGTGCCTGGCTGTTTAGTTCGTCGCGAGTTCCGCACGCAAAGGAAAGCACTTAATGTGCTTTCCGTCTTGCGCAGGACTGCCCGAGCAGCGAACTAAACAGCCAGGCACGCCAGGAGGACCCACATGATCAAGATCACCGTCCCAGCAACAAGCGCAAACCTAGGCATCGGCTACGACACCCTCGGCATGGCCGTCAGCCTCTACTCGCACTTCACCTTCGAGCGCGCCGATAAGCTCACCATCACCGGATGCCCCGAGGAGTTCCAAAACGAGAACAACCTGGTCTACGTCAGCTTTGTCGATGCGCTGGCCGCATGGGGCGAGCCGGCCTTCCCCGTCGCTATCGACATCCAGACCGACGTGCCCGTCGCCCGCGGCCTGGGTTCCAGCTCCACCTGCGTCGTCGCCGGCATTATGGCGGCCGCCGCGCTGACGGGCCATACCGTCGACCGCGCTGAGCTCGTCCGCATTGCCACCGAGGTCGAGGGCCATCCCGATAACGTCGCCCCCGCTATCCTGGGCGGCGCCGTCTGTTCCTTTACGCCGACTGATTCGCTCCCCCAGTGTCTGCGCTACGAGGTGAGCGATCGCTTGCGTTTTATTACCGTGATTCCGCCCTACGAGGTGCATACGAGCGAGGCGCGCAAGGTTGTGCCGCAGGAGATTCCACTCTCCACCGCCGTATGGCAAATGGGCCGCATCGCCGGCATGACGCGCGGCCTGGAGACCGGCGACCTTGACCTGATTGCCGCCGCCAATGACGACCGCATCCAGGAACCCTATCGTCGCCGTCTGATTCCCGACTACAACGCTGTGCGCGACACCTGCCTTAACGGCGGTGCCAAGACCATCTGGATCAGCGGTTCGGGCTCGACCCTCATGGCTGTAACCGACGACACCATCGTGGCAAAGTTCCTGCAGGTCAAGCTGCGTGAGCAGTTCCCTAAGTGTGATACGCATATTCTGACGTGCGACACGGAAGGCGCTCAAATCGAGTACCTGTAGACATCGCCGATCGGTCTGTCCGGGCCACCCAGGGGCATCCCCTTAAAAACGTCCTCGCACTTGAGGCCCGCTTATCCTGCTCCTTCGGAGCTACGGATAAGCGGGCCTCGTGCTGCGGAATGTTTTTAAGGGGATGCCCCTGGGTGGCCCTATGGTAACGTGACTGGCGATGTCTACAGGGACCCACGCTTTGAAGGGGCGCCGGGCTGAAATTATGGCCTTTTATTGATAGGGGCTCTTGCTAGGCTGGAGCGCTAATTAGAGGCAAGCCTCGGCGATGCGCTTTTTGAGTTCGTCGATGCCGGTGCCGGTCTGGGAGCTTGTGATGATCACGTTCTCGGCCGGGACGTTGAGCTGCTTTTTGATGGCTGCTGCCTGGCGGGCCTGCTGGGTGCGGCTGAGCTTGTCAGCCTTGGTGAGGCAGACGATAAAGTTGAACTCGTTGCCCTGTAGGTAGTCGATCATGTCGTGGTCGAGCTTGCTGGGGTCGTGACGAATGTCCACCAGTGAGACGACCAAGTTAAAGCTGCGCTCGGAGTCGAAAAAGTCGCCGATAAGCTCGGCCCAGCGGTCGCGCTCGGCCTTGGAGCGACGGGCGAAACCGTAACCCGGCAGGTCCACGAAATGCACGTCATCGGCCTCAAAGAAGTTGATGTTGCTCGTCTTGCCCGGCGTACTGGAAACCTTGACTAGGTTCTTGCGGCCAAATAGCTTGTTCATAATCGACGACTTGCCCACGTTGGAGCGGCCGACAAAGCTCACCTCGGGGCAGGTGGACTCGGGAATCTGCGAAACCTTGCCATAGCTGGCGACGAACTTGGCAAGCTGGTAGTTAATGGAATCGGCCATGGACACTCCTTGGTCGTAGGTTCTTACAAATAGACGCGCTATTGCGCAGCGGCAATGCGGCGGACGATATCGAGCGTAATGTCACTTGCGACACGCGCGTACTCGAACAGATCGAACTCTCGCTCGCAAATTGCATCGTACGCCTCGTCACAATTATCGCTGATAGCGCGCAACACCAGGCAATCGACACCATTTTTGGTTGCGACATGGGCAATTGCCGCGCCCTCCATGCCGACACAATCGGCATGCGTCGCCTCGATAGCGTCGTTGCGCATGGTGGCGCCCGTCACAAAGCGGTTACCCGTGGCAATCGTGCCGACCAGGAACTGCTTGGTGCCCTCGTTCGAAGCGACTGCATTTTTCGAAGCGTCAACAAACCCACGCTCAGCAAGCACGTCGGCGGCAATATCGACCAGCGCGGGCGTCGAGCCAAACTCCTCGAGCCCCGGTGCGGACTCGGCGATAAGCGCGGTATCGGTATCCAGATAGCGTAGGCGTTTGCCAATGACCACGTCGTCGATATGGAGCTTGGGGTTCAAACCGCCCGCAATGCCCGAAAACACAACAGCCTGCGGAGCATACTTGCTAATGAGGTGCTGTGTTGCAGCGGCGGCGTTCACCGTGCCCATGCCCGCCGTTGTGGCGACAACTGTCAGGTCGTCGAGCTCACCGCTCACAACGGCCAAGCCTGCCTCCCGTGCCTCGCAAACGTCGCTCAGCTCTTCCTTAATCTGCATGATCTCTTTTTCGAGCGCACCGATAATCGCGATGGTAGCCATACCATTCCCCAAACCTATACGAAATTCTCAACCAAGGTATGGTACCAGCATTTTGTTTGACCTCGCCAAACGAACACGCTAAGCCAGTGCAGCTCGCGTATCAAACAGAGCCTTTGCAATCGCGGCCGTAACCTCGCTCGA
The DNA here is from genome assembly GCA_900542165.1 of uncultured Collinsella sp. Lineage (GTDB taxonomy): Bacteria > Actinomycetota > Coriobacteriia > Coriobacteriales > Coriobacteriaceae > Collinsella. The sequence goes on along the minus strand of UQMM01000006.1, from coordinate 20,940 downwards.
ACGGTCACTCCATGGCATCGATGTCATGACGCTCATGACATAGGTACGGCCATCGATGTCGATGAGGCCTGCATCGCATGTCGAATAGTAACCATCCTCGCTAATCCAGCCTGCCTTGTTGCGCACCAAAACCTGCTCGTCCGCAATGCCATCACGAATAAACGAGCGCGATGTTGATGCCAGAAGGCCCGACAACCACTGTGAAGTCTCGGTATCCATGCTCAGATACTCGCTCATCTCACGCCATAACCTCGCAGAAGTGCGCGGGCAGTAGGTCGGAAAATCACTCATCGGATCCAGTGCCGTATCGTAATCGATGCCAAGACCGACAATCCAATCCTCGTAACCGACACGGTCAAACGCCGCACGTAACGCAATAAACGAATCGTTGTCTGAATAAACGACCGCAGCCTCGATCAAGTCGCGTACCGTCTGCCAACCCATGTTGTAGCCACCATAGGTGCCAAGGGAGTCATCGAGTGAAACCTGGCCCGTCTCGACCAGAGATTCGCAAATGTACAACGCATAGAGTGCCTTGTAGCTACTCGCACCGTACACCTCGACATCAGCGTTATACGTCACGCCCTTACCGCTCGACAGGTCGTAAAACACCACGCCCACATCGCCCAGCTCCTGCGCCTGGTCAAGCGCATTCTGGAGTGCGGCGAGGTTCTCATCCTCCAGGGCGAGGATCTGGTCATCAACCAGTGAGAAGGTCTGCACGGTATCGCCTGAGGGAATATCGTTAAAGTCCGCCTTCGAAAGCCCCGTCTTGAGGTTCGCTGTCGACAGGGTTTGACTTGCGGTGACTTTAGATTCAGAGACCTTTTTGTTTTGCGTCTGTACCGTTGACGCATCTGAGTGTGCCATTCGCTCCGACGCGTAGGTTTTGGCGGTAATTCCGAGGATAATAACCGCCGACGTTAGCATCCCAATGGCGGCAATCTTCCTCACGCGGATGCGAGTGTCGGCAAGGCCACGCGAAGACGTGTCCTTCGTCTTATATCTGCTGCCATGCTGCGGCACATACTCGTCCCGCGATGCGATGTTTCGCACGTGGTCTCCTGACTGCTACCGTTTATATACGAGCAGCATGATACCGAGCAGGCATTTCTTTCCAAAGATATTCAGTGGCGTTTAAGGTGTCTTTAAAGAAACCACAAGCGTTTCTATGCATTTTTGCCAATTCTGTTGCACATCTCTACCCAAAACGCAGTTGCGGTGAAATAGTTCCTGTTTGGACGGCATAAGCCGAAAATCAAGAACTATTCCACCGCAACTTGACGGGGCTCTTTAGCAATCAACTAGGTGCCCAGGGGCACTCATTTAAGTCTGTCCCCAATGAGTGCCCTTGGGGAGCGAAAATGGCTCGCTAGCCGATGGCGTTTTTGAGTTCCGCGCGGCGCTTTTTCATGCCCGTCATGACGGCGTTGCGCAGCTCGGGCATGCGCGCGGTATCCATCTGGGGCACGCCCTCAAGCTTATAGGGAATCCCCAACTGCTCATATTTGACGACACCCATGGTGTGATACGGCAGCATTTCCAGGCCCACCACGTTGTGCCATGGAGCGATCAGGCGACCGAGTGCCTCGCACTCCTCCACCGTATCGGTGATACCCGGCACCACCACGTGGCGAATAACAACCTTAATCTTGCGACGTGCCAGCTCATCGCCAAACGCCAGAATGCGTGCGGGATCGCAACCGGTCAGCTTTTTATGCTCAGCCGGATCGGCATGCTTGATGTCGAGCAGCACCATATCGGTCTCGTTGAGAACGGCATCGAACTTCTCGGGGTGGTTGGGGTCAAACGCATATCCGCAGCTATCGAGGCAGGTATGCACGCGGCCATCGGGATTGTTGTGCATTGCACGGAACAGGTCGGCCAAAAACTCGGGCTGCAGGAGCGGCTCGCCACCCGAAACCGTAATGCCGCCGCTGCGGTAAAACTCATGGTTGCTCTGGAACTCGTCCATCAGGTGCTCGACAGTCACCATGGTGCCGCCGTTAACAGACCAGGTATCGGGATTGTGGCAATACGCGCAGCGCATGGGACAGCCCTGAACAAACACCACAAAGCGAATGCCGGGTCCGTCGACCGTTCCCATCGTCTCAATCGAATGTACGCGGCCCAGGGCAAACGCGGAGTCCTCGGGACGAGCGTCCACACCCTCGAGCGTCATCTCAGCCATTCCCGCTACCTTGCCTCTCATTGGTTTTAGTTACATAAATGCCAGAGCCATTCTAGCCCATACGCATGATGGTGAAATGGTTTAGCGGTCAATTGGGTTGTTCTATTTGACCCCAACGCAAGAGCGGCGGGAGGGTTATCGCAACCCGCCCGCCGCCGTGGCAATAGAAATCGATAGACGCCAGGCCTTTACGCCTTAAGCGTGAGCACCGCGCCGAAAGCAGTCGGGCCGCAGTGGCTCGAGATGACGCCGCCGACCTGAGTCCAGGTAACGTCCTTAAAGCCAAGATCGTGTGCATAGACTTCCATGTCGTCGCGCAACTCCTCGGAAAGACCCACCGAATACGCCAGGCCAATATGCGAGTAGTCGATCTCGCCCTTCTCTACCATGTGATCAATAAAGGCACGGGCGCACTTAAGCATAGAACCGCGGAACTTCTTGGTCGCCACGAACTTACCACCCGTCACCTCAATGCAGGGCTTAATCTTGAGCAGATGGGCACCGAGGAACGCGACGTTGGACAAGCGACCGCCCGCCTTAAGGAAGGCAAGGTCGGTAGGAACAAAGCCCAACAGCACGCGATCCATGACGGAGTTCGTAAATGCAAAGATCTCGTCGACGGTGGCATCGGGGTGAGCCTCGATGTATTTGGCGGTCTCGACGACAACGAGCGACTGGCCTACCGAGACAAAGCGCGTGTCCATTGAGAACACATAGTCGCGCCCCTGGGCCGCAATCTTTGAGGACTGATGTGAACAGGTCGTGGCCTCGGAATACGCAAGATGCAAAATGGTCGCGTCGGGCTGCTCGGCATGGATGCGGTCGTACACATGCGCAAAATCCGCTGGCGAACAGCCACTGGTCTTGGGCATCACACCAAACTCGTTGCAGCGCGAATAAATCTCGAGCGGATCGATCGAGCCGTCCTCGACGGTCTCGTCACCAATCGTGACATGCATGGGCACGCGCACGATGCCGTAGCGCTCGCAGAGCTCCGGCGTTACATCCGACCCAGACTCAACCACGATTACGTACTTGCCCATTATCATCACGACCTATCTCAACGTCGACTTTCCAATACCAAGCACAGGCCACCGCACTGTTGTGCAACAGCATCTAAGCGCCAAAGAGACGCCGCCCCTTGCGCACAACAAAGGACAGCGTCTCCCTGGAAAACTCCGTGCTTACCTGAAATTTTACACGGTTTATAAATGAGTGTTACTTATCCCGCAAACGGTAGCTATACGCGATAAACGGTAGTTCGCTGCAGCAACTGCGACACATTCCGCCCAGCAAGTCCAATCGCGCTCCACACACGGTTAATGCGCGAGGCGGTAGAAATCCATCGACGCCGCACCCTCGGCATGCAACCCCATCGCCGGAACCGCCGGCGAATAGGTACGGCTCGTAAGTGCCGCCTCGCCGCCATTTGCAAAAATCTCGACCATCGTAGTGTCCGAAAGCACGCGCAGGTCGCGAAGCTCGCTGAGCTCGATCGACCTCTGGTCGCGCCCATAGCCTTCGTCACCCATGTCGAGGGTAAGCATCCCGTCCGCATAACGCACAAAGACACCCTTGCGGATTTCGAGCTCGGCCATCTTGGCGCCCTCACAGGAAACCACAAGATCAAACAGGCGGCCCGGCTCCTCAACGGTTTCACCGCCTGTCGCGCGAACGCAGTCACCGCGCATCCTCTCAATCTCGTGCGCCGGCTGCTGGCAGAGCTTACCATCGCGTATGCTCAGCTCTCGCGGCACCGTCAACGCGCACTGCCATCCGCGCGCCACCGTCGGGTTTTCTGCCGTCGCGTCGGGGCAACCCGACCATCCGATCATCAAACGCCGGCCTGCAGCATCCTCAAAGGACTGCGGAGCATAGAAATCAAAACCGGCATCGACCATCGGGGGCATGCCCTGCCTGACGATTTTAAAGCTCGGCGCCTCCCAATCGGCCTCGATGGGGAACCACACGCACTGATGCGGATTGCGGTAACGCCAACCATCGGCAGGCACACCCTGCGGACAGCAAACGAGAATAAGCTCGCCATCGAGCTCAAACAGATCGGGGCACTCCCACATAAAGCCAAACTTCTCGCCCAACTCAATGCGCGTCGCATAGCTCCAGTCCTCAAGATTGCGCGAGGTATAGACAAGCACGCAGCCACGGTCGTCTTTCGTACGAGCGCCCAGAACCATGTAGTAGATACCATCGTGCTCAAGGATCTTGGGGTCGCGCACGTGCGTACCGATATCGTCGGGGTAATCGACCGGTCCAACAGCTATGCACTTCTCGCCCAATTCGTCGGGATTCTCGGCAACCATATGAATCTGGTTTTGCTCACGGCCCGTCAACACGTAGTCGTAATCATCGCGGTCAAAATGCTTAACGTTGCCGGTATAGAAGTAGTGAATCTTGCCATCACGTACAAAGGCAGAACCAGAATACGCTCCACTCGAATCCAAATTGGAATCGGGGAACAGCACGGGGCCGTGATTCTCGTATGTCACAAAATCCTTTGTCGTCAGATGGTTCCAAAGCACTGGACCACCATGCGCAGCATCGAACGGATCGTATTGATGATAGATGTGATACGTATCACCGATCTGCACCAATCCGTTGGGGTCGTTGAGCCAGCCAAGCTCAGGCTCCACATGGAACAAAAGCCTATCGGGGTCGGACGCGATGCGAGCCGCCGTCTCATCCTGTCCGGCACGCCACTGCTCATAGTCCGCACGCATCACCTTGTTTTTTTGATTAAACATCGCCATTGACCTTCTCGTCTATAGGAAAGGACGCTCGACTCACACGAGCCGAACGCCCTTCCCCAAATGGACTTATCCGCACATTACGCTGAACGGCTCAACTAGAAGCTAACGTCGAAGCCAGCGCCAGCGCCCTCTTCATCGGTGGTCGGCACGCCCTTTGCCTTGTTGTAGGCAAAGATCAAGACGATCGGCACGATGAAGGCGATGAGATTGCCAGCCACATACCACACGAGAGTCTCGGGTGTGACGATGAGCAGGCCAAGCACGCCGGTCAGACCCTGACCGATAGCGCGCACCTCAAAGAGCTTGACGAAGGCACCGCCGCAGCCTGCACCGATGCATGCGCAGATGAACGGGATGATCGAGTAGCGCATGTTTGCAGCAAAGATAGCGGGCTCGGAGATTCCGACCAGCGTCGGGATAAAGGACGACATGCAGATGTTGCGCTCTTTGGAGTGCTTCTTGTGAATGAGGTACATACCGATGGCGCCGCCGCCCTGGGCGATGATGGAAACCGACCAGATGGCCTGGATGTAGTTGAAGCCAGTCGTGGCAACGAGGTTGGCCTCGATACCCTGGATGAACTGATGCGTACCGGTAACGACGAGCGGCTGCAGGAACGCGGCGAAGACAAAGGCACCAAAGACACCCATCCTGTTGTACAGGATATCGATTACGCCGGCGAGGACGTCACCGATCAGGTTGCCGAGCGGGCCGAACACGGTGAACAGGGCAACGTTAGCAAGAATCAGGGTAACGGTCGGGACAAAGACGAACGAAACGACCTCGGGGATGTACTTCTGGGCAATCTTTTCGACCTTGGCCATAAACCAGGCAGTCAGGATTGCGGGGAACACACCGCCCTGGAAAGCAACCATGGGAATGGATAGCGGACCGAAGTTCCAGTACTCAGCACCCGTCGGGTCCATAACGAACGTATTGCGGTTCATAAGGCTCGGGTGAACCATGACGATACCGACGAGGATGCCCAGGATCGGGTTACCGCCAAAACGCTTGACCGCGCTGTACATAACCAGGACAGGCAGGTAGTCGAACGTGGTGGCGATAATGGCAAAGAAGCTTGCGAGGTTCTTGAGGAACTCGCTGTGATCGGCGAGGCTGCCCTCCATGCCAAAGAGGCCGTTGGCAACGATCAGTGACTTAAGGCCGATGATGATAGCAGCGCCGACGAAGGCGGGAATGATGGGGATAAAGATGTCCGAGAATACCTTGAGGACCGAGAAGAACTTGCCCTTCTTGTCCGCCTCGGCGCCCTTGACCTCGGAAGCGCTAATCTCCTTAACGCCCGTCAGAGCCATAAACTCATCGTAAACCTTGTTGACGGTACCGGTACCGAAGATGATCATGAGCTGGCCGCTGTTGTACAGCACGCCCTTGACGCCATCGATGTTCTCGAGCTCGGCCTTGTTGTATTTGCTCATATCCTTGAGCACCAGACGCAGACGGGTCACGCAATGCGTGGCGCCCTCGATGTTCTCCAGTCCGCCGACGTTGTCGACGACTTGCTGGGACACTGCCTTGTAGTCCATGTTCCTCTCCATTCCTTTTCTAAATCATAAAACGGTTCGTTGCCGCTACAGAGACGCGATCGTTGCGTTTGCGCACTTGAGCGCACCGTCGGTGACGGTAAGCGCTACACCCTGGCCCTGCTTGTTGCAGAAGCGAGCGTTGAGCGCAACATCATCGACAAAGATGGTCGCGATGTCGTCGTCGACGACCAGACGCACATGGTGAGTGCCCTCGCCCTTAAAGAACAACGGACGCTCGAGGCCCATGTTGTTGACCTGGAACCACGGGTACTGGGGAGCCGGCGTGAACTCGAGCTTGCCCTCGCGCAGGTTGGCGCGGAACTCATAGGCAAGACCGGTCTCGGCGTCCTCAGCGAACTTGACCGAGAAGCCGGCAGCGTTACCGCCGAGCTCAATGTCGGCATCGAGCAAGTAGGTGGAGCCGGCATCCGCGGCGAGCACCTGCTCGACCTTGCCCGACTCGCAGGAAAGCTCAAAGGTCTCGACAGCCTTGCCCTCGCCAAAGGCGCCAAGCATGCTGTCGGGGAGCTTGGTGCCGAGCGTTCCGTCGGCACGCTGAACGATCTCGAGGGGCATAAAGGTGCCACCCCATAGGTAAGAGCTGGGGTCGCCGCCCTCGTCACGCGTAGGAACCCAACCAAAGAGAACGCGACGCTCGCCATCGAATGCGGTGCGAGCGGCGTAGTACGCGCGGCCGTCGAAGGAGTCGTCAGCGGGGGTAATCCAAGGACCGTTGATGGACTTGGACATGCGGTAACGGGTCTTGTTGCCGTCGCTGTACTCGGAAAAGACGAGGTACCACCAGTCGCCCATCTTAAAGAGATCAGGCATCTCAAACATGGTGTACAGGCCCGGGTTCCACCAGTCGCCCTGGAACTCCCAGTTGGTCAGATCCTTGGAGGTGAACTTGACCAGGCGGCCGGTCATCAGACGCTTGTCCTCGCCCACACGCGTGCCGAGGATGAGCATGTACTCTTCGTTCTCCTCATCCCAAAGCACAAAGGGATCGCGCCAGTTGCGGTCATCGTAACCCTCCTGGGGCGGAAGCAGCGTCTCGGCGATGTTCTTCTCCCACTTGACGGCGTCGTCGCTCGTTGCGTGAAGAAGAACCTGCTTCATCAAACGTGCGCGGACCTTATCGCGATTGCAACCAGTGTAGAGCGCATGGTACTTGTCGCCCACCTTAAACACCGTGCCGGCATAAATGTACTGGTCGACTTCCTCGTCGCCGCCACGCTCAAGGCTCTCGCCAAAGTCCTTGTAGTTGACGAAATCCTTGGTCGTAGCGAGTGCCCAGCCAAACGGCTCTCCGAAAGGTTCGGGGTTACGCGTGTCACGCTGATGATAGAGATAGAACGTGCCGTCCTCGCCGTACGGCATGATGTCGCCTACCCAAATTCCCTCAGGCTGGTAATACACCTTGTGCATCCGAGACTTCCTTTCCACGACATACTAACTCGGTACAATGGCAAGATATGTCAACCGTTTTCATATGTCAAACGTTTTCATATCAATACGTCTTTTCGCAGTTCCAGTCGTCGGTAAACGGTTGACATATTCCGGCGAACGGTCATCAGAGGCGTTTGAGGAATTCTTTTGGCACGGGATGAACTACGCGGTTTTGCCCTCAATGAGTTCAACGGGGAGCTTGATATTCGATTCGGGATTATCGCCGTTAATAAGAGCGATGATGGATTGCGCCGCGAGCTCTCCGATGCGATCGATATCTTGACGTACGGTTGTTAAGTCAGGCATAAACGTCATAGTTCGGCGGGCACCATCCGCGCCCACGACCTTAATATCGTCTGGAGCGCTCAAGCCACGCTGCTTCATCACGTTGAGACAGATGGCCGCCATCGTATCGTCTCCCGCAAAGATGCCGTCAATATCGGGGTTCTCATCGAGGATCTTCGCAACGACCGCGCCCTTTTCGTCGTCGGGCTTAACGAACTCAACCTCACGGACAAGCGCGGACAAACCGGCCTGCTCAACAACATCGAGGTAGGCATCGGTACGCTTATTGGCAGGCATGCGCATGCGGCTATTGCTGCGCAGGCACAGGATGCGTGAACATCCGTCATCGATCAGGCGACGCGTGGCAAGTTCGCCGATGCTATAGCTGTCGCTCGCAATCTGAACAGAGGCCTCGCCAAGGTCGCAGTCGATACCAACCAGACTCAAACCCATCTCGGCATACGCCTCGGCACCGATATTAAGCGAGTTGACAATGACGCCATCAACCATATTGCGCCGAAGCATATCGATATAAGAACGCTCAAGATCAGGTCGATTGGCGCTATTGCACAGCAACATCTTAAAACCGTTTTCGGCCAGGGTACGCTCAACGGCTTGGACCGCTTGGGCATGAAACGGGCTGCTGACATAGGGGACGATCATACCTATTAGATTCAGGCGACCGTTGAGCATGGCACGGGCGATATCGTTGGGCGTATAGTTGATGCGCTTCATCGCGGCATGGACCTTATCGCGGGTCTCTTGGCTAATATAGCCGCGATTATTAAGCACGCGAGATACCGTAGTGGGCGAAACCCCCGCCACCGCTGCAACTTCCTTGATGCCAGGCTTAGCCGAATCCTTAGAACGAGCGCCCTCGCGAGCCATAGCACCCTCCCCCATCAACATGTCATACGTTTACATACGAACAAAGCATACCCCAACAAGAGCGGGAAGACGGTAACAGTACAAGTAAGTAAACGACTCATCCAAATAATTAGGAGAGTTCCGCCTAAAGGGTAACTACACAGGACCCCCGCCGGGGCTGTTTGGGCTACCTCCCAAAACATTCCGCAAAGAGGCTCGCCGCACGAAGTGCGCAGCGAGCCTCTTTGCATGTCCGAGGACACCAATTTAATTTAGCGTGGTTCCCTAAAGGACGACAACGCAGGAGACCCGGCAAGGCCGGGAGCACTTTGTCTCGCAAACATTCCGCAGCCGCGAAGCGGCGAGGACGTTTGAGAGGCAAAGTGCGTAGGCCTTACCGGGTCTCCGGTGGGAGTTGAGTCCCTTTAGAACTTGTCGTGGAAGGTACGCGCAATGACCTCGTCCTGCTGCTCCTTGGTGAGCGTGTGGAAGTTCACGGCATAGCCGGAAACGCGGATGGTCAGCTGCGGGTACTTCTCGGGGTGAGCCTGAGCGTCGAGCAGCGTCTCACGGTTGAAGACGTTGATGTTCAGGTGGTGGCCACCCTTCTCGGCGTAAGCGTCGAGCATGTGGACCAGGTTATCGGCCTGGGTCTCGGAAACTTCAGAAACCTTCATAATGTGTCTCCTTCGATTAATAGGCGCCGGCCGAAACCGGCGCACTAATCAGTAATCGTTATTGTTAGTATAGCACTAACAATAGTTACTCGCCCAGCTGATCAAGGTCGATATCGCCAAAGAACACCTGGTCCTCCTTGCCGAGCGCACTCGGGATGATGGAGAAGGTGTTGGAGATGCCGTCCTGAGCATCGCGGAACGGGAGCTTGGAAACCGAAGACAGCGAAGCGATGGCGCCGTGGCTATCGCGCTTGTGCATGGGGTTAGCACCCGGGGCGAACGGCTGGCCAGCCTTGCGGCCGTCGGGCGTGGAGCCGGTCTTCTTACCGTACACGACGTTGGAGGTAATGGTCAGAACCGAGGTCGTGGGCACGGAGTTGCGGTAGGTGTCGTTCATGCGGATGTACTCCATGAACTGGTGCACAACGTCGTGAGCGATCTGGTCGACGCGGTCGTCGTCGTTACCGTACTTGGGGAACTCACCCTCGGTCTCGAAGTCGACGATGATGCCGTTCTCATCACGGACGGGGTGGACCTTGGCGTACTTGATGGCGGACAGGGAGTCAGCCACGACGGAAAGGCCAGCGATGCCCGTAGCGAACCAGCGGTGCACGTGCTTGTCGTGCAGAGCCATCTGGATGCGCTCGTAGCAGTACTTGTCGTGCATGTAGTGAATGATGTTCAGCGAGTTGACGTACACGCCAGCGAGCCACTTCATCATGTCGTTGTACTTGGCCACAACGTCGTCGTAATCGAGCGTATCGCCCTCGACGGCGCGATACTTGGGACCGACCTGCTTCTTGGAGACCTCGTCAACACCGCCGTTGAGTGCGTACAGCAGGCACTTGGCCAGGTTGGCGCGGGCGCCGAAGAACTGCATCTCCTTGCCGATGCGCATGGAGGACACGCAGCAGGCAATACCGTAGTCGTCGCCATGATAGACACGCATGAGGTCGTCGTTCTCGTACTGAATCGAGGAGCTGGCGACAGAAGTCTTGGCGCAGAACTTCTTGAAGTTCTCGGGCAGACGGGTCGACCACAGAACGGTCATGTTGGGCTCGGGGCTGGTGCCCATGTTCTCGAGCGTGTGCAGGTAGCGGTAGCTCATCTTGGTAACGAGCGTACGGCCGTCAACACCCATGCCGCCGATGGACTCGGTGACCCACTGCGGATCGCCGGTGAACAGGGCCTGGTACTCGGGAGTACGGGCAAACTTGACCATGCGGAGCTTCATGATGAAGTGATCCACGAACTCCTGGATCTGCTCCTCGGTGAAGGTACCGTTGGCAAGGTCGCGCTCAGCGTAGATGTCGATGAACGTAGAGGTACGGCCGATGGACATAGCGGCGCCGTTCTGCTCCTTGACGGCAGCAAGGTAGGCGAAGTACATCCACTGGATGGCCTCCTGCGTGTTGGTGGCAGGGTTGGAAATATCGAAACCATAGGTCTCGGCCATCATCTTGAGCTCGCCGAGGGCGCGGATCTGCTCCTGCAGCTCCTCGCGGTCGCGGATGTTGTCGGCGGTCATGACCGTCGGGGTGGAAGCCTTCTGGGCCTCCTTGTCCTTGATCAGGTAGTCGACGCCGTACAGGGCAACACGACGGTAGTCGCCGATGATACGGCCGCGGCCATAGCCATCGGGCAGACCGGTGATGATGTGAGCCGAGCGGCAAGCACGCATCTCGGGGGTGTAAACATCGAAGACGCCAGCGTTGTGGGTCTTACGCTCGAAGGTGTAGCGCTCGACAACGTTCTCGTCGACCTTATAGCCGTGCTGGCTGGCAGCCTGGCAAGCGATGCGGATACCGCCGTTGACGTGCAGCGCGCGCTTGAGCGGCTTGTCGGTCTGGAGACCGACGATGGTCTCCTTCTCGCGGTGGGCGTTATCGATGTAGCCAGCGGGGTGGCTCACGATACCCGTAACGGTCTTGGTGTCCATATCGAGGACACCGCCCTGCTCGCGCTCCTTAAGCAGCAGGTCGAGAACCTCGCCCCACAGCTCCTTGGTACGCTCGGTCGGACCTACGAGGAACGACTCATCGCCCTCGTAGGGGGTGTAGTTCTTCTGGATGAAGTCTCGGACGTCAACCTCTCCCGTCCAGATGCCTTCCTTGAAGCCTTCCCATGCCTCCTGCATTGTGTAACCACGCTCCTAGTTACGTGTAATGCGGCGCTCTCTCACACCGCTGCTTATTGAATTCTTGAATTTTCGGCTTGCACTACCGGTTTCTTCCGTTCTTCACCACACGTTGGTGCAGGAAAAACGTTTGTCCACCTTGGAACTACAACCCAAAACCCAAGATTTCACCCGTCTGAGAAGGATAACATAGCGACCCTCTGCATCTGGGCTGTTATATGTTTCTTTTTTTATATCATAATGGCTTTTTTTACAAACCCGCAGGAAATGCGCGCGCGAACAACTACCGTTCACCGATTTGTTTGGTATTTTTCCTTGCCTTTGTACGACGTTCACTCTAGCTGTTATGCCAGCTTTAGCAGGGTAAAGTACCCCTGAGACCCTACAGAAACTGCGGGGCGGCCACGGGATTTCCTTCCCATGGCCGCCCTGTGGCATGGCTAGTTTTTTAGCTTTGATTGCCGCTTGGCATTAGGCGGCTGAGGCGGCCTTGTCGGTCGCTGCCTTGCTGTTGCTCTGCTGGCCCTCAAAATGCTTGTGGCACCAGCTGGTAACGAGCGGGGTCAAAATGGCCGTCACGATAGCGCAGGCAGCAACCTGTGCCGTAGCCGTCGCGAGCACAGCACCACCGTACATGGCCTCGTTGACGCTTGCCATGGCGGCAGGCGTGGCCACATTGGCTCCGGCGCAGCTCGAAATGGCCGCACCTGCGACACCCGTACCACCCGTGAGCTTATCGACCGCAATGACGGGAATTGCAAAGACCACCGAGCAGATCACGCCGAGCAGAATACCGGGAAGACCGCCATTAATGAGCTGGCCAAAGGTCATGGTCGAGCCCATGGCAAAGAAGACGAGCACGATGATGGCGGAAAGTGCCGGTGCCATCATCTTCTTAAAGCTCGGGAAGAGGTTGCCCAGAATAATGCCGACGACGATCGGCAGGATGGCGCCCACGAGCGACCAGCCGATCGGAGCCTGACCGGCAGCGCCGAGCACGATCATCGTGACCGGAGGGCCGACAACCAGCGTGGTGATGGCGACGGCGCCACGCTCGGCCTCATTGCCCATGGTGCCCATCAGACCAGCGTACATAGCGTTGTTGGCGCCGGTGCAAGCCGCCAGCATCACCATGGCAGAGATGCCAAACAGGTTGTCGTTGAACACATAAAGGATGAGCAGCGACACGGCAACGACCACGATCTGCTTGACGGCGATGATGATGGCGCCGCGTGCAGCGGCGGCAGGAGCACTCTTAAACGAAATCGTCGTACCGACGATGAGCAAAAAAGCGCCCACGAGCGGGCCTGCGCCCTGCTGGGTCATACCAAGCGTAAAGCTGCCGAGCGTTTTGAACAGGTCGGGGAATAGCGTGTTGAGCAGGCAGCCCAGCAAAAGCGGCACCAAAATATTGGCACCCGGGATGGAGGACATCTTAAAGAACGGCTCCTTTGCCGCCGGCGCCTCCACCGCAGTCGATTCACTCATATATATCTCCTTTGGATGCATGCGAATCGTAGCCGCACGCGCCTATGTCAGAAAGAAGGCGACGGTCCCGAGTCGCAGGAGCCGTCGCCGAATAATCATCGCGGGGTATTACCCGTCCAGGACGATGCCGCCGTCGCAGTCACCGATCTCGCCGTTCACGAAGCTGGCGAGGTCGGAAGCGAAGAACAGCACCATCTGCGCAGGCTCGCTGGCCTGGGCGGCACGGCCCAGAGGAATACCGTTGATGATGCGCTGAGAGTTCTCGTCAGAGAGAATCGAGGTCATATCGGTCAACGTGAGCGACGGGCACACAGCGTTGCAGCGAACGCCGAACCTACCGCCCTCCTTGGCGACTGCCTTGGTTAGACCGTTAACACCGGCCTTGGAGCTCGCGTAAGCCGCGGTGCCGAGCAGGCCGCCGCCGATCTTGCCAGCAACAGAGCTCACGTTGACGATAGTGCCGGCATGGGCAGCCTTAAAGTGCGGGTACACGGCGTTCATCATGGTAAAGGTGCCGTTGAGGTTGATGTCGATGGTACGGTGCCACTCGGTGTCGTCGATCTCGTCGAACTTCTTGGTGCTGATGACGCCAGCGCAGTTGATCAGGATATTGGTTTGCGGCAGGTCTGCGAAAATCTGTTCGACGGTCTCGCGTGCCTTGGGCGCATCAGCGACATCGAGCTGATAGAACTTGTTGCCCTCGCCAAGCTCGGCCACTGCGGCCTCGCCCTTAGCAGCGTTCCTTGCGATGAGCGCGACATGTCCGCCGCCCGCGACGATGCCCTTGGCGATCTCGAGGCCAATGCCCTGAGTGCCGCCCGTGACAATCGCGGTCTTGCCCGTGAAGTCAAATGCCATGACTCCATCCCCCTTTTTGTAAGGTGTCTCCTTGCGGGAAGTTGGAGCATCGCACGTGGCGATTAATATGAGTCCCAGTCGTCATGGTGGTGACAACCCCTCGCCTAACCGCGGGCATAATAGTTCTTTAAAACGCTTCAGCAATTGAATTATTTTAAGTCTTAATGAGCTCTTAATATTGCCCACTGTATGAGGCCCGCGTATGGGGGTATCATCTTTCACCGAAAATAGTTTCTAGTGTTAGGGGTTTTCGGTGGAAGATACCGATTTCCGTGAACTTGGGCGCCAGCTCCTTACCGAGTTCGGCAGCATGCATCAGCGCATTTCGCGCTTTGCGGACAAAGCCCTCGGCGGCGAGATGGCCGTCATGCGCGCCCTCATACTCGCCGGCGGTTCGCTCACGCCGAGCGAACTCGCTGATCGCGCCTGGGTCTCGAGTGCCCGCATCGCCAATATCCTACGCGCTCTCGAAGCCAAGGGCTGGGTCGAGCGCGAGCACTCAAAGACCGACCGTCGTCGCGTGCACGTCACGGTGACCGACAAAGGATTCCAGGATCTCGAAATCAAACGTCGGGAATTCGAGAACCGCACTGCGGCTTTCCTCGAGCAGCTCGGCGAAACAGATACCCAAGAGATGGTGCGCCTTCTTAGACGTGCCAACGAAATTATCGACCGCAATCAAGAAAGGAGAGATGCCGAGTGAGGATTCTCAAGCTCTTTAAAAAACATATCCTGGCACTGTTCGCAGCTATCGTACTTATCGTAATCAGCTGCAACGCCGATCTGGCACTGCCTACCTATATGAGCGACATCGTCGACGTGGGTGTGCAGCAAGGCGGCATCGCGTCGCCCGTACCCGACACCATCCGCACCGAATCGCTCGACGACCTCGAACTCTTTATGAGCGCCAAGGACGCCAAGACGGTAGAAGCTGCGTTTGGCAAGGCAGACAAAAACGGGATTCGCACGTACAAGGGAACCGAGGATGAGCGCGCCGACGGCAGCAAGCTCGCCGATATCATGAGTCTGCCCGAGACCGTCGTCCTTTCGCTCAACCAGGGTATTGACGCCAACTCCATGGGTGACATGATGGGCACGTCCAGTGAGAAAGACAACAGCGGCGCCCAGGCCATACCCACGCCCGAGCAGATGGCGGCGATGACGCCCGAGCAACTCGCCGAGATGCAGCAGAAGGCCGCAGCGGCGCAGAACATGCAAAAGCAGATTGATGCCGACGGCGGCAAGATCACCATGAAGAGTCTGCGCCTAGGTGTCAAGGGCGGTCTGGTAGACCAAAGCAAGCTCGTCGAGGGCGCCAACCAAATGGCGGACAAAATGGGCTCCATGTCGGGCTCCATCGTCACCCAGCGCGCCGTGAGCTATGTACAGGATGAGTACAAGGCGCAAGGCATCGACCCCGCCGACGTACAGAACGCCTACCTGAGCCGCATGGCAACCACGATGTTTGGTCTGTGCCTGGTGTCGCTCGTCGCCACCATCCTGACCGGTGCCGTAGCTTCGCGCACCGCCTGTTCCATCGCACGCGACCTGCGCCGCGAGACCTTCAACAAGGTTATGCACTTCTCGCCGGCCGAGGTGGGCAAGTTTAGCCAGGCCTCGCTCATCACCCGCTGCACCAACGACATTCAGCAGATCCAGATGGCCGCAACCCTGTTTATCCGCATGTGTCTGATGGCCCCCGTCATGGGCATCGTCGCCGTCATGCGCGTCCTGGCCAACCATACCGGCCTGGAGTGGACCATCGCCGTTGCCATCATCGCGGTCTCGGCCGTCGTCGGCGTGCTTATGGGCCTCACCATGCCCAAGTTCAAAAAGATGCAAAGCTTTGTTGACCGCGTGAACCTTACCGCCCGCGAGCTGCTCGACGGCCTTATGCCCATCCGCTCGTTCAACCGCGAGGAGCATGAGCTCGAGCGTTTCGACAAGGCATCACTCGACCTGATGACCACGCAGCTCTACACCAACCGCGCCATGAGCTTTATGATGCCGCTCATGATGCTCGTCATGAACTGCATCACCGTGCTTATCGTCTGGTTTGGCGCGCAGGGCGTGTCCGACGGCGTGATGCAGGTCGGCAACATGATGGCGTTTATCTCCTACACTATGCAGATCGTCATGGCGTTTATGATCCTCACCATGGTTTCGGTCATCCTGCCCCGTGCCGAGGTCGCAGCCGAGCGCGTAGATGAGGTCATCACCTGCCCCACGAGCATCAACGACCCTGCCTCGCCCAAACTGCCCGCGGCCAGCTCGCCGCGCGGTGAGCTCACCTTCCGCGACGTGAGCTTCCAGTACCCCGATGCCCGCGCCGATGTCATCAGCGGCGTGAACTTCACCACGCATGCCGGTCAGATGCTCGGCATCATTGGCTCCACGGGCTCGGGCAAGTCCACGCTCGTACAGCTGATTCCGCGCTTGTACGACGTCACGGGCGGCAGCATTTCGCTCGACGGCATCGACGTGCGCGACATGACCCTTTCCGAGCTGCGCCGCCGCATTGGTTACATCCCGCAGCAGGGGCGTCTGTTCTCGGGCACCGTCGAGAGCAACCTCAAGTTTGCCGGCGACATGGTGAGCGATGATGACATGCGCCAGGCCGCGCGCATCGCACAGGCCGAGGACTTTATCGCCGAGCGTGAGGGCGGTTACGACTCCCCCATCAGCCAGGGCGGCTCCAATGTTTCGGGTGGTCAGCGCCAGCGTCTGGCCATCGCCCGCGCATTGGCCAAAAAGCCCGAGGTCGTGGTGTTCGATGACTCGTTTAGTGCCCTCGACTACAAGACCGACGCGCGCCTGCGCGAGGAGCTGGCCAAAAACGTTACCGACGCCGCACTCGTGGTCGTGGCCCAGCGCATCGCGACCATCATGCACGCCGACCAGATCATCGTGCTCGACGACGGCCACGTAGTGGGCACCGGCACGCACGAGGAGCTGCTGCGCAGCTGCCCGGCATACCTGGAGATCGCACAGTCGCAGCTTTCCGCCGAGGAGCTGGGGCTTACCCAAGAAGAAATTGCAGCCGTCATGGAAGGAGGCGAGCGCTAATGGCAGACGAGACCAAGACTCAGATTCCCAAGCCCACCCGCCAGCGTGGTCCCATGGGCCGCATGGGTGGCATGCGTCGTGGCGAAAAGGCCAAGGACTTTAAGGGCACCATGAGGCAGCTGCTCGGCTATATCGGCCAGCACAAGATTGCCGTGTTTGCCGCCGTCGCCTTTGCCGTGTGCTCGGTCATCTTTAACATTGTGGGACCCAAGGTGCTCGGCCAGGTTACGACCAAGCTGTTCGAAGGCCTGGTCGCCAAGGTCAACGGCACCGGCGACGTTGACTTTGACTGGATCGCCAAGACGCTCGGCTTTTTGCTCTGCCTGTATCTGGCGAGCTCTGTCTGCAGCCTGGTCCAGGGCTGGCTCATGACCGGCGTCACGCAAAAGATCTGCTACCGCATGCGCAAGGAAATCGCCGCCAAGATTGCCGTCGTGCCGATGAGTTACTTCAACGGCCACAGCAAGGGAGACGTACTCAGCCGCATCACCAACGACGTCGATACGCTGGGTCAGTCGCTCAACCAGAGCGTGACGCAGCTCATCACGTCGGTGACGCAGATTATCGGCGTGCTCGTCATGATGCTTTCGATCAGCCTGCCGCTTACCGGCGTCACCGTGCTCACGCTGCCGGCCGCCGCGATTATCTTGACCGTAATGATTCACTTCTCGCAGCCGTACTTCCGCGAGCAGCAGCAGGTTCTGGGCGCCGTCAACGGCATTATCGAGGAGGACTTTGCCGGCCAGAACGTCATTCAGGTGTTCGACCGCGCCGAGGCCTCGATCGAAGAGTTCGACCGTCAAAACGACCGCCTCTTTATTAGTGGCTGGCGCTCGCAGTTCCTGTCGGGCCTGATGATGCCGCTTATGAGCCTGGTGGGTAACATGGGCTACGTGGGCGTTGTCGTGGTGGGCGCACAGCTCGCACTGACCGGCAACGCCACGCCCGGCGACATCCAGAGCTTTATCCAGTACGTTCGCAACTTTACGCAGCCCGTGCAGCAACTGGGCAACGTGAGCAACACGATGCAGTCGATGGCAGCCGCCACCGAGCGCGTCTTTGAGTTCCTGGCCGCGCCCGAGGAGGAGCAGAAAGCCGACGCGCAGATTCCCGAAAAGCGCCCCGGCCATGTGGAGTTTGATCACGTCAAGTTTGGCTATACGCCCGACAAGACCATCATCCACGACTTTAGCTGCGAGGCGCAGCCCGGCCAGACCATCGCCATCGTCGGCCCCACCGGCGCCGGCAAGACCACGCTCATCAAGCTGCTGCAGCGCTTCTACGATGTGGACGGCGGTTCGCTGCGTGTCGAGGGCGTCGACGTGCGCGACTGGGACCGCGCGGCGCTGCGCGGCGAGTTTGCCATGGTGCTGCAGGATACCTGGCTGTTTAACGGCACCATCCGCGAGAACATCCGCTACGGACGCCCCGATGCGAGCGATGCCGAGGTCGAAGCCGCCGCGCGCGCCGCACGTTGCGACCACTTTATCCATACGCTTGCCGGCGGTTATGACTTTATGATTAACGAGGAGGGCACTAACCTGTCGCAGGGTCAGCGCCAGCTCGTGACCATCGCCCGTGCCATTTTGGCCGACCGCCCGGCGCTGATTCTGGACGAGGCGACTTCCAACGTCGACACCCGCACCGAGGAGCTTATTCAGCGCGCCATGGATGCGCTGATGCAGGGCCGTACCAGCTTTGTCATCGCGCACCGCCTGTCCACGATCCGCAACGCCGACGTAATCTTGGTAATTCGCGACGGCGACATCGTCGAGAAGGGCACACACGACGAGCTACTCGCCCAGGGTGGCTTCTACGCCGACCTGTATAACTCGCAGTTCGACGAGGCGGCGTAAATTCTGCCGCGGGGAACGAATAACGCCCGAGAACGGGGGCGCAGGACAACCTGCGCCCCCGTTTTTGCTCTGCGGCCCTCAAACCGCCTCCCCTGGGACCTGATTGACAGCCCCTTCGAGGCCCCGTGGGCAAAAAATGGCAAATATGAGTACTGTTACCCTTTTAGTAACAGCCAAAACAGCCGCAAATGCCGTTTTCACGGCTTACACGCGTCCCTAAATTGATCAAACAGCCCTATAGCGGACTTATATGTGTTTGCGTTAATGAACATATTTTGCTGTTATGTCTAT
This sequence comes from uncultured Collinsella sp., assembly GCA_900542165.1. Classification (GTDB taxonomy): domain Bacteria; phylum Actinomycetota; class Coriobacteriia; order Coriobacteriales; family Coriobacteriaceae; genus Collinsella. Next base: position 1,460 of record UQMM01000006.1, on the reverse strand, counting down.
TATTTTGCGAAGGCAATATGCTACTAAGCTAGCAACCGTACTCATATTTGGCATTTTTTGCCCACAGGGTGTTTCCTGGGGAACCGACAATAGCCTTAGGGTCCCGCGCAACGCTACTCCCTCCCGGCATCCGCCGACGTTCCCCCATATAAAACCTGCCAAAATAAACCTGTCCCTTTTGGCAGGTTTCGTGGCGGCGAGGGGTTGCACTTTAGCGTGCGACAGCGGATAATGCCGAGCACTCGACAATACGCTTATTGCTCTTTCCATAGATTGAGGAGGCCCCTATGGCCATGGAATTCAAACGCAGGCTGCCGATCCCCATGGAGATCCGCGAGGAAATGCCGCTTTCTGCCGAGCTTACCGCCAAAAAGCAGGCATTTGACGCCGAGGTCGCCAAAGTCTTTACCGGCGAGGACGCACGCAAGGTGCTCATCATCGGCCCGTGCTCTGCCGACCGCGAGGATTCGGTGCTTGAGTACATGAACCGACTGGCCAAGACCGCCGAGGAGGTCAAGGACAAGCTCATCATCATTCCGCGCGTCTACACCAACAAGCCGCGCACCAAGGGCACCGGCTACAAGGGCCTGCTGCACAACCCCAACCCCGAGGCTCCCGACGACCTGCTCGAGGGCGTCAAGGCCATCCGCCATATGCACCTGCGCGTTATTGAGGAAACGGGCTTCTTCACCGCCGACGAGATGCTCTATCCGTCCAACTACCAGTACCTCGTTGATCTGCTGAGCTATGTTGCCGTGGGTGCGCGCTCGGTCGAGAACCAGGAGCATCGCCTGGTGTCGAGCGGCATTTCGGTACCCGTCGGCATGAAGAATCCCACTGCCGGCTCTACCACCGTTATGCTCAACTCCATTTACGCCGCGCAGGCGCACCAGAGCTTCATCTTCCGCAACTGGGAGGTCGAGTGTGACGGCAACCCGCTCGCGCACGCCGTCATGCGTGGCTACATCGGTCTCGACGGTCGCACCTACCCCAACTATCACTACGAGCACCTCGAGCGCCTGGCCGAGCGCTATACCGAGCACGCCGGCTACGCCAACCCGGCGGCGGTCATCGACTGCAACCACGACAACTCGGGTAAGCGTCCGCTGGAGCAGTATCGCATTTGCAAGGAAGTGCTCGACAGCTGCCGCCGCAACGAGTCCATCTCCAAGCTGGTCAAGGGCTTTATGATCGAGTCTTACCTGGAGGACGGCAACCAGCCGGTCGACGGCGGCGTCTTTGGTAAATCGATCACCGACCCGTGCCTGGGCTGGGAAAAGACCGACTACCTCATCCACGAGATCGCGGAGCGGATTTAGTTACGCGGTTTTACCAAACCGCGTAACCGCCCGACGCTGCAAGCCCGCCAGAGCGGCAATCTGCCTTTCAGCTTCGGCGGCATGATCAAAAGGTCAATGCCGCCTTGTTTCAAGGCACCTTGCTCGCTCTGGCGGGCTTTC
>UQMM01000005.1 GCA_900542165.1 uncultured Collinsella sp. | reverse complement strand
GCTGGGCAAGCCCGTCGCCGAGGTTGTCCACCGCCCCGAGCTCTTCTGCGAGCGCTGCGGCTGCGAGCCCACCGACGCTGCCACCCCAGAGCGCGTCGCCCAGGTGCTCAATGCCGAGCTGCAGATGCTGAACCTCAACGATGCCCGTATCATGCTCAACCAAGTCGACACGCTTGCTGATCCAACGATGGCAGATCGCTTCGAGGCAGCCCTCGGCCGCTCCATCGTCGCCACCAGCCTCAAGGGGTAGCTAAAAGAGCCCCGTCCCAAATTAGCTACCCCGCGGCCCTCTTGTTAGCGGGGGACGTAGCGGCCGGGTTGGGCTCCGGTGGGCTCGCCGTCGCGTGCCGCCAGCACGCCGTTCACAAACACGGCCTTGGCGCGGCCATGCGCCTCAAAGCCCTCGAGCGGCGTGTAGTCCACGGCCTGATGCTGCGTCGCGGCGCGAATGGTCCAACGCGCGCACGGATCCCACACGCACACATCGGCATCGGAGCCCTCGGCAAGACAGCCCTTGCGCGGATACATGCCAAAAACGCGCGCCGGATTCTCGCTCATCAAGCGGCACAGATCCTCGGGACCCAGCTGTCCCTCAAAGCTCGTGGCAATCGCAACGGGACGATGCTCCACGCCGGGCCCGCCGTTGGGAATCGCGCGGAAATCATCGCGTCCTCGGTCCTTTTGCCCGTGCAGGTTAAAGCTGCAATGATCGGTCGCAATAGTATCGATCTCGCCAGCCACAAGCGCCTCGCGCAGCGCGGCACGGTCACCGGCATGGCGCAGCGGCGGGCTCATCACGTACTTGGCGCCCGCAAAGCCGTCCTCGCCCTGCTCCAGATAGCAGGTGTCGTCGAGCATCAGATACTGAGGGCATGTCTCGACATAGATGTTCTTCTGCCCGCGCGCTTTGGCAGCGCGAATGGCCTCGAGCCCCAGCTTGGTCGAAAGGTGCACCACGTTGACCGGAGCGTCCCCGGCCAAGTGCGCCAGATACAGCAGGCGGCTCACGGCCTCGGCCTCGCACACGTCCGGACGGCTGAGCGCATGGCCCTCGGGCCCGTGGATACCCTGCTCAAACACGCGCTTCTGCAGCGCGTTGACCAACGTGCCGTTCTCGCAATGCACGCACAGGATACCGCCCACGCGCTTGAGCTCCTCCAGCACCTCGAGCGTCTCGGCATCGTCCAGGCGCAGATGGTCGTAGGCAAAGTAGGTCTTAAACGACGACACGCCCGCCTCGCGCATGGCCGAAAGATCGGCGCGGTTGCGCTCATTCCACTCGGCAAGCGCCATATGGAAGGCATAGTTGGCGGTGCAGGTGCCGTCGGCGCGATGATGCCACTCGACCAAGGCATCGGGCATGGTCACGCCGCGATCGGCCGTCGCGTAGTCCACAATGGTCGTCGTGCCGCCGCAGGCAGCCGCGCGCGTGCCGGTCTCAAAGCTATCGGCTGTCCAATCCATGCCGGTCCAGCACTGCATGTGCGTGTGCCCATCGATAAAGCCCGGGAACACCCAGCAGCCCGCAGCATCCTCGACGGTATCGCCCTCGGCCGGCTCAATCGCCGCGGCAATCCGCACGATCTTATCGCCATCCATGGCAAGATCGGCGCGGCGAAGCCCCTGGGGCGTCACGAGTGCGCCGTTTTTGATGATGATCATAATTGCTCCTTATTGATTGATGCAGTTGGCCACGCGATCAAAATACGAGCAGGCGGCGATATGCTCCGTTATGCGTCGCTGTCCCTTGACGGTATCGACGTCCCACAGCTCGTAGGCACGCGCCTCGACCAGCACCACGTCGGTACGGTCCTTGAGGATCGAACCGCCGCCGTCCTTACCCTCAAGACACATAAGTGCATCGAACAGTTCCGCCGGAAAGAGCACCGGGCTCGAAGGCTCACCGTTGCACGCAAGACGCACCGGATGCTTGCGGCCACGCTCGTCAAATGCACGAACCATAGCCTCAAAAGAATCCGAACTCACGAGCGGCTGGTCGCCCGGCAAAAAGAGGCAACCTTTCCAGTTGCGTTCGACTCCCCACGAAAGGCCCGCACGGACGCTTTCGCTGCGCAGCTCGCCATCGTGCAGCACGCACGGGCAATGCTTGTCATCACAAATCTGAGCGACCTCGGGCCAACGCGTCGAAACCACGACGTCAAAGCCCCGGGGAACCGAATCGATAGTCCGGGCAATCAGCGGCTCGCCATAGATATCGGCGAGCATCTTGTTAGAGCCAAATCGCTTGCCCTCGCCCGAAGCCATAATGACGCAACCAAGTTTCATGGTGATACCTCCCCTGAAACCATCGTACCCATAACTCGCGCCGCGGGCATCCACATCGAAAGCGCTTATCCCGCACGCCCGCGATGCAAAAAGGGGGCACCCCGCCGGTTGGCAGAGCGCCCCCTTTACATGGCTTACCTCAACCCGGCTTTAGGCCTGGAGCCAACGGGCGGTGTTGCGTTCGTCGAGGGCCTTGAGGGTAGCGGCGGGATCGGCAACCTTCTGCAGGAACATCATGGCTGCGATGGCGTACGGCTTGTAGCTGGCCTCCTTGTACATGCCCACGCGGTGCATGTCGAAGACGTCGGCGTTAACCTCGCCGTGCTCGCAGGAGACACCGGAGATGTCGGCGGGCAGCGGGTGCATAAAGATGGTGTCCTGGCCGTTGGCAGTCTTCTCCATGAGCTCGGTCGTGGAGCACCAGTCCTGATGGGTGGCGTTCTGGGCGAGCAGCTCCTTCTCAAGCGCAGCGATGCCGGCGTCGTCGCCCTCGGCGTACAGGTTGGTGCGCTTCTCCATGGCGGCAAACGGAGCCCAGCTCTTGGGGATCACGATGTCGGCGCCCTCGAAGGCCTCGGCCATGGTGTTGACCTGCTTAAAGGTGGTGCCGGACTCGGCGGCATAGCCCTTGGCGCGCTCGACGACCTCGGGCATGAGGTCGTAGCCCTCGGGGTGAGCAAGGGTGACGTCCATGCCAAAACGGGGCAGCAGGCTGATCAGCGACTGCGGGCAGGACAGCGGCTTGCCGTAAGAGGGCGAATAGGCCCAGGTAACGGCAACCTTCTTGCCCTTGAGGTTCTCGAGGCCACCAAACTCGTTGATGAGGTAGAGCATGTCGGCAGAGGACTGCGTGGGGTGGTCGGAATCGGACTGCAGGGAGATGAGCGTGGGACGGTGATCAAGAACGCCGTCCTCGTAGGCCTGCTGCACGGACTCGGAGACCTCGGCCATGTAGGCGTCGCCCTTGCCGATGTACATGTCGTCGCGGATGCCGATGACGTCGGCCATGAAGGAGATCATGGTAGCGGTCTCGCGGACGGTCTCGCCGTGAGCGATCTGGGACTTCTTCTCGTCCAGGTCCTGCAGCTCAAGGCCGAGCAGGTTGGCGGCCTTAGAGAAGGAGAAGCGCGTACGGGTGGAGTTGTCGCGGAACAAGGAGACGGCCAGGCCCGAGTCGAAGATCTTGGACGAAACGTTGTTCTCACGCAGCTCGCGCAGGGCGTCGGCGACGATGTAGAGAGCCTTGAGCTCATCGGTGGTCTTGTCCCAGGTGTGCAGGAAGTCGCTGCCATACATACCCTTAAAGTCGAGACCGTTCAGCTGCTCGACGAGCTCGGTAAACTTAGCGTCCATGGAAATGTCCTTTCTAAAGATGAAACGATCGCAATGAGTAGATGTGCTCCAGCATGCGCGTGTGGCTAGAACATGCAGAGCACCATGACGAGGACCCGCCACCGTTGAGGAAGCATGGGAGATAACGACCGCGGGCCCCAAGTCAACAGGGGGTGCCGGGGACACGAGCAGCCCCCGGCTCAACAAAATCGAGGAATGGGACTAATCGATCTTGTTATTGGTCAGACCGGCACGGAACACGGTGGCGTCGCCATCGGCCTGGCTCGGATCGTAGAGGTTCAGGGCAGCCACGTACATGGCGGCAGCGGTGACCAGGTCGTCCTTGTAGGTGACCTCGTTGGGAGCATGAGCCTGAGACTCGGCACCCGGGCCAAAGCCCACGCAGGGGATGCCGTAGCGGCCCTGGATGGAGACGCAGTTCGTGGAGAAGGTCCACTTGTCGCACAGCGGGCGACCGGTGCGCTTGTCCATGCTGGGCTCGCAGCCGATGCGCTCGTCACCAAACATGGCCTTGTGGGCGTCGACGAGAGCCTTGACGTGCGGAGCGGTCTCCTTGTTGATCCACGTGGGGAAGTAAGCCTCGGTCTCGTAGACCTCGCCGGTCCAGGACGGACGGTCGTACATGTACATGGAGACCTTCACGTCGTCGCCGTACTTCTTGGCGGCCGGCAGGTTGCGGATCTCGTCCAAGCAGGATTCCCAGGTCTCACCGGCGGTCATGCGACGGTCGATGGAGATGGCGCAGGAGTCGGCCACGGCGCAGCGGCTGGGGCTGGTGTAGAAGATCTGGCTGACGGTGCAGGTGCCGCGGCCCAGGAAGCGGGCATCCTCGAAGTGCTCGGGGTTGTACTTGGGGTCGAGCATCTTGACGAGACCCTTGATGTCGGTCGACTCGTCGCAGCCGTTGTTGTTGAGGGCGCGGACGTCGGCGATGATGTCGGCCATCTTGTAGATGGCGTTGTCGCCGCGGTCGGGAGCGGAGCCGTGGCAGGAGGTACCGTGAACGTCAACGCGGATCTCCATGCGACCGCGGTGACCGCGATAGATGCCGCCGTCGGTGGGCTCGGTGGAAATGACGAACTCGGGCTTAATGCCGTCCTTGTTGTAGATGTACTGCCAGCACATGCCGTCGCAGTCCTCTTCCTGGACGGTGCCGACGACCATGATCTTGTAGCCCTCGGGGATGAGGCCCATGTCCTTCATCATCTTGGCAGCGTAGGTAGCAGAAGCCATGCCACCCTCCTGATCGGAGCCGCCGCGGCCGTAGATGATCTCGTCGGTCTCGTAGCCCTCGTAGGGATCGGCATCCCAGTTCTCGATGTTGCCGATGCCGACGGTGTCGATGTGAGAGTCGATGGCGATGATCTTGTCGCCCTCGCCCATAAAGCCCATGACGTTGCCCAGACCGTCGACCTTGACCTCGTCATAGCCAAGGTTCTCCATCTCGGCCTTGATGCAGGCGACAACCTCACCCTCCTCGCAGGACTCAGAGGGGTGGGAGATCATAGCGCGCAGGAAGCGAGTCATATCAGCACGATGAGACTCAGCCGCAGCCTTGATAGCGTCGAAATCGAGTTCTTTAGCCATTGTTCATAACCTTTCAAACGAAGGAATCTACCTGTGAGGTGGCGGAGCGATACCTATTACTCCGCCCCAACGATTAGCAAGTGGGATATTCGCCTTCCCAAACAATACGGCGATACTGGTCGGGGTCCGTGTCGCCCTCGGTGGAGAAGCAGAGCACGGAGCTCGTCTTATCCAGGCCGATGAGTTCCTTGAGCTCGGCGTACTCGGGATCGAGCATGAGGGTCTCGACCAGGCCGGTGGTCACCGCGCCGGACTCGCCGGAGATGACGCGCGGGTCGCCCTTCTCGGGAGCGCCCAGGGTGCGCATGCCGCGAGCGGTGACCCAGTCGGGGCAGGACACGAAGGCGGTGGCGTGGTTGCGCAGGATATCCCAGCCCAGGATGTTGGGCTCGCCGCAGCACAGGCCGGCCATGATGGAGGGCATGTCGCCGTCCACGATGCGCGGGTCGCCGTCGCCGGCGGCAGCACCCTTGTACAGACAGGCGGCAGGCGCGCACTCGACCACGACGAAGGTGGGCGGGTTATCGGGATACAGGTTGGTGAAGTAGCCCACCACGGCGCCGGCGAGCGAACCCACGCCAGCCTGGACAAAGACGTGCGTCGGGCGGTTGATGGCCATCTCGCGCAGCTGCTCGGCAGCCTCGGAAGCCATGGTGCCGTAACCCTCCATGATCCAGGACGGGATCTTCTCGTAGCCCTCCCAGGCGGTGTCCTGAACGATGACGCCGCGCTCGCAGGCGTCGGCCTCGGCGGCGGCCATGCGCACGCACTCGTCGTAGTTGACCTCTTCGATGGTCACCGTGGCGCCCTCGGCGGCGATGTTATCGAAGCGGGGCTTGGTAGAACCCTTGGGCATGTGCACGACGGCCTTCTGGCCAAGCTTGTTGGCAGCCCATGCCACGCCGCGGCCATGGTTGCCGTCGGTGGCGGTAAAGAAGGTGGCCTGGCCAAAGTCCTTGGCAAGCTGATCGGAGGTCAGGTAATCGAAGGTGCAGTCGGCAACGTCCTTGCCGGTCTCGTCGGCAATATAGTTGGCCATGGCAAACGAACCGCCCAGAACCTTAAAGGCGTTGAGGCCAAAGCGATAGCTCTCGTCCTTAACGCACAGGTTGGACAGACCCAAGCGCGCAGCCTGACCGTCCAGGCGGGCAAGCGGGGTGACGGTATATTGAGGGAACGACTGGTGGAAGGCGCGGGCCTTCTTCACGTGGTCGAGGCTCATGATTCTCAAGTGCTTGTCATCGCTCTTGGGCATCGTGTTGCCCGCCCACTGGATCTTATCGGCCATACGGTGAACTCCTTAAGTCCTCTCTTGCCGGCCCCCGCATACGCGTTTCAGCCCAATCCCATTCACACGGCTGAACTTTTATGTGGATGCCAAACAAAAAGTTTGTTAGCACTGTTCTATCACACTTTTTGATTGGCAAACCTAACAAATTGTTTGTTGCCGTAATCGGTACTTTTTCGCCGCCGAACGGTCATGAATTGCCTTGTTGATGGATTTGTTTGCGGTCAAGTGTGGTTTATGGCAAAGTGTGCCCAAACTAATTTTTAGGAAGGCACCCATGACCCCCGCACAGATTGAGTTTTACAAGCGCCTCGCACACGGTCTGGCGCTCCAATTTGGCCCCAACTGCGAAGTCGTCGTCCACGATCTGGAGACCGAGGACGTGGACCACTCCATCGTAGTGATCGAAAACGGCCACGTCAGCGGGCGCAAACTGGGTGACGGCCCCAGCCATATCGTGTTTGAGTCCATGCACGAGGGCGCCACCGATGTACACGACCGCGAGCCGTACCTCACTAAAACCACCGACGGTAAGCTGCTCAAATCGTCGACGATCTTTATCCGCAACGACGAGGGCAAGCCCGTCGGCATTTTGGGCATCAACTTTGACATTACGCTTATGAAGGCTTTTGAGCGTTCGCTCGACGCCTTTACCGGCACCGGCGGCACGGGCTATACCGAGCCCGAGCCTATTACCAAGAACATCGGCGACCTGCTCGAGGACCTGCTGCACGAGTGCGAGCAGTTTGTGGGCAAGCCCGCGGCACTCATGACCAAAGACGAGCGCATTCGTGCCATTGGCTACCTCGACCGTCGCGGCGCCTTCCTCATTTCCAAGTCGAGCGAGCGCGCCTGCGAATTCTTTGGCATCTCAAAGTACAGCTTCTATAGCTACCTCAATGAGGCCAAGGCGGCGGCCGGCGACAAGTAGGCACTCGTCTGGATTGCCCCTCCCCTTTTGGGCGCGAGTTCTGGAAAGCACGAATCCAAGACCGAGCAGCTTGGGAAGTTCCATATAATCGATGTCATTGGTATTTCGAAAGGATGGAACAGAATGGCGTTGAGCAAGGCATCATGCACCGGTCGCGGATTGATTCCGGCAATTGGTGGACATGTGCACCGCATGTTCGATGAGGGTGAAGACGACCTGTTTTCACTGAGCCTTGACGACGTGATGGATGATCGCCCGTGGACCGCCGACGAACTCATGGGCGGTGGGGCTCGCCCGTCAAGCCCCAATCCCGCACTTGCGCCTAAGTCCGCACCTGCGCCGACTCCTGCGCAGTCGCCTGTTTCGACGCCCGCGCCTACGCCCGCACCCACTTCGGCGCCCACGCCCGCTCCCCGCCCCGCAAGCGACCCGTCCGAGACGGCGGCATTTCTCGCTGCAGCGACGCAGGGCAAATCGGCCGACAGCACCGTTATGTACAACGCCCAGCAGTTGCCCGTTCCTGCGGCACGCAAGCCTCCGGTCGCAAGGCTCGATGAGCCCGTTGTCCGTCAGGTTGCCTACGATTCCTGGGCTGCAGCCGATCTGGATGAGACCTCTACCGGCATGCCGGCGCTCGACGTTCCAGTTAACCCGCTTTTTGCCGCCAACACGAGCGCAGCGGACTATGAGGGTGGTGCGGCATATTCCGATTATTCCGATGACTATGCTGGCACCAGTCGCATCGAGACCGAAGATTATGGCACCGCATCGAGCGATTATCTCAACGATCCGTACGCTGCCACGCCTGCGCCGGAATATGACCCGGAGGCCGCGTCCGCGCCGGCGTATACCAAAAGCACGGGCGAAGAGCGCTTCGCCGATTATTACGCCGAGGAAAAGGCACTGCGTTTCTCGGAATTTCCGCAGGCAGTCAAGGTTGCCTTTATCGCCATTGTCGTTGTCCTGCTCGGCGCCATTGCGTTTGAGGGATTCCAGCTGTTCCGCGGCCCCACCCAAGCGGAGTCGGAGACCCAGCAAAAAGAGAACGATGACGAGTACCTGGACATCAACACCCTCAAGGGCGACCCCAACGACGGAGACGACGAGTAGCGAGAGCTGAAGGCGGCCGCAGGATCCCGCATCCAGCACCGGCTTCTAAGTGCTGTTTTGTCATCCAGCCACACTTTTCCGAAGTTTTAAGATGCCTATCTCGACACTTTTCCGTACTTTTACACGGCTGATTTCGACACTTTTCCGGATGGAAGCCGAATAATCACTTGGGAAACCAACGCCATCCGCGCGTCATTTCGCGGATGGCGCTTGATTTATGTCCGTACACGTTGATAGACCCCATCGTGCCCGCAAGGAGCGGGCGCGTTTTATCCAGAGTCGGGGTAGAGAGTTGGCTCCACGATCCCGACGCCAACCGGCCAAGAGGCACGGTGGCCCTGCCAACATCGATGAAAGGAGTCCGTATGGACAATTTCTCCGTGCGCAGTGAGCGCAACTTCCACAATCTGGTCGTCAAACCGAATCACATGCATCTTCTGGACAAGCCGAACAGCTATGCCTCGGCCATGGTCAAGAGCAGCCTCTCCCACCAGATGCGCTTTACGGTACAGAAGCTCGAGGAAGAGCTCCGTGCCGCCGGCGGCCCGCACGTACTGCAGATCAGGCTGTCCGGCGACAACTCGCGCGAGCCGTCCAGCTGGAAGCTCTTTGCTGACGGCAAGTGCGTTGCGGACGGATCCGGCGCCTTTGCCCGCGAGTGCTTCTGCGAGGGAGCTGAGGTGTTTCTAGACCTGTGCCGCGACGCCGTCGAGACTGCCGAGCTGTGCCAGTGGAGCGAGAGGGAGTACGAGCTGTTGGGTGCCGCGCGCGGGATTGCGGGGGGTGTAGGAACAGAAGCCTCATGACGGTGGCCTCAGCTGGAATGACGTATCGCTCGAAAAATGATCTCAACAACGTAGCCGATGCGCCGCATTTCACCTCAAAGGCATTGAGCGATCGGGAGACGTCCAGCATTTCTTTGATATCCCCAATTGATTGTTCCGAGAAAGTCTCTTCATGTCCTTATAATCGCCCTTACGAGAAACGTGGACGAGACAGGCGTCCATATGCCGTCTCTAAACTAACGAGCCGTTCGCGGAAAGAACATCTGGCTAGCATGGGCCAAAGATATACTGGTATCGCTGCAACAATTATGGAAGATCGGCACCACCAATGACCTCCTTGAAATTCTCCAGGCGCTTCGCGCTTAGCCTGCTCGCCTCGCTGTCCGCCACCGTAGCGCTTGCTTTGCCCTCAACCGCCCTAGCCGCGTCGGACCCGAACCCGCCCAGCATCTCCAACGTGACGATATCCGCGACGACAGTCACGGCCGGCTCCACGCTGCATGTCGGCTATAGCGTCGATGACCCTGACGGGGTACGGTCCGTCACGCCCATAGTCGAAGTCGTTGTCGAAAACGATACCGGAGACCATGGAATCAGTTCCCGTCTCGCCTTCTCGTCGACCGGCAACACGACCGCGGGCTTCGATATCTCCACCTCCCCGAGCGACCGGCCCTGCAGGTACCGGATCATCGGCCTCGGCGTGACCGATAGTCTTGGATGGGTTACCGATGTCTACGACACGACGTATGCCGAGGAGAAGGGGCTCGACTGTCCGACCTTCACCACCGACCCCCTCGAGTATGAGGTGACCGAGGGACCCGAGAACCAAAACCCGCCGACCGTGTCCTCCGTGTCGCTCTCGAGCAGGGAGGTCGCAACCGGTGCCGACTTCCACATCTCTTGGACCGTCTCCGATGCCGACGGCGTTCGTTCCGTTTCCCCCATACTGCGGCAGGGCTGGGAGAATTCGGACGACGGCTGCTCTGTTTCGTCAGCCTATTATCACGGAGGCTCGTCTATCGACGGGTTTGACCTCACATTCGACAGCAATAGGATCGGAAGGCACAGGCTGATCGGCCTTTCGGTCACCGATGGCCTAGGGTTCGAGACCGATGTGTACGAGAGTTCCTACGCCAGGGCCAACGGCATTTCGGGCGCGACTTTCTCGGTTGGCGACCCGAGCGAGCTGTGCTTCGAGGTGACCGGCAGCGCGATCGACCGGAACCCGCCCACGGTCTCGAACGTTTCCATCTCCGCGAAGAGGGTCCCCGTCGGCGGGATCCTCCGTATCTATTGCAATGTAGGCGACGCGGACGGCGTAAAGTCTGTCTCCCCGATCCTCGGCGACCCCGGCTATGTCGAGGACCCGAACTCTTTAAAGACCCGCAAAACGTTGAGCTGCAGCTACGATGCGGCAAGGGGCTATATCGAAATCGAGTTCCCCACGTCGCTCTCGATGGGCTCGTTTGAAATCCAAGCCCTCGCGGTCCTCGACAAGACGGGCCACGAGACCTTCGTCTACAGCTCCGCCTACGCCGAGCGTAACGGCAAGACCGGCGTTCAGACCTTTGATGTCGACGACGCGGGGGACGTCACCTTCGACGTGACCGCTCCGCTGTATGCCGCCACCAAGGGCGACGGGCAGGCGTATGCAAAGGACGGCGAGGCCGGTCTGACCTTCCGCTTCAGCGGTCCTCTCGATGAGTTCACGCGTCTCCTCGTGGACGGAACTGAGGTCTCCGCCGAGAACTACACCGCAACCAGGGGCAGCACGATTATCGAGCTCAGGCCGTCCTACCTGGACACGCTCGCCGCCGGCGGACACACCGTCACGGCCGTCTGGAAGGACGGGACGGCAACCGATGCGTCCTTCACCGTGGAGGGGAAGGCCCAAGGGGAGCAGGCGGGCGGAAAGACCGACGTAGATTCACCCGGCGACAACAAAAGTGATCCTGCCACTCCTGAAAAGGACGCCGACGAGGCGGCTACAAAAAAGTCGGGACGCACGACAGCCGATGAACCAAATCTCGCTGCAACCGGCGACTCCACTTGGATGGCCAGCATCGCATTGGCCATGGCGGCCACGACCTGCTTCACGGCAGCGAGAAGGCTTGAGCCCAAGCAGCATAGGCACGAACAGTAGCTCAAAGCGAACTCAACTGGGAAGGGCAGATGGATAGCCGTCCTTCTCTTATAATCAACCCAATCCGCTGAAATGCAATCAGTTAACGAGTTTCGCCAGACGCTCGGCCTCTACCTCGCTCTAGCAAGCCACCAGGCGATGAGATAATGCCCACGACTATCAACGTAAGCAAGGAGCGCGCTATGGCAGACAACGAGACCAAACCCTCGGCGAACGACGGCCGAGAGGAGCTCGTGGCAAAACAGCTCGCATCGACCAAAATCCACCTCGCGCTCACTCAGAAGCGGGTGGACGTCTCCGGCGCCATCAAGCTACCGCTCGAGCGAATTCCCCAACTCGGCGTGGCGTTCGCCTCGCTCCCCTCGATGTTTTGCACCGTCACCAACACGGTGAGCGTGCCCACGCTGCTCCAGGCGACTGACAAATATGGTAACCCGCTCGATCCGTCGAAACTCAACTCGTTCAAGGACGGCAGCGGTCTCACAGGGGGCTACCGCGACGCCGCCAAGGGCCTTGGGCAGGCGCGCTTCCACGTAGTCGAGGGCGACATCGCCACGAGCGTCACGCAGGTGCCTTACGATCCAACATCGCTATTCATGGCAGCCGCAATCGCGCAGATAAACCAAAAGCTCGACTCCATCCAGGAGTCCGTCGACGAAATGTTCGAGTACATGCGTCAGCGCGACAAGGCCAACATGCGTGGCAGCCTCAAGACGCTCGCAGACATCCTCAACGGTTACGGACTCAACTACGGCAACGCCACCTACATGGCAAACGCCCATATGAAGGTGCTCGACATCAAGCAGTCGTCCGCGCAGGACATGGAACTCTTCCGCTCGCAGGCACAGGCAGATCTGAAAAAGAAAGGGTTCATCGAGGTGCGAGACGGCTTGGGCAGACGCCTCGACAAGGTGCTCGACTACCTCAAAGACTGCCAGCTCGCCACCTACATCCACGCGTTCTCGCTGTTCCTCGAACCCATGCTCGCCCAGAACTTCGAGCCCGCAAAGCTCGCGGACGCCACTGCGAAGATCGAGGCTGATTCGATCGCGTACCGCGAGCTCTACACCGACTGCTACAACGCACTCGAAGCGGGGGCTGTCGACACCGTCGATGCGGCACTGCTGGGCGGTATCGCGTCCGCGGGCAAATTGCTCGGTCACGCCATCGCAAAGACCCCCGTGGGCGACCATACACTCATCGACGAGGCGCTCGAAGGCGCAGGAGAGAGCATCGGAAAGTTCAACGACAAGCAATCCGAGAAACTCCTCGAAAAGCTCCATCAGGCAAAGACGCCCGACGTCACGCCGTTCAAGCAGAGCGTAAAGGAGATCGACACCCTCTACAACCGCCCCGCGCAGATCGCCGTGGACGCCGAGAACGTCTACATCTTGCCTGCCAAGCAGCAGGAAGAGTAACGATACGCGACAGGCACGCGCCATGCAGACAGCTAACGCCCCTACCTTCCCGCCGCCTTCAGCTTCAGCAGCAGGTCGCCCAGCTCGGGGCACTTGCTAGAAAGGCGCGTCTGAGCTCGCTCGCCCATCCCCCACCGCTGGCGGACTTCCTGGGCGCGCGGGCTCACGCGGTAGTCCCCGTCCATCACCTGCTTGAGCAGCTTGGCGGTCACGCGCGCATCGGCAAGGGCGCTGTGGGCGTGACCCGTCGGCTCGTCGAACTCGATGCCAAACCACGTCGCCGCGTCACTCAAAGAGACGCACCCGTGGCTGCCCACGTCCATGATCGAGGTGTAAAACGCCTGCAGGTCGGCCCAGTCCGTAGGAAATGCGGAAAGATCAATGTGCTTTGCCTGGCACTCGGTCAAAAGCTGTCGACGGTCCGCCCCGCTCCAGCAAACCACCTGTGCGGAGTAGCGACCGATCCAATCGCTGAGCCTTTTGATTACCATGTAGAGCGGATCGGCCATCGCAGTGTCCACGGCCGATATCCCCGTAAGCTCGCGGACGGAAAACGCAACGCCTTCGGTAAATTCCGTCTGCACAAACTGCGAGAACTCGCCCATAACGTTGCCGTGGTAATCGAGCTTGACGGCGCCGACCTCGATAATCTCATTGCGCAGCCCACGTCGCTGGCGCTGCTTTGGCACCGGCGCAAACTCAAAGTCCAGCACAATCTGGCGCGCAAAGTTCGTCGTATCGATAGCCGAGATATCCGGCGTCTTTTTGTCTGGCACGGTCAGGGCCTTTCTCCGTCAACTGCCGCTCGTTACATAGGCGGCTACATTGCCGTAAGGATAGGAACCCGTGCGGACATGAAAGCGGGACGCAATATACCATGCGCCAAGCACACGCCATGCAGACGGCCCCAAGAGAGTCGACCGCTCTATTCAAATGCATGAAAAAGATTTAGGCCCGGTGACTTGAATCAGCGGTCATCCCGGGCCCATCAGAGCTCGTAGAGCTCTTGGTTGCTTTGGTCTTGCTCTTCACGGCGCTTATCGAACTTTCCGAGGCACTCAAGCAGCATTCGAAGCATAACAAGTCGCTGCCATTAAGGCACTGACCTCTTGACCAAGCAACGGCGCTGCCCAGCTCCACTCTACTTGGGCTGCCGTCGATTTTATTTTACCCGCGGACGCCAGGTCTAACAAATGGATTTTCGGTAATGGAAGCACGGCGCCCCGCAAAACCACTACGTCCCAAGTGCCGCCAAGGGGATCACTGCCACGCCATCGTCGCGTGTGTTGGCAGTGCTTCCCTTTCCAACCACAACCGCCAAAAACGCCGGCGCGGCATTCTGGGCGGCAGGATTGGAGAGCACTTTCCTCTCCAGCGCCTTAAGATTTCTCGCTCCATCGTCTGCTTTCGCATCACTCAGCTTGACCTCGATGGCTCCCCAGCGCCCGTCGTGCTCAACGATCAGATCGACCTCAAGGCCCTTCTCATCTCAGAAATAATGGACACTGTTGTCGACACCGCCGTAGGTGGAAAGGAACACGCGCACGTCGCGCAGAACGAGGTTCTCAAAGAGCATCCCCAACGTTTGCATATCGCCAAGCAACCGCCCAGGGGTAGCCCCCAGCAACGCCGCCGCAAGTGACGGGTCACAGAAGTAGCGCTTGGGGCGCACGCGAACGCGGGCCTTCGAGCGCACATACTGGCTTGCTCTCTCGCACAAGCTCGTCCGAAAACCCAAGGTTTGCAGGTCACCGCTCCTGCAGCACCAGCGGGCGACGTCATCCTGCGAAATTACGCCATTCTCAATGCAGTTTTTACGCCGTTTTCATTGTAGGTTTTACGCTCGGCATCCTTGGCGCGGCGCTTGCTCAACCACCGGACCAGCGAATTGCCCGGATTCTGGGACGTGCTTTCCGCCAAAGGGAAAGCGCGTCCCATTCCGAGCATCACATCAGAGCGCGCTTGGTTATCTCCGCTCGCACATCTCGGCAAACGAAATCAGCTTGGCATCTCCCCTGCTCGCCGCAGCTTCCTGACATCCTTGCGTAAAGCCACGCTTCGAAAAGATCACGTAGCTTTTATGCTGCCGCCTAAAGAGCTCGCTTCGGTACACGAGCTTTTCCAGAACATCCTCGCCTACCGGTTCATTGCGCCATTTGCACTCCGCAAACAGCGCATCGCCCTCGCCATCGTCAACAATCAAGTCGATTTCTTCCTGCGTATGCGTACGATTATCCGTCCCCCACCAGCGCCCGACGCTCGCCGGAACCACATCGAGCTGGCCCGCCCGCGCGAGTTCGTACACGTATTGTCTGCATATGAGCTCAAAGACCGTACCCATGTAATCCGATACGTACGGCTCAATGCGCTTATACGCCATCTCGGCCATATCGTTTTGAATCAGCCCGATGTTCTGCGGAACAAACTTGTACCAGAACCTAAACATCTGATCGCTCAGCAGATACACGGCTCGCTTATTGCTCGTCTCGTTTAGGGGCAGCTCGCGCTCGACAATCCCAAGCGACGCCAGCTTATCCACATAGCTCTTTACGTTGCTCGCAGGGATTCCCGTAGAGCTCGCAATCTCCGAGATCTTCGAGCGCCCCTGAGCAATTGCTTGCACGATTGCATCATATTGCTCGGGATTGCGGCACTCTTGCAATAGCAGGTTACTCGGCTCCTCAAAGAGATAGCCCGTAGGAGTAAGAAAAAGACGTTTGATGTTGTCCTTGAGCGGTGCGGCAGGATCGACTTTCTCGATATATGCAGGAATGCCGCCCGTCATGCCATAGCAAACTGCAGCGTCTTCGCGACCCATGCTCTGCCACAGGCCGAGGGTCGTCATAAAATCGAGCGGCAAGATCTTAAACTGGGCCGTACGCCTACCGTATAGTGGGCTCTCGTAGCCCAACACCTGTTCCTCCATAAACGAAAGAGACGAGCCGCACAGGATAAGCATGAGCTTGGTCTCTTTGTACAAGTGATCGATCTTGTCTTGCAGCAACGAGCTGATCTCGGGATTCGATTGGGCGAGATAGGGATACTCGTCAATCACAACAATCAAACGTTCCGTGCGAGCCATGGTGGCCAATGCATCGAACGCCTCGTCAAAACTACGAAACGACACGCCTGCAGCACCAACCGAACCCGCAAGTATCGCCTGGCTAAAGCCGTGCAGGTTTGCCTCTGCATTGGTACGACGAGCTTGAAAGTAAATAGCCCTCTTGCCTTGGATGAACTCTGTGATAAGGCGCGTTTTACCCACGCGACGGCGGCCGTAAATCACAGGCATCTCAAAGGAGCCCGTGCCATACAGTCGATTGAGCTCGGTCATTTCCGCTGTTCTTCCGATAAACATAGGGCCATCCTTCCTTTACGTTATAGCTAGCTATATTATACCTTCCTATAATATAGCTAGCTATAACGTAATTCGACAGGCAGCGCACGCAAAAGGGGCGGTACACCACCGCACGTGGACCGTTCCGGAAAATGCATCCCGTTCTGGAGCCAAAACTGGGCCGTAGTTTCCGCCAAGCATCCCATCCGGAAAGCGTGTCCCGTTCTGAGTGGCAATTCCGGGACACAGTTTCCGCAGATACAAGGCGACAGTCCGCCGCCCTTATCACATGCCTTCAAATATGCGATCCAGAAACACAAAACAGCAGATAGAATGCTCTTTTTCAAAAAGTACACGTCCCGAAACTTACCAAGACTTCATATCCAGTTACCGTTCACGGTCGCCGATTACCGCCCACCGATTCAAACAAGAAATATGTTGCCAAAAGCAGGTCATCTACCTGCATGGTTAGATTTTGGTCAGCTTTTGGTCAGCTGAGCGGCAAGTTCCAGCTGATACGTTTTTGCTACCCAAAAGGAGGCGGTAGCTCATGACCCATTGCAATGACCAGCTCATCGACCAACTGCTCACTCAAGCCGAACAAGAGGGGCGCTGCCTGATTCCCCCGAGCACGGCGATCCGAAAAGCGCTCCTTCGGCGCACCGGCGGCACGGTTGTCTCGCCCATGCCGGGGTTGTTTGCGCGAAAAACGCGCTGGGATGAACTCAACCGAGCGCAACGCCATTGCGAAATCCTCCGCGCCCTTGCGATCATCCACCCCGATTGGACGTTCTGCTCGTTTTCGGCCGCCTGTCTGCTGGGGCTCGAGGTCTCGTGGCGACACCTGAATGTCGTGCATGTCTGCAGTACCACCAAGCCGTCGGCTCGTCCGGGCGCACATATTCAGCGGCACCAGATTGAGCCGGCCGGAGCAAAACGCAGAGCCGGCATATCGGTAACGCCGCCCATCCAAACGGTTACAGATTGCCTGTTGCAGACCGGTTTTGCCGACGGTATGCCCATTGCCGATTCGGCGATCTCAAAGCTCGTCCTTGTGCGGGAACAGCTGATGGAGGCCGTCGAGCAACGAGCAACTGCCCGCAATGGTCGCGCGATTCGTACGGCTCTCACAACGCTTCGATATGCCGACGCCCGCGCCGAGAGCGGCGGGGAATCGGTCGCCCGAGCCGTCATGATCGAGACGGGCTTTGCGCCCGATTGGCTTCAATACGAGCTGACGGACCCCTTCAATTCGGCCAAGCCCATACGAACGGACTTTGCCTGGGAGCGCCAGGCGCGGGAACTCACGCTGGGCGAGCTCGACGGGCTCATCAAATATACCGACCAGACCATGCTGGCCGGACGCACCACCGCCGAGGCGCTCGTTGCCGAACGACAGCGCGAGGCGCACCTATCGCTCTACGGTCACCCTCTGCTGCGCTTTACCATCAGCGAGGTCCGCTCGGCAGGAGTGCTCGCCAAAAAGCTACAGACGGCAGGCATCCGGCAGACCGCGCTGCCGACATGGCTCAACGAGGTGGACCTGTAGGAGCTGCTAGGCCACGCATCGTCAGATCGCATCCCCCTATCTGGGCCGCGTTTTCCCAACGACCACGCCAACGGAAAGCGCGTCCTAGCCTGGACGCTCAAAACGGGATGCACTTTCCGGATGGCGGGCCTGGCGGAAAGCGTGTCCCGGAATCCAGTCTCAGAGCTGGACAGGCTTTCCGGCTAAGTCCTTCAGCGGAAACCGCATCCCGGAATAAACACTCAAACTGGGATGCGCTTTCCAAACGACCGGCCAGCGGAAAACGCATCCCATTCTGAGGCATGATTCCGGGACACAGCTTCCGGTTGAGGGCCGATCCGGAAAGCGCATCCCACTCCGGGACTGGATTCCGGGACGTAGTTTCCGCCGAGGGCCCAAAAAGGAAAGCACATCCCGTTCTGAGTGCCAATTCTGGGATGTAATTTCTGCCGAGGGCTCCAAAGGGAAAACGCATCCCATTCTGAGCGCCAAATCCGGGACGCAGTTTCCACTCCAAACAAAGGGCCCCGGCTTTCGATGGAACCGGGGCCAAAGGCGCAGCATATGCAGTTGATGTTGAGCGCGAACAGCCCGTCAACAATGGCTGTCCGCACCCCGCCCTACCCGCGGTTGCGGACGCGGCTGTAGGGCGTATCCACCATGGGCAGATTTGGACGCAGCTTGCCGTCAAACGCGCGGTAGGCGTTCTGTACGGCGGGCGCCGTGGGAATCGTTGCGATCTCGCCGATGCCCTTGCCGCCGTATGCCACGGGCAGCAGCTCGTCCTTCTCCACGTAGATGGCGTGGATATCCGGTATTTCGGGCGCACGGAACAGCCCGAGCGTGCCGTACCTTGCCTGGGGTACGCAGTCCTTGAGCGGCCAGTCCTCGGTAAGTGCGTAACCCATACCCATGAGCACGCCGCCTTCGATCTGACCCTGGATGGAGATGGGGTTGACCACCTTGCCGGAATCGTGCGCGGCATAGACCTCGCTCACGCGACCGTCATCATCCAAAATGACCACATGTGTGGCAAAGCCGTAGCAGATGTGGCTCTTGGGGTTGGGAACATCCGCACCCAGCTTGTCGGTCGGCTCCAGGTACACGTAGCCAAACTCGCATCCCTCGAGCGCCTTGATGGCTGTCGCGGGATCCTGAGGATGCATGCCCTGGCCGGCGACGAGCTCCTGCGCGTGCAGCTGATAGGCGCGACCGTCGTCGTACTCGATCTTGACGCCGTCGCCATGCGCGCTCACCGGGGCGGTAGGCGCAGGCTTGCCGGCCTCGATGCCGACCATGGCATCGCGCAGCAGGAAGGCGGCACCGCGCACGGCCTCGCCGGTCACGACCGTCTGACGCGAGCCAGACGTGGTGCCGGAGTCGGGAGCGTTCTCGGTGGAGCACTCGCCGTTGGCAATGCAGCTCAGCGGCAGACCGCAGGCCTCGGCAACGTCCTGCAAAAAGACGGTGTTGCAGCCCTGGCCGATGTCGGACGTGGCGGCATAGACCACAGCCACGCCGTCCTCGATGCGAATCTTGCAGCGGCCGGCATCGGGCAGGCCAACGCCCACGCCGGCGTTCTTCATGGCGCAGGCGATACCGGCGTGTCCGGGATGCGCATAGTAGGCATCCTTGACCTCGAGCAGCGTCTCCTTCAGCGCCGTGGAGCAGTCGGCGATCTGACCGTTGGGCAAAACCTCGCCCGGCTCGATGGCGTTGCGGTAGCGAATCTCCCACGGATCCAGGCCGACCTTCTCTGCCAGCAGGTCGATCAGGCTCTCGAGCGCAAACTCGGACTGGCAAACGCCAAAGCCGCGGTACGCGCCGGCGGGCGGGTTGTTGGTGTAGTAGCCAAAACCGCGAATGTCGGTGTTCTGGTACTTGTAGGGGCCGACGGCATGCGTGCAGGCGCGCTCGAGCACCGGGCCGCACAGCGACGCGTAGGCGCCGGTGTCAAAGTTGATCTCGCAGTCCAGGCCGGTAAAGTTGCCCTCGGCGTCGCAGCCCAGCGTAAAGGTACCGTCCATGGCATGGCGCTTGGGATGGAAAGCGAGCGACTCGGCGCGCGTGAGCTTGCACTTCACAGGACGCTGGAACTTATATGCGGCGAGCGCGGCCAGGTGCTGGATCGAAACGTCCTCCTTGCCGCCAAAGCCGCCACCCACAAGCATGGTCTCGACGACCACACGCTCGGGTTCGTTGTCCCAGCCAAACATGTGGGCACACTCTTTGCGCGTGTCGTAGGCACCCTGGTCGGTCGACTGCACCTTGACGCCGTTCTTGTACGGGAAGGCGACGGCGCACTCGGGCTCCAAGAAGGCATGCTCGGTAAAGGGCGTGGTAAAGCGCTGCGTCACGGTAAACGCGCTTTCTGCCAGCGCCTTGGCGGCGTCGCCGCGCGTCACGTGACGGCTCTGGCACACGTTGTCCTTGAGCTCCACCGTGTTGCCAAAGGCAAAGAAGCTGTCGTGCAGGCGCGGGGCGTCGGCAGCCCTGGCCTCGACAATATTGCGCACGGGCTCCAGCGGCTCGTAATCGATCTTTACGAGCTTCTTGGCCTTCTCGAGCGTCGCCTCGTCCTCGGCAACCACCAGCACGATGGCGTCACCCACGCAGCGGGTGATATCGCCCTGGGCGATCATGACGTCCCAGTCCTGGATAAGGTGGCCGACCTGGTTGACCGGCACGTCCTCGGCGCGCAGGATGCCCACCACACCGGGCAGGGCCTCGGCCTTGGAGGTGTCGATGGAGAGCACGCGGGCGCGCGGATACTTGGAGCGCACGGCGCTGGCATAGGTCAGGCCCGGCTGATCGAGCTCGTCGATGTCGTCGGGATACTTGCCCTCGCCGAGCACCTTCTTGCGCACGTCGATACGGAAGGCGCGCTTGCCCACGCCGTAGTCATCGCCGCGCTCCAGGTCCTCATCGATCTGCTTTTCGCCGCGGAGCACCGCAGCGGCCAGCGAGATGCCCTCGATAATCTTTTTGTAGCCGGTGCAGCGGCAGACGTTACCGCGAATGGCGTACTTGATCTGCTCCTCGGTGGGCTCGGGGTCCTCGGCGATGAGCGCTGCGCCCGCCATGACCATGCCGGGAATGCAAAAACCGCACTGCACGGCGCCCACGGCGCCAAAGGCGTACACAAAGGCCTCGCGCACGTCCTCGGGCAGGCCCTCGACGGTCACGATGTTGCGACCGGCAGCAAGAGCAGTGGTCAGCACGCACGCCTTGACGGCCGCACCGTCCACATGGATGGTGCAGGTACCGCAAGCACCTTCGGAGCAGCCGTCCTTGGCGGAATGGATATGCAGGTCGTCGCGCAGGTAGCGCAGCAGCGGTTTATTCTCCGTCGTCGTGCGCTCGACGCCGTTAACGGTAAAAGTGAATTCCTGTGCCATGGTGATTCCCTTCTACACGCCGGCGGCGATGCCGGTGCGGTCGTGGATGGCGCCATGCGGGCAAACGACGGCGCACATGCCGCACGACAGGCAGTCCACGCCGTCGATATGGGCGCAGTTGTCCTCGATGCGGATAGCGCCGGCAGGGCACTTTTTAGCGCACATGCCGCAACCGATGCAGCTCGTGTCGCAGATCTTGCGAGCGATGGCGCCCTTATCGGTGTTGTTGCAGCGCACCAGAATGTTCTGGTAGCCGGGAACGAAGGCAATCACGCGCTGCGGGCACGCCATACCGCACAGGCCACAGCCCGTGCACTTGGAGCGATCCACGCGGGCGATGCCATCGACCAGCGCAATGGCGCCGTGGGGGCAGGCCGTGACGCAGGCGCCACAGCCAATGCAGCCTTCGCTGCAGCGGGCGTCGCCGCCTGCGGAAGCGCAACCACTTCCGCAGGCAACGTAGGCCACGTTATGTTGAATGGATTTGGCCATAAGAGACTCGCCTATTTCTTAAGAAGGTACGAATAGTTGTCGCGCACGGCCCTGATGGTCAGGCGGACGGCCTCGGGAAGACCGGTGTTGACGGCATCGACCGAGACGGTGCGGACCGTGCCGGCGACGCGGACCTTAAAGTGGTCCTCGTCCACGGCCAGGAAGCCCTCGTTCTCGGAGTTCTCCATGTCCTGCTCGCTCCAGAACAGGGTGAGCTTGTCCTTGTAGGGACGACCCTCCTGGTAGGGGCAGAACACGGCGCAGTTACCGCACTCGTTGCACATGCCGTCGACATGGACGACCTGATGCTTGGCCAGGCCCGGCACCTTAATTGCCACGTTGGCGCGGTTGGGGCACACGTCGCAGCAGACCTCACACACCGAGCCGCAGCCCAGGCAGCGGGTCTTGGTGCAGTTGCGCTTGTCGCGGCACAGCGACCCCTTGCGCTCGTAGCAGGTGTCCTCGCGGCCGGCCTGCTCGTTGCAGTCGGCGTACTTGTTAAAGTCCACGCCGGCGATGGCACGGGCGACCTCGGCGGCGTCGGCGATAGCCTCGACCACGGTGGCAGGACCGCGACGGCAGTCGCCCGCAGCCCAGACGCCCTCAACGCCGGTGGAGGTGGCGGCAAGACGGCCGCGACGGTCGTGCTCGACGCCCGCGGCATCGTACAGGCTGGCATCGATGCCCTCGCCCACGGCGCAGATCACCGTGGTGGCGGAAAGCTCGACGGTCTCGCCCGTGGCGACGGGACTGCGACGGCCGCTTGCATCCGGCTCGCCGAGCTCCATAACGTCGCAGGTCAGCACGGAGCCGTTGAGCGCCTTGGGCGCCAGCAGCTCGCAGAACTCAACGCCGTCGGCAAGAGCAAGATCGAGCTCTTCCTCGTCGGCGGGCATCTGCTTCTTGGTGCGGCGATACACCAGGCGCACGTTCTTCACGCCGGCCAGGCGCTTGGCCACGCGGGCCGCGTCCATGGCGGTGTTGCCGGCGCCAATGACCACGACGTCCTCGCCCAGTTCGAGTTTCTCGCCCTTCTTGGCGGCCTCGAGGAACTCCAGCACATCGAGCTCGGCACCCTCGCCCAAGCCCGCAGAGCCGGGCATCCAGGCACCGGTGGCCACGACCACGTCAGTAAAGCCTTGAGCCTTGAGTTCGTCGATGGAATCAACGCGAGCGTTGAGCTGCACCTTGGCGCCAAAGGCCAGGCAGAGCTCGGCATCGTGGGAGATATCGTCGCTGGCGATACGGAACTCGGGGATCACGTGACGGACCACGCCGCCGAGAGAGTCGCGGGCCTCGAAGATGGTGACGGGCACGCCGGCACGCGTCAGGAAGAACGCCGTCGCCAGGCCGGCCGGGCCGCCGCCGATAACGGCAACGTTGCGCTCGCCGTCGTTTGCGATGGCCTGGGCGCGCAGCTTGGGCAACACGGCGGTCATGGCCTCGCGGGCGGCCTTGAGCTTGCTGGCGCGAATCTGGGCGCCCTCGGGCTCGTAAAATGCACGCTCGCAGGCACGGCCGCAGGGATGCGGGCAGATGGTGCCGGTAATGAACGGCAGGGCATTGCGCTCGATGATGATGTTGAGCGCGTCCTCGTAGCGGCCCTCGTCAACAGCCGCCAGATAGGCGGGAATATCCTGCTGGATGGGGCAGCTCGTGCGGCACGGCGTGGTAAAGCAGTCGGAAAGCGGGCTCTTGCCGGCGACCTTACGGTCGGGCAGCGGGCGCAGCGGCTTCTTGTAGAGCGGGTTGGTGAGTGAGTCGGTCTGGATCGCAGTCACGGCCTCGAGAGAGACGCCCGCGAACGGCTTACCATCCAGGTCGGTAAACTCGCCTGCCATCTGGCTAAAGCGCTCGTAGCCACCGGGCTTGAGCACGTCGGTCGCCAAGGTAACGGGCCAAATGCCGGCATCGTACAGAGCACGGATGTTGTAGACCGTGGCGCCGCCGGAGTAGCTGATGCGCAGCTTGCCATCAAACTGCTCGGTAATGCGGCGGGCAGCCTCGATGGTCAGCGAGAACAGCGAACGGCCGGACATGTACATCTCGGTGGAGGGCAGCTCGTTCCTCGTCACGTCGACGGGGAACGTGTTGGTCAGCTTGACGCCAAACTCCAGGCCGCGCTCGGCGCACAGGGCAATCAGGCGCTCGAACATAGGCACGGCATCGGCCCACTGCAGGTCCTCGCGGAAGTGCGTGTCATCGAAGACGATGTAGTCAAAGCCCAGCTCGTTGAGGCGCTGACGTGCAAACTCATAGCCCAGCAGCGTGGGGTTGCACTTGATGTAGGTGTTGAGGCCCTTCTCGGTGATCAGATAGGTCGCGATGCGCTCGATCTCCGCCGGCGGGCAACCATGCAGCGTGGACTCGGTGATGGAGTTTGAGACGCGCGCCGGGATGGACTCGACAAACGCGGCGTCGACATGCTCAAACTTGTCCAAGTTAGCGAGCGCCCACGTGCGGCACTCGTTCCAAACCTCGGAGCCGCTGGCGTCCTTCATGCCCTCAATGTACGCATCGACCTTGGGGCTCTTAATGCCCTCCAGGTCATAGCCCACGGACATGTTAAAGACAAAACCGTTCGGGCTGCCCAGGCCGTACTCGCGAGCGATCAGGTGGCAGGCAAACCATGCCTTCACGTACTCGGCAAAGGCCTGCGGAACCTCGAGCTCGGTCGACCACTCGCAGTTGTAGCACTCGTCCTGCGCCACAATGCAGGGCTTGTTCACACACTTGGAGAGCTCCTCGCCGTCCATAACCTGAACGGTCTTGAGCTCAAAGAAGCGGGAGCCGGCCACGTAGGATGCCACGATGTTCTGGGCCAGCTGCGTGTTGGGGCCGGCGGCCGGGCCAAACGGAGTCTCGATGCGCTCGTCAAAAATGGGAAGCGCGCCCTCCTGGTTGGTCGTGACCATCTTACGCACGCCAAAGATGGCGTCCTGGGTCTTATGCTCCTCGATGATCCAGTTCATCAGCTGCGAAAACGGGATCGGCCTCATGATGTCGCTCATAATGAGCTCCTCTCTGTAACGCCCGGCGAGACCGCGCGGCGGGCGCAAATACGGTGTAGCGCTAGCACAGCGCCGGCGACCCCGCGGAGGCCGCCTATACGCGCGTCGGATGCGGCGAAACACCCGACGCGCGTGAATCTACTTGTAATTAGTAGGCGCGATCGTTGAGCGTGCTCCAGAGCTTCTTGGACTCAGCCATGGTCCACGCGTTGATCTTTTCCTCATCAATACCGACAAACTCGCGATCCTTGTACAGGACGCGGCCGTTGATGATGGTGGTGCGGCAGTTTTTGCCCATCATGCCAAAGAGCATGTGGCCGTCGATGTTCTCCTCGCTCAGCGGCGTAAAGGGCTTGTAGTCCATGACGATGACGTCGGCGGCAGCGCCGGCCTCGAGCACACCGAGCTTGCGATCGAAGTACTTGCTCGCCATCTTGGCGTTGTTTTCGAACAGCATGGTCATGGCCTCGCACCAGCCCACGTTGGGCATGGCGGCGTTGTGGCGCTGAATGATCAGGAAGACCTTAAGGCTCTCGAGCATATCGTGGGTGTAGGCGTCGGTGCCCATGCACACGGGGATGCCGCGGCGGAAGAACTCGAGCACGGGGGCGCAGCCCACGGCGTTACCCATATTGGATTCGGGGTTGTTGACGAGCCAGGTGCCGGACTCCTTGACGATATCCATCTCGGCAGGCGTCACGTGGATGCAGTGGCCCAGCATGGTGTCAGGACCCAGCAGGTTGTGCTGCAGCAGGCGCTCGACGGGACTGATGCCTCCGCGGTTGAGGCGGGAATCCCACACGTCGTTCATGCCCTCGCACACGTGGATGTGGAAGCCGGTCAGACCGTTGTTGGCCTCGGCCATCTTGTCCATGGTCTCGTCCGAAAGCGTAAAGGTGGCATGTCCGCCAAACATGGCGGCGATCATGTGGTTGTCGTTATCGCGACGCTCTTTGGCGGCCCACTGGGCAAACTCGGCGTTCTCGGCAATGGCCTGGTCGCATTTTTCCTGGCCGCGGCGATCGGAGACCTCGTAGCACAGGCACGAACGCATGCCCAGCTCCTGAGCTGCGTCCTTAATGGTGAAGAGGCTTCCCGGGATCTCGCAGAAGCTCGCATGGTGATCGAAGATCGTGGTGACGCCATCGCGGATGGAGTCAAGAATCGTGGCGTAGGCGCTGGCCTTGGTGCCGTCGAGCGTCAGGTTGTCGTCGATCTTCCACCACTGCTGCTCAAGATTCTCCAGGAAGTTGGTGGGGTTGCAGCCCTTGATGGCAAGGCCGCGGGCCAGACCCGAGTAGATGTGGGTGTGGCAGTTGATGAGTCCGGGCATGATGAGGTTGCCCTGGGCGTCGACGTACTCGGCATCCGGGTACTTGGCCTTGAGCTCGCACTCGGGACCTACTTCGACGATCGTATCTCCGTCAATGGCGACCGCACCGTTTGGAATGAACGGGGCCTGAGCGTTGCGAGTAAAGACGGAACCGTTAGCGACCAGAAGCATAAATGCTCCCTTCAACATCAGGGGCGGGGTTTGACACCTCTGACATAGCGGAGTGCGAAGCGCCGGCCTACACCGGAAACGGGCCCTCTCCCGTCAACGCTTCACCAAAGGGGCAAACCCTTTGAAGTGCGGCTTGGCGCCGCATGACGTCGGCGGACGAGGCGATGCGTCCGCCGACGAATAGCACCGAATTGGTTACTTCTTGCTCTCGGGCAAGACCAGATCCACGGCAGCGTCCTTGGCAGCATCGATGTGCTGAGCCACGACCGGCGTCTGCGGAAGGATCAGGTTAAGGACAATGGCCATGATGGCGGTGGGGGTTACGGCATTGGAGCCGATGACGGTGGACACCCAGGCGGGCATACCCTCGCCGGCAAGGCAACCGCTGGCCATCCAGATACCCAGGCCAAAGACGACGGAGGTACCGACGATGGTGGTAGTGCGCTGCGTGAGGCCCTCGCGGGTGAACATGCGCACGCCGTTCATGGTGATGGTGCCAAAGACGCCGACGGTCGCGCCGCCGATGACGGGCTGCGGGATAGCGGAAAGAACGGCAGAGAGCTGCGGGAACAGACCGGCGATGGCAAAGACGGCCGCGATGATCACAAAGACCCACTTGTTGACGACCTTGTTGGAGCAGATGATGCCCACGTTCTGGCCAAGGGCGCTGGTGGGAAGACCGCCCAGCAGGCCGCCGACCATAGAAGTGAGGCCCTGGGACACGATAGCGCCGGAGAGCTCGCGCTCGGTGGGCATACGGTCGATGGAGCCCAGGCAGGCGGCGGAGACGTCACCGATAACCTGGATAGCAACCATGGGGAACACGACGGCGAGGGTAATGCAGACCTCGGGATCAAACTCGAGCGCGTAGGGCATGAGCTTGGGAAGGGCGAAGACCTGAGCGGTGGCGACGCTGGAGAAGTCAATCATGCCAAAGGGGATGGAGACAATCATGCCGACGATCATGCCAAAGAACACGGATCCCAGCTTGAGCGTGCCCTTGCCAAAGTTGGCGAGTGCAAAGACCACGGCGAAGGTGATAAGAGCGACGCACCAGGCCTGCGGGGTGCCCCACAGCGGCGTACCCATACCGCCGGCCATATACTTGACGGCCGTGGGATACAGCGAAACGCCGATGGAGAAGATGACCGTACCGGTCACGACGGGCGGGAACAGCCACTTGATCTTGCTGTAGGCCAGACCAAAGAGGACCGCGACGGCGCCGCCGACGATCTCGCCGCCCAGCAGCGCACCAAAGCTAAAGCCCGAGGCACCCATGGCCTGCAGGGCCGGCAGGAACGCGAACGAAACGCCCATGACGATGGGCAGGCCGCCGCCGATGCGACGGAAGGGAGCGAAGGCCTGAAGGGCCGTGTCGATTGCCGAAAGAATGAGCGCAACCTGAATGATGTCGGTGCTCTGCTGGCTATTAAAGCCGTAGACGCCGGCCATGATGACCGCCGGGGTAATGATGCCGGCAAACGATGCCAGTACGTGCTGAAGGGCACACGGGATCATTTCCTTAACGGGAGGCATGCCTTCGCGAGTGAACAGGGCTTCAGTGCCGTTCGTAACCGTCTCCTGGGTCATTTGACCACCAATCCTCGAAGTAGTTGTTTTCGCATCTAACGCTCTATTGTGACGCAGTGCGGGGTTGAGGTTGTGCCTTCATTGCATATCGTATTAAAGATGATTCTCATTCTCAATAATAATTTTTTGTTATCAGACTATTCTTCAGCTGAGATAACGCATTTCCGCAGGTCATGAAAGTGTCTGGTCAAAATAACATCTAACTTTTCTTTTGGTCAACCGTTTACCGCCAAATATCTACCGCTCATCTGTATTACGCAATGTACCTGCGGATATACGAGATGATGGGCAGCGTGTTACCATGAGAAAAAATTGTTATGAACATTTCCGATTTCACCCAAAGGAGTTGCCCGTGAACGAGACCGTACGCCGCTTTTTGCCGATGGTCGATTTTCTGGAGCAGATACTCGGCAAAAACAGCGAAATCGTGCTGCACGATTTCTCGGATCCCGACCACGCCATCGTCGATATTCGCAACGGCATCGTGAGCGGCCGCAAGGTCGGCGGCCCCGCCACCGATCTGGCGCTCAAGATCATGCACGACGCCAAGTATCGCGACCTGCCGTTTATTACGGGCTACGAGGGCCGCGGCGCCGGAGGCAAGACGTTGGAGTCAGCGACGTACTTTATCCGCGAGAATGACGAGATCGTCGGTATGCTCTGCGTTAACACCGACCTCTCGACCGTGCGCTCCATCAACGCCATGGCGCAGCAGCTCATGGCGTGCTTCGACGCGGCGCCGACGCGCACGGAGCCCGCCCCTATCGAGGTCGAAAGCCTTTCGGAGTCCACACAGGAGCTCATCGACCGCAGCATTGCCGAGTTGCTGAGCGCGCGCGGGCTGGATGTAGCGTCGCTTGGTCAGAGCGACCGCGTGGATGTCATTCGCCACCTCAACGGCAACGGGGTGTTCATGCTCAAGGGCGCCGTGGCCTGCGCCGCCACCGCGCTGGGCATCTCGGAGCCCAGCGTCTACCGCTACCTGCAAAAAGTTCGCAAGGAGGGCTAACCCACCGATCCCTTGGGGACGGAGGAAAACGGATCATTTTTGTCGCATCGCTTGACAAAAGACCCTGCAGCTCGCACGCGCTGCAGGGTCTTTTTGCATGTCATGTTTAGTTGTGGCCAACGCCTTAGAGAGCGGCGACGACCTCGATCTCGACCAGACCGCCGGCCGGAAGGGCGGCAACCTGGAAAGCGCTGCGCGCGGGGAACGGAGCCTCGAACTTGGAGGCGTAGATCTCGTTCACGGCAGCGAAGTCGGCAATGTCGGCAAGGTAGACCGTGGTCTTGACGACATCGGCAAAGGTGGCGCCGGCAGCGGTCAGCAGGGCCTCGACGTTGGCGAGGGACTGCTTGGCCTGGGCCTCGACGCCCTCGGGCATCTTGCCAGTTGCGGGGTCGATGCCCAGCTGGCCGGACAGGAACACCATGTTGCCGGTCTGGATGCCGGGGGAATACGGTCCGATGGCTGCGGGTGCGTTATCGGAAGACACGACGGTCTTGCTCATGTTTTTCTCCTTACAATCAAATAGAGAGCGTGAGCGCGGCGTTCGCACCGGGAGGCACAGTTCGGTCTGAACACCGCGCTTGATTGGGATAGTAGGGGATGATTTTGCCCGATGCAAGATAATTATCAGATTGCGATAATATTTTATCGCCCAACGGCGCGTACGGGCCGACGAACGGCGTGACTGGCGACGTGCCCGAATACTGATCCCTTTTCCTCCGTCCCCTTCGGATCACGTGATCCCTTAGGGACGGAGGAAAAGGGATCATTTTTGCCCGAGAGGCTGCTGAAGACTTTGTCCTGCTTAGGCTGCGGGCATCGCCTGCCGCGACGGCACCACTATACTTTTGAGTATCTGAGCATTTTGAAAGGCAGGATATGACCGCAACCGCCAGTCGAACCACCAACCGCAGGCCCGAGCTCTTGGCCCCCGCCGGAGGCCCGGAGCCCTTTGCCGCCGCACTCGCTGCTGGCGCCGATGCCATCTACTGCGGCATGGGCAGCTTCAACGCCCGCCGCAAGGCAACGAACTTTACCGACGAGGCCTTTGAGCAGGCCTGCCGCGCTGCACACCTGGCCGGCTCGCGCGTTTATGTCACGGTAAACATCGTCATCAAGCAGTCCGAGATGAGCGATGCGCTGCAGCTCATCCATCGCTGCTCCACGCTGGGCGCCGACGCCTTTATCATCCAGGACTGGGGCCTGTTCTTTGAGGTCAAGCGCACCATGCCCGGTATCGAGACACACATCTCGACCCAGGCGAACATCCACGATGACCGCGGGACTATCTGGTGCCGTGAGCAGGGCGCCGACCGCGTGACCCTCTCGCGCGAGCTCTCCATCGACGAGATCGCCGCCATTCACAATGCCGCGCCCGATGTTGACCTCGAGGTCTTTAGCCACGGCGCCATCTGCTTTTGCTACTCGGGTCTGTGCCTGCTGTCGAGCTTTGCCATGGCGGGCCGCTCGGCCAACCGCGGCATGTGCGCCCAGCCCTGTCGCCTGCCTTACGAGCTGATTGACGAGAACGGTCGCGCGCTCTCCCCCGCCGGTCGCGAGCGCGCGCTATGCCCGCGCGACACCAATACCTCGCAACTCGTTCGCCGCCTGTATGACGCCGGCGCCGCATCGCTCAAGCTCGAGGGCCGCATGAAGGCCCCCGATTACGTGTATTCCATCGTCGACGTGTATCGTCATCAGATTGATGACATGCTGGCCGATGTTTCGACCTCTAGGGATGAAGAGGCCGCCCGCCAGCGCCAGCTCAAGCGCTGCTTTAACCGCGACTTTACGCACGCCTATCAGGATGGTACCTCGGGTGACGAGATGATGAGCTACGAGCGCTCCAACAACCGCGGCCAGATCGTGGGCACGGTGCTTGGTAGCCGCCTGGCCAACCGCGATGTGCGCGGGCTCAAGCCCGACGACCGCCGTCGCCGCGCTGCCATCGCCCGCATTGAGCTGTTTGAGCCCGTGGGCAAGGGCGACCTGCTGGAACTTCGTCACGATAACGAGTTCGACCAGTTCCTTACCACCATCGCCGCCGATGATGCCGCCGCGGGCGACATCATCGAGTGCCGCGTGCCTCGCAGCATGCCCGAGGGCTGCCGCGTGCGCGTGATTCGAAGCCAGCGCGCCATTGACGCTGCCGGCGCCGCGCTCAAGCGCGATGTGCTGCGTCGCCGCGCCGTAGATGTGTCCGTCGTGGCGCGTCTGGGCGAGCCGTTTACCGTTACGCTCACCTGCTGCGACGACCCCGCGCTCACCGCCACCGCCACCGGCTTTACCGTCGAGGCCGCCAAGACTCGCGCCGTCGAGGCGGCAGATCTGGTGAAGCACGTCGGGCGCATGGGCTCCTCGCCCTTTGAGGCCGCGAGCTTTGACGTGGCCCTCGACGAGGGCTGCGGCATGGGCTTCTCCGCCGTACATAAGGTGCGCGCCGCCGCTTGCAAGGCGCTGGAAGAGGCCATTCTGGCGCCGTACGCGGAGCGCGCCCGTACGCTCGAGCTGCCGGCGATTGTCACCAGTGATTCCCGCCCCGCGCCCGAGCACTACCGCGATGAGCCGCAGATCTGCGCCGCCGTCACCACGCTCGTCGCCGCCGAGACCGCTCGTGCCGAGGGTGCAACGCGCATCTACATGACCACCGATGCGCTCGAGGCCGCCGGTGTCTCCCCCGCCGATGCGTTTGAGCAGGGCATTGTACCCGTACTCGACGAGGTCTGTCGCGCCGTTGACCACGTACGCGTCGACCCATGGATTCTTGCTGGAGCGACTGTCGCCGTCGGCAATATCTCCGAGCTTGCCCTGGCCGCCCAGGTTGGCGCCACGGCCGAGATTCGCTCTTGCCTGCCCGTGCACAACACGCCTTGCATGGAGGCACTTGCCGAGCGCAGAGCCGGTGCTTTTTGGCTCTCGCCCGAGATCACGCTCGACGAGATTATCTCGCTTGGCACCTCCGCGCCCGCAGCCCTGGGCATCACCGTGTTCGGCCGCCCGCGCGTTATGACGAGCGAACACTGCATTTTGCAGGTTGCTAACGGTTGTATCCACGATTGCGCCAACTGCCGCCTGCGCGCCCGCAAGCTGTCGCTCAAGAATATCGACGGCAAGGTCATGCCCGTGCGTACCGACATCCACGGCCGCTCGCGCCTGTATGATGCCTACCCCATCGACCTCACGCCGCAGGTTCCGCAGCTGCTCGATGCCGGCGTGCGCCGTTTCATGGTCGACGGAACCTTGCTCGAGGCCGATGAGATTGGCCGTGCCGTCGCTCGCCTCCGTCGCGCTGTCGAGGCGGCTCAAGCCGGCCGCAAGCCTGCCGCCCGCCTGCGCGGCGCCACCTCGGGCTGCATGTTTGTGGGAATTAGCTAACCGAAAGGCTTACACGTGAACGAAGAACCTCAAGTCCTCTACTGCGACGCCTGGCTCATGGCCATCGACAAGCCCGCCGGCATGATCGTCCACGGCGACGGCACCGGCGAGCGCACGCTCACCGACTACGCCAGCGACCTGCTGCTGGCGATGGGCGACGGCTTTGCCGCGACCGACATGCAGCCGCTCAACCGCCTAGACCGCGACACCACCGGCGTGGTGCTGTTCTCGCTCGACAAGCAGACGCAGCCCGCCTTTGACCAGATGATTATCGACCACGCTTTCGAAAAGCACTACCTGGCGCTCGCCGAGGGCAAGATCGACTGGAACGAAAAGCTCATCGACAAGCCCATCGCCCGCGACCGTCACGACAGTCGCAAGATGCGCGTCGGCGCCAGCGGCAAGCCGTCTCAAACGCGCGTGAAGGTGCTCAAGCGCCTTAAGAGCCGTCGTGGCCTGCCCACGCGCTCGTATATCGATGTCGAGCTGCTCACCGGCCGCAAGCACCAAATCCGTGTGCATCTGGCGAGCGAGCGTCATCCCCTGGTGGGCGACGACCTGTACGGCACGCCGCGTCCCTGTGGCCTGATGCTCCACGCCCACAGCGTGTCCTTCACGCATCCCGTAACCGGCGAGCACATCAACATCGAAGCCCCCTGCCCCTGGGAGCCCTAAAACCCGCCGAAAAGGGACAGGTTTGTTTTGGCAGGTTTTATCTGGACAAACGTCAAAACCACCACAAAGGTTCCTGCCCCTTCGCGGTGGTTTTGGCCTTAGCCCGTCCCCTGCTGTTAGACCGTGATGACGTTGTCCATTGCCCGGTACTTGGCGGGGACATCGCCTGCGGTAATAATCGTTGCGTCACGGAAGTCCGCGAACTTGACGGGCGCCACCATGCCAAATTTACTGGCGTCCGAGATTACGAAGCGCTTGGCCGTATGGCGCATCGAGATACGCTTTACTTGCGCCTCCTCGATATCGGGCGCCGTGAAGCCCTGCTCGGCGGCAATGCCGTTAGAGCCCCAAAAGCCACAGTTGAAGTTGTAGCGGTCTAAGGTTGCCAAGGCATCGGGGCCAACGAGCGCCTCGGTCTCGGGTTTGAGCTCGCCGCCCAGCACCACAGTACGCATGCCGCGCAAAGCAAGGCGTTGAGCATGGAGCACGGAATCGGTCACATAGGTGACATCTTCAAGGTGTGGAAGATGCTCGATGAGCCTGAGCGTCGTCGAACCCGAGTCGATGTATACAAAGCTCTCGGGCTCCACAAGCGCCGCCGCACGGGCGCAGATACGCTCCTTGTCGTCGTTATGGAGGTCGCTGCGCTCATTAAGCGTTAGGTCGCGCGTCACGTGCGCGCGCTCAAGACTCGTCGCTCCACCGTGGACCTTGGCGATGCGATGCGCTCGGTCGAGCGTCTGCAGGTCGCGCCGAATGGTAGACGCCGTCACGCCCAGGGCTTCGGCAAGCTCCGGCACGGTAACCGAGCCGGCCTGCTGCACCATCGACACGATCGCGTTGAGCCTATCTTCCGCAAGCATCGCTTACTCCTCCTCGGGGTACACAACTCCCCAGTCGGCGCGGAGCTTGGTCATCAGCTCCATAACATCAGAAGCATAGCCCAGAAGCTCACGCTTCGAATCATCGCCGGCAACGGCCTTCTCCAGGTCGGCCATCTCGTAGCACAGAGCGTATGCCTCGGTGCCAGCGTGGACCTCCTCACGGTGACCGTCTGCAGTCCACACGATGGTCGCGTGATCGGCACGCGGATAATCGTTGACCTCGATATAGCACTTGTCGAAGCTAATGACCGAACGCTTGGGCTGCTTGGAGTGGAGCGTGAGGCTCACCACGCCCAGCTGCTGTTCGGAATTACGGCAGACGATGCCGCCCGCAACGTCAACACCGGTCTCACAGGTGTTGCTCAGCGAGACAACCTCAGCGGGCTGGCTTGCCATAAAGAGACGCATGACGGACAGGGCATACACGCCAATATCGAGCATGGCACCGCCAGCAAGGTTGCGGTTGTAGAAGCGATTGGTCAGATCGCCGTACTCCTTGTAGCTGCCAAAGTTGAGCTGAGCCAGGTTCATGCGACCGAACTCACCGACATCCATGCGACGACGCAGCTCCTGATACAAGGGCATGTGGAGCACCGTGGTGGCGTCCATAAGGACCACGTTGTGCTCGTCGGCAATGGCGCGGGCCTCGTCAAGCTCAGCGGAATTGAGGGTAATGGCCTTCTCGCAGAGCACGTGCTTACCAGCTGTCAGAGCGGCTCGCAGGTAGGTGATATGCGTGTTGTGCGGCGTGGTGATATAGACTGCGTCAATGTTCGGATCGGCGTAGAGGTCCTCGACCGATTCATAGACCTTCTCGATGCCATACTGCTCAGCAAAAGCTTGAGCCTTGGACAGCGTGCGGTTTGCGACGCCCGCAAGCTTGCGACCGGCAAGAGCGAGAGACTGGGCCATCTGGTTGGCGATAACGCCGCACCCGATCACAGCCCAACGAAGCTCGGGAGCCGTAAAGATATCATCGGGGAATGGCTTATCCTGGACCGAAGCGAACGCTGCTTTTGCGGCTGCCGCGGAGTCGAGTGGAGCCTGCTTGGAATCTGCCATATGTGCCTCCTGAATCATCGGAAGTCCTTCATTTCTAACAATCCTATATTCGCACAATTGCGCGCGTATCTGCTCGTGTTCGCGTGTTTATTTGCTTATCGGTCATTATTTAGCCATAGTTGGCAGATGTTTGCGCGGCTATGCGCATTATCGCGCAAGGCTATGCGCGTAAATGCGCATGCGACAATCCTTGTGAAACATATAGGGGCGGAACACCAAAGCCCTAAAAGACAGAGCCAGCTGTATTACCTCACCCCTCTGGGGGCACCAGACATCAAAGGACCGTCCCAAACTGCCGGCACATAGGGACTGTCCCCCAACGACTGGTCATTTAAGTCTGTCCCCAATAAATGATCCCCAATGAATACCAAGCGACAGCCACTCATTTAAGTCTGTCCCCAATGAGTAGGGATAGAAAAAGGCCCGGGTGCCGTGGCATCCGGGCCTTTGCTAGCAACTTGATGTTGCGGGCAGCTTAGAACTTGTGGCCGCACTTCTTGCAGACGCGCAGCTTGTTCTTGCCGTCCTTCTCGTGACCGACGCGGGTAACCTTACCGCACTCGGGGCAAACGAGATTGACGTTGGAGG
Source organism: uncultured Collinsella sp. (assembly GCA_900542165.1). Classification (GTDB taxonomy): domain Bacteria; phylum Actinomycetota; class Coriobacteriia; order Coriobacteriales; family Coriobacteriaceae; genus Collinsella. Next base: position 60,116 of record UQMM01000005.1, on the reverse strand, counting down.
CGTCGATGGGAGCCTCCTGCGAAACGATGCCGCCCTGCTGGTTGGCAGCGTTGGGCTTGACGGCCTTCTTGACGACCGAAACGCCCTCGACAACGACCTTGTTCTCTGCGGGGAGAGCACGCAGGATAACGCCCTGCTTGCCGCGATCCTTACCAGAGAGAACCTGGACCTTATCGCCCTTCTTGATATACATATATCTCCCCTAACTACAGGGTCTCGGGAGCGAGCGAGACGATCTTCATGTACTTCTTGTCACGAAGCTCGCGAGCGACGGGCCCGAAGATACGGGTGCCGACGGGCGAACCATCGTTGTTGATGACAACGCAGGCGTTCTCATCAAAGCGAATGTAGGAGCCATCCTTGCGGCGGATCTCCTTAACGGTGCGAACGACGACGCAACGGACAACGTCCTTCTTCTTGACGTTGGCGCCAGGGGTAGCCTCCTGGACAGCACCGATGAACACATCGCCGATGCCTGCATAACGACGCTTGGAACCGCCAAGCACCTTGATGCAGCGAATCTTGCGAGCGCCGGAGTTGTCGGCGACGTTCAGCATGGTTTGCATCTGAATCATGGTAGATGTTCCTCCGAACTAAGAACCGAAGAGAGGTGCGCTGCCTTTATACGGCCTGTGGTATGCAAGCCAGGTATACGCACATCTTCGGAAACGTACAAGTCGTAAGAGCGACTGCTTATTTAGCGCGCTCGACGACCTCGATGAGGCGCCAACGCTTCATCTTGGACATAGGACGGGTCTCCATAACGCGGACGGTATCGCCCACGCCAGCCGTGCACTCCTCGTCGTGAGCGTGCAGCTTCTTGGAGCTGGTCATCATCTTGCCGTACTTGGGGTGACGCTTGCGCTCGGTGATGGTGACAACAATGGTCTTGGCACCGGAGACGGAGGTAACGACACCCGTACGGACCTTACGCGAGTTACGCGAATCAGTCATGTTCTCTCCTTAGGTCCTACTCGGCGACAGCGGACTTCTCCGCTGCGATCTCGCGGGCGCGCTGCTCCGTGAGGACGCGAGCGATGTCCTTCTTCACGGTGTTGACGCGAGCGGTGTTGTCCAGCTGGCTGGTGGCCATCTGGAAACGAAGGTTAAAGAGCTCGGCGCGCATTTCCTTCAGCTTCTCAACGAGCTGAGCGTCCGAGAGCTCACGAATCTCTGCGGGCTTCATTAGTTCTCCTCCTTGGCGGCGGCGGCGTCCTCAGCAGCCCACTTGGCCTCGAGAGCGGCCTCCTCAGCCATTTCCTTCTCGATGCGCTGCTCAGCGTTCTTGGCAACCACAATCTTGGTCTTGATGGGGAGCTTGTGCTGAGCAAGACGCAGAGCCTCGCGAGCGACCTCCTCGGGCACGCCCTTGACCTCGAACATGATGCGGCCGGGCTTGACGACGGCCACCCACTCCTCGGGGTTACCCTTACCAGAACCCATGCGAGTCTCGGCAGGCTTCTTGGTGATGGGCTTATCGGGGAAGATCGTGATGTAGACACGACCGCCACGCTTCATGTAGCGGGTCATGGCAATACGAGCGGCCTCGATCTGACGGTTGGTGATCCAATGGGCCTCGAGAGCCTGGATACCAAACTCGCCGAAATGCAGCTCGGTATTACCCTTGGCCTGGCCCTTCATGGAGCCACGCTGCACCTTGCGGTGAAGAATACGCTTAGGGGCAAGCACTACTGACCCCTCCTCTCGGAGTTACGACGACGAGGACGGGAAGAGCCCTCGAGTGCAGGGTTGGGAACAGGCTGGCCCGGGAGCTTCTCGCCCAGGTAGATCCAGACCTTCACGCCGCAAGCGCCCATGGTGGTGCTGGCGACAGCCGTGCCGTAGTCGATCTTGGCACGGAGGGTGTGCAGAGGCACGCGACCCTCGCGGTACCACTCACGACGGCCCATCTCGGCACCGCCGAGACGACCGGAGCACTGGATACGGATGCCCTTAGCGCCGGCCTTGCGGGCGGACTGGACAGCCTTGCGCATAGCGCGACGGAAGGCAACGCGGCCCTCGAGCTGCTCGGCGATAGACTGAGCAACGAGGTTGGCGTCGAGCTCGGGGCGCTTGATCTCGACAACGTCGACGGAGAGCTGGCCCTTGGAGACGCCAGCGACTTTCTCGAGCTCGGTGCGGAGGGTATCGATCTCGGCACCCTTCTTACCGATGACAACGCCGGGGCGAGCGGTGAGGATGATGACCTTCACCTTGTCGCCAGCGCGCTCGATCTCGACACGGGAGACAGCTGCGCGGGAAAGACGCTTCTCGAGGTACTTGCGGATCTCGAGATCGTTACCGAGGGTCTTAGCGTAATCCTTCTCTGCGAACCAGCGGGAGCGCCAGTTCTCGGTGATGCCAAGACGGAAGCCGGTGGGGTAGACTTTCTGACCCATACAGCTTTACGCCTCCTTTCGAGGAGCAACGACGACGGTGATGTGGGAAGTACGCTTCAGAATACGAGAAGCGGAACCCTTGGCGCGGGGACGGATGCGCTTAAGCGTCGGACCCTCGTCAACATAGGCAGCGGCGACAACCAGGTTGTCGGCACGCAGACCGTTGTTGTTCTCGGCGTTCGCAACGGCGGAACGGAGAACCTTCTCGACATCCACGGCGACGGCGCGGTCGCAGAAGTGGAGGATGTCGAAGGCCTGAGCGACAGGCTTGCGGCGGATCAGATCGACCACCAGGCGGGCCTTGCTGGGGGAAACACGCACGTACTTAGCGACGGCGCGAACCTCGGTGGCCTCAGTTTCAATAGACTTAGTTGCCATTTACGGTTAACCCCCTATTTGGCCTTGTGGCCACGGAACGTACGAGTCGGCGCGAACTCGCCGAGCTTGTGACCAACCATGGACTCGGTAACATACACGGGCACATGCTTGCGGCCGTCGTGGACGGCGATGGTGTGACCAACCATCTCGGGGAAGATGGTGGACGCGCGGGACCAGGTCTTCACGACGTCCTTCTTGCCAGCCTCGTTCATCGCGGTGATACGCGAGAGAAGGCGAGTCTCCACGAACGGGCCCTTTTTGAGACTTCTGCTCATAAGTGCTTTCTCCTAAAACTCGGTATCCGAAATTACTTCTTACGGCGACGAATGATGTGCTGGTTCGAGACCTTCTTCTTCTTGCGCGTACGAAGGCCCTTCGTCGGCTTACCCCAGGGGGTAACAGAGGGACGACCAGAGGTGTGGTTCTTGCCCTCGCCACCGCCGTGCGGGTGGTCGACAGGGTTCATGACGGTACCGCGGACGGTCGGGCGCACGTTCATGTGACGCTTACGGCCGGCCTTGCCGATGACGATGTTGGAGTGATCGGCGTTGCCGACCTCACCGACGGTGGCGCGGCAGGTAACGAGGATGCGGCGCATCTCGGAGGAAGGCATACGGACGATAGCGTACTTGCCCTCCTTACCCATCAGCTGGCAGGAGTTACCGGCGGAACGGGCGATAGCAGCGCCCTTGCCCGGCTGGAACTCGACGGCGTGGATGAGCGTACCGACGGGGATGTCGGCGAGGGGCAGAGCGTTGCCCGGCTTGATGTCGGCGTCAGAACCGGACATGATGGTCTGACCGACCTCGAGGCCCTTGGGGGCCAGGATGTAGCGCTTCTCACCGTCAGCGTAGTGCAGCAGAGCGATGCGAGCGGAACGGTTCGGATCGTACTCGATCGTGGCAACCTTGGCGGGCACGCCGTCCTTGTTGCGCTTGAAGTCGATCACGCGGTAACGACGCTTCACGCCGCCGCCCTGGTGGCGGGTGGTGATGCGGCCGTTGTTGTTACGACCGGCCTTCTTGGGCAGGGGCTCGAGAAGAGACTTCTCGGGCTTGGTGCAGGTGATCTCGGAGAAGTCGGAGATCGTCTGCCAACGCCTACCAGCGGAGGTCGGCTTAAGGTGCTTTACAGCCATTACAATCCCTTTCAATAGGAATCCGTTAGCCATCGCAGACAGGGATTCGAGGTTCTGCCTCGGGTGCGATGACACCGGACGTATACACGGTTCCGGGCGTGTCCATTTTATACGCCTAAAACCTTGAGCTCCCGCCTCCCCTATTTGGGAGGCATGAGCTCACTCAACAGCAGCGAGTCTTAGGCCTGGTTGCCAAAGACCTCGATGGTGTCGCCCTCGGCCAGCGTGACGATGGCCTTCTTCCAAGAACGGGTCTTGCCGGCGACATAGCGCACGCGCTTGGTCTTGGGCTTGACCGTCAGGGTGTTCACGCGAACGACCTTGACGCCGAAGATCTCCTCGACAGCGTCCTTGATCTGATACTTGTTAGCATCCTTGGCGACCTCGAACGTGTACTTGTTCAGCTCCATGCCGGAGAAGGAACGCTCGGACACGATCGGACGGATGATGATCTCGTGGGCGGTCATTTATGCAAGCACCTCCCCGAAGTGAGCGGCGATGTCGGCGGGCATCAGCACAGCGTTGTTGTTGACGAGATCGTAGGTGTTGGCCTCGTCGGCAGTGATGATGAACGTCTTGGGAATGTTGCGGAACGACAGGTAGGCGTTGACGTCCTCATCGCGAACGATGATGGTCAGACGCTTGCCCTCAAGGCCGAGAGCCTTGAGCATGGCAACGGCAGCCTTGGTGGAAGGCTTCTCGAAGCCGTAGTCGTCGACGAGCACGAGCTCGCCATCGGCCAGCTTGGCGGACAGCGCGGAGCGCATAGCCAGCTTGACCTCCTTGTTGTTCATACGCTTAGCGTAGGAACGGGGCTTGGGGGCGAAGACAACGCCACCGTGACGCCACTGGGCAGCACGGATGGAACCCTGGCGGGCACGGCCGGTGCCCTTCTGACGCCAAGGCTTCTTGCCGCCACCGGAAACCTCAGAGCGACCCTTAGCAGACTGGGTGCCCTGACGCCAAGAGGCCATCTGGCACTTGACGATGTGGTGCATAGCGTGGATGTTCGGCTCGATGCCGTACACCTCAGCGGCGAGCTCGGCCTCGGCGACCTTCTTGCCCTCGCTGTTCTTTACTTCAAACTTTGCCATTTAAGTGTTCTCCTTGGTATGACGCTGGGCTAAATGGGCTGGGCCCTTAGGCCATACGGATGGCGACGAGACCATTCTTGGCACCCGGGACAGCGCCCTTGACCAAGATGAGGTTCTGCTCGGCATCGATGCGGACAACGGAAAGGTTCTTGACGGTAACGCGCTCGTTACCCATGTGACCGGCCATCTTGACGCCCTTGAGGACGCGCGCAGGATAGGCGCACTGACCGATAGAACCGGGGTGACGCTGGAAGTGAGAACCATGCGTCATAGGACCGCGGCGCTGACCCCAGCGCTTGATGCGACCCTGGAAGCCCTTACCCTTGGAGGTACCGATGACGTCGACCTTCTCGACATCAGCGAAATCAGCGACGGTGACGACCTCGCCGACCTTGTGCTCCTCGCCGTTCTCGACGCGGACCTCACGAAGGAAGCGGACAGGCTCGACGCCGGCCTTGGCGAAGTGACCAGCCATGGGCTTGTTCACGTTCTTGGCCTTGATGTCGCCGAAACCGATCTGGACGGCGTCATAGCCGTCGGTTGCCTGAGTTTTAACCTGCGAGACAGCGCAGGGGCCAGCCTGGATGACCGTGACGGGAACGACGTTATCGTTCTCGTCCCAAACCTGGGTCATGCCAATCTTGCGGCCGAGAATCATGCTGATCAAGATATGATCCCAACTCTCGCGTGGTCTTGGGACAATGCGTACACCACCGAGCGTACGCCCCTAGAGGACCACTACTTACACGACGTGCTCCCCAGCCTTGTATTTCGCCCGGACTACCTGACAACCCTATTAAGCAGGCATTTTGTCCAGCCAGAATACTCCCCTGGTTTCACACAGCTGTTTAGTATACACGGCTGCGGGCGTATCCATCGAGATTCATATTTCACTCACATTGTTTACGCAGGTAAAGTGCGTGGAGTCGCCTGGGCTTGGCAGAGGGGCGGCGAAATATATTAAGTTTGCTGCTCTACAGTCCTGCGCAAGACGGAAAGCACATTAAGTGCTTTCCTTTGCGTGCGGAACTCGCGACAAACTTAATATATTTCGCCGCCCCTCTGCCAAGCTCGGGAGACAACACGTTGATGTCTGCTTAACTCTGCTCGCTCAGCTAATTACTTTGTTGGGGGTCCACTATTTGCTGGAGAGTGAACTTGCATTGGGGCCTGTCGCTCTTTCCTTGCAAATCTTCCTCATCGAAATTGAAGATCATGATGGCGCAGTTGGGGAGTTTTGCTGGGAGCTCGAAGCCCTCTGGGGCTGCAGCCTTGATGAATTGGCGGCTGGCGCTGCCGTGGCTTACTGCTAGAAGGGTTTCGATGCCCTCGGAGCCCATGAGATTGGTGAGGGCGCCTACCATGCGTTCTTGCAGTGCGCAGTTTCCTTCTCCTCCGAAGGGGACCAGATCCTCGCCCGGATCCCAGACGTCGGTGGGTAGCGCGTCGTGCGGGCCCTCTTCGAAGGTGCCGTAGCAGCGCTCGATAATGCCTTCGCAGGGCTCAACGTCAGCGTCTGCGCCGAGAAGCTCGGTTGCGACGAGGCTTGCCGTGGCCATGGCTCGGCCCAAAGGGGAGGAGACCACTTTGTCGGGAACGACGTTGTGGTCTTTGAGCCACGCGGCTGCCATCCCGGCTTGCTGACGGCCCAGATCGGTCAGCGGCGAATCGCAGCGGCCCTGGACCAGCTTTTTGACGTTGAACTCCGTCTGACCGTGGCGGAGTAGATACAGCTTCTTCATGCTCTCCCCTTCTGCATAACCTGCTTTGCCGGCACAGCCTTACTCGTGGGTATGCCCTACGTAGTCTTCGTCGATCGTAATCTTGGCAATCGACTTGGGATATTCCGATTCGACCCGTTGTGCCAGCGCGTGCTTTAAGTCTTCGGCACTCATCTGCAGATCCGAGGGACGCACGCAGTCAAAAATCACGTTGGTGTGCGTGGGGCCCGGCACGCAGCGCAAATCATGAATCGAAAGGCGGCTATCGATCTCTTGAGCCATAGCGTTGATGCGCAAGCGCATGCTCGCCACCTTTGGATCGTCGGTCACGATGGGGTCGTAGTGAAGTGTGACAATCATGCCGTCTTCGTTCCTAAACGACTGCTCGATGTTATCGAGCGTGTCGTGACTTTCCAGCGGGCTTGCCTCGGCTGCCATCTCAGCGTGAGCGCTTGCGAACTTCCTGCCCGGGCCGTAGTCGTGAACCATCAGATCGTGAACGCCCAAAACGCCGGGGTAGCTCATGATCTTGTCTCGAATGTGCTTGACCAGCTTAGGATCGGGCGTCTGGCCCAAAAGCGGGCTCACCGTATCCTGGATGAGTTCAAAACCGCTCCAGCCAATATAGGCGCCAACGGCAAGGCCGACCCATGCATCAAGATTGATATGCGTCACCTGGGAAACAATCGCGCACGCCAGCACGGCGCCTGTGGCAAGGACATCGTTCTTGGAATCCTGCGCGGTCGCATGCAGCGTCTCGGACTCAATGCGGTCACCGAGCTTTTTGTTGAGGGCCGCCATCCAGAGCTTTACGACCATCGAAAGCGCCAGGACTGCCACCAGGGCAAGCGAGAACTCGACAGGTTCGGGGTGGATGATGCGCTCAAACGAGGACTTCACCAGCTCAACGCCGATCAGCAGCACGAGCGCCGCCACGACCAGACCCGAGAGATACTCGTAGCGGCCATGTCCGTAAGGATGCTCGGGGTCCGCCGGCTTGCTCGCCAGCTTAAAGCCCAGCACGCTCACGATATTCGAGCTGGCATCGGACAGGTTGTTCATGGCATCCGCCACAATCGAAACCGATCCCGACAGCACACCAATTGCGCCCTTCGCAGCACAAAGCGCAACATTAGCGAGAATACACACCATGCCCGTCAACGTGCCCACGCGCGCACGGTCGCCCTGCGCACGACGAACGATCCACTCGACCATCTTCATCAGCCCCCACGGTACTGCCTATATATATCTATTGCTCAAACGGATTGTAGTGTAGCCACTTTGTCCCCCAGATACAAAAAAGGCCGCAACCCACACGGGCCACGGCCTTGGAATATGGCAAAGGAATCGTCCTTGTGTCGCACAGGTTTACGCGCTTACTTCGGCCACGCTCTTCGAGGTTTCGGGTGAATCGGCTCCGTCCCCCATCGTCTGTCCCTTCGCCGGCACCACGCCAAAGCAGTAGCTCAGCGCCGCAGACACCGCAAATGCCACACCGCCGGCAGCGCAGCACCACAGCAGGTTCGAGATGCCGCCCGTGGCAAAGCCAATGACCATGAGGACATTCGTCATGCCGATGGTATAGGCCGTAACGTGGCCCACGGCTGCAACAAGGCCTCCGACGGCGCCGCCAATGGCCATGCACGTCAGGCACCTGCCATATTTAAAGCCGCAACCGTACAGCGCCGGCTCGCTTACGCCGCCAAGAACACCCGAGATTGAGTAGCCCAGCATGAGCGCCTTCTCGTCCTTATCCGCAACGCGGAGCGACGCGCCAAAAGGCATGCCCCAAACGGCGAACGTCGCCATCGTCGCGGCAATCAGGATGCACGAATCCGTTCCCACACTCATAAACTGCGCGTACGCAAGCGATAGAACGACGTTGCTGACGCCCGCTATCTTTAGGAACTCCCAGCCCGCGGCAAGCCCCATGAGCGTGAGCAGCGACACGATGCCACCGGAATTGCCAAGCATAAACATAAGCTGGCCCAACAGCATGCCCAGATAGCTGCCCGCCGGTGCCGTAATACACAGCGAAACCGGAACCATGACAAGCATGGTCGCAAACGGAACAAACGAAAACGCCACGGCCTTAGGGATAACGCGCTTAAAGAAACACTCCACTCGCCATAGCACGGGCACCGAGATGAGAACCGGAATAACAGTCGTCGTGTAATCGTTGACCGGCGCGGGAAGCAGACCATACACGGAAGTCATCGATGCCCCCGTCGTCGATGCGGCATCGACGAGCTTGAGCAGATCGGGCGCAATCAATACGCCGCCCAGCATCATACCCAGCTGCTCCGAGCAACCGAGCTGGCGGGCGGCCGCCCAACCAAGATAGATGGGCAAAAAGTAGTAGCCGGCGTTATAGAGCCAACTGTAGAACAGGCGATAGATTTCGGAATCGGCAGACCACAGGCCCAGCATGCCTTCGCCCATAATGACAGCGACGGTGCGGAACAACGCCGCGCAGACAATAAACGGCAACGCCGACATCATGCTTTTGGACAGATAGTCCACCACGGCCATGGCGTTTGATGAAACCGTCGTTGCAAACGTGGTGTTAGAAACTTGTGACATGGAACGCCTTTCCCAATGTGACATGCGGGCTGCCCCTTTGTCACATCGTGCGGTACTGACCGATTGCGCGGTACTTTTCGTAGCGGAGGTTTGTGAGGGTCGCCTCGTCGAGCTGCCCAAGCGTATCGAAGGCATCAAATGCCGAGGACATGACGGCACCGGCGATCTCCTCATGCGACAGGCCCCTATCGTCAACAATGCCGTCGATGATGCCGAGCGCCAGCAGATCGGGAGCCGTGAGCTTCAGCGCCTCGGCAGCCTCATTCGCGCGGTCGGTATCCTTCCACAGGATCGACGCACAGGCCTCGGGGCTCACGACCGAATAGGCCGAGCTCGAGAGCATCAGGATGCGGTCGGCCACGGATAGCGCCAGCGCGCCACCAGAGCCGCCCTCGCCTGTCACCACCGAGACAATCGGCGTCTTAAGGCCGCTCATCTCCATGAGATTCTGGGCAATCGCCTCGCCCTGGCCGCGCTCCTCGGCACCGATGCCGCAAAACGCGCCCGAAGTATCGACCAGGCACAGAACCGGTCGACCAAACTTTTCGGCCTGGCGCATCAGACGACGCGCTTTGCGATAGCCCTCGGGATGTGCCATACCAAAGTTGCGGCGCATACGCTCTTTGGTCGTGGTGCCGCGCTCGATGGCGATGACCGTTACGGGGCGTCCATCTTTCCAGCCAATGCCAGCCACCACAGCGGCGTCGTCGCCAAAGTAGCGGTCGCCGTGCAGCTCCACAAATCCATCCAGGCCCAGCGAGATCATCTCGCCTGCCGTGGCGCGATCTGCCGAGCGGGTCTGCTTGACAATCTCGAGCGCGGTTTTTGGTGCGGCCGAGCGCTTGAACAAGTGTCCCAGCTTTTTGCCGCGGCGACCCGTATGCACGATCTCATGCGGTGCCCCCAGGCCGGGCGCGTGCCCTTCGTGCAGCGCCAGCAGCTCGCCTACCGTGAGCGCAATCTCGCCACGCGGAACAACGGCATCGCAAAAGCCGTGCTCCAGCAAAAACTCGGAGCGCTGGAATCCCTTGGGCAGGCGCTTGTGCATGTTCTGCTCGATCACGCGCGGGCCGGCAAATGCCGTCAGGGCATCGGGCTCGGCCAGGATAATGTCGCCCTCCATGGCAAAGCTCGCGGTTACGCCTCCGGTCGTGGGGTCGGTGAGCACCGTGATATACAGGCCGCCCGCCTCGCTGTGGCGCCTAACCGCCGCAGAAATCTTGGCCATCTGCATAAGCGATGTCACGCCCTCTTGCATGCGCGCACCGCCCGAAACGGTAAAGCCGACAACTGGCAATCCAAGCTCGGTCGCTCGCTCAAATGTGCGACAGATCTTCTCACCCACCACGGAACCCATCGAGCCCATCATAAAGTTGGCGTCCATAAAGAAGAGCGCGGTATCGCAACCGCAGATTTTGCCCCTGCCGCACACAACGGCATCGTGCTCGCCCGAACGCTCGCTCACGCTCTTGAGCTTGTCGGCATAGCCGGGAAACGAGAGGAAGTCCTCCGGCGCCAGAATGGCATCCCATTCCTCAAACGTGCCCTCGTCAATCGTCATGCGCATGCGGTCGCGCCCGCTCACGCGAAAGTGTTTGCCGCAACGAGGGCAGACCTCGAGGTTGTCGTGCAGGCGCGCCTCATCGATCACGCGGCGGCACTCCGGGCACTTGATAAACACGTGGCGCGCGGGAAACTCGGCGCACGACTCGGTCATCGGTCCCTCGAGGACGTTGACCGTCTTCGCTTTTCTATTCATCAGCATAGAGATGCCCCATCAGATCGGTGTGATACATGCCCGACAAGAACTCGTCGTTTGCCAGCACGTCGAGCTGAAGCTCGCTGTTTTCGCTCACGCCCTCAATCACGAGCTCGCCCAGGGCCGAGCGCATCTTGCGAATGGCGCCGTCACGCGTGGGCGCACACACGATGAGCTTGCCAAGCATGGAGTCGTAGTACGGCGGAACTTTCGCACCGGTAAACATGGCGGAATCCCAGCGCACGCGCGGACCACCCGGCACACGCAACGCGGTGACCGTTCCGCATGACGGCAGAAAGTCCGGCGTTTCGGCATTGATGCGGCACTCCATGGCGTGGTTGCGGACCGGCATGTCCTCCTGCTCAAAGGGCAGAGGCTGGCCGGCTGCCACGCGCAGCTGCCACTTGACCAAGTCGGTATCGGTCACAAACTCCGTAACCGGATGCTCCACCTGCAAGCGCGTGTTCATTTCCATAAAGTAGAAATTGCCGTCGTCCGAATACAGGAACTCGATGGTACCGGCTCCTTCGTAGCCGACGGCACGAGCCAGGTCACGCGCTGCCTTGTGCATGCGAGCACGAATGTCGTCGTGTCCGTCGAGGCACGGCGCGGGGCTCTCCTCGATTAGCTTTTGGTTGCGCCGCTGCACCGAGCACTCGCGCTCGCCGAGCGAAAACACATGGCCCTGCTTATCGGCCATAATCTGTACCTCAACGTGATGCGCCGGCGCGACGAACTTCTCCATGTAGCACTCGCCGTCGCCAAAAACGGCCTCGCCCTCGGCGCGTGCTTCAATAAAGGCCTTTGCCGCATCTTCCACGCGCTCGACCTTACGAATACCGCGACCGCCGCCGCCCGCACGCGCCTTAATAAGCACGGGGCAGCCAATGCGCTCAGCCTCGGCCGTTGCCTCCTCGGGACTTTTGAGCAAATCGCAGCCCGGCACGATGGGCACGCCCGCCGCGGCAGCCGTTTGACGTGCGGCGTCCTTGTCGCCCATGCTGTCGATCACCTTGGCCGAAGGACCAACAAACGCCAGGCCATACTTGTCGCAGTCGCGCACGAAGCTCGCCTTCTCGGAGAAAAAGCCATAGCCGGGATGAATTGCCTTAGCTCCCGACTTTACGGCACAGGTGAGCACAGCATCGTCGTTGAGGTAGCTCTCGGCAAGACGCGGACCGCCGATGCAATACGCCTCGTCGGCAAGCTGCACGTGCAGCGCGTCCGCATCGGCCGTGGAATAAACGGCGACGGTCTTGATGCCCATATCGCGGCACGCGCGGATAACACGGACCGCGACTTCGCCGCGGTTGGCGATGAGCACTTTGTCGAACATGAAGCCTTCCTTAACTTTCGTGCATGAGTGCAAAAGACATATCGGCGCGGCAGCAAACCTCACCGTTGACGCTCGCAGTACCCGTCGCAAAGCGGAACGGCCCGCGCGCACGCGTGATGGTGCACACCAGATCAACCGTGTCGCCCGGGCGCACCGGACGCTTAAAGCGCACCTTGTCCAGACTCGTGTAGAACGGCGTCGCGCCGCGCGCTTCCTCATCGCCCATCAGCAGCACGCAACAGTTTTGGGCGAGCATCTCGCACTGAATCACGCCGGGGACCACCGGGTTTCCCGGAAAATGCCCCTGCAAAAAGTACTCGTCGCCCGTAATCGTGATCTTGCCGTGGGCCTCGTCGCCCACCAGCTCGGCCTCGTCGAGCAAAAGCATCGGTTCGCGATGCGGCAACAGTTCCTTAAGCTCTTCTTTGTTCATGGATATCACCTATCCGATCCTCATGAGGCAGCTGCCAAACTCCACGAGGTCGCCGTCGGCCACGCAGATCTCGAGCACCTCGCCGTCTGCCTCTGCCGTTACCTCGTTGAGAACCTTCATGGCCTCGATGATGCAGAGCGTCTCGCCGGCCTTGACCTTAGAGCCCACGTGCACAAACGGCTCGTCGCCCGGCGCCGGGGCAGCATAGAAAACGCCGACCATGGGAGCGGTCACCTCGGTGCCCTTGGGCTCCGGTGCGGCGGCAGGTGTCTGCGCGGCGGGCTCCGGTGCGGCAGGCGCGACTGTGGGAGCTGCAACTGGAGCGGCCATAGCGCTCGGCATGGGCATGGGCACGGCAACCGGCTGTGCGGCGCTCGCGCGCTCGAGTTCGACCGCGGTGCCATCGGGCTCCTCAACGCGTACGCGCGTGAGGCCGCGGTCCTCCATAACATCGGCTATCTCGGCAAGTCTTTTGGAATCCATGCTCTAGCTCCTCGTATATCTACGCAGCGCGATGGCGGCGTTGTGTCCGCCAAAGCCCAGGTTGGTCGAAAGCGCCCAGGTAAGGTCAGCGCGAACCGCGCGATTGGGCGTGTAGTCAAGATCGCAGGCGGGATCGGGCGTGTGGTAGTTAATGGTCGGCGGCACCACGCCCTGCTCGAGCGCCATGGCGCAGGCCATGACCTCGATGGCGCCCGTGGCACCGATCATGTGGCCGGTCATCGACTTAGTCGACGAGACGTGCGCGGCGCGCGCCGCGTCCTCGCCGAGCGCACGCTTAATGCCCGCCGTCTCGGACGAATCGTTGAGCTTGGTCGATGTGCCGTGGGCATTGATGTAGAGGCCCTCGGAAGGCCTGACGTCGCCCTCGGTCACCGCCAGCGATATCGCGCGGGCAATGCCGGCAGCCTCGGGATCAGGGCTCGTGATGTGATAGGCATCATCGGTGTTGCCGTAGCCCACGACCTCGGCATAAATGTGCGCACCGCGCGCCTGCGCATGTTCCATGCTCTCGAGCACGAGCACGCAGGCGCCCTCGCCCATCACAAAGCCATCGCGGTCTGCATCGAACGGGCGGCAAGCCGTCGCGGGATCAGGGTTGGTGGTCAATGCGCGGCAGGACGTAAAGCCCGCAACGGCATCGGGGATAATTGCGGCCTCGGCGCCGCCCGCGAGGATCGCGTCGGCATAGCCGTGCTTTATGGCGCGGAACGCCTCGCCCACCGCATGGGCCGAGGTTGCGCACGCGGTCACCACGGGCAGGGTCGGGCCCTTTGCCTTGTGGCGGATTGCGATATTGCCCGATGCCATGTTGGGGATCATCATCGCGATCATATAGGGCGATGCGCGGCGGGGCCCACGTTCGGCAATCGTATGGACGTTGTCGACGAGCGTCGTCATGCCGCCCACGCCCGAGCCCACGTAGACGCCCAGGCGCTCGCGATCGATGGCGCCTTCGACATCAAAGCCCGCATCGTGCATGGCTTCGTCCGAAGCCGCCATCGCAAACTGAACGCAGGGGTCGAGATGCTTGGCGTCACGCTTGCCAAAGTACTCGTTGCCGTCAAAGCCCTTGACCTCGGCTGCCACCTTGACGGCAAACGCATCGGTATCGAAGTGCGTGATCGGGCCGATGCCGCACGTGCCAGCACACATTGCCGCCCAGGTGGCAAGCGCGGTGTTGCCGAGCGGCGACACGGCACCGATACCGGTGATTGCAACTCTCTGTTCCATCATGGTCTCCTCATCCAAGCCGTTCTTCGGCCCTGGTTTCTACATCGCCATTCCGCCGTCGACGCGCACGACCTCACCCGTAATGTAGGCAGCCGCATCACTCGCCAGAAAGCGCACTACGCCGGCCACCTCCTCGGGGCGCGCCATACGCTTAAGGGGAATCTGCTCCTCGGTTACCGTACGCACCTTCTCCGAGAGCTTTGCCGTCATATCCGTCTCGACAAACCCGGGGGCAACCGCGTTCACTCGTACGCCGCGGGGCGCAAGCTCGCGCGCCACCGCCTTGGTCAGGCCGATCACGCCCGCCTTGGAGGCAGCGTAGTTGGCTTGCCCAGCATTGCCCATCAGGCCCACGACCGAGCTCATGTTGACGACGCAGCCGCCGCGCTGGCGCATAAAGGTCTTGGTGAGCGCGCGCGTCGTGTTAAACGTTCCTTTAAGATTGACATCGAGCACGCGATCGAAGGCGTCATCGCCCATGCGCATGAGCAGGCCATCGCGGGTGATGCCAGCGTTGTTGACGAGCGCCCAAATGGAGCCAAAGTCGTTGAGGACCGCTTCCACGCACGCGTTGACGGCAGCGGGGTCGGCCACGTCGCATTGATATGAGCGCGCCGTGGCGCCAGCCGCCTCGCAGGCGTCGCACGTCTCGCGCGCCGCATCGACGCTGCCGGCATAGACGACGGCGATATCGTAGCCATCCTCCGCCAGACCGATAGCGCAGGCGCGGCCGATACCCCGCGAGCCGCCCGTGACCAGTGCCACGCGACGTGAGTCGTTGCGCTCGAGCGCGCCATTGTTCAAGTTGCCCATGTCATTCCTTTCGGGTTACAGCCCTGTGGACTATGCGAGCTCGTCGGCAATAGCTGCGACCTGCTCGGCCGTCTCGCACGAATACACACGAACGTCGCTCAGCGTACGCTTGACCAGGCCGGACAGCGTTTTGCCGGGGCCGACCTCAATAAATGTGTCGATGCCTTGATCCTGCAGAGCATGCAGCGTATCGACCCAGCGTACGGCATGGCTCACCTGATTGGCCAAGACATCCGATGCCGTCTGGGGATCCGCCGGATAGGGCGCCGCTGTCATATTTGCCAAAACAGGAATGAGCAACGGGGACGGCGCGTGACCGGCCTCAATATATGCGGCAAGGCCACAGGTCGCCTCGGTCATATAGGGACTATGGAATGCACCCGACACCGCGACTTTCATAGCGCGGCCGCCAGCCCCTTTTACTAGGACGTCGAGCTCCTGCAGCGCCTCGGGCGCTCCGGCAACAACCGTCTGCTGCGGGCTGTTGTAGTTGACCGGCCAGCAGTCCTCGCCGGCCTGTTTTGCCAGGTT
This sequence comes from uncultured Collinsella sp., assembly GCA_900542165.1. Lineage (GTDB taxonomy): Bacteria > Actinomycetota > Coriobacteriia > Coriobacteriales > Coriobacteriaceae > Collinsella. The sequence goes on along the minus strand of UQMM01000005.1, from coordinate 44,197 downwards.
CTCGACTTGCTCCGCATCGAGCTTGATGACGGCGCGCATACCGCCCGGATGGCGCTCGGCAGCCGCGGCCATCAGCGCCGCGCGCTCGCACACGAGCTCAAAGCCCGCTCGCGTATCGAATGCCCCCGCAAAGGTGAGCGCGGCGACCTCGCCCAGCGAGAATCCCGCACAGGCGGCAGGCACCACGCCGCGCTCACGCAGAGCGGTAGCCGCTGCCAGGTCGTGAACGAACACGCACGGCTGCGTGTTCTCGGTCTGCGAGAGCTCCTCCTTGGAGGCGCTCCGGCACTGCTCGCTGGTCCCCGGGCGCACCTCGTCGACAATGGCGAACACCTCGGCGGCCGCCGGCGATGCCTCGATCAGGTCGACGCCCATCGCGGGGTGTTGGGCACCCTGGCCAGCAAACAGAAACGCTACGCTACCCATGCGGACGCACCCTTCAGGACGCGCTCGGCGCCATCGATCAGGTCGTCAACGATTTCACGTGCGCTCTGGCGCTCGTTGACCATGCCGGCAATCTGTCCACACAAAAACGAACCCTCTTCGTAATTGCCGTCCTTGGCGGCCTTGCGAAGGGCGCCCGTGCCCATGGCCCCGAGTTCCTCGACACTTACGCCCGCCGCCTCGCTCTTGGCGTAGGCGTTGGTAAAGGGGCTCTTGAGTGCACGCACCGGGTGTCCCGTCGAGCGGCCGGTCGCACGCGTCGAGGTGTCGTTGGCCTTCAAGACCATCTCCTTGTACTGCTCCGATACGGTGCACTCGTCTGCGATCAGAAAGCGCGTACCCACCTGCACGCCGGCGGCGCCCAGCATAAAGGCGGCCGCCACGCCGCGGCCGTCGGCAATACCGCCAGCGGCCACAACGGGAATGTCGACCGCATCGACGACCTGCGGCACCAGTGCCATCGTCGAGGTCTCGCCAATATGGCCGCCCGATTCGGTACCCTCGGCAACAACCGCCGTGGCTCCACGACGTGCCACGAGGCGCGCCAGCGCCACCGAGGCAACGACCGGGACGACCTTGATGCCCGCCTCGTTCCACGCCTTCATGTACTTGGCGGGATTGCCGGCGCCCGTCACGACGACCGGCACTCGCTCGTCAATCACGACCTGCGCGACCTCGTCGGCAAACGGGCTCATGAGCATGACGTTGACGCCAAAGGGCTTATCCGTCTTGGCGCGCAGCTCATGAATCTGGTCGCGAAGCCAGTTGGCGTCGGCGTTCATGGCCGCGATGATGCCTAAGCCACCCGCCTCGGACACTGCGGACGCCAGCGAGGCATCGGCAATCCAGGCCATACCGCCCTGGAACACGGGCTTTTCGATGCCGAGCTGATCGCAGAGAGGAGTCTTGAGCATCTCTACTTCTCCAATGCCGCCTCGACCGTATCGGCGAACTCGCCGACCGTCTTGGGGTTCTCCTCGGTATCGAGCTGGATGCCAAACTCGTCCTCGACGGCGACGAGGATCTCGACGGTGCCCAGGCTGTCGAGACCAATCTCCTCGAGCGTGGACTCGGGCTTCATCTCGACATCGTCAAGACCGGCGGTCTCGCGGATAACGTCGCAAACGCGCTCGAAGGTCTTCTGATCTGCCATGGTAGTTCTCCTTTGGTTGTGCCCTAGGGCGTTTTTATTTCCTATGTGCGACTACTTCCAACGAAGCAGATAGCCACCTATATCCAGACCGGCGCCAAATCCAACCAAGGCGATGGTGTCGCCTGTGTGAAGTGCACCGGCGTTTGCCAGCCGGTCGAGGGCAAGCGGAATGCATGCGCTCGAAATGTTGCCGATCTCGCGCAGCGTTCGAACCACGCGCTCGTCTGGCACGCCGAGGCGCTTGACCGCCTGACTCAGGATTCGTTCGTTAGCCTGATGGAATACAAAATGGTCGATGTCTTCGACCGAAATGCCCGCATCGCCCGCAAGCTTATGGACCGTGTCGCAGATGGCGTTGACGCCGAACTTGAACACGCGGCGGCCATTCATGGACAGCACGCTCTCGCTATCTGCAGAGGCCTTAAACGGCGAGGTGCCGACCAGACCGGGTACGCGCAACGTCTCGACGTCGGGCGCCGTCGAAAGCTCAACGGCAAGGGGGTTGTCTCCCCCAGCTCCAATCACTGCGGCGCCTGCCCCATCGCCAAAGAGTACGCAGGTGGCGCGGTCGGTCCAGTCGAGCGTGCGCGTCATCTGCTCGGCAGCAACGACAAGCACGCGCTCGGCACGGCCGCGGGCGATATAGCCCTCGGCGACATCGAGCGCAAACACGAAGCCGGCACAAGCCGCCGAGACATCGAAGGCAGGGCACGTCGCGCCCAGACGCTCGGCTACGGCACACGCCTCGGCGGGAACAAGGTGGTCACCCGTTGTCGTCGAGCAGACGATTAGATCCAGCTGGCTCGCGTCGATTCCGGACACCTGGAGTGCCCGCTCGCTCGCCGCTACGGCAAGGTCGTCGAGTGACTCGGTGGTGCAGACGTGGCGGCTCTTGATACCGGTGCGGGTAAAAATCCACTCATCCGAGGTATCGAGGAACTCAGATAGCTCGTCATTGGAAACACTGCGCTCAGGAAGCGCCGAGCCTGTTCCAAGAATCGTGAAACCCATCACTAACCTCCTTTGAGTTGTTGACGTGTTTACATCGACCAAGAGAGGATAGCGCATTTTAGTCGTTGTTGACGTGTTAACATTAAATTGTCCAAATGCGACAAAGGCTTCACATTGTGTCTATCTCTCGACACCATTGCGCGATTGCCTTATTAACTTAGGAGGTAGCAGCTGTTATGGATTCTCGTTTAACGATAGTCGACGTAACCGGATCGACCAACGATGACCTGCTCGAAGCAGGAAAACAGGGAGAGCCGCACGGCACGGGACTTGCCGCCCGGACTCAGACGGCAGGACGCGGCCGGCGCGGCCACAAGTGGGATTCAACCGCCGGCAACCTATTGCTTTCGATTGTCCTGCGTCCATGCGTTAATCCTGCAAAGTACTCTGGTCTTGCCGCCATCAGCGGCTTAGCGGTGCTCGAGGCGCTCGAAAAGCAGGGTCTTGCAAACGAGATTGGCCTCAAATGGCCCAACGACCTGGTCGCGCGAGGACGCAAGCTCGGCGGCATTCTGGTCGAGGCCGCACGCGATAACGAAGGCAAACCTTTCGCCGTCTGCGGCATTGGCGTCAACGTAAACTACACGCCCCAAGAGGTGCCCGATGGCGGCCTGGCGGCAATTGGCCTCTCGGATCTCAACGAGAACGTTCCCGCCGTCGACATGCTCCTCGATGAGGTCTATCACGCAGTTATAGACGCTGTAGATGCCTGGGCAGAGCGCCTCACCGCCAAGGAAGAAGACGCCGGTCCGCTCGCGCCCGTCCACGATGAATATATCGCTCACCTCAATTGGATCGGGGAGCACGTTATCGCCCGCTCCCCCGCTGGGGACGAGCTGGCGCGTGGCATCTTTCAAACGGTCGATGGCTTTGGTCGCGCGTGCATCGAAACGGAAGACGGCTTTCGATCCTTCCATTTTGAGGAGGCATCGCTGCGTCCCTTGAGCGAATAGGGCGCCGCAACCACCTACTCGGCAGCATTACCCCACAGTCCAAACCATCATTCAAAACAAAAGGGCCCCGCTGCCGTAGCGGCAGCGGGGCCCTTTGAGCTATGAGCGATATCGCTTAGAGCTTGATGTCGATGTCGACGCCAGCGGGGAGGTCGAGACGCATGAGCGAATCAACGGTGCCCGAGGTGGGGTCGAGGATGTCGATGAGGCGCTTGTGGGTGCGCATCTCGAACTGCTCACGGGAGTCCTTGTTCACGTGCGGCGAGCGGATAACCGTGTACAGGTTGCGCTCGGTGGGCAGGGGGACAGGACCGGAAACGCGAGCGCCGGTCTTCTGAGCGGTCTCGACGATGAGCTTCGCGGACTGATCGACGACCTCGTGATCATAGCCCTTGAGGCGAATGCGGATCTTCTGGGTAGCCAACTTAAACCTCCAAAGAGTGCGAGAGATGTTCTCGCGGATTACGTAACAGGGAGCTCGAACTTAGGCGTTCTTGCTCATGACCTCGTCCACGATGGACTTGGGCGCGGGCTCATAAGAGTCGAACTGCATCGTGTAGGATGCACGGCCCTGGGTCTGGGAGCGAAGGTCGGTAGCGTAACCGAACATCTCGCCCAGCGGCACCTTGGCACGGATGAGCTTGCTGTTCTTGCGATCCTCCATGCCCTCGATCTTGCCGCGGCGACCGGAGAGGTTGCCCATAACGTCGCCCATGTACTGCTCAGGGGTCTCGACCTCGACAGCCATGATCGGCTCGAGCAGCTGCGGATCGGACTTCTTGAGGGCGTCCTTGATAGCCATGGAACCGGCGATCTTGAAGGCGGCCTCGGAGGAGTCGACCTCGTGGTAAGAACCGTCGAACAGGGTGACCTTAACGTCGAGGACCGGGAAGCCGGCGATAACACCGGTGTTCAGGGCCTCCTGGATGCCCTTGTCGATGGACGGGATGTACTCCTTGGGCACGACGCCGCCGACGATAGCGTTGACGAACTCGTAGCCGAAGCCCTCCTCCATCTTCTCGAGCTTGATGACGGCGTGGCCGTACTGACCGCGACCGCCGGACTGACGGACGAACTTGCCCTCAGCCTTCTCGACGTCGTGACCAGCGGTCTCGCGGTAGGCAACCTGGGGCTTACCAACGTTAGCGTCAACCTTGAACTCGCGGAGCAGACGGTCGACGATGATCTCGAGGTGCAGCTCGCCCATGCCGGCGATGATGGTCTGGCCGGTCTCGTGGTTGGTGGACACCTGGAAGGTCGGGTCCTCTTCGGCGAGCTTGGTCAGAGCCAGGGACATCTTGTCCTGCTCGGCCTTGGTCTTGGGCTCGATGGCAACGTCGATAACGGGCTTAGCGAACTCGATCTTCTCGAGGACGATCTCCTTGCCCTCGGCGCACAGGGTGTCACCGGTGGTGGAGTTCTTGAAGCCGACGCAAGCGACGATGTCGCCAGCGGCAGCGTCGTCACGGTCGATACGCTCGGCAGCGTTCATCTCGAGGATGCGGCCGAGGCGCTCGCGCTGACCGTTGGAAGCGTTGACCACGTAGGAGCCGGACTCGGCGCGGCCGGAGTAAACGCGGACATAGGTGAGCTTACCGACGAACGGGTCGGTCATGATCTTGAAGACCAGGCCGGAGAAGGGCTCGTCGAAGGAAGGATGACGCTGAATCTCCTCGCCGGTGTCCGGATCGGTACCGGTGACGGCCTCGACGTCGAGCGGGCTGGGCAGGTAGTCGACGACAGCGTCGAGCAGCTCCTGAACGCCCTTGTTCTTGTAGGCGGAACCCACGAAGACGAGGTTGAGCTCGTTGGCCAGAACGCCCTTGCGCAGAGCAGCCTTGAGCTCCTCGACGGTGAAGTCCTCCTCCATGAGAATCTTCTCCATGAGCTCGTCGTCAAAGCTGGCAGCAGCGTCGAGGAGCTCCTCGCGCTTGGTGGCAGCGATGTCGGCAAACTCAGCCGGGATCTCGTCCATCGGCTCGGGGTAGGTCATGCCCTTCTCGTCGGCCTTGAAGTCCCATGCAGTCATGGTGACCAGGTCGATGACGCCCCAGAAGTTGTCCTCGGCGCCCATCGGGACCTGAGCGGCCACGGCGTTAGCGTCGAGACGATCCTTCATGGTCTCGATAGCGTTGAAGAAGTCAGCGCCCACGCGGTCATACTTGTTGATGAAGGCGATGCGGGGGACGTTGAAGGTAGAAGCCTGACGCCAAACGGTCTCAGACTGGGGCTGAACGCCGGCAACGGCGTCGAAGACGGCGACAGCGCCATCGAGGACGCGCAGGCAGCGCTCGACCTCGGCGGTGAAGTCAACGTGGCCCGGGGTGTCGATGATCTGGATGCGGTAGTCCTTACCGTCCTTGTTCCAGAAGCACGTGGTAGCAGCGGAGGTAATGGTTACGCCGCGCTCCTGCTCCTGAACCATCCAGTCCATGGTGGCAGCGCCCTCATGGACCTCACCGATCTTGTGGGTCTTACCGGTGTAGTAAAGAATACGCTCGGTCGTGGTGGTCTTACCGGCATCGATGTGGGCCATGATGCCGATGTTACGGGTATCGGAAAGCTTGTACTTAGGCTTAGCCATGTTAGTTCCTTACCTTAACTTACCAACGATAGTGAGAGAACGCGCGGTTGGCCTCGGCCATCTTGAAGACGTCCTCACGCTTCTTGACGGAAGCGCCCAGGCCGTTGGAAGCGTCGAGGATCTCGTTGGCGAGACGCTCGGCCATGGTCTTCTCCTTGCGAGCGCGGGAGAAGTTGACGATCCAGCGGATGCCCAGAGCGGTGGAACGACGGGAGTTGACCTCCATCGGGACCTGATAGGTAGCGCCACCGACACGCTTGGGCTTAACCTCGAGCGTGGGCTTGACGTTGTCCATAGCCTTCTTGAAGGTAGCGAGAGCGTCGCCACCCTCGGACTTCTCGGCAACGATCTCGAAAGCGGTGTAAACGATGCGCTCAGCGGTGGCCTTCTTGCCGTCAAGAAGGACCTTGTTGATGAGCTGAGTCACCAGGCGGTTGTTGTAAACGGCGTCAGGCTGAACCTCACGACGATTAGCTGCTGCACGACGCGGCATGTGAAATCTCCTTAAGTGTCTACCGTGCGGCGCTTAGGCGGCACACGGCGAAAGTATCAAAACGTTATCTGGCTTATTTGGCCTTGGGGCGCTTAGCACCGTACTTGGAACGGGCCTGCATACGGTTCTGGACCGGAGCAGCGTCGTAGGCGCCACGGATGACGTGATAACGGACACCAGGGAGGTCACGGACACGACCGCCGCGGACGAGCACGATGGAGTGCTCCTGCAGGTTGTGGCCCTCACCCGGGATGTAAGCAGTAACTTCGATGCCGTTGACAAGGCGAACACGGGCAACCTTACGAAGAGCCGAGTTCGGCTTCTTGGGGCTCGTGGTGAAGACGCGGGTGCACACGCCGCGCTTCTGGGAGTTGTGCTGCAGAGCAGCGTTCTTGGACTTCTTGGGCACGGAACGACGGCCCTGGCGAACCAGCTGGTTAATAGTAGGCAAAGCGTACTCCTTCTCGAATGATTCCAGCTTTCTGTAAAGTGCAACGGCTTGAATCGAGGGGTCAGCATCCCCCTACGAAACACGCAGTTCGATAGGATACGTGGCGTTAGCTGTGCCGTCAACAGACCACGCCGCCGGGCGTATCCAAAAATTGGTACATTTCCGCAAAGCCTACACAAAAGGAATCCCCTCCTGTGCGCTTGGGAGGATTCCCGGATCGGGCGGCCCAGGTTTTAAGTTTGCTGCTCTACAGTCCTGCGCAAGACGGAAAGCACATTAAGTGCTTTCCTTTGCGTGCGGAACTCGCGACAAACTTAAAACCTGGGCCGCCCGGTCCGGGAATCCGACGTGCTCGTTGGGGCAACGCCACCTGCCAAAAAGGGACAGGTTTATTTTGGTCGGTTTTATCTGGGGAAACGTCGCGCTCCGGCGGTGATCTGCTTTCGTCTTTCGCATGGAAATCGGCGGCGTTTTCGGAAGTATATCGCTCGGTCTAACCGTCCATTTAATGCAAAATGGGCCGCCTCCCCTAGTAGGAAGCGGCCCCAAATCTTACGAATAGATGATGGTAAAGGGTACTTCTGTTTCGGTCTCTCCTGTTGATGTGTATCTCGTGCCCTCAAGCGTTACTGAGACCACTTGATCGACATTGATCAGTTTTGTCGGCACCCAAATGTTCTCTCCGCTATTGCGTGCCATCGAAACATAGAAATTGTACGCCCCTGCGTCGTCATCTTCGATAATCTGCTCCGATCCATCCTTGTAGCTGACGGTCAGTTTATGATCAACTGCTTCATAGCCCAGATCATCGATGTGCGTCTGGATGGAAAACGGGCTAATCTCGAGAGGCGAGTCATCAGAGCGGAGTTCCTTTGTATCGACGTGCGCTCCGACGTTAAACTCTGGCGTCGATACCTCGATCACCTTCGCATCCTCACCTTTGCCCTCCGTCCAGCTGATATTCCAGGTGACCGCATGTCCCAAATCTCGCTCGCGATTCCACGAGGCAAAGTACATCGTGCCATTAATGACCGTGTCGCTTGATGTGTCCTTATCAATTGTGCAGCGTGTGTCAGCCCATTCCTCGCCGAAGTTCATGCTGGGTGTACCGATGCCTTGTTCTTCTTCACCATAGAGAACAAGTTCGCCTGTCTCTGCTGCCGGCTTGTAGTAGTTAACGCCATTTGGATTGGACAACGTAAACGTCACGGCTCCGCAGCCGTTTTGGTCAATAGCCATCTCATGGATATCAAGCGTATAGCCGTTACCCTCGACGGACAGATTAACCTCCTGGACTGCACCCTCCAGGCTTTGGGGCGCGATGCCATCACCAAACTCTCTGGTGTAGGTATATTTAGTTCCCGATGAGCCTCCGTTGGTCCAGGTAATGGAATCCCCATTGCCGTGGTTTCCCCAGGCTGAGGCAAAATAGCTGGAATTGACAACGGCGTAGGCGACCCCTCCGGTCGCCAACACTCCGGCAAGACATCCGATTACGGCAACATACAGAGGTTTCGCGTGACCCTTTCGACGAAGCGGCTTTCCAGCCGCAGCATCAATAACACGGTCGGCAAGATCGCTATCGGCTTGGATGGACTCGAAGGCCTGCTTGATTTGATTGGATTTCACGGTCGCCCTCCTCTAGGATGAATTTGAGCTTCGATCGACCACGAGCTAAACGCGTTCGAGCGGTCGCGGCTGGCACATGCAGTAACTCGGCAATCTCTGAGGTCGAAAAGCCCAGATAGTAATAGAGCACGATGGGAACACGGAATCGCTCCGGAAGTCGCATAACGTCTGACAGGACCGCCTTGGACTCCTCCTGCGCCGTCGAAAGCGAATCGGCCAGGTTCTCAATATCCTCCACACGCCTCCATGGCTTTCGAAAGAGCGATTTGCATTCATTGATCGTGACCCGGATAAGCCAGCGGCGAAGATGCTCCCGACTTTCAAAGTGTCCATCGCTTTTGAGCAACTTAAGAAAGACGTCTTGTGCAACATCGTCGGCATCGGCGCGATCGCGCAGGTACGTCAATGCGATTCGAAACACGACATCCCGGTGATCTTCGACCGCCTGTCTAAAAGCTTGTTCTTCCATAATCACCTCCCGGTGATGCTGATATTTCTTGCTGAGGCCCTCACCATAGATACGCTCTGGCCGGACGAAATGTTTCAAATTCAAGCAGGAATAACTTACCAAAATAAACCTATCCCCTTTTGGCAGGTTTTCTTCAACAAAAAAGACCCGCTTCCCTGTTGGGAAACGGGTCTTTGGAAGGGCGGTTAACGTACTTGGAAGTTACTCCTCGTCGTTGTCCTTGGCCTCTTCGGCGTCGTCGGTGTCCACGAGCTGGTTGAGCAGCTCGTCGAGGGACGCCATGTCCTCGTTGATGGCACCGTTGGCGGGAGCCTTCTTGTCGTCGATCGGAGCGCCCAGGAGCTCCTCGTCGGCGTCGGCGTGATGCGTCGGCGCGGCAGAGGTGCCCAGCAGGATGTCGTCCGGACCGTCGGGGCTAAAGACCATCTGCAGCAGCTGCGAGAGGTCTTCCTCGTCGGCAACGTCGTCGTTGTTCTCGAGGATGTAGAGCAGGTCGTGGGCCTCGAGGCCGTCACGGAGCTCCTCGATCGCCTTGGCACCGATGCCATCGATGCGCAGCAGATCTTCCTCGGACTTGCCGACCAGGTCGCCGACCGTCTCGATGCCGACCTCGCTGAACTTGTTGGTCCAGCGCTGCGACACGCCCAGGTCGTCGAACAGGTACAGGCGAGCCTTCTCGGCGGTGATGGTGTGGCCGTTGCGGGTGAACGAACCGTCAGCACCACCGAACTCGTCGTAGCCGGCCCAGTCGAGCTGCTGCGGGAGCTGCTCGTCCAGGTCCTTGAGCTCCACAGGAGCCCACTCGGGCAGCGACTTGGCGTTGGGCGAAGCCGGGCCGTCGATGTCCACGTAGCCGTCGGCCGTACGATACGTCAGCTTGGCGTTGGCGTACGGCTTGAGGCCGGTACCGGCCGGGATCTTCTTACCGACGATGACGTTGGACTTAAGGTCGAGCAGGTGGTCGACCTTGCCCTCGATGGCAGCCTCGGTAAGGACGCCGGCGGTACGGATGAACGAAGCGCTCGACAGCCAGGAGTCGATGTTGGACGCGACCTTGAGCGTACCCAGGATGACGGGCTCGGCCACAGGAGCCTGACCGCCCAGACGGGCAACGCGCTCGACCTCGTCGGCGAACTCGTAGCGGTCGACGTACTGACCAAGCAGGTACTTGGAGTCACCGGGGTTGGTGATCTGAACGCGACGCAGCATCTGACGTGCGAGCACCTCGATGTGCTTGTCGTTCAGGTCGACGCCCTGGCTGGTGTAGACGTCCTTGACGCTCTCGACGAAGGTGTGCATCGTCGACTCGATGTCGGTCAGCTTGCGCAGGTTGCGGAAGTTGACGAAGCCCTTGGTGATCTGGTCGCCGGCGCGAACCTCGCAGCCGTCCTCGATCTCGGGCATAAAGCGAACCGAAGCGGGGACGCGACGCTCGTCGAGGACACGGGTGTGGTCCTCGGAGTCGGTGAGCGTCAGCACGTACTCGGACTTCTCGGGCTTAATCGAGAGGTGGCCGGAGTACGGAGCCAGCTCGGCCTCGCGACCCAGAATCTTCTCGTTGACGTTGCCGACGATATCGAACATACGGCTGACCGTAGGCAGACCCTGCGTAATATCGTCGACGCCAGCGACGCCGCCGGAGTGAATGGTACGCATCGTAAGCTGCGTACCGGGCTCGCCGATGGACTGGGCGGCAATAATGCCGACCGCGGTACCGATGGCGACCGGACGACGGGTGGAAAGATCCCAGCCGTAGCACTTCTGGCACACGCCGTACTTGGAGCGGCAAGTGAGCAGCGCGCGGAGCTTGACCTTCTTAAGGCCGGCATCGACCATCTTCTGAATGTCGGCAACCTTCTCGATGTAGCCGTCCTGCTCAAAGAGCACGGTGCCATCGGGGGCCACGACGTCCTCAATGAAGCAACGGCCGACGAGGTCGGTGTTGAGGTCGGTGGTGCCGGGGATGATGAGGTTGTAGGTGACGCCCTCGTGCGTACCGCAGTCCTCCTCGCGGACGATGACATCCTGGGCCACGTCGACCAGACGACGGGTCAGGTAACCAGAGTCCGAGGTGTGGGATGCGGTATCGACCAGGCCCTTACGGGCACCGTAGGTCGAAATGAAGTACTCGAGCGGCAGCAGGCCCTCGCGGAAGTTCGCCTTAATGGGAAGGTCGATCGTCTCGCCGGACATGTCTGCCATCAGGCCACGCATGCCGCCGAGCTGACGCAGCTGGGTCTTAGAACCACGGGCGCCGGAGTCGGCCATCATGTACAGCGGGTTCTCCTCGTCGAACATGTCGAGCATGAGCGCTGCGACCTTGTCGGTACAAGCGGTCCACTCGTTAACGACTTCGATGTGGCGCTCCGTCTCGTTGATGAAGCCCTCCTCGAAGTACTCGTTGATCTGGTCGACGTTGGCTTGGGCGCGATCGAGCAGCTCCTGCTTCTCGGCAGGGATGAGAGCGTCCCACACCGAGATGGTGAGGCCGGCGCGGGTAGCGTAGTGGAAGCCGGAGTACTTGATGGCGTCGAGGATCGGGCCGACCTTGGCCTCGGGGTAACGATCGCAGCAGTCGGCAACCAGCTTGGCCACGTCGCCCTTGACCATCTTGTAGTTCATGAACTCATAGTCTTCGGGCAGGCACTGGCGGTTGAAGATGATGCGGCCGATGGAGGTCTCGAAGCGCGCGGTCTTGTTGCCGGTGACATCGTAGTCGACAAACTCGTTCTTGCCGTTCTTGACGCGGAAGATACGGGTGCCGTCCTCGTTGATGACGTTGGCGTCGGCAGCGGACACGCGGACCTGAATCTTGGCCTGCATGTCGACCTCGGAGCGGCAGTCATAGGCGTGCAGCGCGTCGTCGAAGCTGGCGAACACGTGGTTCTCGCCCGGCAGACCGTCGCGGACCTGGGTGAGGTAGTACACACCGATGATCATGTCCTGCGAGGGGATGTTGACCGGCTTGCCGGATGCCGGCGAGCGCAGGTTATTCGCAGAGAGCATGAGCACGCGGGCCTCGGCCTGAGCCTGACTGGACAGCGGCACATGGACAGACATCTGGTCGCCATCGAAGTCGGCGTTGAAGGGCGAGCAGACCAGCGGGTGCAGGTGGATAGCCTTGCCCTCGACCAGCACCGGCTCAAAGGCCTGGATGGACAGACGGTGCAGGGTCGGTGCACGGTTGAGCAGCACGACGCGGCCGTCGATGACCTCTTCGAGGATGTCCCACACAAAGGTGGCACCACGGTCGATAGCGCGCTTGGCGCCCTTGATGTTCTCGACCTTGCCAAGCTCGACCAGGCGCTTCATGACGAAGGGCTTGAAGAGCTCCAGCGCCATGGTCTTGGGCAGACCGCACTGGTGCAGCAGCAGCTTGGGGTCGGTAACGATAACCGAACGGCCGGAATAGTCGACACGCTTACCCAGCAGGTTCTGACGGAAGCGACCCTGCTTGCCCTTGAGGGCCTCGGCGAGCGACTTGAGCGGGCGACCGCCACGGCCAGAGACTGGGCGACCACGACGGCCGTTGTCGAACAGGGCGTCCACGGACTCCTGGAGCATGCGCTTCTCGTTATTCACGATGATCGCAGGGGCGTCCAGGTCGAGCAGGCGCTTGAGTCGGTTGTTACGGTTGATCACGCGACGGTACAGGTCGTTGAGGTCGGACGCGGCGAAGCGGCCGCCGTCGAGCTGGACCATCGGGCGCAGATCGGGCGGAATGACCGGGATGACGTCCAGAATCATGTTCGCGGGGCTGTTGCCGCCCTTCAGGAAGGCGTCAACGACCTCGAGGCGCTTGACGGCCTTCTCGCGCTTCTGCTTCTGGGAATCCTCGTCGGCGATGATGGCCTTGAGCTTCTCGGCCTCGGAGGGGAGGTCGATGGCAGCGAGCAGGTCGCGGACGGCCTCGGCACCCATACCACCCTTGAAGTACATGGAGTAGTAACGGGTCATCTCGCGGAACAGCGGCTCATCGGAGATGAGGTCGCGCTCGGTGAGCTTCATGAAGGCGTTGAAGGCGTCCGTGCGGAGCTGCTTCTCGTCCTTGCACTCTTCCTCGATGTCGACGATGCCAGAGGCGATCTCCTCGGGGGTCAGCGGCTCCTCGTCGGAGAACTCGTCGAAGTTCTCGGGGTTGCCCTGCTCCTTGAGGGACTCGATCTGGCGGGCGCACTCGGCATCGATCTCCTCCAGATCGGCGGCGAGCTCCTCGCGCAGGTCGTCGGCGTCGGCCTCGCGAGCCTCGTAGTCGACCTCGGTGATGATGTAGCTGGCAAAGTACAGAACCTTCTCGAGGTCCTTGGACTTGATGTCGAGCATACGGCTCATCGGGAAGCTCGTAGGGCTCTTGAAGTACCAGATGTGGGACACGGGAGCGGCGAGCTCGATGTGGCCCATGCGGTCGCGACGCACCTTGGCCGAGGTGACCTCGACGCCGCAGCGCTCGCAGACGATGCCCTTAAAGCGGATGCCCTTGTACTTGCCGCAGGAGCACTCCCAGTCCTTGGCGGGACCGAAGATCTTCTCGCAGAACAGGCCGTCCTTCTCGGGCTTGAGGGTACGGTAATTGATGGTCTCCGGCTTCTTGACCTCACCGTGCGACCAGGAACGGATCTGGTCGGCGGAGGCAAGGGAGATCTTTACCGAGTCAAAATCAGTAGCTTCGAAATCTGCCACAGTCAACTACTCCTTATCAGTGGTCGTGGCGGCGACAGCCTCGGGCGCCTCGGCGGTCTCGGCATCCTGGGCCTCGACGTCGGCGTCAACGCCGGCGAGCGCTGCCAGGTCGTCGAGAGCAGAGGTCTCCTCGGCGGTCACAGGGGCGGAGGCGTCCTCGTCGGCATCGTGCATGGGCTCGATGTCCAGCGCGAGGGAGCGAATCTCCTTGACGAGAACCTTGAAGGACTCGGGGATACCCGGGACAGGAACGTTCTCGCCCTTGACGATGGACTCGTACGTCTTGACGCGGCCCACGGTATCGTCGGACTTGACGGTCAGGATCTCCTGCAGGACGTTGGAAGCACCGTAAGCGTACAGTGCCCAAACTTCCATCTCGCCGAAGCGCTGGCCGCCGAACTGAGCCTTGCCGCCCAGAGGCTGCTGGGTAACCAGGCTGTAAGGGCCGGTCGAACGGGCGTGGATCTTGTCGTCGACCATGTGGCCGAGCTTGAGGATGTAGGACGTACCCACGGTAATGGGCTCGCGGAACTCCTCGCCGGTGCGGCCGTCGAACAGGCGGGTCTTGCCACGCTCGTCAAGCTGGGTAACAAACTCGGGGCGCATGTGATCGCCAAAGGCAGCGGTGGCCTTGTTGAGCATGTTCTTGTTGGCGCGACGGATGACCTCGGCGATCTCGTCCTCCTTGGCGCCGTCGAAAACGGGCGTCGAGACGAAGAACGGACCGGGGACATACTTGTCGGAGTCGGCATCCTCGGTATCCCAACCGCAGGCAGCAGCCCAGCCAAGGTGACACTCGAGCAGCTGGCCGACGTTCATACGCGAAGGAACGCCCAGCGGGTTGAGGATAACGTCGATCGGGGTACCGTCAGCCATGTAGGGCATGTCCTCGACCGGCAGAACGTTACAGATAACGCCCTTGTTGCCGTGGCGACCGGCGATCTTATCGCCCTGCTGGATCTTACGACGCTGGGCGACGTAGACGCGCACCTGCTCGTTGACGCCGGGAGCCAGGTCGTCGCCGTTCTCGCGGCTAAAGCGGACGACGTCGATGACGCGGCCATAAGCGCCGTGAGGCATCTTAAGGGAGGTGTCGCGAACGTCGTGAGCCTTGGCACCGAAGATGGCGCGCAGCAGGCGCTCCTCGGCGGTCAGAGCGCTCTCGCCCTTAGGCGTGACCTTGCCGACCAGGATGTCGCCAGGGCCGACCTCGGCGCCGATGCGGATGATGCCGTCCTCGTCGAGGTTGGCAAGCATGTCCTCGGAGAGGTTCGGGATCTCGCGGGTAATTTCCTCGGGGCCGAGCTTGGTGTCGCGGGCGTCGATCTCGTGACGGGTGATATTGATGGTCGTCAGCAGGTCCTCGGCCACCAGGCGCTCGGACACGACGATACCGTCCTCGTAGTTGAAGCCTTCCCACGGCATGTATGCCACGGTGAGGTTCTGGCCCAGTGCGAGCTCGCCATGATCGGTCGAAGGACCGTCGGCCAGAGGCTCGCCCTGCTCAACGGTGTCACCGACGCGCACGAGCGGACGGTGGTTGATGCAGGTGGACTGGTTGGAGCGCTGGTACTTGGCCAGGTGATACTCGTCCATGCCGCCGGCATGCTTGACGATAATCTTGGAGGCGTCGGCAAAGATGACCTCGCCGGCGTTCTTGGCCAGGGTGACCTCGCCAGAGTCCAGGGCGGCGCGACGCTCCATGCCGGTACCGACATAGGGAGCGGCAGGGTGAACCAGCGGCACGGCCTGACGCTGCATGTTGGCGCCCATCAGCGTACGCTTAGCGTCGTCGTGCTCAAGGAACGGGATCAGCGTGGCTGCGACGGAGAGCATCTGACGCGGCGAGACGTCCATGTAGTCGACGTCCTCGACAGGCACGTCGGCGGGAGCGCCGAAGGAGCCGTCGAAGTCGCGGGTACGGGCGATCACGGTATGCGGACGGACGATCTTGCCCTCGGCATCGGTCGTGATGAACTCGTTGGTCTTGGGATCGAGCGGCGTGTTGGCCGGCGCGATGACGTGCTTCTCTTCCTCGTCAGCGGTCATCCAGTCGATCTGGTCGGTGGCAACGCCGTTCTCGACGCGGCGGAACGGAGCTTCGATGAAGCCGTACTCGTTGACGCGGGCGTAGAGGGCGAGCGAGCCGATCAGGCCGATGTTGGGGCCTTCGGGGGTCTCGATCGGGC
Organism: uncultured Collinsella sp.; assembly: GCA_900542165.1. Lineage (GTDB taxonomy): Bacteria > Actinomycetota > Coriobacteriia > Coriobacteriales > Coriobacteriaceae > Collinsella. The sequence goes on along the minus strand of UQMM01000005.1, from coordinate 28,141 downwards.
ACATGCGGCTGTAGTGCGAGTTGTGAACGTCGCGGACGGCCGTCGGCACGTTGGTGCGGCGGCTGGAGCCGGACTTGTGGCCGGCAAGACCACCAGGGCCGAGTGCGGACAGACGGCGCTTGTGGGTCAGACCGGTCAGGGGGTTCGCCTGGTCCATGAACTGCGAGAGCTGCGAGGAACCGAAGAACTCCTTGATGGAGGCCACGATCGGACGGATGTTGATGAGCGACTGCGGGGTGATCTCGTCGATGTCCTGGGAGCTCATGCGCTCACGGACGACGCGCTCCATACGGCTCATGCCGATACGGAACTGATTGGCGACGAGCTCGCCGACGGTACGGATGCGGCGGTTGCCGAAGTGGTCGATGTCGTCGACCTTGAAGCCCTGCTCGCCGGCGGCGAGGGACAGCAGGTAGCGCAGCGTAGCGACGATATCCTCGTCGGTGAGCACCGTGACCTCTTCCTCGGTGGTGAGGTTGAGCTTCTTGTTGACCTTATAACGACCGACGCGGGCCAGATCGTAGCGCTGCGGGTTGAAGAGCAGGCCCTCGAGCAGGCTGCGGGAGGCATCCACGGTGGGAGGCTCGCCCGGGCGCAGGCGACGGTAGATCTCGATAAGAGCATCCTCGCGGGTAAGGGCGGTATCGCGCTCCAGGGTGCGCTTAATCACATCGGAGTTGCCGAGCAACTCGATGATGTCGTCGTTGGTGACGGCGATGCCAAGGGCGCGCAGGAACATCGTGGCGCTCTGCTTGCGCTTACGGTCGATGGAGACCATGAGCTGGTCGCGCTTGTCGACCTCAAACTCGAGCCAGGCACCGCGGGACGGGATGATCTGGGCCTTGTAGATCTGCTTGCCCGAATCCATCTCGGAGCTGTAGTACACGCCCGGGGAGCGGACGAGCTGCGAGACGACGATACGCTCGGTACCGTTGATGATGAAGGTGCCCTGATCGGTCATCATGGGGAAGTCGCCCATGAAGACGAGCTGCTCCTTGATCTCGCCGGTCTCCTTGTTGGTAAGACGGACGTCGGTCAGAAGCGGAGCCTGATAGGTCATATCCTTCTCGCGGCACTCCTCGACGGTGTGCGCGGGGTCGCCGAACTGATGCTCGCCGAAGGTAACCTCGAGAACATGGTTCTGGCTCTGGATGGGGCTGGATTCCTTGAATGCCTCACGAAGTCCCTCGTCCTTAAAACGCTCAAAGGATTCCCTTTGAACAGAGATAAGGTTGGGGAGCTCCATGGCCTCCGGGATTTTCCCGAAGCTGACGCGCTTGCGCTCAGTGGCAGTGTATGCGTAGGTCACCAGGTTTTTCCTCCTTCACGGAAATGCTCGGTGGATTGGCGAGGCATAGCTTCGCCAGTTATCGCAACCTAATAGTTTATCAGGTACCGACCGTTGGGCAAGAAAAGCCTTGACGTGATTGAGTTTTTGGAGTAGCAAAGTTTTTCGACAGAAAACATGCAGGTAGATGTATGTGCATCGAACATATGTTCATATATTTTCTGTGAACAGAGGGCCGGCAATCGCAGCTCTTATAGAAAACGGGCGCGAACCGAGGTCCGCGCCCGTAAATATCGTTGCCCGAAGGCCTACTTGCGCATCAAGCCGCCGCGCTCGTCGATGGCATCCCAGAAGGCGCCTGCAAAACGAGGATCGCTTGCAGCCATGAGGGCGTTGGTGGCCATCCAGCCAGACGGGGTACCGGTGTCGTAGCCCGACAGCGGGTCGATGACGACGGCATACATGGCCTCGCGATCGAGCGAACGGGCCATGGCGTCGGTCAGCTGGATCTCGCCGCCCTTACCGGCCTGCTGGTCGGCAAGAAGGTCCATGACCAGCGGGCTCAGCAGGTAGCGGCCGACGATGTACAGGTTGGACGGAGCCGCCTCGGGAGCAGGCTTCTCCACCAGGCCGCCGATGCGCCACACGGCACCCGGCTCGCCATCGGCAACATCCTCGGCGCCCTCGAGCGAGCCCACGCGCTCACCGGCGATAACGCCGTAGCGGCTAACCTCCTCGGGAGCACACGCGGCAACGGCGATAACCGAAGCGCCACCGTGCTCCTTGGAGACGGCGAGCATCTTGTCGCAGATGTCGCGGTTAGGCACAACGTAGTCGCCCAGAAGAACTAGGAAGTTCTCCCCTGCCACGGCGTCGGCAGCAGAGCGGATAGCATGGCCGAGGCCCTTGGGCTCGTACTGATAACGGAAGTCGACCGGCATACCGCCAGCGTGGGCGACGGCGTCGGCATAGGCGTTCTTGCCGCGCTCGCGCAGCAGGTTCTCGAGCGAGCGATCGGGCTGGAAGTAGTTCAGTAGCTCGGGCTTACCGGGAGAAGTAACGATGATGGCATCGTCGACCTCCTCGGGATCGAGCGCTTCCTCGACGACGTACTGAATGACGGGCTTGTCGAGCACCGGCAGCATCTCTTTGGGCGTGCACTTAGTGCCAGGCAGAAAACGCGTGCCAAGACCGGCGGCGGGGATGATTGCCTTCATGTTATTCAAAGATCCTTTCGCAGGCGCAAAAGCGCCCCATGCGTGCGGCACACAGCCGCAGACCAAATTGCGATACCCAAGTATCTTACCGCTGGAGCTATATGTCGCTACAAGGCAGAGACAATTCTTCAGCAGGTCAACGCAAATTATTGCTCGAATGGTGCAATTTTATTGCCCAACGGCAGGGCACCCGATACGACGCAAATCACAGAACCTGGCAGTTTGAGCAACCGATGTCGAGGGACCGAAAAACAAAAAAGACGGGGCTCGCAATGCGAACCCCGTCTGCAAAGAAATCTGGCGAGAAAGCCTGATTACTTGAGGGTGACAGCAGCGCCAGCAGCCTCGAGCTTCTCCTTGGCAGCCTCGGCGTCCTCCTTCTTGGCACCCTCGAGAACAGCCTTGGGAGCGCCCTCGACGACCTCCTTGGCCTCCTTCAGGCCAAGGTTGGTGAGCTCACGGACGGCCTTGATGACCTGGATCTTGTTGTCGCCGAAGCCCTCGAGCACGACGTCAAACTCGGTCTTCTCCTCGGCCTCAGCAGCGCCAGCAGCGGGAGCGGCGACAACAGCGGCAGGAGCAGCGGCGGAAACGCCGAAGGTGTCCTCGATAGCCTTAACGAGCTCGGAAGCCTCGAGAAGGGTCATTTCCTTAAGAGCATCGATGATCTCATCGGTGGTAAGCTTAGCCATTTCTAAGTCCTTTCGGTTTCCGTGCGGATGCACGGAGATCAGTTAAAACACGGCGCGAATGCGCCAGGGGTGCGGCGTTGCCGCCGCGGGTGAAAACAGCGACTAGGCTGCCTTCTGCTCGGAGACCTGCTGGATCGAACGAGCGAGACCAGAGGAAACGCCGTTGACGCAGACAGCGATGTCGCGAGCGAAACCGGAGATGAGACCGGCAATCTGGCCGAGAAGCTGATCCTTGGTGGGCAGCTCGGCGATAGCCTTAACATCATCAGCGGAAACGGCCTTGCCGTCGGAGATACCGCCCTTGATCTCAAGGACGCCCTTGGACTTAGCGGAGAAGTCCTTAAGGGCCTTAGCGGCCTCGACCGGCTCGGTCTCGTAGAACACATAAGCGACGGGGCCGGCGAGGATCTCGTCGATCTCGGGCTGCTCCTGGTTCTTGAGAGCGATCTTGACCAGGTTGTTCTTGTAGACCTTCATCTCGGCGCCGCACTCGCGAAGCTGATGACGCAGCTCCTGAGCCTGCTTAACCGTCAGACCGTTGTAGTTGACGACGAACAGACCGGCGTTCTCGGCGATACGGGACTCGATCTCTGCAACCTTGTCGATTTTGTACTGCTGGGGCATGAATTACACCTCCTCGAATTCTTTCCGGGCACGGTCCGCCACAAGGACGTGACGGGGGCATGTCCAAAAAGAAAGCCCCCGCGCTGCATGAGCGACGGGGGCGAGAAGACATATCTACTCGACCACCTCGGCTGGCGGGATGTCCCATTAAGCTCGCGGGTAAGACCCGTTTGCGCCGGCTGTCTCTGGCAGCGGATTCGTGCGTGAACCGAAAGTATTATGGCGGGGACCCCGGCGTCGGTCAACGGCAACCCTGGCTGCACACAATTCCACCATCTCGGTCGCGCCGCCAAAGGCCAGGCGCAAGCTTTTCGCTCGATCAGGTCCTGGGCTCGCACGAAGAGCACATTTAGTGCTCTTCGGCTCGTGCGGAATCTACGAAAAGCTTGCGCCTGGCCTTTGGCGGCGCGACCTGTGTTGACTTTGGGGCAGCCAGGGTTGCCGTTGGCCGGCGCGCCCCACGCATAACCCTTATGTCGGTGGGCTGATGTGTTGCGTCCCTGAGGACTACAAGGTCGAAATGAAGGTGGACAGGCGGTGGAGGCCTTCGTCCAGGTTTTCGTCGGAGACGCAATAGCTTAGGCGGATGTGGCCTTCGGTTCCGAAGCAGTTTCCGGGGACTAGGGCTACGTTTGCCTCTTTGATAGCTTTGATGCAGAAGTCTTCGCTGGTTAGGCCGAACTTTTTGATGCTCGGGAAAGTGTAGAAGGCTCCTGCGGGCTCTACTACGTCGAGGCCCATGGCGTCTAAGGCTGCGAGTACGCGTTCGCGGCGGACTCGGTAGACTTTGAGCATGGGGGTTGGGTCGACGGTCAGGGCTCGGGCTGCGGCGTCCATCTCGAAGGAGACGGCGCTCGATACTAGGTATTGGTGAGCCTTGGCGATCTCGGCGATGACGGGCCCTGCCGCTGCGAGCCAGCCCAAGCGCCAGCCGGTCATAGCCCAGGGCTTGGAGAAGCTCTCGATGACGACCGTCTGCTCGCGCAGCTCCGGGTGTCGCTGGGCGAAGCGCTCGTAGCCATCCACATAGACGAGGCGGTTGTATACGTCGTCGCAGATTACGTAGATGCCCGCCTGGTCTGCCACACGCGCCACGGCGTCGAGCGATGCCGCGTCGAGGATGCAACCCGTAGGATTGTTGGGCGAGCAGATGACGATGGCCTTGGTCGCCGGCGTCACGCAAGCACGAAGCGCATCCTCGTCAATCTGAAATTGCACAGGCTCCGTATCCAAAAAGACTGCTTTGGCGTGGTTGGCCACGACGATGCTTTCGTACAGGCCAAAGGCCGGCGTGGGAATAATGACCTCGTCGCCGGGGTTGAGCATAGCCATGAATGTTGCCGACAGTGCCTCGGTCGCACCGTCGGTCAGGATGACCTCATCGGCGGAAAACGCCAGGCCCGCGTCCCCCATGTAGGCAGATAACGCCTCACGCAGGGCGGGGCGACCGTTGTTGGGCGGATAGTGCGTGTCACCGCTGCCCAACGAAGCAGTCACCTCGGCGCTAATCACATCGGGCGTGGGAAAATCGGGCTCGCCGAGCGCGAGCGCGATGCACCCCGGGTGCTGGGCGGCGAGCGCATTGATCCGGCGGATACCGGAGGGCTTGAGCGTGGCAAGCGAGGTATTCATGGGCAGACGCATGGCGTTCCTTTCGTAAGGGTTGCACTAGGATAGCGCGGCGAGGCGCCGCCAGACGGTGTAACCTAAACGGAAACGAGCCGGAAAGGAGATGGCATGGAGACGATCGCGCGCGGCGATAAGCCCAAAACGCTGCAAACTATTGCGTATATCAGTATTCCCAATAGCGCCGATCTTGAGTTTTTGCTCTGGGACCTGCAGGATGCCATCGCCGCCTATGCTCAACTTTCCGGCACCGCACTCCCCCGCCCGGTCGACTTGAAGGCGGATGATGCCGACGGCGTTGCCGATGGCATCGTGCTGGCCATTGAAGATATGGCTGACGATGAGACGTTGACTGCTATCGAGCAGGCGCTTGAGCGCTTTGGCGGTACGGGAACGCGTGTCTATGTCGTGATCCGAGCCGCACGACAGGGCGCTGAACAGGCGCGTGGGACCGCCGTTCGTCTGCACAAGGTATGCGAGCGCCATGACCAATTGTGGTGTGGCGGCGTTGCCATCTGCGCCGGCAGCGGCATTGCGGCGCTTCGTCGCTCTCCGCGCATGGGACTCTTGCGCCGACCTTTTTCGGAAGCGATGGATAAGCTTGTGGGCGCTGTGCGCATGGGCTGCTCCGTCGAGCATGCACAGCGACTTGGCGGCGGCAATGCCGCCAACGTCGGCACCGACGGCATGGTTTGCGCCGAGCCAGCCGTGCCCGCGCCGATCTGGCGAGGCGTTCTGAAACGTCTGGGCGCCCACGCTCAAACAAAAATCTAAATTAAATAACAGCCCAGTCGACGGCTTCGTGCCAACGCTCGACAAGCCGCTCCAAACGCCACGCCGCGTTGGCAGGACTCGTCGACGGCAGCACGATGGCGGGTAGCCCCGTCCGCTCTTGTAGATAGCGTTTGTAGAGTCGCCCTGCCGTACCGCCGTTACAGACAACGACCTCGATCGGCGCGGCATCGGTAATGCGCTCGATATGTGCCGGCACGACGTTGCGAATGCTCGCGTCGCTCGAGCCCTTAATGTCGCAGCTCTCAATCACATCCCACAGGGCCACGCCACCGTTCAACAGCATGGCCCGCTTGGCGGCAATGGAGGCATCGAGCGTCGCGGGCTCACCGCTTGCCAAAGGATCGCCCTCGTTGGGCGGCACAGGCATACCGAGGCACGTGGCCATCACACGCCAAAAGCGATTCTGAGGGTTGCCGTAATAATAGGCATTGGCGCGCGAAAGCACCGAGGGAAACGACCCGAGCACCAAAACGCGCGAGTGCTGGTTGAACACAGGCTCAAACCCATGCTCAATATGTTGATAGCCCTCGTCCGGCGCTGTCATGATCTAGGCCCTCAACAGATAGCGCACCTCGTAGGGCGCAAGCTCAAGGGTACCCGTCAGCTCGACCGTGGGCGCATCGTCGGCAAGCAGGTCGACGAAGGAGCCGTTGAGTTCGCCAGCGCCAAAGGCGTAAGGCTCACCCACGGCATTCACCGCCACGAGTACCGTCGCGCCGTCACAGGCGCGCTCGAACAGCAGCTGCTTGTTCTGGATCACCACGTTGCGATAGGCACCGTAGTTGAGAGCACGGGCAGCCGCGTCGTCGGCCGAGCGAAGGTGTGCGAGTTGCGTGATGAACGCCGTCAGCTCGTTGGGCGCAGGCTCATCGAGCGCAGGGCGCAACGCCCAGTCGCCATCGGGGCCGCCCTTTTCGCCAGCAATTCCCCACTCGCTGCCATAGTAGACGCACGGGATGCCCGGCATGCCAAAGAGCATGCCGTAGGCGGGACGCAGACAGGACTTGTCGGTGAGGATGCTCGCCAGGCGCGGCACATCGTGGTTGTCGACAAACGACAGCAGATGTTTGCCGCGGTAGATGCACCAGGGGTCGCCGCCAAACTGACGGTGCAGCGAATGGGCGATCTCGAACATGTTGACCGAGTTAAAGCTGGAGTACAGGCCCTTGTAGCACTCGTAGTTGGTGCAGGAGTCGAGCATCTCGTCGTTGACGATTTGGCTGTAGTCGCCGTGGAGCGTCTCGCCGATCAGCACAAAGTCGGGCTTGAGCTCACGGGTAAAAGCGTGCAGGCGGCGCATAAAGTCGCGGTCGAGCATATAGGCAACGTCCAGGCGCAGGCCGTCGACGCCAAAGACCTCGGCCCAGCGGCGCACGGACTCGAGCAGGTAATCGACCACGGCGGGGTTTTGCAGGTTGAGCTTCACGAGCTCAAAATGGCCTTCCCAGCCCTCGTACCAAAAGCCGTCGCCGTAGCACGAGTCGCCATCAAAGCTGATGTGGAACCAGTCCTTGTAGGGCGAGTCCCACTTACGCTCCTGCACATCGCGGAAGGCCCAAAAGCCACGGCCGACATGGTTGAAGACGGCGTCGAGCACCACGCGGATGCCGTGGGCATGCAGTGTCTCGCACACGGCGGCAAAGTCGGCATCCCCACCCAAGCGACGGTCGATGTGGCGCAGGCTGCGCGTGTCGTAGCCATGACTATCGGACTCGAGCGGCGGGTTGATGAGCACAGCGCCAATACCGAGTTTTTGCAGGTAGTCGGCCCATTGGGCGATTTTCATGATAGGAGCATCGGGGTTGGGCACGGCGTTAGCAGCTTGGGAGAGTTCGTCCTCGGCAACGGGCGCGGCGTTTTCGCGCGGAGCTCCGCAAAAGCCCAGCGGATAGATCTGATAGAACGTCGTCTCGTATGCCCACATAGCAACCTCCCGGTAAGCTCAACAGAACGACATCCATTGTATGCCCGGCTTGTATCCTCTTCCCCAAAATAAGTTGCGGTGGAATAGTTCCTGTTTGGGCCTTCAGAGGCCTTAAACAGGAACTATTCCACCGCAACTGATAAGGGGACGTGGTTAGGCGACAGGCTTTGCGCGACGAATGGCCGGGAACATCACCGTGATAGCGAGGATGACGCCCACGGCAGCGATCGCACCGCCCGCGTAGCCGATCAAGGCGATACCGGGGCCCGAAACCACGGCTCCGCCGATCGCGGTACCCGTGCCAATGCCCAGATTGAACAGGCCCGAAAAGATCGACATGGCGACGGCCGACGAGTCCGCCGGCGTGTACTTGATGAGCTCGGCCTGGAACGCCACGTTAAAGGCCGTGGCGCAGCAACCCCACAGTGCGCAAACAGCGAGAACCGCAGCGAGCGACGATGCGGCCGGACCCATGAGCAGCAGGGCCGCTGGCACGCCGGAAAGCGTGATAGCCAAGAACGGGAAGCGGTGCCCATCGAACAGGCGGCCGAACAGCCAGCTTCCGAGCAGACCAGAGCAGCCGAACGCCGTCAGCGTCATAGTGATAGCGCTTGCGTCGACATGCGCGACCTGAGCCAGGAAAGGCTCGATATAGCTATAGCTCGCGTAATAGCCAGTTGCCATGAACACCGTGACCACATAGAGCGCGATCAGGAACGGGTTCTTGAGCAGCTCGGGCAGCTGTTTGAGCGTAAAGCGCTCGCCCGCCGGCATGGCCGGGAACACGGTCGCCTGGTAGACGACCGCGATGGCCGAGAGGGCCCCGACCACGGCAAACGTCATGCGCCAGCCCACGGCCAAGCCAATAGCGCGACCGAGGGGCAGACCAAAGATCTGCGCGATGGACGAGCCCGTAGCGATCATGCTGATGGCGAGCGCCCCGTGGCGAGTGTCGACCAGGCGCGAGGCCATAATCGAGGCGACCGACCAGAACACAGCATGTGCGCAAGCGACCACCAGGCGCGCGCAGACCAGGATGGGATAAGTCGGCGCCACGGCCGACAGAAACTGGCCCAGCGAAAACACGGCCAGCACGCCCAGCAACATCCGCTTGAACTCAAAGCGCGAAGCGAACACCATGAGCGGCAGCGACAGCAGCATGACGCCCCAGGCATAGACCGAGATCATGATGCCGGCTTGGGACTCGGTGAGCGAGAACGACGCGGCGATGTCGGTCAGAAGGCCGATGGGCATGAACTCCGACGTGTTGAACACGAACGCGCAGCAGGTGAGCCCGATAAGCGGGAGCCACTGCTTGAGCGTGATGCCGTCTTGCCTTACCTGACTCATATATAACGTCTCCAATCGTTTTGAGCGGAGGCGATTATATAGCAACGGCCCCGCATCCGTCAGTACAGAAGCGGGGCCGAAAACAATTCGATACACAGAGGTTGCGCCGTCAATTCATAACTAAGCCAACCCCAGCAATATGCCCGCCGAATGCACGACAAACGCCACGATCCAGGCAACGGCGACCTGAAACGCGAATACGGCCACGGCATAGCGCGCGCCCAACTCGCTCTTGACAGCGCCGATAGCGGCCACGCAAGGCGGGTACAGCAGCGTAAAGACCAAGAACACGTAGGCGGTAAACGGCGAAAACATGGTTGACAATGCCGCGGGCGAGGTTGCACCCAAAAGCACCGTGAGTGTCGAGATGACACTCTCCTTGGCGATAAGTCCGGTGACGAGTGCCGTCGAGGCGCGCCAGTCGCCAAAGCCGAGCGGGGCCAACACCGGCGCGATGATGCTACCCAGACCGGCAAGCAGGCTTTGCGACTGGTCGGCGACCACATTAAAGCGGATATCGAACGTCTGCAGGAACCAGATGACCACCGTAGCGGCAAAGATAATGGTAAAGGCCTTGGTGATGAAGTCCTTGGCCTTATCCCATGCCAGCATCACCGTCGTCTTGACGCTCGGCAGGCGGTAATTGGGAAGCTCCATGATAAACGGCACCGGGTCGCCCTTAAATGCCGTGCGATTGAGCACCAAAGCCGCGATACAGCCGACCACGATACCGATCAGATAGAGCGAGACCATGGCGGGAACCGTCGCCTGCGGGAAAAACGCCCCGCACAGCAAGCCGTAAACCGGCAACTTGGCTGAGCAGCTCATAAACGGCGTGAGCATGACCGTCATCTTGCGGTCGTGCTCGGATGGGAGCGTACGGGTCGACATGATAGCCGGCACGGTGCAGCCAAAACCGACGAGCATGGGCACAAAGCTGCGGCCCGACAGGCCAAAGCGACGCAACACCTTATCCATGACAAAGGCCACGCGCGCCATGTATCCGGAGTCTTCCAGAATGGAGAGGAACAAAAAGAGCACGACGATAATCGGCAGGAAGGTCAGCACACTGCCCACGCCCGTAAGCACGCCGTCGACAGCCAGCGAGCGCACCACGTCGTTGGTGCCGAACGCCTTGAGGCCCGCATCGGCCGAGGCGATGATGGCAGCGATACCGTCCTCCATGAGTCCCTGCAACGCCGCGCCGATCACGCCAAACGTCAGCCAAAAGACGAGGCCCATGATCACCAGAAACGCCGGAATGGCTGTGTAACGACCTGTCAGGATGCGGTCAATCTTGACGGAGCGCACGTGCTCGCGGCTTTCGTGCGGCTTGACGACGCAACGCCCGCACACGTCGCCGATAAAGCTAAAACGCATATCGGCCAGCGCAGATAGGCGGTCGGTGCCGGCCTCGCCCTCCATCTGGGTGATGATGTGCTCGATAGCGTCGAGCTCATTGCGATCCAGGTGAAGCGCCTCGGTTACCAGCTCATCGCCCTCGACCAGCTTGGTCGCCGCAAAGCGCACCGGGATGTGCGCCGTCACGGCATGGTCCTCGATCAGGTTAGCAATACCGTGGATGCAGCGATGCAGCGCACCGCCGTCCGGACCGTCGGGCGCGCAAAAGTCCAGGCGACCAGGGCGCTCGCGGAACCGCGCCACGTGCAGGGCGTGGTCCACCAGCTCGCCGATACCCTCGTTGCGGGCAGCGCTAATGGGGACAACGGGCACGCCCAACAGGCTCTCGAGCAAGTTGACGTCTACGGCGCCGCCGTTGGCGGTCACCTCGTCCATCATGTTGAGCGCGATGACCATAGGACGGTCAAGCTCCATGAGCTGCAGTGTCAGGTACAGGTTGCGCTCGATGTTGGTGGCGTCAATGATGTCGATGATGGCGTCCGGACGCTCGTCGAGGATGAACTGACGACTCACGACCTCCTCGCCTGTGTACGGCGACAGGGAGTAAATGCCAGGCAGGTCGGTAACGCTCGCCTCGGGATGGTTGCGGATGGTGCCATCTTTGCGGTCGACCGTCACGCCAGGAAAGTTACCGACGTGCTGGTTGGAGCCCGTCAGCTGGTTGAATAACGTGGTCTTGCCGCAGTTTTGGTTGCCGGCGAGGGCAAAGTGCAGCGGCGCGCCCTCGGGCACGGCCGTCTTTGCCGCACGGGGCGAATACGTCCCCTCGCCGAGTGCCGGGTGCTCCGTCGTGCCGATTGCGGCGTTAGCGCGCGGACCCGTATCAGTGTCGTGAATACCCACGAGCTCGATGCGAGCGGCATCGTCCTTGCGCAGTGTCAACTCGTAGCCACGCAGACGAATCTCGAGCGGGTCGCCCATGGGGGCGTACTTCATCATGGTGACTTCGGTGCCCGGCGTTAGACCCATGTCCAAAATATGCTGTCGGAGTGCCTGATCGTCCGATGCCACCGATGCGACAACGGCGTCCTTTCCAATCTCGAGCGTATCGAGCTTCACGTCCGTGTTCCTCCCCCGGCGCCCACAGGGCGTTGTATTTATGTTCACCATGGCTAACCGTTTGCCATGGCTAACCAATTGTAACCATGCATGATAGCGCGAACACACAGCGACGTTCAATCAACAGATCGCTGCGATGAGAATTCTGGGCCATTGCTTCCCAGACGGGCCTGCTGCGGAAACCGCATCCCACTCTGGAACACCTAAACGGGATGGGCTTTCCGGTTGAGGCATCTAGCGGAAACTGCAGCCCGGAATCGGCGCTCAGACTGGGATGCGATTTCCCGATCGAGCCCCTCGGGGAAACTGCGACCCGGAATCTGCGCCCAAAACGGGTCACGATTTCCCAAACGGGACGTGGTTTCCCGCGGGAGCAGAAACAGCCGCCCGCTCCCTCGACAAAATGATCCATTTTCCTCCGTCTCCAACAGATCAAAACGAAGTTGCGGTGGAATAGTTCCTGTTTAAAGCCCCGTGACTTTAATTGGAACTATTTCACCGCAAGTTATGAGGGACGGGATGGGGCTGGCCCTCTTACTCTTACAGATGGCGCTCCAGAAAGCGGAAGGCTAGGCGAATCCAGGGGCGGACCGCCACCTGCTTGTCCTCGTTGTCGACCGCGGTGTTGGCGTTGCCGAGCGAAAGACCGTGACCGCCCTGGTCGAAGACGTGCATCTCGCATGCAACGCCCTCCTCGGCCATGCGCTGCGCAAACGGGTAGACCTGCGCGATCGGCGCCGTCTTGTCGTCGGACACGCCCCACACAAAGGTCGGTGGCATCTGACGCGAAACATGCGTGGTGGGGCAGATGTCGGCCAGATGCTCGTCAGTTGCCTCGCCGCCCGTCACCATCGACAGGTAGTCGTTGAGCAAATCGCGCCCCGTCTTGCCGCCCGTCTTGGGCACACGCAAGTCAATGCGCGGATCGCGCGTCTGCATGTCACGCACATAGGCAAAGTCGAGCAATGGATAGCCCAGCACCACGGCATCGGGACGAATGTCGTCCGGACGCGCCCCGGCAAGTGCCGCGAAGGGGCCGGTCTTCCACTGTGTTGCCAGCGAGGCGCAAATCATGCCGCCAGCAGAAAAGCCCACGACGCACACGCGCTTGGGATCGACATGCCACTCGTCAGCGTTGGCGCGCACCGTGGCGACCATCTTGGCAAGATCTGCCTGGGGGTGCGGAAAGCTCACGTCACCCGTAGAACTCGTGACATAGTTGAGCACAAAGGCCTGGTAGCCGCGATCCAAAAATGCAAACGCCACCGGGTCCTGCTCGTGCGGAGCGATATGCGTAAACCCGCCTCCGCCGCAGATGATCACCGCGGGGCGGCGGCCATTGGGCTTGTCGGGCAGCGGCTCGGCACCCAAATACGTAAACGTCGCCGGATAATCCTCGGTCGGCTCCTCGCCCCACAGCGCATGGTTCTCGACAATCATATGTGCTCCCTTCGCGCAAATTATGCGCCCTTGTTTTTCGCCTTCAAGCGTACCCCACTTGAACCCGTGGCGCAGAAACACTCCGGCAATAAGTTTCCCTTCAACTGATATATCACATAATCCCAGTTCAGAGGTATCGTTGAGCAGCGTAGAATAGGGGCGTTGACCAAGCCGCGAAACACATGTGAAACGTTTCCGGCAAACCAAACGCGCGATATGCGCCTATTTAAGTTGGAGGCAACTATGGGTCTGCTCGATTCGCTTAAGTCCACCTTCACCTCGACCGGCGAGGCGTCCGTTCCGCCCGCAGCAAGCTTCGCTACCCGCGAAGGCGTCATCTATGCCCCCGTCAACGGCGTGCTCGTCAACCTGAACGAGGTTCCCGACGAGACGATCGCCTCGGGCATGCTTGGCCAGGGCTATGGCATCGAGCCCATTACCGGCACCATCTATGCGCCCGCCAACGGCCGCATCGGTGCCACCACTGTCACCAACCACTCCATCGGCATGATCACCGAGGACGGCCTGCGCGTGTTCATCCATGTTGGCCTGGGCACCGTGGAAATGAACGGCAAGGGTTTTGCCCGCTTTGTCGAGATGGGCGATGTGGTCAAGGCAGGCCAGCCGCTCATCAGCTTCGACCGCGAGGCCATTAAGGCCGCTGGTCACGAGGACATCGTGACCGTCATCGTCTCCGAGCTCGATCGTCTTAAGAGCATCGACCATGTCGGCGAGTCTGGAACGCTTATCGGCGGCAACCCGCTCGTCAAGCTTGGCGACCCGCTGCTGGTTGCCAAGACCAAGTAGCCAGGCCCCACGCCACACAGCCAAAAGGCACCTCGTCAAGCGCCCGCGACCATTTGGCCGCGGGCGCTTTTCGTTTGAAAAACCATCCCGCCAATGCTTTATCTGTATAGCCCAAATGAGCCGAGCTGCTAGAATATCGAACTGTATGGATAACTATCATTCAACCGTTATGGGAGGATACGTGAACCGCACCAAAATCGCGCAGCTCTATGCCGATGCCGAGTCGCTCGGCGGCCAGACCGTCACCGTCGCCGGCTGGGTCAAGTCCGTCCGCGACATGAAGAACTTTGGCTTTGTTACGCTCAACGACGGCAGCTGCTTCCGCGACCTGCAGGTCGTCATGAACCGCGAGGCACTCGACAACTACGACGATATCGCCCATCAAAACGTCTCGGCCGCACTCATTTGCACCGGCACCGTCAAGCTGACCCCCGATGCGCCCCAGCCTTTCGAGCTTTCTGCCACCTCCATCGAGGTCGAGGGCACGAGCGCCCCGGATTACCCGCTGCAGAAGAAGCGCGCAACCGTCGAGTTCCTGCGCACCCAGCAGCACCTGCGCCCGCGCACCAACCTGTTCCGCGCCGTGTTCCGCATCCGCTCTGTCGCGGCTGCCGCCATCCACCGCTTCTTCCAGGAGCAGGGCTTTGTCTACGTCAACACCCCCATCATCACCACGAGTGACTGCGAGGGCGCCGGCGAGATGTTCCGCGTGACCACGCTCGACCCCAAAAATCCGCCCCTCACCGAGTCCGGCGAGGTCGACTGGAGCCAGGACTTCTTTGGCAAGCATGCGAGCCTCACCGTGTCCGGTCAACTCAATGCCGAGAACTTTGCCATGGCCTTTGGCGACGTGTACACCTTTGGCCCCACCTTCCGTGCCGAGAACTCCAACACCACGCGCCACGCCGCCGAGTTTTGGATGATCGAGCCCGAGATGGCCTTCGCCGACCTCAACGACTACATGGACAACGCCGAGGCCATGCTCAAGTACGTCCTTAAGGACGTTATGGCCACCTGCCCCGACGAGCTCAATATGCTCAACAAGTTTGTGGACAAGGGTCTGCTCGAGCGCCTGGACCATGTCGCCAACTCCGACTTTGCCCGCGTTACCTACACCGAGGCCGTCGAAATCCTGGAGCAGGCCGTCGCCGCCGGTCACAAGTTTGACTACCCCGTGAGCTGGGGCATCGACCTGCAGACCGAGCACGAGCGCTTCCTGACCGAGGAGCACTTTAAGCGCCCGACCTTCGTAACCGACTACCCGGCCGAGATCAAGGCCTTCTACATGCGCATGAACGAGGACGGCAAGACCGTCGCCGCCGCCGACTGCCTGGTGCCGGGCATCGGCGAGATCATCGGTGGCTCCCAGCGCGAGGAGCGCCTGGATCTGCTCGAGGCCCGCATCAAGGACTTGGGCATGAATCCCGAGCAGTACAAGTACTACCTTGACCTGCGCCGCTACGGTTCCTGCAAGCACGCCGGCTACGGTCTGGGCTTCGAGCGCTTGGTCATGTATCTGACCGGCGTGGGCAACATCCGCGACGTCCTGCCGCACCCGCGCACCGTGGGCAACGCCGACTTCTAATCGTCGGACGCTAGTTCGCGTCGCCACACGCCAACGCCCATCGCATAAGCGTCTCTCGACATCGATCGAGAGACGCTTTTTTCAACAGCATCCGTCAAGCTTTTGGCAAGTTTTTGGTCAGTTGAGCAGGGCTGTTGAAAACTCGACCCGCCGTTTGCCGACGACTACCGACCGCCCAGAGCGCCCTGCGCCCCTGGGAAAGCCCCACGTCCTAGGCTCCATACCGTCGCCACCCAAAACGGAAAGGACGTGGGCACGATGACCGAAGCCGCTGTTGAAACCTACGACACCACGACGAGGGGCGCCGCCTCGATGGCAGCCTATCGCGCCGTTCGCATCCTGCAACTATTAAGCGAAAACACCGGCGAGGACAAGGCCATGCTTTCCGATGAGTTGATCCGGCGCCTCGCCCATCCCGACGACCCCGCCCGCATGCCCATCTCGGCGGCGCGGCGCAGCATCTACACCGCCATCTCCGCGCTTCGCCATGCCGGATACGAAATTGAGTACAAACGCGGCGTGGGCTACAAACTTCTTACCCGCCCGCTCACCGATGAAGAGATCATCCGGCTCCACGGTATGGTCATGCGCAACCGCTCCACGCCCATCGCTATCCGCAAGAGCATGGCGCAGCACTTAGTTGCCATGGCGAGCGCCGACGTTCGCGGCTACCTCGATACACCCGAATCCGCTCCAAGCGCAGGCAGCAAGGCTACCAAGGCAACACGCACGCCCATCAAGCGCATCGACACGTGCGAGCTCGTCGAGCAGGCCATCGACCACGGAACCACGGTGAGTTTTGATATTTCGAGCGTCACGACACGCGGCGAAACCGAAGCAGCACGGATGACACTCCGTCCCTTTGCCATCAGGCAGCGCGATGGCATCTCGTATTTGCTGGGAACGGTCTATGACGCCCGAGGCGCCGATGACACGCTGCGTACCGTAGAGATCGGCCGCATGAGAAACGTCACCACGCGTCTCCTCGACGGCAAAAAGCTCTTCGCGGCCTTGGACGAGGATGATGACGCCGCCTCCGCTGCATAAGAACCTCCGCCGTCCATTCGACTACCCGTACCGCCCATCCGGTTCTGTATTAAAAAACCCGCCAGATTATTGTAAAAATGGACATCCGCGCTACTATAGTTCCACTTGCACTTTGTTTGAGTGCAGTATTTCCAGCCATTTCTATACTGGGGGTAACGATATGAAGGACATCACCATCAGCCGCAGGAGCCTTCTGGTCTCTGCCGGCCTGCTCGCGCTCGCTCCGCTTGCCGGATGCGGCGGCAACTCTGGTTCCGGCTCCGCAGCCGCCGGTTCCGACTACACCGTCGGCGTTCTGCAGCTCACCGAGCACTCCGCACTCGACGCCGCCAACGACGGCTTTGTCAAAGCCATCAAGAAAAGCGGTCTCAAGGTCAAGATCGATCAGAAGAACGCCCAGAACGACCAGTCCACGTGTAAGTCCATCGCCGACAAGTTCGTGGGCGACGGCGTCGACCTGATCTATGCCATCGCTACGCCCGCCGCGCAGGCCGCCGCCGGCGCCACGGCCGATATCCCCATCGTGGGCTGCGCCATCACCGACTACGCCGCCTCGGGCCTGGTCCAGGACAACGACAAGCCCGGCACCAACGTCACGGGCGCCTCCGACCTCACCCCGGTCGCCGAGCAGCTCGAGATGATGCAGAAGGTCCTGCCCGACGTTAAGAAGGTCGGCCTGCTCTACTGCACCGCCGAGTCCAACTCCGACGTCCAGATCAAGGCCGCCAAGAAGGAGCTCGACAAGCTGGGCCTGGAGTACACCGACTTCACCGTCTCGAGCTCCAACGAGATTCAGTCCGTCGTCGAGTCTGCCGTGGGCAAGGTCGACGCGCTGTACTCCCCCACCGACAATACCATCGCCGCGGGTGCCTCGCAGGTCGGCCAGATCTGCAAGGAGAACAAGCTCCCCTTCGTGACTGGCGAGGAGGGCATGTGCAAGGCCGGCGGTCTGTTCACCCTCTCCATCAACTACGAGGATCTGGGCTACGCCGCGGGCGAGATGGCTGTCAAAATCTTGAAGGGCGAGGCCAAGCCCGAGGACATGCCGATCAAGCACCTCTCGAGCAAGGACCTGGTCGTCGTCAAGAACGACGAGATGGCCGAGGCTCTGGGCATCGATCTTTCCGCTCTGGACGAGTAGCGCCATGCGCGGTAGCGCGTCTAGGGCACGCACTCGCGCCGTTGACGTGTTATTCAATATCTGAGCCACAGGGGCGAACGCCAAAGACCGGCGTTCGCCCTGCTTGTTTCGGATGAGTCAAAACATCCGGCCGCAGCTCTTTTATGCATTGTTACCGCTATCATGGTGACTCACGTGTCCACCCTATCCTAGGAGGTATGAAGCATGCTTATTGCATTGCAGGGCGCCGTTTCGCAGGGCGTCCTCTGGGGCATTATGGTGCTTGGCGTGTTTATCACGTTCCGCCTGCTCGACATCCCCGATATGACCTGCGACGGCAGCTTTGCCCTCGGCGGCTGTGTTTGCGCCGTGCTCATCGTCAATAACAACGTCAACCCACTGCTCGCTGTTTTGGCCGGCATGTGTGCCGGTGCCATCGCGGGCGCCGTCACGGGCATTTTGACCACCGTCTTTGAGATTCCCGCGATCCTCGCCGGAATCCTGACGCAGATCAGCCTGTGGTCCATCAACCTGCGCATCATGGGCAAATCCAATACGCCCATCCTTGCCAAGGGCACCATCTTCTCGTCTGTTAGCAACATGACGGGCCTGCCGCAGTCCACCGTCGCCATCATCCTGGGCATTTTGCTCGCTGTGGCTATCGTCGCCATCCTATATTGGTTCTTTGGCACCGAGATCGGCTCGGCACTGCGCGCCACCGGCAACAACGAGTACATGATCCGCGCCCTGGGCGTCAACACCAACTCCACCAAGATGATCGCCCTCGTGCTCTCCAACGCCCTCATCGGCCTTTCGGGCGCACTCATCTGCCAGAGCCAGAAGTACGCCGACATTGGCATGGGCACCGGTGCCATCGTTATCGGCCTTGCCGCCATTGTTATCGGCGAGGTGCTCGGTCGCCTGCTGCCCGGCGGTCTCACGCAGTTTAGTGTTCGCCTGGCCTCCGCCGTCTTTGGCTCCGTGGTGTACTTCCTCATCCGCGCCATCGTGCTGCAGTTGGGCATGGACGCCAACGACATGAAGCTGCTCTCCGCCGTGATTGTCGCCGTGGCCCTGTGCGTGCCCGTGGTTTGGGACCGCTATAAGCTCCGCAGCTCCTACACGAAGGGGGATGAGGCAGATGCTTAAGCTCTCGCACGTCAAGAAGACCTTTAACAAGGGCACCGTCACCGAGAAGCGCGCGCTCACTGGCGTCGACCTTACCCTCAATGATGGCGACTTTGTAACCGTGATCGGCGGCAACGGCGCCGGCAAGTCCACGCTGCTCAACATGATTGCCGGCGTGTATCCGCTCGATTCGGGCGTTATCGAGCTCGACGGCACCGACATCTCGCGCCTGAGCGAGTCGCAGCGCGCCAAGTACCTGGGCCGCGTGTTCCAGGACCCCATGCGCGGCACCGCAGCCGACATGCAGATCGCCGAGAACCTGGCCCTCGCCAAGCGCCGCGGCCAACGTCGCGGTCTTTCGTGGGGCGTCACCAAGGCCGAGAAGGACGAGTACGTTCAGCTGCTCAAGCGCCTGGACCTTGGTCTGGACACGCGCCTCAACGCCAAGGTCGGCCTGCTCTCGGGCGGCCAGCGCCAGGCACTCACCCTGCTCATGGCCACGCTCACCAAGCCGCGCCTGCTGCTGCTCGACGAGCACACCGCGGCCCTCGACCCCAAGACGGCCTCTAAGGTGCTCAATTTGACCGAGGAGATCGTCGACGAGAACCACCTGACCACGCTCATGGTCACGCACAATATGAATGACGCCATCCGTCTGGGCAATCGCCTGATTATGATGCACGAGGGCCACGTAATCTACGACGTGGCAGGCGACGAGAAGAAGTCGCTCACCGTGGCCGACCTGCTGCAGAAGTTCGAGGAGGTCTCGGGCGGCGAGCTCGCCAACGACCGCATGCTGCTGAGCTAACGACCTAGAAAACCACCACAAAGGGGACAGGCACCTTTGTGGTGGTTTTTTTAAAGAGTAAGGAGACTGCCATGAAAAGACTCCCCCGCCTTGCGTTAGCTGCCGCGTTGTTTGCCGGCGCGCTCACAGGCATCCCAAGCCTCGCTTTCGCGGGGAACCTGCCCGCCGCTATTGACGGCGCCGTAACCGTCATGCACACCAACGACATCCACGGCAGCTACAAGTACAGCTACAACGCAAGCAAGGGCACGGGCACCATTGGCTTTGACGGACTGGCGGTTCTCTATAGCGCCCAAAGCAACGCCCCCGACTTTCTGCTCGATGCAGGCGACACCTTCCACGGGCAGTCCTTTGCCACCATGAGCGAGGGCAAGAGCATCGCCGAACTCATGAACGCCTTCTATGCAAACGGCTACGACGCGACCACACCGGGCAACCATGACTGGAGCTACGGCGCGGACAAGCTTCGCACGATGGCCGGCAATGGTGCCACCAGTACACCTTTCGCCATTCTTTGCGCGAATGCAACGTCCTCGAACGGCGTATGGAGCTCGAGCACCACCAAGACGTTCAACCGCACTTGGAAGGACGGCGAGGGCAGCCCCACGTTTAACTACAAGATTAAGGTCGGCGTCGTCGGAGCCATGGATGAGTCGCTGGGCTCCTCGCTGCGCGCGGACCTGGTCGCGGGCACGTCGTTCTCGGGTGCGGCGGACGCTATCAATGCCGAGGCCAAGCGACTGCGCGAGGATGAAGGCTGCAACGTTATCGTCTGCATCGCGCACACGCTCAACGCCAAGACCTTTGCTGCAAAGCTCGTTGGGGTCGATGCGCTGGTCGCGGGCCACGAGCACATCAACTTAGACGAAAACGTGACGGGGACTGACGGCAAGCCGGTCCGCGTCGTCGAGGCGGGCAGCGCCTTTTCCGAGGTTGGTCTGCTTTCCATTCCCTATGAGTACGACACCAGGGGTACCGAAACCACCAACGACGACATGGTGACAGTCTCCGCAGGCGACAGCGCCGAGACGCTCTACACCGCCAAGGACGTCGACGACCTTTTGGCAGACCCTAACAACCAGAACATCCTTGATGAGGTCCGCAACAACAAAATCAGGCCACTCGACGACGCCTTTGAAATCGAATCGAACAAGGTGCTTGGCGCATCATCCACCAACTATTTCTACGGCGAGGACGCCACAGGCACGCATGGTTGGGAAATGGTGCGCACCACCGATCTGCGTCCCAGCAAAGCGGGCGACACCACCAAGGCCCAGACCATCGGGCATGTTATCTGCGGCTCCTATCTTGCCCTGACGGGGGCAGACCTCGCCATTGAAAACGCGGGCGGCATCCGCGGCGGCATCGCGGCGGGCGATGTGACCGCCGGCAACGTCGTCGCCATCTCGCCCTACGGCAACACCGTGGAGACCTGGAGCATGACCGGCGCAAACTTCCTCGCAGCGCTTGAGCACTCACTGCAGATCAGCGACGATTGCAACGGCAGCTACGAGCTTCAGCAAGCCTATGTGGCAGCCGGCCACACCGAGCAGGAGGCGCAAGACAAGTACAAGTGGCGCGATGACTCTGGCAGCGTTCTCTCCTTTGGCGGCATCAACGTGACGATTGATTGGACGCAGCCCGAAGGCAAGCGCATTGTGAGTGCCACACTCACCAAAGACGGCAGCACGCTCGACCCCGCCAAGACCTATACCGTCGCCACCAACAACTACATCATTACCAACACGACCGATTTTCCCACCTTTGCACACGCCACCAAGTACACCGAGTGGGGCACGTGCGAGGCGGCGCTGAGGGCGCTGATTGGGCAGAACGGCTGGGAGAGCAAGATGGCCTCGCTCGCGGGCACCATCAGCTTTGGCTCCGCTGCCGTGGATCCCACGCCCACACCGGCCCCGACGCCTAAGCCCTCGCCTAAGACGGACACGACGGCCACGAAGGTCATCACCAAGAAGACGACCGGTAAGCTTGCCACAACGGGAGACCGCACGCTGGCAGTAGTTGGCGCGTGCCTTATCGGCGGCATCATCGTCATCATGCTCGGCATTATCTGGAAGCGTCGACGCTAAGCTACACCGCCGGGCCTTACAGCCCCGCCGCGTAAACCTTATATCGAGCACAGAAGCCCGTCCGAATTTGATCGGACGGGCTTCTTGGTGGGTATCATGGTTGGACGATCATAAGGAGGTTTTCCCTACATGGAATTGTTTGAGCCGATTCTTCATTTCTTTGAGCAACGGTGGGTCCACAACATCATCTGGGCCGTCATCTTGGCGATAGGCACCGCCGTCGCCACCAAGGTCGTATCCAAGACCCTGCGTCACCTGCTCAATCGCGACGACAACCCGCTTCCAGCATCGAGCATCTTCATCAACATCGCACGCGCCGTCATCTGGATGATCGGCGGCAGCTTTATCCTCGACAACTGCTTTGGCATTAACGCAAACGCGCTCGTCGCCGCTCTTGGCGTCGGCGGCATCGCCATCTCGCTCGGCTTTCAGGACACGCTGTCAAACCTTATTGGCGGCATGCAGGTTACGTTTATGGGCATCATCAAGCCCGGCGACAATATCGAGGTCGGCGGCGTGTCGGGCGTGGTCCAGGACATCACCTGGCGCCACACGACCATCGAAGATGCCTGCGGGCAGACCATCATCGTCCCCAACTCCAACATCTCCAAGAACACGCTCGTGCATTTGATGCCCTTTGGGCGCGTGGCTGTGCCCGTTGCCGTAAAGGACACGTCCAAGTGGGCCTCGCTCGACGCGCTGGCAGGCGAGCTGACCAGCGCCACCAAGGCCGCCGTGCTTCCCATCTCGGGCTTTGACAAGGAGCCGTATGTGCTCTTTAGCGAGATCGGCGACTTTGGCATTAAGGGCAAGATCATCTTTATCGTCAGCGACGACAGCACCACTTTCACCGCTGCCGACGCCTGCATCCGCGCCATCGCCCCCATCATTGCCTAAACCATCACAAAGGGGACAGGCACCTTTGTTGTGGTTTTCATTCGTGGTACCATGGTTCATATAGTTGTTTAAACGACTAAGGGAGCAACATCATGGAAGAGGCCTACCGTCAAGCACGCAAGCGCGGCGAGCAAGGACGTCGACGCGCCATTAGTCAAAGCGAGTATCCGTACCTCACGGACCTCGATAGCTTGGTTGCCCAGCTCCCCTTAGGCCAGCGAGAGAATGTCGGCCTGAGAGACATTCCGCTCGAAATGGTCGTCGGTACGGTTACCAAGGGCCGTCAGTCCGCCTTTTCATGCAACTTTATGCCCCTGCTGCCGTTTGGCACCGAGTTCGCCCGCAAGTGGTCCAACCTCTACGACATCCAGGTAACCGAGGGTTATCGCGACCCCATCATCGTCACCGAGTTCATGCATCGGTTCTATGTCCAGGAAGGCAACAAACGCGTCAGCGTCCTCAAATTCCTGGACGCCCCGACGGTTTCGGCCAAGGTCACCCGTCTCTACCCCGGCACATGGGATTCCGTCGAAAGCCGCCTGTACGGCGAGTTCTGCGCGTTTTGGCGCGTCTGCCCCCTATACGAGATCGAGTTCTCGCGTGAGGGAAGCTACGAGACGCTCGCCAAGATGCTCGGTCAGAACCTTATCGAAAAATGGCCGCAGAAAAAGGTCGACTACCTGCGCCACACCTTCCTGCTCTTTAAGCGCGCCTACCTTCGCGCAGGCGGCGACCACCTGGACATTACGCCTGCCGACGCCATGCTCGTGTACCTCAATGTGTACAACCAGGACCGCCTGCTGGATACGCCAACGGATATCGTCGTAAACCGCCTGTGCAAGATCTGGCGCGAGCTGGTCATCGCCGGCAAAAATGACGAGGACAAGGTTGATCTTGTCGAAGCACCGAGCGTCGATGAGGAAGAGTCGCCCGCCAAGTCCACCTCCGGCGTGCTCAACTTCTTTATGGGCAAGACCGTCTATTCGGCGGCCAACCCCCTGCGCATCGCCTTTATCCATGAGTTCCCCTGTGCGACGTCGAGCTGGGACAGCCTGCACGACCAAGGGCGTCAGTATCTCGATGAGCACTTTGACGGTATCGTGCACACCGAGGCGTTCGAGGACTGTCACGATCCGGACGTGTTCTACGCCGCCGTGGAAACGGCTGTCAAACATGGAGCAAACGTCATCTTCTCGACCTCGCACCGCCTGATGGAATACACGCTCAGGGCTGCCGTTGAGTATCCCCAGGTTCGGTTCCTCAACTGCTCTATCGGCCTTCCCCATCAAAGTGTCCGTTCGTACTTTGGCAAGATGTACGAGGCCAAGTTCCTCCTGGGCGCCCTTGCCGCCAGCATGGCGGACAACCACCGCATCGGCTACCACGCGTCGGTCTTCGCCTCGGGCGCGCTCAGCGAGATCAACGCCTTTGCGATTGGCGCCTCGCTGCTCGACCCCCGTGCGCAAATTATCCTGACTTGGGGCGATGTGCCCGCCGGAGGCCTTACCGAGGCCATGTGCCGCGAAGGTGTAAGCGTCATGACCGGCGCCGACATGTCAAAGTCGCTCGAAGACCCCACGGCCTACGGACTTCACCGCCTGGTCGATGGCAAGGTTACCGGCATTGCCATGCCGGTATGGAACTGGGGCCGATACTACGAGCTTATCGTGCGAAGTCTACTGCATGGCACCTGGGATGAGACCAGTGACGCCAGCCAGGTTCGCGCCGTCAACTACTGGTACGGCATGAGCTCGGGCGTTATCGACATTCGCTACGCTCCGGGCCTGCCCTATCAGACGCGCAAGCTTGTTCAACTCCTCCGCAATGGCATCGTCGAGGGCTCCATCAATCCATTTGGCGGCGAACTCCACAGCCAAGACGGCGTGGTGCAGATCGAGGGCTTTCCCCCACTGCCGAGCACGCAAATCGTTGAGATGGACTGGCTGGCCGACAACGTGGTGGGCACCATTCCGCAACTCGACGATGAGCCGAAAGTCCCTGGCCTATGAAAATCCTTGCCATAGCCGATACCGAAGAACGATGCCTTTGGGAGTGCTTTCGCAAGGAACGCTTTGAGGGAGTCGACCTGATTTTGTCCGCCGGCGATCTGGACCCGGACTATCTTGAGTTTTTGGTTACGGTCATCAACAAACCGCTCATCTACGTGCGCGGCAATCACGATGACCGCTACGCACGTCATGCACCGGGTGGATGTATCTGCGTAGAGGACAGCGTGTACACGTACCGAGGGATTCGCATTGCGGGCCTTGGCGGGTCCATGCGTTATCGCGACGGCGCCAACATGTACACCGAACGCGAGATGTCCAAGCGCATGCGTAAGCTGTCGCGTAAGGTTAGGATGGTCGGCGGGTGCGACATTCTGCTTACCCATGCACCCGCCGCCGGTATGGGTGATCTGGACGATCTGCCGCATCGAGGATTCGAGTGCTTTAACACAGCACTCGAATCCTGGAATCCCGACTACATGGTGCACGGGCATGTGCACCAAAGCTACGGTTGCGATTTTCAGCGCGAGCGTCAGCATGTGTGTGGAACGACGATCATCAACGCCTGCGGCTATACGCAGTTTGAGCTCGACCAGACGCACTACCCCATCCGCGGCTGGCAAGCAGCTTGGCTCAACTCACAAACCATGCGCCGCGAGCTCAAACGCCACGAAGCCATCGAGCCCTCAACGGCCAGAACACCCTGGTAACCACCACAAAGAGGACACTGTCCCCTTTGTGGTGCCTTTGACGCGATAGCAAGAAACCCGGTCCTGCACAAGGCAGAACCGGGTTTCTTTAGCAATGCTTGCTGTACTCAGGCAGTAACTAGCAGTTACTCAGCCAGGAAGTCACGCTGGACAGCGGGATCGACCTTGACGCCAGGGCCCATGGTGGAAGACACGGAGATGGACTTGACGTACTTGCCCTTAGCAGAAGAGGGCTTGACGCGCAGAATCTCGGTGTACAGGGCAGCGTAGTTCTCGACGAGCTGCTGCTCAGAGAAGGACTTCTTGCCCAGGGGCACGTGGCAGATGCCATAGCGGTCAGCGCGGTACTCAACGCGGCCAGCCTTGAGCTCGGAGACCATCTTGGCGACGTCCATGGTCACGGTGCCGAGCTTGGGGTTCGGCATGAGGCCACGGGGACCAAGGATCTTACCGATGCGGCCAACCTTGGCCATCATGTTCGGCGTAGCGATAGCGGCGTCGAAGTTGATCTCGCCCTTCTGAATCTGGGCGACGAGCTCGTCGGAACCGATGATGTCGGCGCCGGCAGCCTCAGCCTCGCGGGCCTTCTCGCCCTCGGCGAAGACGGCAACACGAACGGTCTTGCCGGTGCCGTGGGGCAGGGAGATGGAACCACGGATGTTCTGGTCAGCCTTACGAGTATCGATACCCAGACGGAAGTGGGCCTCGACGGTCTCGTCGAACTTGGCGGTGTCGAGCTCCTTGAGGAGCTTAGCAGCCTGAAGGGGGGTGTAGAGCGTGGCGCGGTCGATCTTCTCGGCAGCGGCGTTATAGCTCTTACCATGCTTAGCCATGTGCATTACCTCCTGTGGTTAAACGGGCGTGAGCCCTCCCACATCGTATCGTGTGCCCTATTGCACACATATAACGGGCGCCCCGGTCGGAGCACCCGTCATTACCTAAAGAAATCGCTACTCAGCGATGGTGACGCCCATGGAACGGGCGGTACCGGCGATGATCTTCTTGGCGGCGTCAATGTCGTTGGCATTGAGGTCCGGCATCTTGATCTCGGCGATCTTGGTGAGCTGCTCCTGGGAGAGCTGACCAACCTTGTCAGCCTGGGGCTTAGCGGAACCAGACTTGAGGTTCAGCTCCTTCTTGATGAGGTGAGCCGCCGGCGGGGTCTTGGTGATGAAGGAGAAGGACTTGTCCTCGTAGACAGAGATCTCAACGGGGATGATGTCACCCTTCTTGTCCTGCGTCTCGGCGTTAAAGGCCTGGCAGAACTGCATGATGTTCACGCCAGCAGCGCCCAGGGCGGGGCCGACGGGAGGAGCGGGGTTTGCTGCACCAGCAGGAATCTGGAGCTTAATGACGTTGGCAACCTTCTTCTCAGCCATGGTCATTCCTTTCGAATCACGAGTGTGAAGTACTTGCTATATCGTAAGCACGCACGTGTTAGAAGCACTCCTGAGATGAGCAGTCACAGAAGAAGCACGCTCGCGCGAACGGACGAAAACTTAAGCGATGACAGCGACCTGGTTAAAGTCGAGCTCGACCGGCGTCTCGCGGCCAAAGATCATCAGCGTGACCTTGAGCTTGCCAGCCTCGGTGTTAACCTCGGAGACCTTGCCATCAAAGTCGGTAAGCGGGCCATCGGTGACGCGGACGGACGTACCGACCTCAATATCAACCGAGGTGCGCTTGGGCGAATCGCCCTTACCGGGACGACGAGTCATCTTGTTGTACTCGTCGCGGGAAAGCGGAGCGGGCTTGCCGTTGCCGCCTAGGAAACCGGTGACGCCAGGCGTGTTACGAACGCACGTCCAAGCATCGTCATCCATCTCCATGCGGACCAGGACATAACCCGGGAAAATCTTGGAATCCTTGGTCTCACGCTTGCCACCCTCTTTAATCTCGGTGACGCGCTCCATAGGAATCTCGATATCAAAGATACGGTCCTGCATGCCCATAGTCTCGATGCGATGCTCGAGATCGGACTTAACGCGGTTCTCGTATCCAGAGTAAGTGTGAACGACGTACCAACGCTTAGACATGGTTTAGCCCCTCAATCCAGAGAACAGAGCAAGAGCCTCGCCAAAGCCAGCATCGAGCAGAGCGATGACGACGCCGACGACGATCAGAGAAGCGCAAACAACAACCGAGTAGTTCACGAGCTCCTTCTTATCGGGCCACGTGACACGCTTCATCTCGGACTTGACCGAAGCGAAATACTTCTTGGTGCGGGCGAAGAAACCAGGCTTCTCGTTCTTCTTGGACTTCGCAGCCTTCTCGTTCTTCTTGGCAACGGCCTTCTTGGCCTCAACCTTGGAGTTGGCGGCAGCTTTGTTGGCAGGTGCCGGCTGCTGAGCCTTCTTCTTGTTCTTCTTGTTGGCCATTTGGGTTACCTCCGCGCAATGCGCTTATACATGAGTAAACCGTAAGCCCCCAAATGGGAGCTTACGGAATAATGACTGGCACGCCAGGAAGGACTCGAACCCTCAACACTCGGTTTTGGAGACCGATG
>UQMM01000004.1 GCA_900542165.1 uncultured Collinsella sp. | reverse complement strand
GCTCTACCCCAACCTCACCGCGCGCGAGAACCTGCGCGCGGTGAGGTTGGGGTAGAGCGGCGCCTCCTCGATGAGGCTGCCGATTGCGTAGAGGTCCTCGCGGCGCCAGGCGTGCCCGGCAAAGAGGATCTCCCCGGCCGTCGGCCGCAGCATCCCGCAGATCATCTTGAGCGTTGTCGACTTGCCGGCGCCGTTGGGGCCGAGCAGCCCGTACACCTCGCCCTCGCGGATATGAAGGCTCACGTCGGCCACGGCGTCCTGCGCCTGGTCGCCGCGGCCGAAGCGCTTGGTGAGCCCGCGCGTCTCGAGCATGTAATCCATGGGCTTATCCTTTCTCTTCCGGGCGCGCGGGCCGAGTCGCCGTGCCCGCGCGCCTTACCTTTCGGGTTCACCATCCATGATGGGGCGCGTTTCTAACGAAGCCGTAACGGCCGTTGGGCTCTTTTGGTGCCAGCCCTTCTCGACCCGTACGCATTTGCTTAAAGCAACAACTTTCCCGATCGATGTAATCACCGAATCAAAACGTGTACACCAGCCACCAAAGATGCCGAAAAATGTCGCTTTTGGAGGCTGATGTACACAAATGCAGAATCCAGCGCAGCCCAGAGGCGCCCTCCACATGTCTGGACTCTCTATGGCTGCGCTGGATAGACATCGCTGGAACGGGTATAGTATCGAAAGTTTTGTCGTTAACCAGCGGGGGAGTCCTGTGGGCATCAAAAAGAAGATCAAAAAGGAGCTTATCGGCACTTCCGATTACCCGTCGAATAAGATCTTTACGATCTCCAATTTCATCACCTTTACGCGCCTGATCCTCACCCTGGTATTTCTGTACCTGTTTGTGACGGATAACAACCGTGTCATCGCCATCGTTATCTACGCCGTTGCCGCCTCCACCGACTGGATGGACGGTCAGATCGCCCGCATGACTAAGACGGTCTCGTGGCTCGGCAAGGTCATGGATCCCATTTGCGACCGTGCGCTGCTGTTCACCGGCGTACTTGGACTGGTGGTCCGCGGAGAGCTGCCCATCTGGGTCTGCGTACTCATTATTGGCCGCGACATCTATCTGGGCATCGGCACGCTTATTGTGCGTCATTATCACCGTCGCCCCATCGATGTGGTCTTTCCCGGAAAGATTGCCACGGCGCTGCTCATGACCGGCTTCTCACTCATGCTGCTCGGTTTCCCCGTTATTGACGGCCTGCACCTTTTATCTTCAACCCTTACGGCCTTCCCGGGCCTCAACGGAAGCTCGGTGCCCCTCGGCATCTTCTTTGTGTACGGCGGCGTGATCTTCTCCATGCTCACGGCTGTCATCTACTCCATTAAGGGCGGAGTGGCCATTAAACAGGCTCTCGCGCATCCCGAGGACGAGGACATCGACTTTCTGAACCCTGAAATCGAAGACTGATTCGTTGGGGTATGATTACGTACGGTTCATTATTTGCGGCACGTCCGCGATAAGTTAGGGGTTGTCATGGACAACATGGTTAACAATATGCCTCAGAATGATAAGACTGCTGACGCTACCTGCGTATTCCGCGTGCCTTCAAGCGACGTCACCGTTCCCGACCTCATGGCCAACGTGCGCATCACCGCCCCCGTCCTGTCCATCGTCAAGGGTCCGCAGACTGGTGCCGCCTTTGAGCTCGAGGACGACGTGACCACCATCGGCCGCGATCCCGCGAACGGCATCTTCCTTAATGACATGACCGTTTCGCGCAGCCACGCGCGCATTATTCGCGAGGGCCTCGGCGCTCGCATCGAGGACCTGGGCTCGCTCAATGGTACCTGGGTCGACGGTGCCATTGTCAATGCAGCCCCGCTGCACGACGGTTCTTCCGTTCAGATCGGTACGTTTACGCTCATCTACCACGAGAGCACGCCGGAGCGCATCGAAACCGGTGAGTAGGGCATGGCCGAACGCAACTATCTGAGTATCGGCCAAGTCGTCAACCTACTTCGAGGCGCATACCCCGATCTTTCGAACTCAAAAATTAGATTTCTAGAGGATGAGGGGCTCATTACCCCTCATCGTACGCCTAAGGGATACCGTCAGTACTCTAAGGAGGACGTTGATCGTCTGGAGGTCATCCTGCACTTGCAGAAGACCCGCTACATGCCGCTCAACGTGATTAAGCAGCGCTTGGAAAACGCCACGGACCTGTCAACGCTCGCCTACGAGGTGGGCTTGCTATCCGATGTTCCGCTCAAGACGGAGCCCAAGGAGACTAAGCAAAAGCTGCATCCCATCGAGACCATTCCCGATATGTTGGGCGTCGAAATTTCGTTTATCCGCTCGCTCGCCGAGAACGACCTCATTCGCATCATCAAGAGTCCGCAGAATCGCGAGCTTGTCGATGGTCGCGATTTTCCGATCATCCGCTACTGCTCCGAGCTGTCGCGCTTCCATATCGAGCCGCGCAACCTGCGTCAGTACGTGTCTTCCGCCAACCGCGAGTCCTCGATGTTTGAGCAGGTGCTTGTGAGCATGCTCGGCATGGATACCTCCGATGACGAGCGCGACGCCAAGCTCGAGCGTGCGTTTAAGAAGCTTCACGACCTGACGGAGGGCGTGCACACCGCGCTGCTCAAGAACCGCGTTTTTGAGTCGCTCAACGCCGTGGTCGAGGACGCCGACATCGATGCACTCGATGAGGAAATCACTCGCTCCGAGTCCACCAAGGCCAAAAACGAAGAGATAGCCGCGCCGGCTTCGCACAAGGATTCTCTCGTCAAGCCGCTCAAGGTCGTCCCCCCTTCGCAATCCGGCACCGCCACCGCGGGCAAATAACCGCTGCTGAAATTTCGGGAACCCATTGAAAGGTCATGCAATGTACGACTTCGAATCTCAAATCGTCGACATCCCCGACTATCCCGAGCCCGGAGTCATCTTTAAAGACATCACGCCGCTCTTTGGCAATCCCGAGGCGCTCAAAGCCATGACCGATGCCCTCGCCGAGCACTTTGCCGGCATGGGAATCACCAAGGTCGTGGGTCCCGAGGCTCGCGGCTTTATGGTTGGCGTACCGGTAGCTGTAGCCCTTGGCGCCGGCTTTGTTCCCGCACGTAAACCGGGCAAGCTACCGCGCAAGACTGTGAGCCAGAGCTACGAGCTCGAGTACGGAACGGATTCCATTGAGATCCATGCCGACGCTATCAGCTCTAAAGATACCGTGTTGATTCTGGACGACTTGGTCGCGACGGGCGGAACCGTCGAGGCAACAGGTAAACTGGTGCGAGATATGGGCGCAAAGCTTATCGGTTACGGTTGTATCCTTGGGCTTGCGTTTCTCAACCCGCGCGAGAAGCTCACGCCGTCTGATGACGATGTGGAGCTCTTTAGCCTGGTGACGGTGGACTAGCCGTTACCCTTAGTTACTGGAAAGGAAGCTACATGCGCACAGCAAACACGCACAAAAACATGGCACGCTGCGCTGCTACGGCAACCCTCGCTTGTGTTTTGGGCTTGGGCCTCGCGGCTCCTGCCTACGCCGATACCGCATCCGACCTTGCCGCTGCTCGTACGAAGCTCGAGCAGATCGGTACCCAAACTCAGCAGATTTACGATGAGCTCGCCACGCAGACGCAGGCGCTCGATCAGACTGCCGGCGAGATCACGCAAAAGCAGCAGGAGATCGCCGATGGTCAGGCTAAGCTCTCAACCTATGTCGCCGGCGAGTACAAAACCGGCGGTCTGAGCCTGCTTCAGGTTCTGACGGGTGTCGATGACCTGAGCGATATGCTCAACCGTCTGTTCTACTACGGCAAAGTTTCCGATAAGCAAGCTCAGACCATTCAAGAGGTCAAGGAGCTTAAGCAGCAGCTCACCGATAAGCAGGCCGAGCAGGAGAAGAACGTCGCCGCCACGCAAAAGAAGGTCGACGAGCTTAACGCCCAGCAGGCTGAAGCCCAGAACGTCGTAAACTCCCTGGATTCGCAGCTGCAGGCCGAGCTTGCCGCCGAGGCCGAGGCCAACGCCGCGCTGCAGGCCGGCATCAACGCCAGCACCGCCGAGAAGGCCACGGTGAGCAACGAGACTGCCGGTACGACCGAGAACACCAACAACGGTGGCCAGACCAGCAATAACAACAACCAGGGCGGCAACACTCCGGCTCCTACGCCGGCACCTGCTCCGACGCCGCAGCCCTCCACGCCTGCTCCGGCTCCGACGCCTTCTGCTCCGAGCCAGTCCGTCGACGGCGGTTCTGTTGTCTCGCGTGCATACAGCAAGCTTGGTTGCGCCTATTCCTGGGGCGGAATTGGCCCGAACAGCTTCGACTGCTCTGGTTTTGTAAGCTATTGCCTTACTGGTCGCTATTGCCGCCTGGGCACCACGGGCACCTTTATGGGCTGGACGCGTGTGTCCGATCCGCAGCCCGGTGACGTTGTAGTCAACTCGTACCACACCGGCATTTACATCGGTGGTGGTCAGATGATTCATGCTTCTGACTACAACACGGGTGTTATCATCAGCTCCGTTGCCGCCGGCATGAACAACAACTACATTTTCGTGCGCTACTAAGTATTCAGATAAAGCAAACGGATATGGACCTCGTGGCTTTGAGTCATGGGGTCCATTCTTTTGCCTTTAGTGCAGTCCGCTATCTAGTTTTGAATACTAGATAGCGGCCCAATCGGTCTGCAAGATGGCTATAATTGAATGGGAACGATTAGAAAGGACCCTCTATGAGCTGGGCACTTATCTCCGATTCAAGCTGCAACCTCCGCGATTGGCAACCGACCGCGCCCCATACCACCTTTGCATTTGCGCCCCTCAAAATTCGAGTGGGGGAGCATGAATTCGTCGATGACCTTTCGCTCGATGTTCATGAGCTCAACTGCGCTGTTCAGGCGGAGACGAACGCTTCTTCGAGCGCTTGTCCCAGCGTAGGGGAGTGGGCCGAGCTCTTCAAATTGGCAGACAAGACCATCTGCATGCCGATCTCTGAGGGCGTGTCGGGCAGCTACAACGCGGCAGCCACGGCTCGCGATATGGTTCTTGCCGAGGAGCCCGACCGACAGATTCATCTAGTCAATTCACGCGCAGCTGGCGGCAAAATGGACCTCATTTTCTTGCTGTTCGACCGCTATCTTGCAAGCAATCCGAATGTCTCATTCGAGGATGCTTGCGCATACTTCGATAGCCTTGAACAGAACAGCAAAATCCTCTTCAGTTTGTGCAATTACGAAAACCTCGCCAAAGCCGGACGTATCCCTAAGGCAGCCGGCGTCATTGCCAACAAGCTCAATATCCGTATTTTGGGCACAGCGAGTGAGGCCGGTAAAATCGAACTCGTCGGGCACACGCGTGGCGAAAAGAAGATGCTCAACAAGATCATCGACACTATGGAAGCCGAGGGCTTTACGGGCGGTGAGGTCGTCATAGATCACGTTGAGAACGAAGCTGGAGCCCAGGCGCTCACTGACCGCATAGTCGAGCATTGGCCCGGCTCCAAGACCATCATCATGCCCTGCAACGGCCTGGATTCCTATTACGCCGAGATGCACGGCCTCATCATCGGCTACGGCATGGGCGTAGCTTCGGGCAAATAAAGTCCAACCAAGCAAAAATACGGGCGGGACAAAGCGACAGATGGCTCTTTGTCCCGCCCGTTTTATACGTCGGCTAGCTATTAAACCCGTTGAACTTGAGATAGCTCATCAAGTAAGCCTTCGAAACGAAGGACGATACCGCGCTACGCACAAGCAGCGACTCACGCGTTACCTGATGCGCCGTATCGGGCACGGGAGTCTGCTCGACGGAAAACGCCGCACGAATCGATGCCTCGAGCTGATCGACCACATAATCAAAGGCCGTCGGGGCATCGTAGCTCAAACGCTGAATGTTAAAGAGTGCCTGCACCGCAGCAATAGGTAGCACCTGCTTAAAGATGCAGATAGCGATCAGGCGGGCAATCTGCTCGCGGCCATATTGCTTTTTGACCGGAGCAGGCACTAGGCCGACCTTTACGTAGTTATTGATCATCGATGGCGTAATGATAGGCTGCTCAACGCAAATGGACAGCGGCTCCATCCAAAGCGCAACATACTCAATAACCTGGTCGCGGTAGAGTGTCACATTGGGCAACTGGTCATAGCGCGGCAGACTCAACGTATTGAGTTTGCGCACGATATCGGACTGAATAAATGCATCGGGCAGCACAGTGGGCTGAATATCCTCAGGCTTAATGCTGACCGACGAATCGGACATCGGGATAACGCGTTTGGCGTGGTTCATAAGGATCCTCCGTTCATTAGCTATATTGTATTCTAGGTTATCTAGTTTTGCATACTATATAACCGGAAAGTAAAAGTGGTTGGACAGCACATTGATACACCGTCCAACCACTTTGTTAAAAGACAACAACCTTACATAAGATATATTATCGTACTTATCCGTGGAGAAATGCGTATGCTCTGGTTGCCGCTATGGCTCCATCAGAAACGGCGGTCACAACCTGACGTAAAAGCTTGGAACGGATGTCGCCAGCGGCAAATAGACCTGGCGTGCGGGTCGCCATGGATTCATCAGTCAGAATGCCGCCATCAGGCGCCAGATCGACTAGATGCTCAACAAGCTCGGTATGGGGTTGCGTCCCGGTAAAGACAAAGATACCAAACGAGCCGGGCTCAAATGAATCGGTATGAGTCTCACCGGATGCATTGTCCTTAAAGGTAATCGTCGTTGGCATGGCTTCGCCCGAGAGCTCCACAATACTAGTTTGGTACCTAACTGAAATATTATCTTTTGCAAGAACTTTTTGAACCACACCATCGGGGGCACGGAACTGATCGCGGCGCAAAACGATGGTCACGCTGCTGGCGATTTCTGACAAGAACAGAGCTTCCTCGCATGCCGAATTGCCACCACCGATTACAAAGACCTGTTTGCCACGGAAGAACATGCCGTCACACGTCGCGCAATACGAAACGCCACGACCGCGATACGTATCCTCGCCAGCGAAACCTGCCGGACGCGGCGTGGCACCCATGCAAGCGATAACACTCCTAGCCGTCGTATCACCAACATCGTGATGAACGGTAAACAATTTGGAGCCGGCATCGTAATCGACACCCGTCACCATGCTCCATTCAAC
Organism: uncultured Collinsella sp.; assembly: GCA_900542165.1. GTDB lineage: Bacteria > Actinomycetota > Coriobacteriia > Coriobacteriales > Coriobacteriaceae > Collinsella. Next base: position 100,707 of record UQMM01000004.1, on the reverse strand, counting down.
CTGAGCCCCTAGGCCTTCTGCATGTTGTTGGAATCGCTCACCGAGTTCAGCGCCGCTCAGTAGCGGAATGCCCGGATAGTTCTCGACCTCATTGGTTGTGGCGATCTGTCCTCCCGACATGCCCTGCTCAATCACGGTCGTCGTTAGGTTGGCGCGCGCCGCGTAAATGGCTGCAGCATAGCCCGCAGGGCCGCCGCCGATAATAGCAACATCGATCGGCTGATGGGTAGTCATGAAGAGACCTCCTGTCGAAAGATTGGCGTTCTTTGCGCTCATACCCAAATTTACGTGAACATGACACTCATGCACTACAATGATAAATCGCGTAACAAAGCTGAAGGGGAGTTATCGATGGATCAAATGCAGACGAGCAATAGCGCTCCCCTGCCCATGCAAGCTACTCCCCAACCGGAGCAAATGACCGTTTCACCTGCACAAAAACCCCTAGTAACCATCGTGCACGCATCGGTTGGATCGGGCCACAAAGCCGCCGCCAACGCGATTGCACAAGCATTTGACCTTATCAGCGGCACCAAGGGAATCCCTGAGGATGTTGAGATCGAAGTCCTGGATATCCTCGATTTTGGACGTATTAGGTTCGATGGTAATAAAACAGCAGCTTCGTTTACCGGCGCCACGCGTCCCATATATGACCTAACCTGGCGATACACGTTTACGGGACATCTGCTCTGGGGCGGAGGCACGGCATGGTCACGTATTATGTTCCCTGCCTTCAACGAATATGTCCGCACCCGCAGGCCCATAGCCGTGGTCGCAACACACATCACGGCGGCCAACGTCGCTGTGGGTGCCCGCGTCATCACGGGTATCGATTATCCCGTCATCTGCGTACCAACAGACTATGAAGTCGAAGGCTTTTGGCCCCACAAGGACACCGATCTGTTCTGCGTAGCCAACGAATTTATGGCCGAGACACTTCGCCCCCGTAAAGTTCCCGAGACCAAAATCCGCATTACAGGCATCCCCATTCGCGCCGGGTTTGATACGGACTACAATCGCGAGGAAGAACTCGAGAAGTTCAATCTCCCCGCTGACAAGACCGTTGTGTTGGTGATGGCCGGTGCCAGTTTGCCTCAACCGTACGTTCGCTTTCGCGCGGAGATGGACCGCACACTCCCCTTCCTGCGCAGCTTCGAGGACATGCACTTTGTCTTTTTGCCGGGCAAGGATGAGGAATACGCCACCCGCCTCAAGACGCTCTTCGACGCCATGAAGCTCGAAAACGTCACGGTTCTGGACTACGTGGACGATATGGCAGCCCTCATGCACGGCTGCGACCTGGCAATCCTCAAATCGGGCGGACTCACCGTCACCGAATGCCTATGCGCGCATCTGCCGATGATCCTGCTGGGCAAGTCCTATGGCCAGGAAAAGGCCAACACCACGATGCTCACCGGAATGGGCGCCAGCATGCATGTCACCACCGCACGAGAACTCATCGTAACCCTGCGCCATCTGCACGATCATCCCGAATCACTCAAAGCCCTACTCATCAACGGCGAAGTACTACGCCGCCCCCACGCAGCCGAAGATATAGCCATCGCAACCATGGAGCTCGTAGGCAAACCCCAAAAGCGCAAACGAGCCTTCTGCCGCTTCTACTGGGGAGGAAAGCCCGCGCATATCCGCTAGTCGAATGTCCGCCGCTCTGCCGGAGCCGCCCTTATATCATTCCATGCTCAAACATTCTCGCTTCGCTGCGAAACTGCGCGTGGAACGATATAAGGGCGGCTCCGGCAGAACGGCTGCGTTTACTTACTAGCAGCTACTTCGGTTTCCCCTCCATTAGAACCTGCAAAGGCAAAACAGGAAAATATAAATACAGTAAGCCGATGCGACAAAGGAGGCGCCCCTTTATCGCATCGGCTTACTAGAAAAGTAAATATTGTTTCAAGCGAGTAGCCGCCCGCCCGGGGATTACCTATATCGTTCCACGCGCAGTTTCGCAGCGAGCGAAGCGACGCGAGAATGTTTGAGCATGGAATGATATAGGTAAGCCCCGGGCGGGCGGGATACGAGCGCCCCTAGGCGACGCCGCTGGAGCCGAAGCCTCCTTTGCCTCGGTCGGTTTCGTCTAGTTCTTCTACTTCTACGAGGTTGACCGTGGGGACTTCTTGGATGACGAGTTGGGCTATGCGGTCGCCTTTGTTGATTTGGATGTTGTTGGAGGGATCCAGGTTGATGAGGATAACCTTGAGTTCTCCTCGGTAGTGGGCGTCGATGAGGCCCGGCGTATTGACTATAGACAGGCCCTGCTTGATGGCCAAGCCGCTGCGGGGCTGGACAAAGCCGGCGTAGCCGTCGGGCAGGGCGATGGCCAACCCAGTAGAGACCAGACGGCGTTCGAAGGGCTTCAGGACGCAGTCCTCATTGGAGCGCAAATCCAAGCCGGCATCGGTGGGATGGGCGTATTTGGGAAGCTCGACGGTGGGGTCGAGACGCTTTATGTTGACGGTAATGTTGGACATGGAATCACCTTAGCTTGTCGAGCTCTTGCAGAAACTCATCGACGTCTTTAAAATCGCGGTAGACCGAGGCAAAGCGGATGTACGCCACCTTGTCGATCTTGGCCAAACGCTTGAGCACCATGTCACCCAACTCATGGGACGTGACGGCCGTCAGCGTGCGAGAGCGCAGCTCGACCTCGATGTCGTCGATAATCTCATTGAGCTTCTTAGTGTCGATATCGCGCTTGATGGTGGCGCGCATCAAGCCGACGAGCAGCTTATTGCGATCGAACCGCTGCTTGGTTCCGTCTGACTTAATGACCTCGATTGGGTCTTCGCATCGCTCAAACGTTGTAAAGCGATAGTTACACGAGCAACATTCACGACGGCGCTTAATGGTGTTATTTGACTCCTGCATACGAGAATCAACGACGCGGGTATGTGCCTTGCCGCATTTGGGACAGCGCATGGTACCTCCTCTTAAACGATAACAAGGGTACCATGCGCAGCGCGATAAAGATTACGAACGAGCAGGAACCTTAAGATGCGCACCGGCGGCGAGCGAACCATGCTCCAGATGATTGACGTTACGGATCATGTCGGAAGTCTCTTGCGTGGAAAGGCCTTCGATTGGATATTCCTCGGCAAGAGACCAAAGAGAATCGCCAGGCTGAACGCGAATGGTCTCGTAGGTAACGTTGGAAACGGACTCGGCATACGCGGCGTGACGAGCGCTAAAGACCGACGTAGCGAGGACAAAGAAGAGCGTAAGCGCAACGGCAACGGCGACAATCGTCGGAACCTTCAGGGCAACGCGAGCCGGCGCGATTACAGCCTGCTGATTGCGGGCAGGCTTTACGGTCAAAGTCTGAAAGCCGGAGCGGCCACCCTGAACAACCGTAAAAGTGGGTTCTGCAGGCGTCTCAAGCTTAAGGGCAAGGTTTCCCTGGACCATATTCGTTGCGTTCATCATGTTCTCCTCTCGCGTGTTTTGCTGAGAACAGTTTTATCAAGCCGCGCGGACAAAAATGTCTAGCTCGAGAACGAATGTTCGGTTATTATTATCTTCGAACAGTTGTTCCTGTCAAGCAAAATTCGAACATTTGTTTGACATGGGTAGAGAGGATGCCCTGATGGCTCGCAAAATTACCAAGCGTCAGCAGCAAATTTACGACTTCATCAAGGAATATCAGCAGGAGAAGGGTTATCCGCCCAGCGTGCGCGAGATGGCTTCTGCCGTGGGCCTTTCCTCCCCCAGCACCGTGCACGCCCATCTATCTGCCTTGGAGGCGCGCGGGCTACTCAAGCGCGATGCAACCAAACCGCGCGCCCTGGAACTCTTTAACGAGGACGGTTCCTCTGTCTCAATTTCTAAATCTGACGAGCCCACCGCACCTCGCGGAACGGTCTCGCTACCGCTCGTTGGTCGCGTCGCGGCTGGGATTCCCATTCTGGCCGAGCAGAATATCGAAGACACTTTTACTATCCCGACCGAAATCGCCACTGATCAGGGTTCCTTTATCCTTGAGGTGCATGGGAGCTCAATGATCAATGTCGGCATCTTCAATGGCGATTACATCATCGTCCGTGAACAAAAGAGTGCCATGAACGGCGAAATTGTCGTGGCCATGATTGATGGTTCAGCGACCGTCAAGACGTTCTACAAGGAGCAGGGACGCGTACGCCTACAGCCTGAGAATGACACCATGGAGCCTATCTATGCAACGAATCCCATTATCTTGGGCAAAGTGGTCGGCTTAATGCGCCGGTTCTCGTAATGCAAAAACGCATCACCATCTTTGATACCGTCCGCGGGTTTACGATGATTTCAATGGCAGGTTTTCACGCTTGCTACGATCTCGCCTACCTGTACGACTGGGATATGCCCTGGTTTACCCAGACCGTCTTTCAAGACATCTGGCGCGCCAGCATCAGCTGGGTATTTTTGTTTATCGCAGGTTGGATGTGCACGCTCTCACGCAACAATGCTAAACGAGCGGCCAAGTACGCTGCCGCAGCTTTGGTCGTCTGGATCGCAACAACGCTCGTATCGGTCGACGATTCAGTGAACTTTGGCATCATTTATTGCATGGCGGCGTGTACCGCTGTAACAGCCGTAGCACGACCGATGCTTAAGAAAGTGCCCAGCACGTGGGGCATTGCGATATGCCTCGCTCTCTTCGCGGCGACATGGGGCATCCCGAAATCGACCTATTCATTCCCCTATTTGGCGTGGCTAGGATTTCCCGGCCCCGGTTTGTTTCAGGCGACTATTATCCAATCATCCCGTTCATATTCATGTATCTCACAGGATACTTTGCTGCGCGCACCGCTCAAAGATGCGAACATCCCGCCCCAAGCTGGGCCTACGCCAACCCCCTGCCGGCGCTCGCCAGCCTTGGACGTCATGCACTCCCCTTTTATCTGCTACATCAGCCCATCATACTGGGCATTTTGGAGCTCGCCTACTCGGTGCGATAACGCTCGAGCCGCGGTGCAATACGAGCCGGCAGTTTCGCCACAATACGAACGCCATCCTCAAGATATTCCTCGTGCAAAAGGGTCCCCTGCTCATGCACGACTGTGATGAGTGCACCTTCACGATATGGAATGTCGGCGGAAAGCAGCACATCGGTGGCGGCCGCCTCGCGAGCAATGCGATCGACGAGATCGTCGAGCCCCTCGCCCGTTTGGGCCGAGAACAGAACAGCTTCCGGATAACGACGACGGAAACTCAATCGATCGACGCTATCGAGAAGATCGATTTTATTGAACACCGTAAGCGTTAAACGCTCTCCGGCACCGATCTCATCAAGCACGCGGTCGACAGCCTCAAGCTGTCGCTCATAGTCCTCATCAGACGCATCCACGACTTTGAGAATTAGATCGGCACCCAACACCTCGGACAGTGTCGATTTAAAGGCATCGACCAGACCATGCGGCAGCTTTTGAATAAAGCCGACGGTATCGGTAATCGTCATGCCGCGACCGCCAGGCAGGCGATATGAACGCGTCGTCGGGTCGAGCGTAGCAAACAGCTTGTCCTGCGAAAGTACCGTAGAGCCGGTCAGACGATTGAGCAACGTCGATTTACCGGCATTGGTATAACCGGCTAACGCGACGCGAAACGCCGGTGACTCAATACGACTCTTGGATTGAACATCACGACGCTGTTCAACCTGCTTGATCTCACGTCGAAGCGCAGCGATCTTATTACGAATGAGGCGACGGTCGACCTCGAGCTGACTTTCGCCCTGACCAAAGCGTGAGCCGATGCCGCCGCGCGTCTGTTCCTTGGCGAGATGGCTCCACATGCCGCGCAGACGAGGCAACAGATATTGAAGCTGCGCCAGCTGTACCTGTAGGCGTCCCTCACGCGTCTGAGCATGCAGGCCAAAGATATCCAAGATCAGTGCCGTACGATCGATAATCTTTACCGGCTCGCCCACGGCTTTCTCCAAATAGGATTGCTGCGAGGGCGTCAGGTCGTCGTCAAAAATAACGACATCGGCATCCATGCGATGTACCAGACCGCACAGCTCCTCTACCTTACCGGAACCGATAAATGATTTGGGATAAGGCTTTACCAAACGCTGAGACAAGCGAGCCACGCACTGGGCACCAGCCGTGTGGGCAAGGCGCTCCAGCTCATCGAGCGATCGATCGAGTGGCCATGCATTGTCGCGCCACTCAACACCAACCAAAATGGCACGCTCGGGCTCGGGTGCCGTGGGAACAAGGGGGAAACGAGCCATTAGGCAGCCTCAATACGATGCAGGATATCAGCAACGACCTCATCGATCGTACATTCATCCATATCGAACCACGCGATACGGTCATCGCGTTTAAACCACGAAAGCTGACGTTTGGCATAGCGACGCGAACGCATCTTAATGAGTTCGCGAGCCTCATCCATGCTCGTCACGCCATTGAAAGCATCGATGATCTCTTTATAGCCAATTGCCTGCATCGAAGTCAGGGCATCTCCCAGCCCCTGGTCCATAAGACCGCGAACCTCATCAACAAGACCCTGTTCAAACATCAGATCGACACGCAGGTTAATGCGCTCGTAGAGCACCTCACGATTACGCGTCAGACCAAACCATAGGGCATGATAATGCTCGCGCGGAACACTAAACTGACTTTTTTGCTTTGCATAGGAGATACCATCATCATGCATCTCGAGCGCACGAATCACACGGCGCACGTTATGGGGATGAATAACAGCAGCCGATTCTGGATCGCGCTCGGCAAGCAGAGCATGCAGTTCTTCCTCGCCAATACGCTCGGCAAGCTCCTGATAGCCCGCACGGCGATCGTCCTCAAGTTCACCCGAGGGAAAGTCCATCTCATCAAGGGCGGCCTTGAGATACAGCCCCGTACCTCCGCAAAAAACCGGCAGGCAACCCGAACCAAGGAGACGTTCAACATGTGCGCGAGCGTCAGCCTGATAAAGCGCCGCAGAGTACGCCACACCCGGCTCTACAATGTCGACGAGACGCAGCGGCGCCGTACACTCATCGGGCGCCATCTTTGCGGTACCGATGTCCATGCCGCGATAGATTTGCATCGCATCACACGACAGCACTTCGGACGAAAGACGAGCGGCCAAACGGTCGGCAACATCACTCTTACCTACCGCCGTCGGACCAACGATCGCAACGGCGGAAAGACCTGCCCCGGGAGAAACCATTAGCGCGGCTCGCCCACAACGGAGCCGGACAAATACCACGTCTTAGCAACGTCGACGTTAACATCAACGATCTTACCGACAAGCTGGTCGATGCTGTAACCCTCGGGGATAGGCGCATGAACGGTCTGATTCTTGGGACTCTTACCCAGCAGCACCGCATCGTTCTTTTTACTCGTACCTTCAATGAGCGCCGGCACCACAGTATGAAGCTCACCCTGGTTATACTCGTGTGCCGTGGTCTCGATAACCTTAACCAGGCGGTTGAAACGCTCGAGAATAACCTCATGCGGCGTAGGATTGTCAATCTCGGCGGCCGGGGTACCGGCGCGCTTGGAATAGATGAAGGTATAGGCCTGAGCATAGCGGACCGTCTCGGCAAGTGAGAGCGTCTGCTCAAAGTCCTCTTCAGTCTCGCCCGGGAAGCCAACGATAATGTCGGTCGAGAGCGCGATATCAGGCATGCGATTGCGAATGCGATCGACCAGGCCCAGATAGTCCTCGCGTGTATAACGGCGATTCATCTCTTTGAGGATGCGCGTGGAGCCCGACTGAACGGCCAAGTGAAGCTGCGGCATGACGGCGGGCGTCTCGGCCATAGCGTCGATGGTCTCGGGCAGCAGATCCTTAGGATGAGAAGAGGTAAAGAAAATGCGCTCGACGCCCGTATCGCCCACCGCGCGCAGCAAATCGGCAAAACGCGGCTTGCCAAACAGATCGCGACCATATGAGTTAACGTTTTGGCCCAGCAGCGTAATCTCGCGCACGCCCTGGCGCACCAAACCGGTCACCTCGTCGACAATCTCCTCGAAGGGGCGGCTCTTTTCGCGACCGCGCACGTACGGCACGATGCAGTAGGTGCAGAAATTATTGCAGCCCGTCATGATGGGCACCCAGGCGTGATACTGGGTCTCGCGATGCCACGGCATGCTCATGGCATCCGTATCCTCATGCTCATTGGTGCGGATATGACGCTTGCCGTCAAGGAACGCCTCGGCAATGAGCTCGGCCACATGTGCGATGGAATGCGTACCAAAGATGACATTGACGTTATCGACGTTGGTGAGCAGGCCCTCGCCATCGCGCTGCGCGATGCAACCGCCAACGGCAACCACGCGCTTACCCGAAGGCGAAGGCGGCAGGCTTTTGCAGGAATTGCACTGACCGTACAGGCGAGTATCGGCGGCCTCGCGCACGCAGCATGTCATAAAGACAACGATATCGGCATGCGCGAGATCGAGCGCCATGAGGCAGCCATACGAATCAAGCAGACCGCTCACACGCTCGGAGTCGTGCTGATTCATCTGGCAGCCAAAGGTGCGGATAAAGTAGGTTTTTCCGGCAAGAATATCGCGTACGGAACGCTGGTCCATGTGCATAAGTCCTAACGATGGAAGGGAGGCGAATCGAGGCAAGCAGAAGCTATGCCACAGGCTTAACATCATCAATGACGACGTTATCCATAGCAGCTCGATTGATCTGGTGAACGTAGATAGAAAGGCGGATGGCCGTGCGCGACTCCCCGTTAATGAGGATGTCGGAGAACACGGGCGCGCAGGAAATATCAAAACCGGTTGGAATCAAAAAACCGCGCGCGATAGCCACGGCCTTAATGGCCTGGTTGACCGCACCGGCGCCGACACACTGGATGTTGACGGGTACACCATCCTTGACCATGCCGGCGATGGCGCCGGCAACGGACGCGGGCGATGATTTGCTTGATACCTTCAGGCAATCCATGAAGAAACTCCTGCGTTTAAAAGTACGTTTTAACTGCAATAACTGTATCGTACCGAGTGGACTCGGTAAAGGCACTATTCCTCTTTGGCAAGATCGAAGGTCACGGTGATTCGATCACGCGAAACGCGAATCTTTGGGTCGCCGCAAAGGTTGAGATAGTACCGGGCGGCAAGGTCATTAAAGTCGCGCTCCACAGCACGTGAAAACTGTGCCATATCATCCTTGGCAATACGTAGCCCGCGACGATCCTTCGCGAGATCGACAGGAGCCGGCGCATGTGAGGACGAATCACGCTCGCGCAGCAGACGCGCGGTCACACCGCGAACGGGCTTAATCTGCCCTGCCAAAATGCGATGTGCCGTGCGCTCGGACATCTCAAGACCCAAACCCGAGCAAATGCGGATAAAATCCTCGGCATCAGAGGCAAGGCCTAAACGATCGACAACCGGAAGCTCGCTCTCGTCGTCAATGAACAGGAGACGAGACGTATCGAGCCGACTTGACGCCTGAGCATAAAGTGTCGCGGCAATCTCAGACGGAGAACCAAGATAGACATCGCAACCACGCAACTCCTCGAGCGCAAACTCACAAGCAGCGCGAATAATATTATGCGGACCGCGAGCACAGACATAACGTCCGTCCTCATCCTTGACGGCCTGGGGCCAGCTGGACTGATCGGCACGCTCACTGAGACGGTCGGCCGCAACACTCACCTTAAAGGCTGAACCAAGATCGACACCGGACGTGACCACACGGGCCTCGTCGGTGTTCTGCTTGATCGAAAACAATGCCATGCCACGACCGTGAACGCCCCAACGGTCCATCTTCATGCTCTCGAGCTTGGAGGTAACGCGGGCATCGAAGATTCGCTCTTGCATATCCTGCGGAACGCCCGAACCGTTATCCAGAAAGACAAGCGTGCGGACGCCATCTTCCTTGGTCGTAGCGAGATAGACTTTGTCGGCGCCGGCATCGCGAGCATTACGGAGCATTTCGATAACGATATCCTCGACATGCTGAATGTCGTGCTTTGCCTGGCGCCGCTCGGCCTCCGAAACGCGGAGGCGGACATACCCCTCGCCAAGGTTCTCCTCGACGCGAAGGTTGCCCTCCCCCGACATCGACGCGATAAATGAGATGAGCTCGTTCGCGTCGCTCATGTTATTTAGCGATATCGACAGCGCGGCTCTCGCGAATCACGACGACGCGCACCTGACCGGGATACTCCATCTCTTCCTCGATCTGATGGGCGATATCGTGAGCCAGAACCGTGGACTGGGCATCGGAAATCTTGTCCGGCTGAACCATGACGTGGACCTCGCGACCAGCCTGCATGGCATAGGTACGCTCGACGCCGTCATGGGAGTTGGCGATCTCCTCGAGCTTCTCAAGACGCTTGATGTAGTTCTCGGCAGACTCGCGACGGGCACCGGGACGAGAGGCAGAGACAGCATCGGCGGCCTGTACCAGGACATCGAGCACCGTGTTGGGGTCGACGTCGGCATGGTGAGCCTCGATAGCGTGGACGATAACGGGCTTCTCGCCATAACGGCGGGCAAGCTCGGCGCCGATGACGGCATGCGGGCCCTCGACGTCATGGTCGATTGCCTTGCCCAGGTCGTGCAGCAGGCCGGCGCGCTTGGCGGTAACAACGTCCAGGCCAAGCTCGGAAGCCATTACGCCGCACAGGTCAGAGACCTCGAGGGAGTGCTGAAGCACGTTCTGACCAAACGAGGTACGGTAGCGCAGGGCACCAAGGGTCTTGACGATCTCGGGGTGCAGGTCGTGAATGCCGGTATCGAATGCAGCTTGCTCGCCAGCCTCGCGCACGCGCTGCTGAACCAGGTCGGCAGCCTTGTGATACATCTCCTCGATGCGGGCGGGGTGAATGCGGCCGTCGGCGATGAGGTTCTCCAGAGCAACACGGGCGGTCTCACGACGGACCGGATCGAAGCTCGAAAGAACGACGGTCTCGGGCGTGTCGTCGATCACGAGGTTGACGCCGGAAACCTGCTCGAAGGTCCGGATGTTGCGACCCTCGCGACCGATGATACGGCCCTTGAGGTCATCAGAGGGAATGTGCACGGAGGTAACGGTGACCTCGGCAGTGTGGTCGGCAGCGCAGCGCTGAATCGCCAGGGACAGAATCTCCTGGGCGGTCTTGTGGCACTCGGCGCGAACCTGCTGCTCGGACTCGCGAATAATCGTGGCGGCCTCGTGGGTGACCTCGCCGCGAACCTTATCGAGGAGCTCCTTGTGGGCATCCTCGCGGGTAAGGTCGGCGATACGCTCGAGCTCGGAGGTCTGCTTTGCGCAGAGCTCCTCGAGCTCACGGGAGCGCTTCTCGACCTGACCGGCCTGGCTGGACAGCTGGTGCTCACGCTTGTCGAGAGCGTCGTTTCGGCGATCAAGGGACTCCTCGCGCTGCATCACACGGTTCTCGAGCGTACGAATCTCGCTCTTACGCTGCTTGTCCTCGGCCTCGGCGGCCTGCTTGTTCTTGATGATCTCCTCTTTAGCCTCGAGCAGAGCCTCTTTTTTGAGGGTCTCGGCCTGACGCTTAGCATCACCGATCAGGGACTCAGCCTGTGCGTGTGCCGACTGGATCTTTTCGTCGGCCTCGTGAAGACTACCCTGCTTGGCGGTGCGCATGTAGGCAATGGCGGCGATGGCACCCAAAACGATGCCAACGAGCGCTGCGATGATAGGCATGCTCACTCCTTTTTATGGATTCGTTACACAACAAAGCGAACCGTCCTTATGAACGGCTCGCGACATTTGAGTAATATGGGCGCAGCTTATGCGGGTCGGATACAGATAAACATATAAACAAACTCATCACAGATGAGCACATATCACAAAGCAAATGACAGTGTTTATCGTACGTTGAACCACAACAACTGTCAAATAAATGGCCCCGGCACGGCGGCTAAAACGCGGTGAACGGCAGGGCCACAAAACGCATACGCCTAAACCGCACATTCCTCGCGTTCGGCATCGAGACGTGCCTTAACAGCATCGGCGGCGATGTGATACGAGAAGCCTTTGCCCATCAAAAACCGAACCAGTTTTTCGAATCCGCGCGTCTCTGGAACACGACGCTTGGCGAGCAGGGCTGACGCACGCGCCAAATCGTCTTCGACGGCAAAATAATCCTCGGGATAACCGGGAATGTCATCGAGCACGACATGACGGCGCTTGAGCTCGGTCTCGATTTTGCGCTGTCCCCAACCGCGCCGCTTGCGCTCCTCGATAAAGTACGAGCAAAAGCGGCTCTCGTCTAAAAAGCGATACTCGGTGGCGCGCTCGACGGCGAAATCGATCGCAGGCTGGTGAAAGCCGTAGCGAGCCAGCTTGTCACGGACCTCACCCGTCGCATGGTCGCGGCGCGATAACATCTCGGTCACCATGGTAAGTGCACATTTACGCTCAATGAGCTGCACCGCCTCACGGAAGTTGTCCCAATCACAGGGAAGATCGGGGCGGTTTTTGACATACAGCCGCGCGACCCGCACGGGAATCCAAATGGACCGCTCAAAACCGCCCTCAAGCTCACAATCGATATGTGCGCAAGGCTTTTTGGACGCATACCCGCTCGAGAACGAGGAGGCCGCCTTCTTATCGGGAAAGACGACCGTGGCCTCGGTCACCGTATACGACATGAGCGTAACCGCTACTCGTCGTCATCATCGAGCATGGCGGAACCATCGATGGCGTAAAGCTCGTCAAACTCCTCAGGCGCAGGCTGATCGGTCAGCTCGACCTCGGACGGAGCATCGTCATCAAACTCAAGTCCACAGGCAAGGCGAACCTTATGCTCAATCTCGTCGGCACAATCGGGGTGTTCGCGCAGGAACGCCTTGGCGGCCTCGCGACCGTTGCCGAGCTTATCCTCGCCATAGGCAAACCAGGAGCCCATCTTCTTGCAGATGCCGCACTCGACAGCCATGTCCAGAATCGAGCCCTCCTTAGAGATGCCCGTACCGTACATGATGTCGAACTCAGCAGAACGGAACGGAGCTGCCACCTTGTTCTTAACGACCTTGGCGCGCACGCGGTTACCGATAACCTCGTCCTTAAGCTTAATGCTGTCGATGCGGCGAATGTCGATACGCACCGAAGAGAAGAACTTAAGGGCGCGGCCGCCCGTCGTGGTCTCGGGGTTGCCGAACATGACGCCGATCTTCTCACGCAGCTGGTTAATGAAGATGCACGTCGTGTTGGACTTGGACAGCGAGCCGGCGAGCTTGCGGAGCGCCTGGCTCATCAGGCGAGCCTGAAGACCGACCGTAGTGTCGCCGATTTCTCCCTCGATCTCGGCACGCGGGGTCAGCGCGGCGACGGAGTCGACGACGATAGCATCGATGGCGCCGGAACGCACGAGCATGTCAACAATCTCGAGCGCCTGCTCACCCGTATCGGGCTGGGAAATGAGCACCTCGTCGATATCCACGCCGATGCGCGCGGCATACGTGGGATCAAGCGCGTGCTCGGCATCGATAAATGCCACAACGCCACCCATTGCCTGGGCCTCGGCCAGGATCTCGAGCGAAAGCGTCGTCTTACCGGAGGACTCAGGACCGTAAATCTCGACGATACGGCCGCGCGGCACGCCGCCGATACCCAGCGCGGCATCGAGGGCCAGGGCGCCCGTGGGAATGGCCTCGACCTCGAGCTCGGGACCACCGTCGCCGTACCTCATGATGGAACCCTGGCCGAATTTCTTCTCGATCTCGGCCTTGGTGGTGGCGATCATCTCATCGCGCTCTTTACCCGTCGTGCGAGCATGAACGGTACGTACGGGACCTGAATTCTTGGCCATGAATAGCCCTCCTCTTAACAACCTGCATCGATAATAAACGAACGGCTGTTCGTGGTCAACCGTCCAGATAAATCATATGCAGCCGACCTTTCCAAAACCCAACCAAACGCCGACCAAACACTGACCAAATGCTTGACCACAAAGGACCAAATATGAACAAGGCAGGCAAAAATACGTCTACAACCAGCACAAACGCCAAATGAGCCTAAGGTCCCTATCTCCACAATTAAGGGGCCCGGAGGCCCCTTAAAACACGTCTATTCCATAGAGTTGAGCACAAGGGCAATGCGACCCAATGCCTCCGTGACCGCATGGGCACGAACACACGAACGGTCGCCCTCATAGTGGCAGCGCACAGAGTCCACGACCGGCACTCCCCCATCGGCGGAACGATGTGCCCAGCCAATATAGAAAGTGCCAGCAGGATCGTCCTCAGTACCACCGCCGGGGCCGGCATAACCCGTTGCGCTCACTGCAATATCGCTCTGGTACAGCTCCAGCGAACCCGACGCCATCTCGCGCGCAGTTTGATGCGACACCGCGGTGTAGCGGTCGAACGTCTCCTGCTCAACACCCAGCACGCGATGCTTAATCTCATCGCAGTAGGTTACCGCACCGCCACGCAGCACCGCCGAGGCGCCCGGGATATCCGCAATCGTCGAGGCGATCATACCCGCCGTCAGCGACTCGGCCGTCGAAACCGTCACACCCCGAGCGCTCGCGCGCTCGACGATATCGCGCGCCAGCTCCTCGTTATGTGCGGAAATCTGCTCAAAAGAGTCCGTCATACCCACCAGGACCTAGACCGAAAAGACGATCTTGCGGCAGTTCCAGAAGTACTGGGCGCCCGAGATAACGGTCAGGACAACGGCAACGGCGTACAGGAAGCGCGACACCGAGTAGATGCCGAGCGTCAGCGCCACCGGGCCAAGGTGCAAGCCGGCCATAGCAAAAACGCACAGGTAACCGCAAATGGAGACCATCGTGGTTGCCGTCTTGTACTTGCCGAGCTTATCGGCCGCAACGACCACACCGGCCGCACTCGCGACCATGCGAAGGGCGCTCACCAGCAGCTCGCGGAACAGGATAATGAACACGGACCACACGGTCACCATACCAAAATCCAAGAACAGCAGCAGGGCCGAGAACACGAGCAGCTTATCGGCGATGGGGTCCAAGAATTTACCGAAGTCGGTGATCTCGTTGCGCGAACGCGCCAGATAACCGTCGACCTTATCGGTGCACGACAGGATCACATACAGAATGAAGGCAGCGGCGGCGAGCGGGCCGTCGAAGGTGCTCCAATCCGTACCGGCAACACTCGTGTGAGAAAGCGCCGACACGATCATGAACACCGGGATAAAGACGATGCGAACGCACGTCACGATGTTGGCGGGCGTCCAGACACTCGTCAGTTCCTTATTGCTCTCGTTAGCCACGACGCTCTCCTACTCCACAACATGACCGATAAGCTCATAGCAGAAGCTATCGGTAAACTCGACGGTCAGAATATCGCCCACGGACGCCTCGCTGGCGTCCAGATGCACCGCGCCATCGGAATCGGGCGCCTGGAACCAGGCATGGCCGATCAGCTCGGCGCCATCCTCGGTCTCTTCGATACCGTCGACGATCACCTGGGCGCGCTCGCCCACATGAGCCGCCGTGGCGGCAAAACCGAGCGACTCGGCCAGGTCCATGGCCTCCTGGGCGCGCTCGAGCTTGACCTCTTCGTCGACCTGGCCCTCCATCTTAGCGGCCAGGCTGCCCTCCTCCTGCGAGTAGGCAAAGACGCTCGTGTAGTCAAAGCCGACGGTGTCCATAAAGTCGATAAGGTCGCGGAACTCGTCGTCGGTCTCGGTCGGGAAGCCGACCATGGCCGTGGAACGGATCACGATGCCGGGGATACGCTCACGCAGATCGCGGAACAGGTCCTCGAGCTCCTGGCGCGAACCAGAACGGCGCATAGCCTTAAGGATGCGCGCGTCGCAGTGCTGCACGGGGATATCGATATAGGGCAGCACCTCGGGCGTATCGCGAATCGTCTCGATGAGTTCGTCAGTCATGCCCTCGGGCTGCAGATAGAGCACGCGGACCCAGACGTTGTGCGGGCGCACGGCCTCGGCGACGGCACGCAGCAGCTGCGCCAGATTGCGCGGCGAGCCATCGGCGACGTCCTCGTCGGCAAAGTCGGTACCCCAGATGCCCGTGTCCTGGCCGATCAGCACGATCTCGCGCACACCGCCGGAAACCAGGTCGCGCACCTCGGAGATGATGCTCTCGGCATTGCGCGAATGATAGCGGCCGCGGATGTAGGGAATCATGCAGAAGCTGCAGAAGCGGTTGCAGCCATCGGAAATCTTGACGTAAGCGACAGCACCCTCGACGGTACGTTTGACCTGCGGGATATAGGCTGCAATCTCACGCTCGACACCCAGCACGCCATCGATGACCGCCACGATGCCATCTTCCTCGTCGGCCTTCACAAAGGCAGCGACCTCGGGCAGCTCGTCAGGCAGGTCATCGCCATAGCGCGACGGCACGCAGCCGCACATGACGATGGGACAAGAACGAACGCCGTCCTGAACCTCGTTGGCGAGCTCGAGCGTGGTCTCGATGCTCTCGGACGTTGCGGAGGCGAGGAACGAGCAAGTATTGACGATGGCGATATCGGCATCCTGCGGGTCGAATGCCTCCTCGTAGCCCGCGGCGGTCAAAAGAGAACGCATGCGGTCGGTGTCAACCTCGTTCTTAGCGCACCCGAGGGTGATGTAGAGCACGGAGCCCAACGGTGTATCCATGTTGGAGAGCGGTCCTTTCGATTGATATTAGCGGTAGTTGGTGAACTGCAGCGGCTGGCCGTAGTCCTGGTCGCGCAGGAACTGAATCACGGTCTGCAACGCGTCCTTCGAAGCAGAGGAAACACGCAGTTTGTCGGCCTCGATGGTCACCTTGACCTTGAGCTTTTGATCCTTGATGTCCTTGTTGATCTTCTTGGCGGTCGCCTGGTCGATACCCTCGACGATATGGCCGAGCACGCGCACGGTGCCACCCGATGCCGCCTGCGGAGCATCCCACGAGACAGCCTTGAGGTCGATGCCGCGCTTGATGAGCTTGGAGCTCAGCACGTCAACAATCTGTTTGGAGACAAAGTCGGCCGGGGCGTTGATCGTAAAGAGCTTGTCGCCCTTCGAAAGCTCGATCGTGGCGCCGGAATCCTTAAGGTCATAGCGCTGGGAAATCTCGCGCGTGGTCTGCTGGAAGGCGTTGTCGACCTCTTGCATGTTGACCTCGGACACGACGTCGAAGCTGGAATCTTTAGCCATGATGTTTCCTTTCGCGTACGAGCGGCCTAGTAGCTATCGTACGAATTGTCGGTAGAATCGGTGGGTGTCTGACCGTCAGTTGCGGTATCGGCGCCATCCGTGGACTGGGCATCGGTACCGTCGGTGGCATCGGTACCGTCGGTGGCATCGGTACCATCGGTGGTGTCGGTACCATCAGAACTTTCACCATTCTCGGAATCAGACGTCTCCTTCTTGGGAACGGTGATCGTCACACGCGCCACGCCCGAGGTCTTGGTATCGTAACGAACCTTTTCACCGTTCTTGGTAACGGTGACATCGGAAGGCTTGGACGTGGTGATCTCGATCGAAGACTCGGGCGTGTACTCCTGCTCAAAGGGGCCAGTCGCCTGGGCGCCATAGACCGACTTGCCGTCAACCTTGACCTCAATCCACGCGGTCTTTCCCTTGGCAACGGAGACTTTGACCTTCGTGACCTCGTTCTCTTCCTTCTTGGCCGTCGTCTTGGTAGCGTCCGAATCAGTCGACTCATCCGTCGCCTCATCGGTGTCATCGTCCTCGTCGACCGTTTCGGTCTTCTTAGAAGACTTCTTGGTCGTCATCTTGGTAGCAGTGGGCGTCTCGGGCGTGTTCTCGGGCGCCGAAGATGCGCAGCCACGTAGAAGCACCACGATGAGCACAATCAACAGCAGCACAACGGCACCGATGCCGGCGTAGACGATACGCGGATCGAGCCCGTTGTTTTGAGGAGTACGTGATCCGCCGCGTCCACGACCGGAACTGCTGCGGCCGCTTCCCTGAGGCATACGACCGCGATTGCTATCGGAACGGCCGCGATAGCCGCCCTGGCCCTGAAGGCTGCGCTGACCCGAGCGGGGCGCAAGTTCACCGCGGCCTTGATAGCCACGCTGGACCGAACGCGGAGCCGAAGAGCGCTGGCCATACGGCTGTGATTGAGAGCGAAGACGCGGCGTCACCTGCGTGGTATCGGCATCCGAATAGCCACCGCGAGAGCGTCCCATAGAGGCACCACGGTAACCGCGATCGGAATAGCCGCCGTCGCCGTAGCCGGCACGAGGGTCACGCGCCACGCCGCGGGCAGCGGGAAGTGCACGGTCCTCGGGCATCGGCGTACTGCGGAACCGGTCACGCTGTGAGCGAATCTCCTCGCCCGAACCCGTCTCAGTAATATAACCGGCCTGCTGAGGACGCTGTCCATAGCGGGTTGAACGACCGCCCTGAACCATCAGGAAGCGCCCGTTATCGACCGAGGAACGCGAATTGACGTAGCCGGCGGCGTCCTGAAAACGACCGCCCTGCTGCGACGTCTCGCGTTCGTATGCCATCAGGTCGTCAAAGTAGGCATTGACGACCTCGCGCGGATTGAGGCCCAAAAAGCGAGCATAGCTCGAAATCATGCCCTGCGCATAGCCGCGCGGCGGCATCGAAGCAAAGTTACCGGTCTCGAAAAACTCGATGATCTGCGGCCTGATTTTGATGGTGTTGGCGACCTGCTGAATGGAAAGGCCCATCCGGCGACGCTGCTCGAGCAGCATGTCACCAAAGCGTGCAGCCATCAGAATCCTCCAAACTCACGATCTTCACGTGCCATCTCGGCGTCGACAGATTCCAGCGCGGCAAGCCCCTCCTCGTCCAACAGGACCTCACGCGGCTTGGAACCGTCGGGCGGGCCGACGACACCCTTTTCTTCCAGCATGTCCATAATACGCCCGGCACGCGCATAGCCAACCTTCAGACGACGTTGCAGGCCAGATGTGGAGCCAAGCTGCGATTCCACCACAATATGGGCGGCTTCCCAAATGAGCGGATCATCGTCTTGCGGCTCGGCTACTCCGGTGCGGACAATACCGCCGCCACCCGCCATGGACATGGAAGCGGGCGCCACGGCAGACAGAATCTCCTCGTGGTAGTCGGGCTCGCTCTGCGACTTGACGAACTCGACAATCTCGTTGATTTCGTCATCCGAGACAAAGCAGCCCTGGATACGGCGAGGCTTGCCCCAGTCGACCTTGGAGAACAGCATGTCGCCCAAACCGGTGAGCTTTTCGGCACCCATCTGGTCAATAATGACGCGCGAGTCGATGCCCGTGGCGACGTTAAAGGCGATGCGGTTGGTGATGTTGGCCTTGATGAGGCCCGTCACCACGTTGGAGCTGGGGCGCTGCGTAGCCACGATAAGGTGTATACCGGCGGCACGGCCCAGCTGGGCGATACGAACGATCGAGGCCTCGACATCCTTGCCGGCGACCATCATCAGGTCCGAAAGCTCGTCGATGATAATGACCAGATAGGGCATCTTTTGGGGCGGGTTGTCGTAATGCTCAAACTCGCCGGCGGCCTGCTTTTCGTTGTAGGTCGAGATCTTACGCACGTTGAGACGCTCGAAGACCTTCAGGCGACGCTCCATCTCGGACACGGCCCATTGCAGAGCGCTCGCGGCCTGCTTGGGCTCGGTCACCACGGGCACATAGAGATGCGGCAAACCGTTATAGCCCGCAAGCTCGACGCGCTTGGGGTCGACCATGATCAGGCGAACGTCCTCGGGAAGGGCTCGCATGAGCAGGGTCGTGATGATGGAATTGATCATCACCGACTTACCAGAACCGGTCGTGCCGGCGATCAGCAGGTGGGGCATCTTGGCGAGGTCAGCGACGACCGGCGTGCCCTCGGCATCTCGACCGATGGCCAGCTCGAGCGGACCGCCCTTCACATAGGGAAGCACGTCGCCCAGGTTGACGTTCTGGCGCTTGCGATTGGGAATCTCGATACCCACAAGCGAGGAACCGGGGATCGGGGCAAAGATGCGCACCGACTGAGCAGCGAGCGAAAGCGCGATATCGTCCTCGAGGCTCGAAATCTTGCTCACGCGCTCGCCCTCGCCAGGTTGCAGCTTAAAGGTCGTCACCGTGGGGCCGGCGATCCAGCCGACCACGCGGGCACTGCGGCCAAACTCAAGCAAGGTGGATTGCAGTGACTCGGCAGTCTGTTCCAGCTCCTTGTCAGATGACGCGGAGGACGCCGACTGCGGGTTGGCGTGCAGGATCTCGAGCGGCGGAAGCTTGAGGCCGTCCTCTTCTTCGCCCTCGTTATCTGCGGCGCCACCGTCCGCTCCCCCATCGCTAGCCGCAGCCGATTCGACGGCACTCGAGGCAGGCGCATCGGCAACCTTGGGATGCTTCAAGAAGTCGGGAATCTGAGGTGCTGCCGAGACAGGATTCACGGCAAACGGCGGCTCGAACTCGTCGATCTTATCGGGGTCGTCTTCCATCGAAAGCTGGCCGGTTACCTGGTCGCGCTTTGCATGGCGACGCGGCAGCAAAGTTGTCTTTGCGGTCTCAATCGGAGCCTCGTCGTCCTCGTCATCGCCCTCGGTGAGCTCAATCTCGCTATCGGACCAAGACGGGTCGGGCTCGCTTGTATTGAGCTTAGGCGCAGCCTTGCCCTTCTTGGCATGGCGGCGCGGCAGCAGCGTCGTCTTAGCGCGCTCAACCTCAACCGACTCGGACACGTCGACAAACGGATTCTCGTCCTCGTCGTCATCGTCCAAAACCGGGTCCACATCGTTGCCCATGACCGTGGTCACGGCAGCATCGGAGCCCTTTTGACGAAGAATGCTCAGGTGCGGACGGGCAACGCCGGGCACCGACAGGGCTTCGTCGTCACCCCACGGGCTGGCGTTGACATCGGCACGACGGCGCTCGGCAAAATCGGCCGCACGGTCGCGAGCAGAGCGCAGCACGCCACCCACCGAAAAGCCGATGATGACCAAGCCCACGACGACAAGGCCCAACAGGACTACCATCGCGATAGGCTTACCCAGGGCATTCTGCAGTGCACTCGCAATAAACGCACCGATGTAGCCACCCGAGGCGGACAAATTTTGCGGCGTGAACATAAGGTCACACGAGACACTCGTACCCGGCACCATCAGCGAAAGAATGGAGACGACGGCGATAAAGACCACGGCTCCGCCCGCAACAGAGCGCACGTTGAGCGGCGAGTCCTCGCCTAAAAAGAGCGTGGCGGCAAACAGCAAAATAACGATCGGCAGCACGTAGGCGCCCAGACCAAAGCCCAGGTGGTAGAAACCGGCAACCGCAGCCGTAACGGGTGCAGTCGCCGGCGAAATCACGGCAATGAAGGACGCAATCGCCAAAACGGCGATGACCACGCCGGCGATATCGCGGTTGGCCGAGGGCTCGACCAGGGGCTCAAAATCGTCGAAGTCGGTCTCGTGGCCCTTATTGGCACGAAGATGGGAACCGGCACCCTTAGCAGATGCCGGTTGGTTGTTGGCTTTATTGCCTTTGGCGTTTTGTGCAGATCCGCGCGCCAAACTAAACCTCCATGACGACCGGGATGATCATCGGACGAGTGCGCGTACGACTCCAGATAAAGTTAGAGAGCGAGTCGCGCACGGCCTTGCGAATGGCATCGGAACCGCTGCTCGTAAAGCTGAACTTGCCCTTCTCAATCGTCTTCATAATAGACGCGGAGGCATCCTCGGAGAACTGGTCGTCGATGGCAAACGAGACGCCGCGGCCCGAGAACTCGATGGCCTCAATCTTCTTGTGCTTGAGCGAGACGATGGCGACGGCCGTGACCATACCGTCATTGGCGAGCTTCTGGCGATCGCGCAGGACGATGGGGTCGGTATCGCCGATACGCAGGCCGTCGACGTAGACGACGCCGGACTCGACGGGCGTACCACGCTTGACGATACCACCGCGCATCTCGAGCGTGTCGCCGTTATCGAGGATAAAGATGTGATCATCCTTGATGCCCATCTTGCGGGCCAGCTGGGCATGGGCGCGCAGATGCACGGCCTCACCGTGAACCGGCATAAAGTACGTGGGCTTGGCCATGGCCATCAGGAGCTTAAGCTCCTCCTGGCTGCCGTGGCCCGAGACGTGGACAAGAGCACGGTTCTTATCCCACACGTCGCAGCCGAGCTTGGCCAAGCTGTTGACGACCTGCTGAACGGCTTTCTCGTTGCCGGGAACGGGAGTTGCCGAGAGGATGACGGTATCGCCCTCGTGGATAGAGAGCGTCTTGTGCTCGCCATTGGCCATGCGGGACAGGGCCGACAGCGGCTCGCCCTGCGAACCGGTGCACATGACGACGATCTTGTCGTCGGGCAGGTTATCGATATCGAAGGCATCGATGATATCGGCATCGTCGATGTTGAGGTAACCCAGCTCGCGCGCGACGCGGGTGTTGGTGAGCATGGAGCGACCGGTCACAACGACCTTACGGCCGCACTTGCGGGCGGCATCGCAGATCTGCTGCAAACGATGGATATGGCTCGAGAACGAAGCGACGAACACGCGACCCGGGGCGTTCTTGATGGCATGCAGTAGGTTGGGACCAACCTCGGCCTCGGACTTGGTAAAGCCGGGAACCGTGGCATTGGTGGAGTCGGACAGCAACAGGTCGATGCCCTGCTTGGCAAAGCGGCTGATAGCGGCATAGTCGGGCGTGACACCATCGATGGGCGTCTGGTCGAGCTTAAAGTCGCCAGTGTGCATAACGGTGCCCTGATTGGTGCGAATGAACACGCCCAGAGCGCCGGGGATGGAGTGCGTCATCGAGAAGAAGTCGAGCGAGATGCCGCCGAGGTTGACATGGCTGCCGCCCTTAACCTCGCGGAACTTGGGTGCGCGGATGCGGAACTCAGAAAGCTTGCCTTCGATAAAGCCAAGCGTCAGCTTGCTCGAGAAGATGGGCACCTTGTTGTTGAGGTCCTGCAGCAGATACGGAAGCGAACCGGTGTGGTCCTCGTGGCCGTGGGTGACGACGATACCGCGGAGCTTCTCCTCGTTCTCCAGAACATAGGTGTAGTCGGGAAGCACCAGGTCAATACCGGGCTGGGAATCGTCGGGGAACATGAGGCCAGCGTCAACGAGCACCATGTCGTCGCCGCATTCGAAGACCGTCATGTTCTTGCCGATGCCGTCAAGGCCGCCGAGCGGAATGATCTTCAAGGGAGATGATTTTTTAGCTGCCATAGGTTAGTGTGGTTTCCTTTCTTCGAAACGGGTCTGGAACAACCGACGGGGCGCTTCTGGCAAACCGACCGCCGGGAACGTACAAACATGCATCGCAGAGTCGATGCAATAACCACAGTATGATACCCATTTGCACAACAACAGACCACTCATGCATCAAAGCCCCATCTGAACTGGTCCATCCCGACGGTTTCCCGTAGAGCAGGAAACTTCATATGCGTCCCTCCCGGGCGCAAGCAAAAGGGCGACCCCCTTAGGAATCGCCCTTGTTGAGCTGCTTATGTTTAGCTGTTACTCGGCGTCGTGGTGACGGCGGGGCTTGCGGCCTCCGTTGTCGCCGGGACGGCGCGGACGGTCGCTGCGCTCGGAGCGCTCGCGACGCGGACGCTCACGGCGCTGGAAGTGCTCGCCGTCGCCCTCGGAAGCACCCTCGGCGCGAGCCGGGGCCTCGGGCTTGTCAAGACGATCGAGCGAGATCTTGCCGCGATCGTCAACCTCGATGACGACGACCTTGACCTCGTCGCCCACGTTGAGGACGTCCTCGACCTTCTCCACGCGGCCCTTGGCGACGCGAGAGATGTGCAGCAGGCCGTCCTTACCGGGCAGCAGGTTGACGAAGGCGCCGAAGGGCTGGATGGAGACCACGCGACCGGTGTACTCCTCGCCCGGCTCGGGAACCTTGATGATGAGCTTGATGCGCTCGACAGCCTGGTCCACGGACTCGCCGGTGCCGCCGACAAAGACGGTGCCGTCCTCCTGGATGTCGACCGAAGCGCCGGTCTCATCCTGGATACCGCGGATGACCTTACCGCCGGAACCGATGACGTCGCGGATCTTGTCGGTCGGAACCTGGATGGAGACGATGCGCGGAGCGGTGCTGCGCGTGGTGTGGCGCGGCTCGGGGATCACATCGAGCATCTTCTGCAGGATGAAGGCGCGACCCTCCTTGGCCTGCTGCAGAGCGCGGGCCAGGATGTCGAAGGTGAGGCCGGTGGCCTTGTTGTCCATCTGCAGGGCGGTGATGCCCTCGGTGGTGCCGGTGACCTTAAAGTCCATGTCGCCCAGGAAGTCCTCGAGACCCTGGATGTCGGACAGGACCACGGTCTTGCCCTCCTCCTGGATCAGGCCCATGGCGATACCGGAGACCGGGCGCTTAATGGGCACGCCGCCGTCCATAAGGGCGAGCGTGGAGCCGCAGGTCGAAGCCATCGAAGAGGAGCCGTTGGACTCCATGACCTCGGAGACGACGCGGATGGCGTAGGGGAACTCGTTCTCGTCGGGGAGCACCGGAAGCAGAGCGCGCTCGGCCAGATTGCCATGGCCGATCTCGCGGCGCTTGGGGCTGCCCATGCGGCCGGTCTCGCCGGTGCAGAAAGGCGGGAAGTTGTAGTGGTGCATGTAGCGCTTGCCCTCGGTGGGCTCGATGGTATCCAGACGCTGGCCCTCGTTGAGCATGCCGAGCGACAGGACGGAGAGCACCTGGGTCTGGCCACGCTGGAACAGGCCGGAGCCGTGAACGAGCGGCAGGTAGTTGTCCTTCACCATGATGGGACGGATCTCGTCGGCGGCACGGCCGTCGACGCGCTCACCGGTCTCGACGACCATGGTGCGCATGGCCTTCTTCTCGAGCTTCTTGAGCGCCACGGGGATCTCGCGCTCCCAAGCGGCCTGCTCCTGCTCGGTAAACTCGGCACGGATGGACTCCTTCAGAGCCTCGACCTTGCCGATACGGGAGAGCTTGTCGGCGTCGCGAAGGGCGGCTGCCATCTCGTCGTAGTGGGCGAAGATGCGCTCCTGGACCTCCTCGACGGGCTGGTCGAGCGGGTACTCCTTCTTGACGATGGGGCCGTTGACCTGCTCCCACTCGGCAACGAACTCGTCCTGAGCCTGGCAGAAAGCAGCAAGGGCCTCCTGGCCAAACTTCATGGCGGCGAGCATGTCGTCCTCGGAGATCTCCTCGGCGCCGGCCTCGACCATCGAGATGAAGTCGGCAGAGCCGCCCAGCTCCAGGTCCAGATCGGAGTTCTCGCGCTCCTCGTAGGTGGGGTTGACGATAAACTCGCCGGTCTCCACGTTACGGCCGATGCGCACGCAGGCAAGCGGACCCTCGAAGGGCACGCCGCCGAGCGTCATGGCCAGAGAAGCACCCATGACGTTGATGACGTCGAAGGGGTTGACCTGGTCGGCGACGAGCGAGGTGGCGACGATGTGCACCTCGTTGCGGAAGCCATCCGGGAAGCTCGGGCGAATCGGACGGTCGATCATGCGCGCGGTGAGCGTAGCCTTCTCACTGGGACGGCCCTCACGCTTGAGGTAGCCACCCGGGATGCGGCCGGCGGCGTACATCTTCTCGTTGAAGTCGACGGTCAGCGGGAAGAAGTCGTAGTTCTTACGC
Source organism: uncultured Collinsella sp. (assembly GCA_900542165.1). GTDB lineage: Bacteria > Actinomycetota > Coriobacteriia > Coriobacteriales > Coriobacteriaceae > Collinsella. Next base: position 75,261 of record UQMM01000004.1, on the reverse strand, counting down.
TCCTTGGAGACGACCACGGTGTCGAGCATCGTGGTGTCACCCTGCTTGACCAGGCAGGCGCCGGTGGCCTGCTTGGCAAGCTCGCCCGACTCAAAGGTGTAGGTCTTGCCGTACAGCTCAAAGGTCTTGGATACGAGTGTCATTGTTCTCCTTTACCCCGCAGACCCCTTGCCTGCGGGCTTCTCATGTGACGCGGGCCCCCTGCCCCCGCCACGCTTCAGAGCGTGATTGTTCGCGCCCTTACACAAAAAGAGCGCCCCGCTGCGCAGGACGCTCTTAGCATGTACAAATCCTACTGGATGTTGTCGCGGATGCCCAGAGCCTTGATGAGCTCACGGTACTCGACGATGTCGTTCTTCTTGATGTAGGAGAGAAGACGACGACGACGGCCGACGAGCATGAGCAGGCCACGACGGGTGTGGAAGTCCTTCTGGTGGGACTTCATGTGCTCGGTCAGCTCCTTGATGCGCTCGGACAGGATGGCGACCTGAACCTTGGGGTTGCCGGTGTCGACCGGGGTGTTACCGAACTGGGCAGTCAGCTCCGCCTTGCGCTCTTTGGAAACAGTCATTGTTTCACCTTTCGTTTTACGTCGCCCGCGGGCGACTCGATTCGCCTCGGACTGGGAAGCCGCCGGTGGAGCGAGCAACCAAGGTCGAGGTACCAACAGGTCGGCATGATACCACAAGCAGCCCGCGCCTGCGCATCATCACCGACCCAACATGAATTCCATCGCACGGAGGCGTTGATCGGTGTGCGTCGCAGCCCACACATGCGAAAGCCCGAGCAGGAATGCCGCCGTATGCGGGTCGATTCGCTCGGCCATGAGCGCATCGAAGGTCATGGACATGAGGGCGCGCAGCCATGCTGTCTCACCGGTCGACACCAGTTCGGCACCTGGAACGCTCGACGCGCACGACCCGCACATGAGACCGCCCGCCTGGGGTGAAAAATACGACAGCATGGGGTCTCCGCACAGCACGCAGGCCGAAAAATCGGGTCGATAGCCAACGTGCGACAGCAGCTTAAAGACATATGCCGCCACAAGTAGGTCCATATGTGCCGTGTCAAGCCCGCTGCCCACCAGGGCAAGCGCTCGCTGCGTGATGGCAAAGGTAAACGGGTCCTCGGCGTCCTCGAACGAGCACACGCGCGCGACCTCGGCGATCGCGCTTGCGGCGCAGGTCGTCTCGTAATCGGGCGCAGCGCCGAGCGGCGCCTCCATAAGCTCGGCCTGAGAAACCACGTCAAGTGACCGTCCATGTGCGAGCAGCATATCGACCGTACAGAACAGCTCGCAGCGCGCAGCCAGGCGTCCGCCGGGTTTGCGGGCGCCCTTTGCCACGGCACGAACCTGCCGCCCCCGCTCGTCAAGCATCGTCAAGATCAGGTCGGTCTCTTTGAGCTTCGTCTTGTCGAGGACGAGCACTTTCGTGCGATATGTCCGGGAGCCTGCCATGCGCGCCGCGCGTCCTTAGTCCTCGGCGTTGTAGCCAAAGCGGCGAATCTGAGCCTCGTCGTCACGCCAGCCGGCCTTGACCTTCACGTCCAGCTCCAAAAAGACCTGCGTGCCAAAGATGCGCTCAAGATCGCGACGGGCGTCGATACCGATATGCTTGATCATCTCGCCGCCCTTACCGATGATGATGCCCTTTTGGCCCTCGCGCTCGACGTAAATGGTGGCGTGCACGCGCAGCACCTTCTTGGTCTGCTCGAGCGCATCGCAGATCACGCCAACGGAGTGCGGAATCTCATCACGGGTGCGGCGCAAGACCTTCTCGCGCACAAACTCGGCAACGAGCGTCTCATCGGAAGCGTCGGTACCCATGTCCTCGGGGAACCAACGCGGACCCTCGGGCAAAAAGTGCGCAACGGTCTCGATAAAGGCATCGACGTTGAAGTTCTTGACCGAAGACGTCACAATCTCGTCGTCATATTCCATGAGCTCGTGGGCGGCCTTAAGCTGCTCCATGACCTGTGCGGGGTCGGCCTCATCGGCCTTGGTAAGCACCAGGACCTTCTTAGAACGAGCGTTCTTGACACGCTCGGCAACCCAGGCGTCTCCCCTGCCGATGGGCTTGGTGGCATCAATCAAAAACGCGACGACATCGACATCGTTCAGCTCGAACAACGCACTTTTGTTGAGCTCGGAACCCAGGCCGTCCTTAGGCTTATGAATACCCGGGGTATCGACAAAGACCAGCTGGTAGCCGGGGCGGTTGACGACGGCGCGCATGCGGCGGCGAGTCGTCTGGGCCACCGGCGAGGTGATGGCGACCTTCTTGCCGTAACAGGCGTTGAGCAGCGTGGATTTGCCGGCGTTGGGACGACCGACCAGGGCCACAAAGCCGCTGCGGAAACCGGGCTCCACGTCGCCAAAGCCCGCGAGGTTGTCGTCCTCGTCGCACAGGGCGTCGAGCTCCTCATCGCTCATGCCCTCAAACGGGTCGAACTCCTCGACTTCCTCGAGCTCCTCGGTATCCACCGCGTCCAGGGACTCGTCGTCCAAAATCTCATCGGTAGGCTGCATATTGTCGGACATGGAAATCCCTTTCTAAATAAAGTCGAGCGCGTGGGCAAATACCAGCACGCCCACAATCGCGGCAGTGATGGAAAGAACGTATACGGAAGCGGCGGCGATGTCCTTCGCACGCTTGGCCAGCGGATGGAGCTCCTGGGTCGCCAGGTCGACGATGGCCTCCATAGCGGTGTTGCACAGCTCGCCGTGAATCACCAGGCCACAACAGATGATAATCGTGGCCCACTCGGCAATGTCGAGCCCCACGACGCAGCCGGCAATGACGGTGCACACGCCCGCAACGAGCATGACCTTAATGTTGCGCTCGGTCTTGACGGCGGTGACGAAGCCCTCCATGGCGTAGGAAAACGACTTTAAGAAGGACGGATGGTCCTTGTTCGATCCGGGAATCATAGACGGCTCCTAGTCGTGGGCGTGGTTGGTGATGGGGCCGACGTGGACTAGCTTAGGGTCCTCGCCGCGCTCGAGCGCCAGATCGCGCAGGATGGCGTCCTCGCGGGCCTCCATGACCTCGGCCTCATCGTCCTCGATGTGGTCATAGCCCAGCAGGTGCAGCATGCCGTGAACGAGCATCAGACGGCACTCGTCAGCGGGGCTATTGCCAAAACCGGGGGCCTGACGGGCAATAACCTGCGGGGCCAAGATAATATCGCCGAGCTCGAGCGTCTCATCGGCGGGAATGTCATCGTCAAAGGCCGAATCGCACTCAAACGAGAGTACATCGGTGGTGCGATCGATACCGCGCCACTCGTGGTTGAGCTCGTGCATCTCGTCCTCGTCGACATACGAAAGGGAAATCTCGACTTCACGTTCAACGCCCTCGGCGGCAAGCACAACCTCGCAGATGTGCTCCACCTCCTGCGCATCGAGCAGCGTATCGAGCTCGGCATCGTTGCTGATCAATACACTCAACGGGACTCCTTTCGGTCGCGCGGGCGCTGCTCGCGCACGTCATCATAAGCATCGTATGCCTCGACGATACGTCCCACCAAGGCATGGCGCACCACGTCGGCACGCTCGAGGTGCGAAAATGCGACATCGTCGACACGGCCCAAAATCTGCTCAACGTCAGCAAGACCGCCGCGACGACCAACCAGGTCGCGCTGACTCAGGTCGCCGGTAATCACAAACTTGGAGTTGAAGCCCAGGCGCGTCAGGAACATCTTCATCTGCTCGGGCGTGGTATTTTGCGCCTCGTCGAGCACCACGAAAGCATCGCTCAGCGTGCGGCCGCGCATGTAGGCAAGCGGGGCGATCTCGATCACGCCGCGCTCCATAAGCTCATCGGTTCGCTCGCGATCCATCATGTCAAAAAGGGCGTCGTAGAGCGGACGCATGTAGGGATCGATCTTTTCCTCAAGGGTACCGGGCAAAAAGCCCAGATTCTCCCCCGCCTCGACAACCGGACGCGTCAAGATCAGACGACCCACCTCGTGACGCTTGAGCGCGGCAACGGCGAGCGCCATGGCCAGATAGGTCTTACCGGTACCGGCAGGACCCAAGCCAAACGTGATGGTATGCGAGCGGATGGCATCCACATAGCGCTTTTGCCCGAGCGTCTTGGGGCGAATAACGCGGCCGCGATACGAAAGCAGCACGTCATCGCGAAGCGACGTAGTCTCGTGCTCACCGTCGCGTAAGACGGCCAGACAGCGAGAAACATCGTCGGCAGACAGCGTGCGCCCGGCGGCCGCCTCGCGAAAAGCATGCTCGAAAAAGCGCGCCACGAGTTCGACCTCGTTCGGGTCGCCGCTCACGGAGATGCTATCGCCACGGGCGACCACATGAGCGCGAACCAAGCTCTCGAGCGCACGAAGGACGCCGTCGCCGGCGCCCAAAACGCGCGAGGGATCAATCCCCTCGGGAACGGTAAGTCTAATCTTCGAGGCTTCCATGAACCTCCCTGCGCGCATGGACCAAGCCGGAATCATCGACTCCGATGATAGCAACATCGAGCAGGCACGGGGCTGTAAGTCCACAGGTATCGTCAAGACGGGCATGATGGAACGAACCGAGCGTCAGGTTGTCGCCGTACTCGAGGACGGCACGCTCGACCGTGCCCACACGACGACGAGCGTCGGCAATAGCGAGTTCCTGTGCGGCGGCCCGCATACGGCGGCTGCGCTCGGCCATAACCTCGGGCGGTACCCGATCAGGCATATCGGCAGCAAGGGTACCGGGACGCTTGCTATAGCGGAACACGTGCATACGCGAGAAACCCACACGACGGCACAGCGCCAGCGACTCCTCGAACTCCTCGTCCGTCTCACCAGGAAAACCGACGATGACATCGCACGAAAGAGACGCCTGGGGCAAGTTGGCGCGAATCATACGCACCGTGTCCTCAAAGGCCTCGGCACTATAGGGACGACCCATACGATGCAGCGTCGCCGTGCAGCCAGACTGCACGGGAAGGTGCAAAAACGGCGCGATACGCTTCGGATAGCGAGCCATCACCTTGAGCAAGCGCTCGGAAATATCCATGGGCTCCACCGAGGAGATACGCACATGGGCGATCTCGGTGCGCTCCATGATGGCCTGGAGCAGCTCATCGATCTCGACATGTTCATCGGTCGCGCTCTTGCCGTCATAGGCGCCCAGATTCACGCCGGTCAGCACGACCTCGGGCACGCCGGCCTCCTGAGCTTCACGCACCTGTTCGAGCACGGACTCGACGGGCACGGAACGCTCGGGGCCGCGGGCCTTCCACACGATGCAATAGGTACAGCGGTGGTTGCAGCCATCCTGGATCTTCACGCCCAGCCGCGAACGACCGAGCGCATCGACCACGTCGCCATCGCTGCAGGCGGACACGCTATCGGATTCGACGCCCAGCACCTCGCAGACGCGCTCGGCGACGTCAATCTTGGACGGTTCGGCGATCACGCGATCGGAAAGCTCCAGCAGCTCCTCGGGATGCAGGTTGACGACGCAGCCGGTTACGACCACGTAAGGCTCGCCGGGATAGGCCAGGGCGTGACGGACGGCCTTGCGGGTCTTGGCCTCGGCCTCCCCCGTCACGGCACAGGTATTGATAACGATCAGATCGGCGTCCCGGGGATCCACCATCGCAAAGCCCAGGCGCATAAGATCGGCAGTGATACGGTCGGACTCAACCCGGTTGACACGACAACCGAGGTTGACGACGGAAATATGGGGTGCGAGCACACGGGCTCCTTAATCGAGGATGTCGTCGAGGGCGCTCTTGATACGGTCGGTCACCGACTTCTTACCGGATGCGACGTCATCGCCCATCTCGTCGGCAAAGGCGCGAAGCAGCTCGCGCTGCTTGTTGGAGAGATTGGTGGGAACGACCACGCGCAGCTGCACAATCAGACGACCGCGCGAGCCGCCACCGCCGATACGCGGCATGCCGTAGTTGTTGACGCTCACGGTGTCACCGAACTGTGTGCCGGCGGGAACCGTTACTTTAACGACCTCGTCAGGCATAATGCCCTCGACCTCAATCTCGCAACCGAGCGCGGCCTGCGCAATCGAGATATCGCTCACCAGATACAGGTCATCGCCATTGCGCTTAAAACGCTCGTGGTCGGCGACACGCACGTTAACGATCAGGTCGCCCGACGGCTCGCCACGAAGGCCGGCCTCGCCAAAACCACTCACCCGCAGCTGGCGACCAGTCGAAACACCGGCGGGAATATCGATGTCAATCTTTTCGTGAGAAGGCGTGCGGCCCTGGCCGTCACAGGTCTCGCAGGGATGATCGATGACCGTGCCTTCGCCGTGGCAGTCGGGACAGGGCGAAGAGGACTGAACCTGGCCCAGGAAAGAACGCTGGACCGTCGTCACATAGCCTGTGCCGTGACAACGGCTGCACTGCTTTTCGGTCGCGCCCTCGGCCTTGCCGGTACCATTGCAGTCATCGCAAGGGGCAAGACGGTCGTAGCTAATCGTCTTTTTACAGCCGAGCGCCGCCTCCTCGAGTGTCACCGAAAGGGAGATGGCCATATCGCGACCGCGACGACGCTCGCGACGGCTGCGAGCGCCACCACCGGCGCCACCGCCAAAGAACGACGAGAACAGGTCGTCCATGCCCATGCCACCAAAGATATCGTTAATATCGACATAGCCAGAGCCACCGGGGCCGTCCGCGGTGCCGTAACGGTCGTAGTTAGCACGCTTCTGCTCGTCGGAAAGAACGGAATAGGCCTCGTTGAGCTCTTTGAACTTGGCCTCGGCCTCGGGGTCGTCCGAAACATCCGGGTGTACCGTACGGGCTTTCTTTAGAAACGCGCGCTTAATCGTCCGCGCGTCGGCATCCTTGTCAACGCCAAGTACCTCGTAGTAATCCCTATTTTCCGACACGACCGAATCCTTCCAACTTTCATTATTGTCACAGTGCGTCCTATACCCAAGCTGGGCCGGGCGCAAACAGAGGGTTTGATGTTATTGCATTCCGTACGGCGAAAGCACGGCCCGCTGCGAGCAGCTCGCGAACCAAACCGACACGAGCGCGAACATAAAACCGTTGGCAAATCCATTGGCAAACTGCATCGCACCGCGCTTCCACCACAGCAGGCTGCGATGAAGCACGCCGTCCGACAGCACCATGAACAAGCCCATGGCAAACGGAATGAGGCACATCATGGCAAAGGCGGAGAACACGCCCGAGATGGCCGACAGTACCAAAAACGGCGCGATGATACCCATGAGGTAGAAGCCAGTGCGAGCCTTACCCTCCAGGCGCTCGGCCTCAACGTGCGCACGACCGACCAGGTCACCGCCCGAAGCGCCGTTCGTGCCGGCGTGGCCCATGTTGGGGATGCGCACCTCGTCGCCATCATGCGTGCCGGCGGGAAACTCAATCGTCTGCTCGGAGGTTACGCGGGTACGGCCGCTGCCACCGCAATCGGGGCACGGATCGGCAACGACCTTGCCGGAACCGCCGCACTCAGGACAAACCGTCTGGAACGTGCCCGCACCAAACAGGAAGGACAAGTCGACGTCGATGTGGCCGCGGCCACCGCAGCTCGGACAGGTGTGGGCATGCTCAGACGAAACGGAGCCCGATCCGCCACAATGTCCGCAGGTGTCAAAGCGGGTGTAGCGAACGGTCTTGCGGGCACCGCCCTTGGCCTCCTTGGCGTCGAGCTTGATATCGACGACCACGTTGGCACCACTCTCGGGGTTGTAGGCCGCCTGGCCGCGACGGGGCTGGCCCCAGGCGCCCCCGAACGGGAAACCGCCATCAAAGGGATTGCCGTAACCGGCGCTGCCGGCATAGCCACCGCCATAGGGCGAAGCCGTCGGTGCACCGGCAAAGGGATTACCCGACCGCATGGCGTCGTAACGCGCACGCTTCTGCTCGTCCGAGAGCACGGCGTAGGCCTCGGAAACCTCTTTAAACTTCTCCTCGGCATCCGGCTCCTTATTGACGTCCGGATGGAGCTTACGGGCCTTTTGCTGGAAAGCCTTTTGAATATCACGCGAGGTGGCGTCCTTGGAGACACCCAAGATCTCGTAGTAATCTTTTTCGTTCATCGTCGCCATGCGCGGCAACCTCCTGCTCACAGCAGCGTATATATTGCGGTAATTCTACCCGAGCGGCCTAAGCTAGACCCCAAAACAGCTCGAACAGAACATTTCCATCGAGCCAACCCAGGTGGGTCGGCGCCAGGCGGGCACAGATGCGGCCGGTGACGACATCGTCAGATGCAATAGGCCCCGCATGGGTATCACCGTTCTCGGGCACCCAAGTGGCAAGCCCAAGCTCAAGAGCGCGGTCACAGGCCGCTGTCAGTTCATCGGCAGGGATGACACGAGCCGCGTGAACCAACAGATTGGACGCGACGCCGCGCGTCATGCGACAAGCGAGCATCAGATCCTCGGCTGCCGCCTCGCGATGCGTCAGGTACTCGACCCCAAACGTCGTCGCGCCATCATCACGTTGCACCAGACGCACGCGGTGCGCATCGCCGCGAGCGGGAACGTCAGGAAACAGTCCAGCCAAGCGATCGAAATCCTCGGCATCGAGCATACCCGCGGCAGAACGACCCAAACCAAGATAGCCCCGACCGGTCCAGTAGGCGATATTATGAGCGCATTCATGCCCATCGAGCGCGTAGCTCGCCACCTCATACGGATGGTAGCCCGCCGAACTCAGCCGCTCGCGCGCAACGTCCATGCATGCAGCTTGGAAATCCTCATCGGGCTCAAGCGACTCGTCACGACACGCCATGCGGTAAAGCGGCGTGCCCTCCTCGAGCGTGAGCGGATAGACCGACACATGGTGCGGGGCCGCCGCAAGCACGCCATCAAGCGTGTATCGCCAGCTCGCCATAGTCTGTCCGGGAAGCCCGCACATAAGGTCGCACGACACATCGAGCCCAACATCCTTCACCGTCGCGATAGCCTCAAGCGCCCGTTCGGCATCATGGATACGGCCAATGACAGCCAACTCGGTATTGTCGAGGGTTTGCACGCCCAGAGAAATGCGCGTGACACCCGCCTCGGCAAGCGGGGTAGCGAGCTCAGCGGTCAGCGACTCGGGATTGGCTTCGCAAGTAAACTCATGTGGCTTGCACCACATGGAGATACGACGGGCAAGTTTCACCAGGCGCTCCCCTGCCAGCGACGGCGTGCCGCCGCCTACGTAGACAGTGCGGACCTGCGCAAGCGCCCCGGCGTCTCCAAAGGCATCGAGCCGCGCATACAGGTGCTCAAAATAGGCATCGAGCGCAGCGTCCAGGTCGCACGGCGCCACGCTGCGGGAGTCAAAGTCGCAATAACGGCATTTTTGAGCACAAAACGGCACGTGCACATACAGCGCGGTAACGGCCACCCTTAAGCCTCCAGCGGATGGGCGGGCACCGGCTCACCGGCGGCGAGCGCGGCCTCGCAGACCACCACGTCGCGCTCGATATCATCGACCAGCGCCATAAACTCCTCGTATGTGGAGCAACGCACCACCTGAGCGCGCCAGGCGGCGGCATGGGGCATGCCCTTTAAGTACCAGCTTGCATACGTACGGGCGCGCGACATAAGCGGCAAAAGCTCGTGCGTCAACGTCAGGTGCTCACGCAGGGCCTCCAGGCGCTCGACCGAGGAGCGAGAAGGAACCGGCGTGCCATCGAGTGCAAGGGCTCGGGCATCGCCGAACACCCACGGATTGCCGTAGATGCCGCGCGCGATAAACACCGCGCTGGCGCCGGAGCTGCGCAGACGCTCCGCCGCATCCTCGGCCGAGAACACATCGCCCGAACCAATCACGGGAATCTCGACGGCTTCGGCAACCTCATCGACGACAGACCAATCGGCCTGGCCCGTATAGAGCTGCGTGGCACAACGACCGTGCACAGCAACTGCAGAGGCGCCCGCCCCTTCGAGCATCTGGGCAAACGTTGCGGCGTTGCGATCCTCGGCATAAAAACCCTTGCGGATCTTCACGGTCACGGGAACATGCGCCGCGCCCACCGCTGCCTCGACAATCTTCTCGGCGAGGTCGGGCGTGCGCATAAGCGCCGAGCCCTCGCCCTTGGTAACGACCTTGCGAGCCGGACAGGCCATGTTGATATCAATCAATGACAGGCGATCGCCCACGCGTTCCTCGACGGCAGCGACGGCACTCGCAAACTGATCGGGCTTGGAACCAAAGAGCTGCACGCAAATCTGCTGCTCCTCGTCGGCCGGCAACACCAGTCGCCACGTCTTGTTGCTGGCATAGGCAAGGCCCGCAACGCTCACCATCTCGCTGTAGGCAAGCTTGGCACCGCGGCGGCGGCACATGATGCGATAGGCGGGGTCGGTTACGCCCGCCATGGGAGCCATAAGGAACGGCTGCTCGGCATAGGCGCTCAGCAGCCGCTTGCTGTATTCAGAAAGCGCCATGGACCTACTCGTCCACCTTGAGAATCGCCATAAAGGCCTCCTGCGGGACCTCGACCGAGCCGATGGCCTTCATGCGCTTCTTGCCCTCTTTCTGCTTCTCGAGCAGCTTGCGCTTTCGCGAGATATCGCCGCCGTAGCACTTGGCCAGCACGTCCTTGCGGCGCGCCTTAACGGTGGAGCGGGCGATGATCTTGTTGCCGATGGCACCCTGGATAGGCACCTCGAACAGCTGTCGCGGGATGATCTCCTTGAGCTTGTCGCACAGACCGCGGGCCAGACCATAAGCCTTATCCTTGTGCACAATAAACGAAAGCGCGTCTACCTCGTCGCCCGAAAGCAGGATGTCGAGCTTGACGAGCTCGGAGGGGCGATATTCGTTAAACTCGTAGTCGAGCGAGGCGTAACCCTTGGTGCGGCTCTTAAGCTGATCGAAGAAGTCCAAGATGAGCTCGGCAAGCGGCATATCAAAGCGCATCTCGACCGATTTGCTCGTCAGGTGGATCATATCGGTCGTGACGCCACGGTGCTCGATAGCGAGCTGCATGACGGCACCCGTATACTCGGGCGGGCAGATGATCTTTGCCTTGAGGTAGGGCTCTTCGATACGCTCGATGCGAGTGGCCTCGGGCAGATCCTGCGGGCTGCGGACATCGACCATCTCGCCGTCAGTCTTGTACACGTGGTAGTCGACCGAGGGGCTCGTGGCGATCAGGTCCAGATTGAATTCGCGCTCCAGGCGCTCCTTGACGACCTCCATGTGCAGCAGGCCCAGAAAGCCCACGCGAAAGCCAAAGCCCAGCGCCACCGACGTCTCAGGCTCCCACACCAACGACGGATCGTTGACGTGCAGTTTATCGAGCGCGTCGCGCAGGTTCTCATAGTCCTTGTTGTCGATGGGGAACAGGCCCGTGTAGACCATGGGCTTGGCCTCGCGGTAGCCCGGCAGCGGCTCGGGGCAGGGGTTCGAAGCCCACGTAAGAGTATCGCCAACGCGCACAGCCTCGGGGTCCTTCAGACCCGTGACCACATAGCCAACCTCGCCGACGGTCAGAGCATCGACCGGCGTCTCGGCAGGGCGCTTGACGCCCACGCCGTCGACCAGGAAGTCGCCCTTGGCCTGCATCATGCGCAGGGTATCGCCCTTTTTGATGGAACCGTCAAAGATACGCACCGTGGCGACGACGCCGCGGTACTCATCGAAGTACGAATCCAGAATAAGTGCCTTGAGAGGGCCATTTGCATCGCCCTTGGGAGGCGAGATCAAAAAGACGATGGACTCCAGCAGATCGTGGATGCCCTCGCCGGTCTTGCCCGACACACACACGGCATCATCTGCGGGAATGGCCAGATCGTCTTCGATCTCGGTCTTAACCTCGTCGGGGTGCGCCGAGGGAAGGTCGATCTTGTTGATGGCCGGAACAATGTCCAAGTTGGCGTTCATGGCGAGCGTCGCATTGGAAACGGTCTGCGCCTCGACGCCCTGAGTGGCGTCCACGACAAGTACCGCACCCTCGCATGCGGCCAGCGAACGCGAGACCTCATAGGTGAAGTCAACGTGGCCCGGCGTATCGATCAGGTTGAACTGATACGTCTCGCCGTCGTCGGCGTCATAGGACACGCGGACGGCATTGGACTTGATCGTGATGCCGCGCTCGCGCTCGATGTCCATCGTGTCAAGCAGCTGCGACTCCATGTCGCGCTCATCGACGGTATGGGTGAGCTCGAGGATGCGGTCACTGATCGTGGACTTGCCATGGTCGATATGCGCAACAATCGAGAAGTTGCGGATGTGGGAAATGTCAATTGAAGTATTCATGCGGACTATCTTACCCGAGCGGTACAAAAAATGGAGCCTGTTCCATAAAACAGGCTCCATTTATGCGCGTAATCTGTGTGGTGTGAAATTTACAACTTAGGCGTTGATGCTGTTCACGAGCTTGGCAAGACCGGACTTGCGGTTGGAAGCCTGGTTCTTGTGGATAACATGCTTGGCGGCAGCCATGTCGAGACGCTTGGTGACGGTCTTGAGGGCAGCCTGGGCCTTCTCGGCGTCGCCCTCGGCGACGGCGGACTGGACGTGCTTGGTCAGCGTCTTGAGCTCGGACTTGACAGCCTTGTTACGCATGCGAGCTGCCTCATTGGTGCGGATACGCTTCTTCTGAGACTTGATGTTTGCCACTTCTGGAGTTCCTTTCGAGTTCCTTGCAAAAAATGTATGACACCTCTGAGACACGGTGAGGTCATGCAAGCGCCTACTATAGCACGCTCCCCCTCAAAGGGATAGAACGAATTTGTCAAATAGGCAGGTATCATCACGATTTTCTCAAGATGTTCGTAATCCAGAGCAAAAGCGCGGTCTCCGAATCGGCCGAACCCTTGAGCGCGAGCTCCACATCGACGGCGCCCTCGAGCGCGGCAACGAGCTCGGTCATCGAAAAACGGCGCGCCCAGGTAAGGTGATTCTTGACCTGCCAGGCCTGAAGCTTGAGCGTCGCGGCGAGCTCACGCCCCTGCCCACGCCCATCGAGCGCCTTGGCGACGATCAGCTCACGGATGCGACCGCATAGCAGCGTGTAGGTCCACACGTAGCTCTTGGAGGGCAGAAGCTTAAAGAGTTCGAGCGAACGCCGCATATCGCGAGCCGAGACGGCGTTGAGGAAGTCCCAAGGCTGAACCTCGGCCGTACGCACGATCCAACGCTCCACGTCGGCAAGCTCAATCTGGGGCGCCTCGACCATCTGAGCGAGCTTTGCCAGGTCGTTATCGAGCATGCGCGTGTTTTCGCCCGAACGCGAGACGAGCTCCTCGGCAGCAGCCGTCGAGATGGACTTACCGTGCTGCGTCGCCATCTGCTGGACGCGGCGCGGCAGTTCCCAGCGCTTGGTACCCGAGCAATCGACGATAGCCTTCTTGTCGATCTTGGCGATTGCCTTATACAGGCGCGTATTCTTGGCAAGTGAGTCGGCGATAATGAGACACACCGTCGTCGGGCTGGGACTTGCGAGGTACTCGACGAGCGGTTCCGAGACCGCCTTGGCAAGCTTGGAGCAGCCGTCGAGGATCACCAGGCGAAACTCGCTACCCATGGGAAAGGTATTGAGCGAGCCGATGATTGACTCGATATCGGGATCTTTCGTCATGTCGCGTTCATCGAGGTTGAACTCAACCATACCCGACTTTTCCAAGCGAGCCTTCATGCGCGAGACGGCGTGGTCGCGCTTGACCCCATCGGTACCGACAATCAGATATGCCGGCAGCAGACCGGTTTCGGACATTGCGCTCCCCTCTCGCACACTCTCGAATTCATACCGTGCCATTTTAGCCCAGGGGTCCACCGCGCGCCAACGATGTCGTCACGGCCGCTGGCATCGCATCGCAAAGCCCTTCGCAGTCGGCGCGACGGTAATGTCGCCGTGTTCGATGGTGCATGCGAACGCACCGCCCGCATCGCGAACCGCATCGATGCAGGCATCGGATGGATGGCCGTAGCGGTTGCCCTCGCCCGCACTCGCGATAGAGAGCTCGGGCTTAAGCGTGCCCAGCAGGTCTGTGTCGACGGAAACTTTTGAGCCGTGATGCCCTAGCTTGAGCACATCGATATCACCCACCTCCTGTACAAACTCGCGCTCTTGATCGAGCTCGGCATCACCAGTAAGGAGCACGCGCAGGCTCTTGCCTTCCTGAGCATAGGAGAGCAGCAAAACAAGAGAGTCCTCATTGCCCTCGCCATCCACCGTGTCAAACGGCCACATCACACGTGTCCGAAACGCGCCGATATCGACCGTGTCTCCGCAAGCCACCTGTCGATACGTTACGCCGGGGCGATTCAGGACCTCAGCAGGCGCGCCATCAAGCGCATCGGCCGCAACTACAATGGTTCCAACCGAAAACTGATCGAGTACATCGGGAAGACCACCCCAATGGTCTTCGTCCCAATGAGTCACGAAGACGGCGTCGATATGGTGGACGTTATTGCGAACCAACGCCGACACCACGCGCTCATCGAGCCCACAGTCCACGAGCGCCACGGCACCACCTTGACGAACCAGAATCGCATCGGCCTGGCCAACATCAAGGACCGTCACCGAAGGCGGAGCGAAGCGATCCCAATAGACATACGGAACGGCCGCTGCAAGCATCAAACATAGCAACCCCACCGCCATGGGTCGTGCGCGAGGACGTGGCCACCAGAGCAGCAGCACCGCCAGCAAACACGGCGCTAGATAAATCCACATGCTATCGGGCGGCACGCTCACGGATGCACCCGGCACGGCGGCAAACAGCTGCTCGAAGAACAACGCGCAACGGGCGGCAATCATGGGCACAACGAGTGCCCAAGCTTGCAACGGCTCCACGAGCGAAAAGGGAACCAGCACGATCGACACAGCAAGCAGGAGACTCACCACCGGACCGATGACCGCATTCGCCAGCGGAGAAATGAGCGAGAACGTACCAAAGGCAAGAATGGTAATGGGAAGTGTCGCCAGTTGCGAGCAAAGCGTGACCGAAAGCATGCTGGCAACGCCCGATGGCACACCCAGCTCACCCAAAGCGTAGGTCACATAGGGGCAAAAGCACAGAATGGCAAAGACGCTGGCACATGAAAGCTGAAAGCCCATCTCGAACAGCACCGTCGGCCGCAGCAGCACAAAGATGGACATGGTTACGAAGAGTGCCGAAAGGCCGTGCCGGCGACGCCCCGCGCCGTTTACGACAAGCGTCGCGAACACCATGCAACACGCGCGCACTGCCGAGGGAGACGCGCCCGTAAAGGCAGCGTAGCCCACAAGCGTTATCGCCAATAACGCCCGTTGAAGACCGCGTGAACACCGAGCCTTTTGTAAAACGCCCTCGCTTACAAACCCCACGATAGCCAAATGGCTGCCAGAGACGGCGATAAGATGCGCCGTTCCCGTCACCGAAAACCAGTCGCCCGCCGGCTGGGCGCGCAGCTCGGCCGAACGACCGCAGACGACACCGGCTATGAGCGAGCGCGCCGGGTCGGTCGCAGGCGCGATGGACGCAAGCAGCCCATTTCGCAGTCGAAGCAGCGGCCCCGGAGAGCCCTCATCGACCGACACCAACCGGATGACCTTCACTTTTCGAAGCTCGCCTCGAAGCACGCGTGAGCGCCCATACGCGTCGTTCTCAAAGCACGAAATTCGACCGATAGCACGAACATGCGAACCGGCGCCGAGCTCGCGATCACACGACAGCCGCACCTGACCCAATAGCTTTTCGCCCGCATACGCATCGCAGGTATAGGAGTACGCACCGTCATTGATGGACGGGTCGCCGTGCACAACAAACTCGAGACTGCTCGCAGCCCGATTATCCAATGTCTTCGAAGCACGTAGTGCCCCTATCGCCCAACCCGCGGATACGACCGCCCCCGCCACGAGGCCGAGAGCCGCGACATACAGCCATCGCCTCCACCGTGCAGGGCGCATGCGAAACCGAGCCAACACGATGCAAGCCGCAGCCGCAACGGGAATGGCCATAAGCAATGTGACGGGTGTCGTCCGCTCACCCAGCAGCAAATCGGCCGCCATGTTAAGTACCAAGCCACAGCTCACACACAAGCCGGCACAAAGTGCCATCGTCCACGGCATCAATGGCCGTGGTGGCATCACATGCTCGCGCTCGGACGCGCTCATACGCAGATACAATCTTTGATTTTGGCGAGCTTCTTCTCACCGATTCCCGATACGCGCATCAGGTCATCGACTGAGGCAAAAACACCGTTCTTTGTCCGCTCATCGATAATCGACTGAGCCATAGAAGGCCCAATGCCCGAGAGCGTCTGCAGCTCCGCCGCACTTGCCGTATTGATGTTCACGAGCCCCGACGAAGACCCCGCGCCAGGGGTCGTGGCAGCACTACTTTCGGCCCCGCCGACCGCCGCAGCCGCTTGTTGCTCCCCCACCGTCGGAACATAGATCTTTTGGCCATCTGTGATCTTGGACGCACGGTTAAGCCCTGTCACGTCCGCCTCGGCCGTAAGCCCTCCGGCGGCATCGATCGCTTGGGACACCCGTGCTCCATCTTTGAGCCGATACACACCAGGCCTCACAACGGCTCCATCGACATCGACATAGACCTCAAATTCGGCAGAAGCTTTGTGCGAAGATCCATCGGACTCACGATCATGCGAATCAACGCCAGAACCCGGCTCCGCCGATGAGCCCGAGCCCCCAGCCCGCTCAAACGACACGCCTCCGGACTCGCCACCAAAGCTCGCCATCGCAAGTCCACTCGCCATCGCGATGACGACGAGTATCGCCACCACTACCGCTTTATGCCCGAGCAACTTGCCCGCCCAGCGGTCCATCTTTTTGACCCGTTCGTGTTGTTCACGCTGCGCCATAGCAAAACCTCCCAACACCATCGTGTCAGGAAACGAACGCCGCAGCTTCCGCACGTCCACACCAGTTTTGACGGTCAAACCAAAGACCGACCAAAACCTTGCGGAAAAGTGTCCATTTATTCATTCACACGTCAGCGAATGACCATCTTGGCATCATTTGCCCACATAGCAAAAGACCGACGATACGGGCGCATCGTCGGTCTATGCAGGCAATTACTCGTGATCTTGGTAAATCTCACGCGGAGCAAGCTCCGAATGTTTGCGTTTTAAGGTCTTAGGGGCCTTATACGTGTTGCTGGGGAAGTCGATGTACTCGGTCTGTTTAAGCAGGCGCTCGATCATCTCCTCGTGATCGAACAGCTCCCACGCCTCATGCACGGCATCGAGTTTGGCGTGCGTCTCGGGACGACGCGGCATAAACAGCGTGCAGCAGTCGGGCGCCGCCTCAGTGGAAATATCAAATGTGCCGATCTCCTGAGCGCGCGCAATGATCTCCTGCTTATCGGACCCGATGAGCGGACGGAACACGGGAATCTTCACGGCCTCGTTGACGGCCATGATGTTTTCGAGCGTCTGGGAGGCAACCTGACCGAGCGACTCGCCGGTCACGATGGCCTTGGCGCCCTCGACATGCGCAATGCGCTCGGCAACCGAATACATGATGCGGCGATACATGATCACGCGCAGGTTGCTGGGACAGGCGACGGAAATCTCACGCTGACAATCGCCAAACGGCACCACGTACAGGCGGCCGATCTGGACACCCGGCTCAAGCGCACGGATGATGTCCTGCACCAAATACTCGCTCGTATCGGGCGTCTGCGGACGACCGGAGAAATGTACCGGCACGCACACCGCGCCGCGACGCGCGAGCATCCAGGTCGCCACCGGGGAATCGATACCCGACGACAGGAGCGTCACGACCTTGCCGGCAGAACCCACCGGCAGACCGCCCACGCCGCGCTCGGAGCGCGCATACACGTAAACGCTACCCTGGACCACCAGTACGTGCACCATCGCATCGGGGTCGTGCATTTGAACCCTTTTATCGGGGAAGGCCTCGCACAGCACCTCGCCCACCTGACGATTGATATCAATCGAGGTGAGCTCATAGTCAGTATTGGAGCGCTTGGCGTGCACCTTAAACGACTCGAAGGGGCCAAACTCGCGCAGCGCCTTGACGGCGGCGGCGCAGTACTCCTGCGGGTCGCGGTTGGTGTGGTACGCCAGGGACACACGGGCAACGCCGGGGACGGTGCGGATGACACGCGCCGCCTCGTCGGCCTGATGCTCGTTAAAGGTCACGAGGATATAACCGGAAATTCGAGACACGGCGTTCACGGAAAAGGCGGCCAAAGCCGCCTTAATGTTATCCATGAGGATATGCTCAAAATGTGCGCGGTTCTTGCCCTTCAGTCCAACCTCGTGATAGTGGACCAGGCAGACGCGAGCTGCCATTTAGGCTTCAGCAACCTTGTGGCCGAGCGCCTTCTCGTAACGGGCCTCGTCGTAGGAGATATCGCCGTCGACGATCTCGTCCATAGCCATCGAGATGGTATCGGCGCCGGAGAGCGCGATGGTGATGTCGTCGACATCCTGAACGGCAAGCACGCGGTTATGCTGGCCGCGCAGCATGCTATTGATGTCGCAGGCACGCTTGGAGGCAAGCGAAGCGAGCAGGAAGCGGTTGTGATCGGTCTTCTCCAGAAGATCGTCAATGCAAGGCTTTACAACGGACACGGACCTCAGATCCTTTCATGCATATCGAGAACGCGAACGAGTTCATCGGTCGCGCGGTCGAGATCGTCATTCACCACGACGTCGTCGTAGCGGTCGGCAAGGGCAAGCTCATGGGCGGCGTTTGCCATACGCAGCTCAATCGTTTCGGGCGTCTCGGTACCGCGACCGACCAGACGCTCGCGGAGCACCTCGAGCGTGGGCGGCTTGATAAAGATCAGCACGGCCTCGGGGAAACGCTCCTTGACCTGTAGGGCACCCTGGACATCGATCTCCAAGATGAGAGACGAACCAGAGGCGAGCTTGGACTGGACCTCGCTCACCAACGTGCCGTAGCAGTTACCGTGGACCTCGGCCCACTCAACAAACTCACCGTTTGCCACGCGGCGGTCGAACTCCTCGCGCGTCAGGAAAAAGTAATTGACGCCATCGACCTCGCCTTTGCGTGGGGCTCGCGTGGTAGCCGAAACCGTCAGGCCCAGGTTAGAGCGACGCTCGCGCACACGAGTGACGAGCGTGCCCTTGCCCGCGCCTGACGGTCCAGAAATCACAAAGAGCTTTGAATCCTGAGCGCTCACTTATTTGGTCAGCTGCTCGAGAAGCTGCTCGCGCTGACGGACGCCAAGGCCCTGGACGCGACGGGTAGCGGAGATACCGAGCTCCTCCATGATCTTGGCGGCCTTGGCCTTGCCGTAACCGGGGAGAGACTCGATGAGGGTGGAAACCTTCATGCGGGAAGCAATGGGGTCATCGGAGTTGAGCACGGACTCGAGGGACTTCTCGCCCTTCTTGATCTGCTCACGGAGCTCTGCGCGAGCGTGACGCGCGGCGGCAGCCTTCTCAAGAGCCTGCTTGCGCTGCTCATCGGTAAGCTGAGGGAGTGCCATTCGTACCTCCAAATAGTTGGGTTATATCTGATTCAATATTTGGCATTTTAGCACGTAAAACGTACAAAATGCCCAATCGCGGCTCCATAGGTTAGACGATACCCGTAAAAAGTGCAATATATCGCGCTAAAAGATGAGCCCCCGACCTGCGATTCCACACAAAGGATGGGAAAGTTTTCGCAGGCACAGGGGCTAATTTGTGCTATTGAGACCAAAAAGTGGTGACTTAAGGGAATCTTTTATGCGACGTTTTCGACCAGCTCGGCAACGATGGCGTCAAACGCGGCAACCGGATCGTCGGCGCCGGTAATGGGGCGGCCCACCACGATATGGCTCGCGCCGCGCTCGATAGCCTGGGAAGGCGTGGCCACACGGGACTGATCGCCCAGCGCAGCGCCAACCGGACGCACGCCCGGGGTCACAATCAGCGCATCGGGGCCCAGCAGCTCACGCATGTCATGAGCCTCCATCGGCGAGCACACGATGCCGTCGATACCGTTGGCCTGGGCGAGTTTTGCCAGACGGGCGGCCTCCTCGGCAACGGGCGACTCGACGCCGATCTCGCTCAGCGCATCCTGATTCATGCTCGTAAGCACGGTGATGGCGACGAGCTTGGCTCGATCCTCGCGTGCCTCCTCGGCACCCTCACGGCAGGCGGCGAGCATAGCACCCGAACCCAAGCCGTGAACCGAAAGCAGGTCGGCACCGGCAAGCGAGGCCGAGCGAGCGGCACCGCGCACCTGATGCGGAATGTCATGGAACTTAAGGTCGAGGAAGACCTTGAAGCCCAGGTCCTTAAAGGTCTTGACGATCTCGGGGCCTTCGGCGTAATAGAGCGTCATGCCCACTTTAAGCCAAGCGGCATGGCCCGAAAGCTCATGGGCGAGCTCGAGCGCACGCTCACGGTCGCAGTCGAGGGCGACGATAATGCGGTCGCGGGCATCGGTCTCTAGCATTCGAAAGCACCTACCAGCTCGTTGATGTCCTTCACGCCCTGGGACTCGGCCCAGGCCTCGAGCTCGTGCGCAATCTTGAGCGAAGCGCACGGATCGACGAAGTTGGCCATGCCGACCGATACGCAGGTAGCGCCAGCCAGGATAAACTCGGCCGCGTCCTCACCGGTCATGACGCCACCGACGCCGTTGATGGGAATGTCGACGGCCTGGGCAACCTCCCAGACCATACGAACGGCGATGTGATGGCACAGCGGGCCCGAAAGACCACCCTTGGGCTTGGCCACACGCGACTTGCGGGTGTGAACGTCGATGGCCATACCCTGGATAGAGTTGATGACCGAAAGGCCGTCGGCGCCGGCGGCCTCGAGGGCGCGGGCGATCTCGGCGACGTTGACCGGCGCCATCTTCACAAACAGCGGCTTGTCGGTCACTTTACGGCAGGCGGCCATGACGGAAGAGGCGCCCTCGGGTGTGGAGCCCATGGCGGCACCGCCGGCGGCAATGTTGGGGCAGCTCACGTTGATCTCATAGCCGGCAGCCCAGGGGCACAGCTCGACATACATCTCGAGCGCACGGACAAACTCGTCCACGGAATGACCGGCAACCTGGCAGATGACCTGGCAACCGTCCTTGGAGAGCTGCTCGAGCCACGGACCGGACTCGCGGGCGAAAGCGGCCACACCAGGGTTCTGCAGGCCCACGGAATTGATCATGCCGCCGGGGATCTCGGCCATACGGGGTGCGGGATTGCCGGGCCAGGGCTCGGCAGCGCAACCCTTGGTGGTGATGGCACCCAGCTGGGAGACATCGAAGAAGTTCTGGAACTGCCAACCGTAGCCAAAGGTACCGGCTGCGGTGTTGATGGGGTTCTGCATCTTGACGCCGCCGAAATCGACGGCCATGTTCACGGTACCCACTAGAAGACCACCACCTTGGAAGCATCGAACACGGGGCCGCACATGCAGGCGCCCTTCATACCGTCGACCGTCTCGACATTGCAGGTGTTGCAGGCACCAAAGCCGCAGCTCATCATGCGCTCGAGCGACACCTCGCAGTACGCGCCGGCCTCGGCGGCAGCGGCGGCGACCTTCTCCATCATGACGGCGGGACCACAGCTGGCGACGTAGTCGTAACCGCCCTCGCCGAGCAGCTCGGCGGCAGGATCGGTGCAGAAGCCGTGCGTGCCCAACGAGCCGTCATCGGTGCACACGTTGACCGTGGCTCCCAGCGCGCGGAACTCATCGACGCCCACGGCCTTGGACGCGGTGCCAAAGCCCAGGCATACGTCAACGTCCACGCCCTGCACGGCAAGCATGTCGGCCAGGCAGAGCACGGGCGGAACGCCAATGCCGCCGGCGACGAGCAGTGCTTTCCTGGTACCCTCGGGCACGAACCAGCCGCGGCCGCCAGGGCCCAGCAGGTTGGAGGTGGAGCCAGGGGCCATCTGCGACAGACGACGGGTATCATCGCCCACGACGGCGTACCACAGCTCGACGGTGCCGGCCTCGGCGTCGGCACGATAGAAGCTCAGGGGCACGCGAAGCAGCGAGGAAGCATCGCCCGGCACGGCGATATTCACGAATTGACCGGGCTTAAGCGCACTTGCAAGCTTGGGGGCCGAGATAACGAGCGAGAAGATGCCGTCGGCGATCTCCTGGTTCGAGACGACCTCGAAGTCGTGCATGCGTGCAGTGGAAGGTGTGGGCATAGACGCTCCAATCCCCCATGCGGTTGCATGGTTCAGGCGAACAGAAAGCGCGGCACCGCAAGGGCGCCGCGCACAAAAGCGATAAGGCTATGCTAGCAGATGCAGCCGTCGGCAAGCGTCTGCTTACCGCCGACGAACACATCGGTGGCACGACCGGTGAGCGTACGGCCGGCAAAACCGGAGTTCTCGGCGCGCGACTCGTAGCCGTCCTCGCCGACCGTCCAGGTGGCGGCGGGGTCGAAGACGGTCAGGTCGGCAACGGAGCCCGCCTTGACCTGAACCTGGTCCAGACCCAGGATCTCGCGCGGCTTGATGGCCATGAGCTCGACCATGCGGCCCATGCTCATCTTGCCCGTGTTGACCAGCTCGGTAAGCACGAGCGCCAGCGAGGTCTCGAGGCCGATCATGCCGAAGGGCGCAAGCTCGAACTCGCGGGCCTTCTCCCACGGGGTGTGGGGAGCGTGGTCGGTGACGATGACGTCGACGGTGCCGTCGATGACGCCCTGACGGATGGCCTCGGCGTCTTCATCGGTACGCAGCGGCGGGTTGACCTTGAGCGAGGTGTTGTAGGTCTCGTCCAGGTCGTTCTCGGTCAGGAACATATGGTGCGGGGTGGCCTCGCAGGTGACCTGCACGCCAGCTGCCTTGCCGGCACGAACGATCTCCAGGCCATGGGCGGTGGAGATGTGCTGGATGTGCAGCTTGGCACCGGTCAGCTTGGCGATCTCGATATCGCGAGCGATCTGCAGCTCCTCGCCTGCTGCCGGCCAGCCCTCCAGAGCCAGACGGGTAGAGACCTTGCCCTCGTTGATCTGGCCGTGACCGACCAGGTCCTCGTCCTGGCAATGGCTCATAAAGACCTTGCCGAACATCTTGCCGTAGTCCATGCAGCGACGGAGCATGCCTGCACCCTGCACGCCGCGACCGTCGTCGGTGAAGGCGACGGCGCCGTGGGCGACCATATCACCCATCTCGGACATAGCCTCGCCCTTAAGACCGCGGGTCATGGCGCCAGAAGGATAGACGCGGCAGTGACCGACCTCGGCAGCGCGGGACTTGACGAACTCCACGACGGTGCCATTATCGGTGACGGGGTCGGTGTTGGGCATGGCACAAACGCCGGTGAAGCCGCCCTTGGCAGCTGCGCGGGTGCCGCTCTCGATGTCCTCTTTGACCTCGTAGCCGGGCTCGCGCAGGTGGACGTGCATGTCCACCAGGCCAGGGACGAGGTACTTACCGGAAAGGTCGCGGACCTCGGCTCCCTCGGCGGCGAGGTTCTCGCCGACCTCGGCGATCTTGTCGCCGTCAATCAGGACGTCAACGACACCGTCAAGCTCGACGGACGGGTCGACGACGTGGGCATTCTTAAGAAGCAAGGCCATTATCGGCACCTCCAAGCAGCAGATACAGGATAGCCATACGCACGCAGATACCGGCGTAGACCTGCTCCAGGATGACGGAGCGTTGCGGGTGGTCGGCCATATAGGAGTCGAACTCAACGCCGCGGTTGATGGGGCCCGGGTGGCAAATGATCGCGTCGGGCTTCATGAGCTTCTCACGGTCCTTGGTCAGGCCGAAGAGCTTGTGGTACTCGCGAATGGTCGGGAACGGGGCACCCTCGAGGCGCTCCTGCTGTACGCGCAGCATGTAGACGACGTCCAGCTCGGGCAGGACGGAATCGAGGTCGCTCGTCACGTGGTCGCAGCCCAGAACCTCGGGCGCCGGCGGCAGCAGCGTGCCGGGGGCGACGGCGTAGGTCTCGCAGCCCATGATCTTCAACGCGGGAATCAGCGAGCCGCAAACGCGGGAGTGGGCGATGTCACCGACAACGGCGACCTTCAGACCGTGGAAGTCACCCTTGTGCTCCCAGATGGTGTACAGGTCGAGCAGAGCCTGCGTGGGGTGGTTGTGCTTACCGTCACCGGCGCAGATAACACTCGCGGGCGAATTCTGCGTGACGATGTAGGGAGCACCGGCATGCTTGTCGCGCACGACGATGCAGTCGATCTTGTAGGCGTTGAGGGTCTCGACGGTATCGACGAGGCTCTCGCCCTTGACCGTGGAGGTCGAGGAGCCGCCGAAGTTGAGGCTGTCGGCCGAAAGACGCTTCTCGGCGAGCTCGAAGGAGCTGCGGGTACGCGTCGAGGGCTCGTTGAACATGTTGACGATGGTCTTGCCCTTGAGCGTCGGGACCTTCTTGATGGCACGCTCGTTGACCTCGGAGAACGCCTTGGCGGTCTCGAGGATGAGCTTGATGTCCTCTTCGGAGTACTCGGTAATGTCGATCAGGTGCTTATGATTGAACGCCACGGTACTACTCACCTCCCAGCGGCGCGGAGCCCACGTGGGAACCCGGCGCGACGTCGTTGATCTCGACGGCGGTACGGCCGTCGACTTCCTTCATATATAGGTGCACGTTCTCCTCATGCGACGAGGGAACGTTCTTGCCGACAAAGTCCGGCGAGATAGGGAGCTCGCGGTGACCGCGGTCAACGAGAACTGCCAGCTCGACTCGGCTTGGACGGCCCAGGTCCATAACGGCGTCCAGAGCGGCGCGGATGGTACGACCCGTGTACAGGATGTCGTCCACCAGCACGACGCGCTTGCCGTCGACGCTGAAGGGAATGTTGGTAGCGTGGATCGCGGGAGCGAAATTGGTCGCATAGTCATCGCGATAGAAGCTGATGTCAAGGCTGCCGAGCGGAACGTCGACACCCTCGATCTCCTTGATCGCCTCGGCGAGCTTCTTTGCCAGAAGGTCGCCGCGCGTAACGATGCCGACCAGAGCGAGGTCTTCACAGCCCTCGTTGCGCTCGAGGATCTCGTGCGCGATGCGGGTCATCGCTCGGTTGACGGCGGTCTCGTCCATGATGACCGCCTTGGGGGAAGTCGTGCCCATCGATCTCCTTCCTCACATGTCTTGACTGCTGACACAGTCAAAAAAATAGATGCCCGACCGCTCAAAGCGGAACCAGACACCCACAGGAAATACTGCTCATTGGCAGCTATGTAATTCCATGTGGGTATCTCGTACCCCTTTAATGGTCAAGGCATAGTGTAGCCAACCTCGGGCTCAAATGCGAGCATAAATACTAGTCAATCCGTAAACGGAGCCAATAGCTCCATAAACCTATATATATTTGTGGGACGCGCTTGAAAACCTTGTTGCGAGCTGGCATAATCCCCTCTGCCGCACGCAAATCGGATCTACGTCCAGGGCCGTGGCGTGGGCACTATCGCCAAAAGAGGAATATCTCTGTGTAGATTGCGCACAGAGACATGCTTCTGTGCTATAGTTCAGGCTTGTTTGTTAACGCGACATGTTCGTTTGTCGCCCAAGGAGGGTCAGTTATGTCCAAAGTTTGCGAAGTTTGCGGTAAGCACCCCGTTGCCGGTCGCTCCATCAGCCACTCTCACCGCGTCACCAACCGTAAGTTCCGCCCCAACATCCAGCGCGTCTACGTCGTCGTCGATGGTCACCGTCGCAAGATGAACGTTTGCTCCACCTGCCTCAAGTCCGGCAAGGTTGCGCGCTCCTAAATAAGGTCTTACCAACAAGTACCTCGGACTCTCCGGGTCAAAGACCTCGCGTTCACATAGAACTTATCAAAGGCGTCCTCCATGTGGAGGGCGCCTTTTTGCACTCATTGGGGACAGACTTACATGAGTGTTTTCGAGCATAGGGGCCGCGTCACAGATGTCAAAGGGATCTAAGCCCAGCCGGTATGCCTTGTAGCTTGACCAACGGTACGCCTCGAGTGAGTTGATCGCACCTTTCACCGGATTGAGAGGGATATAATCGAGCAGCTGCACCGTCTGCGTGTCCGACTCAACCGCGACCCGTGAATAGCGATTGTCAAACAAATGCCCCGTTCTCCCCGTTTTCCCATTGAAATACTCATGCAAGTCTGTCCCCAATGAGCGGGGCGATGCAGTAGGCGGATAGTTTTTAGTTGAAACGATTCATTTAGTTGAAGCGTTTTAGTGTGCCTTTTACGGGAATCTTACCGTTCGCCGAATAATTTCTTGCTATCATGCAAGGCGTAGGGTAAATCTCCGATCGCAAGGAGACACAAATGGTGAAAAAGTCACCGGAAAACACTACTCCCGCAATTGTGGACAACGTAGAGGCGCTTGAGGCTAAGCTCGCTCAGATGCGAGAGGCCCAGGCGCTTTTTGCTACGTACACGCAGGAGCAGGTCGACAAGATCTTCTACGAGGCCGCCATGGCCGCCAACAAGGCTCGTATCCCGTTGGCGAAGATGGCCATCGAGGAGACCGGCCGCGGCGTTCTTGAGGACAAGGTCATCAAGAACCACTACGCCGCAGAGTACATCTACAACGCTTACAAGAACACCAAGACCTGTGGTGTCCTGGAGCGCGACGAGGCTTACGGCATCACCAAGATCGCCGAGCCCATTGGCATCGTGGGCGCCGTCATCCCGACGACCAACCCCACCTCCACCGCGATCTTCAAGACGCTGATCAGCCTGAAGACCCGCAACGGCATCATCATCTCCCCGCACCCGGCAGCCGCCAAGTGCACCATCGCCGCCGCCAAGCTCGTGCTTGACGCCGCCGTCAAGGCCGGCGCCCCCGAGGGCATCATCGGCTGGGTCGATGTCCCCTCCATCGAGCTGACCAACATGGTCATGCGCGACGTCGACATCATCCTCGCCACCGGTGGCCCGGGCATGGTCAAGGCCGCCTACTCCTCGGGCAAGCCCGCCCTGGGCGTTGGCGCCGGTAACACCCCGGTCATCATCGACGACACCGCCGACGTGCTGCTCGCCGTCAACTCCATCATCCACTCCAAGACCTTCGACAACGGCATGATCTGCGCTTCCGAGCAGTCCGTGACCGTCATCGACACCATCTATGACCAGGTCAAGGCCGAGTTCCAGAAGCGCGGCTGCTACTTCGTCAAGCAGGGTGCCGAGATGGAGGCCCTGCGTGCCGCCATGTTCAAGAACGGCGCTCTCGACCACCGCATCCCCGGCATGGCTGCCGCCAAGATCGCCGAGCTCGCCGGCATCGAGGTTCCCGCCAAGACCAAGATCCTGATCGCCGAGGTCACTTCCACCGACCCCGCCAAGGAGGAGTTCTCCCACGAGAAGCTCTCCCCGGTCCTGGCCATGTACCACGCCAAGGACTTCCAGGAGGCCGTCGACAAGGCCGAGCACCTGGTGCTCGCCGGTGGCCCGGGCCACACCGCCTCTCTGTACGTGCACCCCGCCCAGGCCGAGAAGATCAGCCTGTTCGAGCACGTCATGAAGGCCTGCCGTATCGTCATCAACACCCCGTCTTCGCACGGCGGTATCGGTGACCTGTACAACTTTGGCATGAAGCCGTCTCTGACCCTGGGCTGCGGCTCCTGGGGCGGCAACTCCGTCTCCGAGAACGTTGGGGTGAAGCACTTGATCAACGTTAAGACTGTGGCCGAGCGCCGTGAGAACATGCTGTGGTTCCGCGCTCCCGAGAAGGTCTACTTCAAGAAGGGTTCCACGCCCGTCGCCCTCGACGAGCTGGGCAACGTCATGGGCAAGAAGCGCGCCTTCATCGTCACCGACCAGTTCCTCTTCAAGAATGGCAACACCCGCGCCATCGAGGCCAAGCTCGACGAGATGGGCATCGCCCACGACTGCTTCTACGACGTCGAGCCCGATCCGTCGCTGCAGTGCGCACGTCGTGGTGCCAAGCAGATGGCTCTCTTTGAGCCGGACGTCATCATCGCCGTCGGCGGTGGCTCCGCTATGGACGCCGGCAAGATCATGTGGATGATGTACGAGCACCCCGAGTGCAAGTTTGAGGACATGGCCATGGACTTCATGGACATCCGCAAGCGTATCTTCACCTTCCCCGAGATGGGCAAGAAGGCCTACTTCGTTGCCGTCCCGACCTCCTCGGGTACCGGCTCCGAGTGCACGCCGTTCGCCATCATCACCGACAAGGAGACCGGCATCAAGTGGCCGCTCGCCGACTACGCGCTGCTCCCCAACATGGCCATCGTCGACGCCGACAACTGCATGACCGCCCCGCGCGGCCTGACCGCTGCCTCCGGCATCGACGTCATGACCCACGCCATCGAGTCCTACGTCTCCATCATGGCTTCCGACTACACCAAGGGTCTCTCCGAGCGTGCTGCCAAGCTCGTCTTCGAGAACCTGCCCTCCAGCTTCACGAACGGTGCCAAGGACCCGCATGCCCGTGAGGAGATGCACAACGCCTCCTGCATGGCCGGTATGGCCTTCGCCAACGCCTTCCTGGGCCTCAACCACTCCATGGCCCACAAGCTCGGCGCTTTCCATCACCTGCCCCACGGCCTCGCAAACGCCGTCATCCTGACCCGCGTCATGCGCTACAACGCCGCCGAGGCTCCCGTCAAGATGGGTACCTTCTCCCAGTATCCTTACCCCAACGCGCTGCACAACTACGCCGAGATGGCTAAGTACTGCGGCATCGAGGGCAAGGACGACAAGGAGGTCTTCGAGAACTTCATCACGAAGCTCGAGGAGCTCAAGGACTTCATCGGTGTCAAGAAGACCATCGCCGACTACGGTGTCGACGAGCAGTACTTCCTCGACACCCTCGACGAGATGACCGAGCAGGCATTCAACGACCAGTGCACCGGCGCTAACCCGCGCTACCCGCTCATGAGCGAGATCAAGGAGCTCTACCTGGACGCCTACTACGGCCGCGAGCCTCAGGATTACGCCGTCTGCTAGTTCTAGCACGGTTTTAACGGCGGGGGTGCACGGGTGTTTCACACACCCCCGCCGTCGCTTCTATCGCATCGTTGAAAGGATGCAACCATGCTGCTACCCGATTCCAAGACCGAGCTCGTCCGTCGCGGCAACAAGGTCGTTTACGACCTGGGCGACAAGATCGTCAAGGTCTTTAACGAGACCAAGCCCGTCTCCGACGTGTTCAATGAGGCTTTGAATCTTGCCCGCATCAATGAGTGCGGCATCCGCAGCCCCAAGGCTCTCGAGGTTTCTCAGCTCGAGAACGCCAACGGCTGGGCACTCGTGACCGAGAAGGTTCCGGGCACCACCCTTGCCGAAAAGATGACTGCCGAGCCCCAGCGCTTTGGTGAGTACCTCGAGATGTTCGTCGACCTCCAGATCGAGATCCACGGCTACACCTCTCCGCTGCTCAACCGTCAGCGCGATAAGTTCGCCCGCATGATCGACAGCCTCGATCAGCTCAATGCCACCACGCGCTACAACCTTCAGGAGCGTCTGGACGGCATGACCAAGGAGTTCAAGGTCTGCCACGGCGACTTCAACCCCTCCAATGTCATCGTCGGCGACGACGGCCAGCTGTACGTCTGCGACTGGGCACACGCCACCCAGGGCTCCCCTGCTGCCGACGTTGCCACCACCTACCTGCTCTTTGCCCTCAACAGCAAGGACCAGGCCGAGGCTTATCTGGAGCTCTACTGCGACCGCGCCGACATGCCCATGCAGGTCGTGCGTCAGTGGACGAGCATCGTCGCCGCTTCCGAGCTCGCTCGTAAGCGCAACGTGAACGATGAGTTCCTGAAGAACTGGATCGACGTCGTCGATTATCAGTAATATCTGAGCGAGTTATTTCGCATCGGAGGCACTAAGGAAACCCCGCAGCTCGAATGGGCTGCGGGGTTTCCTTTTACCCGTCGAGCTGATTCACGCAACAAAAAGGACTGCCCCGCATCTCATCCTAAGAGAGATACGGGGCAGTCCTGCAATTACATCAAATAGCAGAAACGTCGATTAGCGACGGGCCGCCTTCACAAGCTCGGCAACCTTGGTGACAACCTCGTCGATCGCCACGTCCTCGCGCTCGCCGGTAGCACGGTCCTTGAGCTCGACGGTGCCATTCTTAAGGCCACGCTTGCCGAGCACCACCTGATACGGGAAGCCCATAAGGTCGTTGTCGGCAAACTTAAAGCCGGGACGCTCGTCACGGTCGTCGACAACGACCTCGATACCCTCGGCGCACAGGCCATCAACGATCTGCTCGCAGACGGTAGCGCACTCCTCCTTCTTGGGGTCGAGCGGAATCACCGCAACCTCATACGGGGCAACGGAGACCGGCCAGACGATACCGTGCTCGTCGTTGTGCTGCTCCACGACGGCAGCGAGCGAGCGGGACACGCCCACGCCGTAGCAACCCATGATAAGCGGCTTCTCCTTGCCGTCCTCATCCATAAAGGTGGCACCCATGGCCTCGGAGTACTTGGTGCCCAGCTGGAAGACCTGGGAAACCTCGATGCCGCGGGCAGCAGAAAGCGGCTTGCCGCAGTGCGGGCAAGGATCGCCGGCAACGACAGTAACCAGGTCGGCCCACTCATCGACGGTAAAGTCGCGCTCGGGGCAGGCACCGGTAAAGTGATAATCAACCTCGTTGGCACCGCAGGCCCACTGCTTGGACTCACGCAGGCTCTCATCGCAAACCAGACGGATGCCCTCGGGCAGGTTGACCGGTCCGATAAAGCCCTTGTGCAGACCGTTCGCCTGAAGCTCCTCGTCGGTCATCATACGATAGCCCTTGCCAAAGACATGCTCGGCCTTACAGTCATTGAGCTCGTGGTCGCCCGGGACAATGGCCACGACCGGCTTGCCCTCAGCGTCGATCAACGCCAGCGACTTGCGCGTACCGTTCTCGGGGAAGCCGAAGAACTTGGCGACGGCCTCGATGGTGCCCATACCCGGAGTTTCGACCTTGGTAAGCGTGCCGTCGCCGGGGCCCTCGGTCACAACGACCTTGGTGCTTGCAGCCTCGTCATCGGCAGCAAAGCCGCAATCGTCGCAGTAGACGAGCGAGGCCTCACCGGCGTCGGCCAGAGCCATGTACTCGACAGAGGTGTCGCCGCCAATCTCGCCGGAGTCGGCGACAACGGGCAGAGCCTTGATGTAGCAACGCTCGCAGATGTTGGCGTAGGCCTGCTTCATCTTGTCGTACTCCTCCTGCAGGCTCTCCTGCGTGGCAGAGAAGCTGTAGGCGTCCTTCATGATGAACTCACGACCGCGCATCAGGCCAAAGCGGGGACGGAACTCGTCGCGGAACTTATCCTGAATGTGGTACAGGTTGACGGGCAGCTGCTTATAGGAGCGCAGCTCGTTGCGCACCAAGGCCGTGACGGTCTCCTCGTGCGTGGGGCCCAGCACAAACTCGCGACCATGACGGTCGTCAAAGCGCACGAGCTCCTTGCCATAGGCATCGATGCGGCCGGACTCACGCCACAGCTCGGCATCGACCATGATGGGCATCATGAGCTCCTGGGCGCCGGCGGCGTCCATCTCGTCGCGCACGATGTTCTCGATCTTGCGGATCGAGCGCCAAGCGAGCGGCAGATAGGAATACAGACCGGCGGCCTCCTTGCGGATCATACCGGCACGAAGCAGCAGACGATGGCTTGCAAGCTCGGCGTCGGCCGGATCCTCCTTGAGCGTCGGCGCATAGAGCTTAGACATATACATTGCTCGAGTCATTTATTTCTCCTCAATAAGCTTGTCGACCTCGGCCATAAGCGCATCGACAATTTGATCCTCAGCTACTTTACCAATGATCTGGCCATGCGAAAAGAGCAGGGCCTGACCACGTCCGCAAGCAACGCCCAGGTCGGCATCAGAAGCCTCGCCAGGGCCATTAACGGCACATCCCATGACGGCAATCGAAAGCGGCGCGGCATAGTTCTTAAGCCGCTCGGTTACTTCCTCAGCGATAGGAATCAGGTTAACCTGGCAGCGGGCGCACGTGGGGCACGAGACAATCTCGGGACCACGGCGACGCAGGCCCAGCGACTGCAAAATTCCCCAGGCAACCGGCGGCTCCTCAACCGGATCGGCCGTGAGCGAGACGCGCATGGTGTCACCGATACCCTCAGACAGCAGGATACCAAGGCCCACCGAGCTCTTAATGGTGCCCTGCAGCTTGGTACCCGCCTCGGTTACGCCCAGGTGAAGCGGAACGTGGGGAATCTCACGCGACAGGGCTCGATAAGTATCGAGCGTCGTTTGCACGCTATGGGCCTTGGCCGAAAGCACAATGTTCGTAAAGTCGCGGTCCTCAAAATGCTTGACGAAACGCTCGCTCGACATCACGAGCTTTTCGGGCTGCGTGAGGTCGTCGCGCTCGGCGATATCCTGCTCAAGCGAACCGGCATTGACGCCGATACGAATCGCACAGCCCGAGGCACCCGCAGCATCGATCACCGCGTCAACCTTGGCCCAATCGCCGATATTGCCGGGATTGATGCGCAGCTTGGCGGCACCAGCCTCAACGGCACCAATGGCGAGCTTATGGTTAAAGTGGATATCGGCGACAATCGGCACCGGAGACTCGTCGCAGATGGTGCGGAAACCCTCAAGCGCAGCCTCGGTGGGCACGCTCACGCGCACGATATCGCAGCCAGCCTGCGCCAACGCACGCACTTGCGCAAGCGTTGCCTGGGCATCAGCGGTATCGGTGCAGGTCATGGATTGGACCACCACCGGCGCGCCGCCACCGATCTGCACACCGCCCACATGCACGGGACGCGTCAGCTCGCGAGGTAAAGGATGGGATAAAGACAATCCAAACACTCCCCTACAGAATAAATCGAAGGATGTCGGAACGAAGCATATAGACAAACAGCAGCGCAAAGAGCGCGATGCCCACATAGCTCACAATCGTCTGGACCTTGAGCGGAAGCTCGCGGCCCGCAATCTTTTGAATGATCTCGATGACCAGCTTACCGCCATCGAGCGGCGGGATGGGCAGCAGGTTCATAAAGCCAAGCGAGAACGATATGAGGGCGGCAAACGAAAGGAACGTGGCAGGGCCGGCAGCAGCAGCCTGTGAGGACATAACGCTAATACCCACAATCGAAGAGGACTGATCGAGAATCTCCATCGTATGCTGCGGCTGGAGAAGGCGCATCACGCCCTCCGCTGTCTGCACGACATAGGAGAACGACAGACGAGCCGACGTGATGGGGTCTAAACGGACCACCTGCGTAGAGGCATACACACCGAGGCGCTCATCCTCTTTGAGCGCAACCGTGGTCGAATGCTGCTTGCCGTCACGCTCGTACTCGATGGCGATATCGTCCTTACCGGCAGCCTTGCCGATGGCATCGTAAACGTCCATCCAGGTAGAGCACGATACTCCGTCGACCGAAAGGATCGCGTCGCCGCCCTCGATTCCCGCCGCGGCGGCAATCGAGCCTTCGTCAACCTGGCCAATCACATTGGTATCCACCGGCACCGTGACACCTGCGATGGAATAGATGCTCATAAGGAGCAAAAAGCCCGTCAAGATATTGACGATAATGCCCGCAAGCAGCATAAAGGCACGCTTGACAAAGCCCTGGCCCAAATAGGTGTGCGAGCGCTCGCGTGCAAGGAATTCGGCCTCGCCGCACGGCAGCTCCCATACATCGCCCTCGGCAGTCGCGTGCTCGCGATCGAACCGACGGCCATCAAAGGTGGTATAACCCGCCGCATCACGCGGCAGGGTCTGGTACTTGGTGGGATAGTAACTGGGCGAAGGCTTTTCCCCTTCTTCATACCAGGGAGCGATGGAGCCCCAGCCCAACAGCAAAGCACAGGCCTCGAGGACATCCTCCTCGGACAGCTCGAGCTCGACGGCAAGATCGGCCACCGTCACACGGCCGTGACGATAGATGACCGCGAGCACGCGATCGGAACACGAGACATCGGTCGGATCCATGCCACAGATGGCAGCATACCCACCCAGCAACAGCGGCGTCACGCCAAACTTGGTGCCGATACGACGCGACGTGTGGTGAATATCAAAGCGACACGGCAGGCCCAAAAAGAACTCGGTCACCCGGACGCCACAGGCACGCGCCGCCAAAAAGTGGCCGCCCTCGTGCAAAAACACGAGGACGGAAAGCATCAGCAGGCCCCAAAAGACCGATGAGAGAACGCTCAGAACAGTATCCATAAAACGAAAAAGCAATCCTTATGGGTTAAGAACGGGTTGCAGCGAGCACCTGCGCGGCCTTTTCACGCGCCCACGCATCGATTTCGCGAAGCTGATCAAACGAATCGACCGTCTGCGCATCGTGAGCGTCCATGCAGGATTCCACAATGCGGTCGATATCGGTAAAACTGCAGCCATCATGCAGGAAGGCATCAACGGCCACCTCGTTGGCGGCATTGAGCACGCACGGCATGGTGCCGCCCGTCTTGCCGGCACGTTCGGCCAGCGCAAGGCAGCGGAAGGTATCCATGT
The DNA here is from genome assembly GCA_900542165.1 of uncultured Collinsella sp. Classification (GTDB taxonomy): domain Bacteria; phylum Actinomycetota; class Coriobacteriia; order Coriobacteriales; family Coriobacteriaceae; genus Collinsella. The sequence continues at coordinate 40,994 of UQMM01000004.1, read as the reverse complement.
CGGCCGCGTCAAAGGTAAGCTGCCCCAACTCGCGGAAGTCGATACGCGGAGCCGGCGTATCCCAACGCTCAGGATACGAGAAAGCAAACTGAATGGGAATGCGCATGTCGGAGGCACCGAGATGCGCCATCACAGAGCCGTCGGCAAACTCGACCATGGAGTGAATCTTAGACTGGCGCTGGACGACCACGTTAATGAAATCGAGATCGCATCCAAACAGATGCATGGCCTCGATACGCTCCAGACCTTTGTTCATAAGGGTGGCGGAGTCAATCGTAATCTTGGCACCCATAGCCCACGTAGGATGCGCCAGGGCATCGGCGCGCGTCACGCGATCGAGCTCTTCACGCGTGCGGCCAAAGAACGGGCCGCCCGAGCAGGTAAGCCAAATGCAGTGAGCCTCGCGCGGATTCTCGCCCAGATAGCACTGGTAGATGGCAGAATGCTCGGAGTCGACCGGGATAAGCTGGCCCGGCTGCGCCAACGGCATAAGCAGATCGCCACCGACGACGAGCGATTCCTTGTTGGCCAGGGCAAGACGCCTGTTCGAGGTCAGGGCAGCATGGCTCGCCTCGAGACCGGCAGCGCCCACGATGGCCACGAGCACGCAGTCGACATCATCGCGGCATGCGAGCTCGCACACGGCCTGCGCGCCAATTCCGAGCTCCGTGCCCTCGGGCAGTTCCTGCAGCACGGCGTCGGCGCCATGGGAGGCGTCCGCCACGGCAACCGCCGGAACCGAGAACTCACGGGCAGCGGCAACGAGCTCGGAGGTGCTGGAATTAACGGACAGCGCCGTCACCTGCAGGCGATCGGCATGCTGACGGCACACATCGAGCGCCTGAGTGCCGATAGAACCAGTACAGCCCAGAACGGCAACACGAAGACGCCCGTCGGGACCGTAGGTGGTCTGATAAGCCATTACAGCACGCCTCCGATCATCAGCAGCAGCTGCGCGGTAATGCAGCCAAAGATGAGCGAATCGCTGCGGTCGAGCATGCCGCCGTGGCCCGGGATGAGATTGCCGGAATCTTTGACGCCAACGCCGCGCTTGATACGCGACTCGATGAGGTCGCCGATAACGCCCAGGATGGAGACGACCACGCCGCACAGCAGTGCATAGGGCAGGCTCAGCTTATAGAAGTGCGTTGCCCACAGGATGAGCCAGATCAAGACTGACCCCAAGATGCCGCCGACAAAGCCTTCCCAGCTCTTTTTGGGAGAGATCTTGGGAACCATCTTATGCTTGCCGATGCGGCTGCCCACGATGTAGGCAAACGAGTCGGAGACCCAAAGGGACGCGCAAACGCCCACCGAAAGCAGGGCGCCGGCAAAACCGGGCACGGCATCGCGCAGCAGCACGATAGCCGACAGCATAAAGCCAGTGTAGATAGGGCCCATGAGCGTCACGGCAACGTCAGAGATGCGAGTGCGCGGAGACCAGACATACCAGATACCAACCGCAAGCATCAAAGCGAACAGCAAGGCATTCAACAGCAGCGAATCGCCCAGTGCCGAGAGCGGAAAGAGCACAGCGGCAGCAATACCAAGGCGCTCGTTGGCAACCTTGCCGTCGAGCCTCGTCATGCGGAAGAATTCATAGCAGCACAGACCGCTCATGACGGACACGAAGATTGCCGTGGGCACAATACCCAAAACCAGGCACAGGATAAATACAACGGCATAGACGATACCGGCGGCAGCGCGGGTGATAAAGCCCGCCAGCCATGAACCGGAGCTGCCCTTCGCTGCAGGCGCCCCTGCAGGGGCTGCCTTACGCGCGGGCATCGCGGAAGTAGGCGCCTTGGGAGCGGATGCCTTGGGACGTTCGGACACGATTAAGCCTCCTCGGTCTTGCTCAGTCCACCAAACCTACGGTCGCGACCCTGGTAGGCCAAAATGGCGTCGACAAGGCCCCAGCGGTCAAAGTCAGGCCAATAGGTATCGGTGACATAGAACTCGGAATAGGCAACCTGCCACAACAGATAATTCGAAAGACGAAGCTCGCCGGAGGTGCGAATCACAAGCTCCGGATCGGGCAGCCCAGCGGTGTACAGGTGCGAAGCCACCATATTGTCGTCAACCGCGGCGGGATCAATCTTGCCGGCAGCCGCATCAAGTGCGATCTGGCGGACAGCGCGGGTGATCTCAGCACGGGCACCGTAGTTAACGGCCAGTGCCAGCGTCATACCGGTATGGTCGGCGCACTCGGCAAGGCCGCGCTCAAAGACGTCGCGGGTCTTCTTGGGCAGCGCGGAAATATCGCCCAAAAAGACAACGCGAACGTTCTCGCGCTTAAGCAGCGGCAGCTCATCGATAAACGTCTTGGCAAACAGGTGCATCAGAACGTTGACTTCGTGCTGCGGGCGATTCCAGTTTTCGGTCGAAAACGCATAAGCCGAAAGCACGTCGACGCCCAGGCGCACGCAGGCGGTAATGATCTCGCGCAGCGAGACGATGCCGGCCTTGTGGCCTTCGGTGCGGGCAAGACCGCGCGCCGTGGCCCAACGGCCGTTGCCGTCCATGATGCACGAAATATGGTGCGGAATGTTATTGAGGTCAAGGTCGGAAAAACCGACGCCCGCAGGGGCGTCGGCAAAGTACTCGACCAGTTTATGCTCGTCGTATTGCACCTTAGATCTCCATGACCTCGGCTTCTTTTTCCTTCAGAAGCTCCTCGACCTTGGCAACATACTCATCGGTATGCTTCTGGACCTTGGCCTGCTCGCGACGGACATCGTCCTCGGTGAGCTCCTCGTCGCGCTCGAGCTTGTTGTTAAAGTCGCGACGGATGTTACGGATGGAGACCTTGGCCTGCTCGGCGTACTCGCGGCACTCCTTAACGAGCTCGCGACGACGCTCCTCGGTGGGAGCCGGGAACGGCAGACGCACGACGGTACCATCGGAGTTGGGGGTAATACCCAGGTCGGAGGCACTGATGGCCTTGACGATGGCATTGATGAGCGCCTTATCCCACGGCTCGATAAGCAGCATGTGGGCCTCGGGGGTCTTAACGGCGGCAACCTGCGTGACGGGCGTGGCAACACCATAGTAGTCAACGGTGATGTCAGACAGGATGTTGGCGTTAGCGCGGCCAGTGCGGACCTTGGAGAAGTTATGCTTGAGGGACTCGAGTGACTTGTCCATGTGGGCGGTGATGTTCTCTGCCATGCTTAATCCTCCTGATAGACGAGCGTGCCGACGGGCTCACCCGCGAGCGCGCGCTTGACGGTGTCCTCGCCATCGATGTTGAGGACCAAAATGGGCATACGGTTGTCCTGGCAAAGAGCCGTAGCCGTGGAATCCATAACCTGCAGGCCTCGAACGAGCACCTCGTGATAGGTGATCTTGTCAAAGCGGACGGCGTCAGCGCACTTGACGGGATCCTTGTCGTAGATGCCATCAACCTTGGTGGCTTTAATCAGAATCTCGGCACCGATCTCACAGGCGCGAAGGGCCGCGGCGGTGTCAGTCGTAAAGTACGGATTACCCGATCCGGCGGCAAAGATAACGACGTTGCCCTTGGACAGGTGGTTGATGGCGCGACGGCGAATATAGGGCTCGCAGATCTCGTTCATCTGGATAGCGCTCATCACGCGGCAGGGAACATCGTTGTGCTCGAAGGCATCCTGCAGGGCAAGCGCGTTCATAACGGTAGCGAGCATGCCCATGTAATCGGCCTGAGCGCGGTCCATACCACCGGCGGCGCCGGCCATGCCGCGGAAAATATTGCCGCCGCCGACAACGACGCCGACCTCATGACCAACGGCGAGCAGCTCCTTGACCTGCTTGGCAAGATGATCGGTAACCTTGGGGTCGATGCCGTAGTTGCCATCGCCCATCAGCGCTTCACCGGAGAGCTTCAGAAGCACGCGTTTATATCGGATGTCGGACAAAGCGATCCTCCTTTAATTAGACTCATAACATAATATCAAAGGCTTAACGGGGAGCCATGAAAAAGCAGGCTGTGAGTAAAACCCACAGCCTGCTCATTACCAGCTACAAGAGCTTATTTACTCGCCACGGACCAGACGGTCAAAGGCAACGACGGTAATGGTGTCGCCGAGCTCCTTGGAGACCTGCTCAGCGTACTTCTTGATGGTGAGGGAGCTGTCCTTGATGAACTCCTGCTCGGTGAGCACGGACTGCTTGTAGAACTTCTCCAGACGGCCAACAGCCATCTTCTCCTGGATAGCCTCGGGCTTGCCGGACTCGGCAGCCTGAGCCATGTAGATCTGCTTCTCGTGCTCGACGGTCTCGGCCGGAACCTGATCGCGGGTAGCGCAGATCGGGGCGACGGCGGCAACCTGAAGGGCAACGTCGTGAGCAAAGGTCTTGAAGGACTCAGCCTGAGCGGTCTCGGCCTTCTCGAAAGCGAACTCGACGAGAACGCCGATCTTACCACCCATGTGGATGTAAGAAGCGAGAGCGCCGTTCTGAGCCTTGCGGGCGGCGAAACGGGAGATCTTCATGTTCTCGCCCATGATGTGAATCATCTCGGTGAGCTCGGAGGAAACGGTCTCCTCGCCCATCGGCTTCTCGAGCAGAGCGTCGACGTCAGCAGGCTCGGTGGTAGCGACAACCTCAGCGACCTTGGAAGCAAAGCCGGTGAACTTGGCGTTGGAGCCGACGAAGTCGGTCTCGCAGGAGAGCTCGAGCAGAGCGCCGGTCTTGCCGTCCTCGGAGACGAACGCGGCGACAGCGCCCTCGTTGGTTTCACGGCCAGCCTTCTTGGCAGCCTTGGCGAGGCCGTTCTTGCGCAGAACGTCGACAGCGGCGTCCATGTCGCCGTCAGCCTCGACGAGAGCCTTCTTGCACTCCATCATCGGGGAGTCGGTCATCTCGCGGAGCTGCTTGACCATAGCGGCGGTAATCTGGGCCATTGTGGTTCCTTTCAAAGAGATGAAAAAGAATTAACTAAGACTGATTTACTCGGCCTTGGGCTCAGCGGCCATCTCGGCCTCGGAGACCTGCTCCTTGCCGGAGCCAGCGAGGCAGGCGTCAGCCATGAGCTCGCACATAAGGGTGACAGCGGAGATAGCGTCATCGTTGCAGGGGATGCCGTACTCGACCTCGTCGGGATCGGAGTTGGTGTCGATCAGAGCGACGACGGGGATGTTCAGGCGCTGGGCCTCCTTGATAGCGTTCTCCTCGCGCTTGGTGTCGATGACGAAGAGAGCCTGGGGCAGACCCTTCATGTCGCGGGCGCCACCGAGGTTGGTCTGGAGCTTGGTGAGCTCCTTACCGAGCACAGCCTGCTCCTTCTTGGGGAGCACTGCCATGCGGCCGTCCTCGACCATGGCCTCGAGCTCCTCCATGCGGTTGATGCGGGAGCGGATGGTGACGAAGTTGGTCAGCATGCCGCCGAGCCAACGCTGGTTGATGTAAGGCATGTTGGCGCGCTCAGCGGCGTTCTTGACGGCCTCCTGAGCCTGCTTCTTGGTGCCGACGAACAGCACGTTGCCACCCTTGGCGACGTTCTTGACGAAGGTGTAAGCCTGGTCGGCGTCGAGGATGGTCTGCTTGAGGTCGAGGATGTAAATGCCGTTGCGCTCACCGAAGATGAACGGCTTCATCTTGGGGTTCCAGCGACGGGTCTGGTGACCGAAGTGGCAGCCGGCCTCGAGCAGGGTGCGGATATTAATCTTGGTAGCCATGTTAAACCTCCTGTGGTTTGCCTCCGCGCGGGGTCATCCTCCAAAACCAACCCGGACATGTGCTACCAAAGCCCGGGCACCACGGTATGAAGTAGCCGCGCGTGCGTGATAAAAACCTGTTGCCGTGAAGCAACCCGATGAATGATAGCAGGATTACCTCTTCCTGCCAACCCGTAATCAAAACCACACACCTGAGTGCGGCGCGGGACGTCCCAGCCACTATTCGCCGCGGGGATGGGCTTGAGCCACGGCACGTTTAAGCCGATCGGGTGTGAGATGCGTGTAGATCTGCGTCGTGGACAGGCTCGCATGACCTAGCAGCTCTTGAACCGAGCGCAGGTCCGCACCGCCCTCGAGCAAGTCGGTCGCAAAGGTATGGCGCATCGCATGCGGGGCGATGTCAGCCGGAATGCCGGCGAGCGTCGCCAGCGTATGGAACCGCCGCCGAAGCATCGCGGCGCTCATGCGATTGCCGCGCGCCGATATAAGCAGCGGATGCGGCCCGGTAGCGAGGTCGCGGCGCTTTGCCCGAGCGAGCAACTCCGGCCTCCCCTCTTCAATATAGAGACGCGTCACATCGAGCGCACGACGATACAGAGGGACGATACGCTCCTTGCTCCCCTTGCCCCACAGGCGCAGCGTGCGCTCGGACCATGAGATGGATTCCACATTGAGCGCCGCAAGCTCTGAGATGCGGGCACCCGAGGCATAGAGCAACTCGAGCATCGCCGCATCGCGCAGTCCCGCGGGTGTTGAGGTATCAGGCGTCTTGAGCAGCGCCTCGACCTGCTGGGTCGTAAGGACGCCCGGCAGGTCACGCGGCAGCTTGGGCGACGCGATCGCCGAGACCGCATCGCCCTCGACAATCCCCTCGGCAGCCATCCAGCGATAGAGAGATCGGATAGCCGACAGGTGCGCCGCAAGCGTTCGGGGAGCCACCTGCTCACGCGAAAGCTCAGCAAGATAGCGACGAATGGTGCGCACGTCGGCAGCGAAAGCATCAATATCCTCGCGCTCGCACCAGGCAGCAAAGCGCTCCAGTCTCGAGCCATAGGCCGTCACCGTGTTGGGAGAAAGCCCCTCAACGCGTGCGATATAGGCGATAAAAGAGTCGACGGTGTCGTACAGGTCAAAGGCTATGACCGGTCGCCTCCAAACAAGTCGGAACGCGTGGCCAAGTAGGCATCGAGGGCCTCGAGCGCACGGTCCGCATAGGCCTGATAGCGGTCGCGCTTGCTGCGGCGCTTACCGTCCTCGAGCGGCGGCACCAGGCCAAAGTTGACATGCATGGGCTGATAGCCCACGGTGGCAGGATCGGTCGCATAGCCCACGAGCGCACCCAGGGCGCCCACGCGGGGCAACTCGACGGAATCGGCGCCGATAGCCTCTGCATAGGTGTTGAGCGCCGCGAGCAGACCGGTCGCCACGGCTTCCATGTACCCCTCGGTGCCGGTGATCTGACCGGCCAGGCGCACGCCGGTACCGGGCACGGCAAAGGTGCCATCGAGCACGTGCGGGGCGTCGACAAAGGTATTGCGGTGCATGACACCGTAGCGGAAGAACTCAGCGTTCTCCAGGCCCGGCACCATATGGAAGACGCGCTTCTGCTCGCCAAAGGTCAGGTTGGTCTGGAAGCCCACCAGGTTATAGGCGGTCTTCTCCTTGTTCTCGGCACGCAGCTGAATCGCCGCCCAAGGGCGACGTCCGGTACGCGGGTCGGTGAGGCCGACGGGCTTCATGGCGCCAAAGCGAATGGCGTCCTTGCCGGTGCGCGCAACCTCCTCGGCAGGCTGGCAGGCCTGGAACAGATCGCCGCCCTCAAAGTCCTTGAGCACCACGCGGTCGGCCGTGGTGAGCGCCTCGATAAAGGCCTCGTACTCCTCCTTGTTGAGCGGAGCGTTGAGATAGTCGCCGCTCCCCTGCTCCTCGTAGCGCGACTGCGAAAACAGCACGTCCATATCGAGCGTGGAGGCATCGACGATCGGCGCCGCGGCATCGAAGAACGCAAGGGCGTCGCCACCGACGAGCTTCATGACCTCTTCGCTCAGCGCCGGTGAACACAGCGGGCCCGCGGCAATGACCACGTGGCCCTCGGGGATCTGGGTGACCTCGCCGTGAACGACCTCGATATTGGGGCGGGCGGCAACCTCAGCCTCGACGAGCTCGGAGAATGTAACACGGTCGACCGCCAGGGCGCCACCAGCGGGAACAGCAGCGCGATGGGCGCAGTCGAGCAGGACTGAACCCATGCGCTCAAGCTCGGCCTTCAGCAAACCAGCCGCGGAATCCGGACGGGTCGACTTAAACGAATTGGAGCAGACGAGCTCTGCCAGGTGATCGGTATGGTGAGCCGGGGAGCTCACCTGGGGGCGCATCTCGCACAGCTTTACGGCAAACCCGCGGTCTGCCAGCTGGATCGCGCATTCCGAACCCGCCAGACCGCCACCGATAACCGTCACCTGATCGAACTGCATCTGCAAACACCTTTCTAATTGACACGTTTTCCATTGTGACCGAAGGGCGTCTGGGCGTGAAGGGCAAACTTGGAGGGCGCATACCTTCCATCCATCATGCGCTCGATAAGGCCCTCGAGTTCAAGCGAACCCAAGAGTTTGAGTACGCCGACAGCATCGAGTGAGACGAGCGCCGCGATGTCGTCGACCTTGAGCGGAGAGGCGATGAGCGCATGCATCACGGTCTGCTGTGTTGGATTCAGGTCGGCAATGCCGGGAGCATCGGGGCGCGAGTAGCGCAGGGTGCCGTATATGCGAGAGATAGCCATCTCGATGGACTCCTCGTCGACAATGCAGCAGGCACCGTTCGCAATGAGGTAATTCGTGCCACGCGACTCGGGCGATAGGATCGACCCCGGCACGGCAAGAAGTTCGCGCCCCAAATCCATAGCAGCCTCGGCTGTAGAAAACGTCCCGGAAGGCATACCCGCCTCGGATACAAAGAGGGCTTGCGACAGGGCCGCGATCACGCGATTGCGACGCGGAAAGGCAAACTTGCGCGGACCCATGCCCCACGGAGAGATCGACACGACCGCGCCGCCCGTATCGAGCGTGCGCGTAATAAGCCCCGCGCTCGAACGCGGGTAGACCACGTCGGCGCCCGTCCCCAGCACCACGACGTGTTTGCCGCCGGCGTTGACCGCAGCCCAACCCGAGGCCTGGTCACAACCGACTGCACCGCCCGAAACTACCGTCACTCCCGCCTCAACCGCCACCTTCGCCGCAAGCTCTGCCACGGCAAGACCATACGGCGAGGCCTTTCGCGCACCGATGATGGAGAGCGCGGGCGTCGAAAGCGCCTCGGGGTTGCCGCGCACATAGAGCGTCTGAGGTACATCAGAAAGCTCCAAAACGGTCTCGGGATACAACGCGTCACCTGGATGCAGCTCGAAGGTCCCCTCAGCCATCATTGGTCCCTCCTTCCCTGGTACATCGCCGCCTCGAGCACGTGGTCCTGCGTCACCTGCTCGCTCTCGGCGACATCTGCGATCGTGCGCGCAATGCGAACAAGGCGCACGATGCCACGCCCTGTGAGATGCGTGCGCTTCGACAGGCCGAGCACACACTTCTCCGCCGCATCATCGAGCTCAAAGGTCGAAACGACGCCGTCAATGGACCGAGTCTCGTCATCCTCGGCCTCGGCATCCGCATCGTCCATGCGGGATTCGCGCCAAGCGCGAAAGGCGCGACCGCGCACAACGTAGTCACGTAACTCGGCCGACGACATGCCCTCCGCACCCTCGATAATCACTTGAGGGTCGGGACGGGTCACATCGATCATCATGTCGATACGGTCGGCCAAAGGACCGCGCAGTTTAGACCGATAGCGCTCGACCATCGCCGCCGAGCAGCGACACGGCACCTCGCGATCGCCCAAAAAGCCGCAGGGGCAGGGATTGCTCGCAGCCAGCAGCTGAAAGCGCGACGGGAAGGTAAAAGCCCCGTCGACGCGTACGATCCTCACGTAGCCGCGCTCGATGGGCTGACGCAGCGTCTGCAGCACGCCAGTGGGAAACTCGGCAAGCTCGTCCAAAAAGAGCACGCCGCCATGAGCAAGGCTGATCTCACCCGGGTGCACCGGGCGCCCGCCGCCGATAAGGCCTGCGGTCGAAATACTGTGGTGGGGACTGCGGAAGGGGCGGTGCCCCGCCAACAAGCCATCAATGTTCTCACCCAAAACCGAATGGATGCACAGTGCCTCCTGCTGATCCTCAACGGAAAGCTCGGGCAGGATGCCGGTCATACGGCGTGCGAGCATCGTCTTGCCCGATCCCGGAGACCCGATCATGAGCAAGCCGAGTTCTCCTGCCGCCGCAAGCGCCATGCCGCGTTTAGCGACTTCCTGCCCCAGCACGTCTGCATAGTCGAGCTCGGGCTCAAAGGTCGCCTCGACACCCTCGGAATCCAAGTAGTGCCGTGCGGCATCGCCCATGCCATGAGCAAGCTGAGACAGATGGTCGATAAAGCCGCAATCTACGCCCGCGAGTGGCACATGCTGGTCGGACCTGCCGGCGATAAAAGACAGCCCCATGTCGCGAGCCAATAGCTGAAACGCCACCTCGCCCTTGACGGGAAGCACCGTACCGTCCAGACCAAGCTCACCTGCGATAAGGCAGCGATCGAGGTTGTCACGGGGAATCTGCTCATCGGCCGCTAGAACCGCGATGGCGATGGGCAGGTCAAAGCCGCTACCGGTCTTGCGGATATCGCCGGGTGCCAGGTTAACGGTAATGCCCGAGCGCGGGATCTCGAACCCGGCGGAGCGCATCGCGCAGCGAATACGACCGCGTGACTCCATCACCTCCATACTCGGAATGCCGAGCATCTGGATGCCCGGAACGCCACCGGCAAGCGAGACCTCGACCGTGACGTGAATCGCCTCGACGCCGCGGATGCAGGCCGCGTGAACGGCAAACGTCTCGAACGCCATCACGACACCTGCCAATCGAACGCGTTGTACTGATGCTCGATCTCGGCGATATGCCCGCCGCGGATGGTGACACCCACAGCATCGAAGCGAATCGCCTTGAGCGGATAATGCTCCATGAGATAGCAACTTGCGATGCGGCGGTAGCGGCGTTGCTTTTGGGCGTCCACGGCCTCCTCGGGAAAGACCCGCGTGGTGCAATCCAGCGAAACGCGTCTGGTCTTGACCTCGGCCATCACCACGACATCGTCGAGCTCATCGAGCAGCACCAGATCGGCCTCGCCCTCGGTGCAACGATAGCCCTGCTCCAGCAAGGTGTAGCCGCGCTCGTTAAAGTAGTCGATGGTGATCAGCTCGCCCAGCATGCCTAGCTCGCGGGGACTGAGTCCCTTGATAAACTCGGGCGTCATCGCCCTGGAGTCGAGCTCGCCGTTTTCCCAACGCTCCTTGAGCTGCTGCGTCTTGCTCTTTTTGCTTGCGGCACTCATGGGGTCTCCTTTCCCGCACACTGCATTGCCCCGATGATGAGGGCACCTTTCATGCGGGTAAGTACCGGAAGCAAACCAAAAGCTGACCAAATGCCGTCAAAAAACGGGCCGTACGCAACAATGGTGTTGCATACGGCCCGCTACCAGCAGGTTTATAAAACCCCAGAGGTCCATGTCTCCACAATTGGCCTAGAAAAGGCGCTCAGTCTGCAGAAAGTTTCCGCAAAAGCTCACGCGGTGCAGCGGACAAAGTCCATGTTTGCGAATGGCCTCGATGTGCTCGGGGCTCGCATAGCCCTTCGACTCGGCCAGATGGTACTCGGGATACTCGGCGTCGTACTCGACCATCATCTCGTCACGCGTGACCTTGGCCATGATGGACGCCGCGGCGATGCAGGCGATCTTGGCATCGCCCTTCACCACATCGCGCTCGTTAGGAACGGCGCCCAAGGGGTTGCCATCCATAAGCACGCAATCGGGCTCGAGCCCCGTATCGGCCACGGCGCCCGCAACGGCGGTACGGATAGCACGGGCCATGCCCATCTCATCGATATCCTTAGGCGCGATATGGCAAAAACCGATCGCCGTCGCCACCTCGGCAATCTTCACTGAGAGCAACTCGCGGCGCGCCGGCGTGAGCTTTTTGGAATCGTTGATGCCCCAGACGCGCGGCTCCATAGGAAGGCAGACAGCGCATACCGTCAAAGGACCGGCCACCGATCCGCGACCCACCTCGTCGACACCAACGACCACTCCATCGCCGCCAAGCTCATGCATAAGCTCGTACATGTCATTGACGCGCTCGCGCTCGGCAAGCTCTTTGGCATGGCGTTTGAGGGCGCGTTCGCAAGCCTTGATCACCTGCTGGCGCGGGTCCTCGCGATAATGCTCCACGAGGGCGGGAATCTCCTCAAACGTGGCGCTCGCCAACTCACCGGCAACCTGCGATGCCGAAACCGAGCTCGTCATGTTGGCCATACCAGGCCCTCCTTGCATGCAAATCAGATAAAAAGAAGGGCCACCCGAAGGTGACCCTTGTGTCCAAACGAGTGGACAGACGCTGCGATCTTCTTAGCGCTTCTCGGGGATGCGAGCAGCCTTGCCCACCTTGTCGCGGAGGTAGTACAGCTTGGCGCGACGGACGCGACCATGACGAACGACCTCGAGCTTGGCGATCTTGGGGCTGTGAAGCGGGAAGGTACGCTCAACACCGACACCGAAGGACATCTTGCGGACGGTGAAGGTCTCGCGGGCACCGGCGCCGGCCATGCGGATGACGTCGCCCTGGAAGACCTGGATGCGCTCGCGGTCGCCTTCCTTAATGCGGTAGTGAACCTTGACGTTGTCGGCGACGCGAACCTGAGGAATGTCCTCGCGGATCTGCTGACGCTCGATTGCGCGGATGTAATCCATGTGCAATTCCTTACTCTTCTAGAGGTGCCGTACCACCATGGCCGGCACGTAGTTGAACAAACGTATTCGAGTATACACGCGCGGGTTTCTGCTGCAAGAACAATTTTTTACGCAGACAAAAAGACAAAACCCGCACATGATAACCGCCCGTCTCACAAATGAGACGGGCGGCATGAAGGGGGGCTACACTAGGCGTCTACGCCCAAAACGTTAGGCGGGACGCTTGGCCTCGAGCTTGGCCTGGGCGGCAGCCAAGCGCGCGAGGGGCACGCGGTAGGGCGAGCAGGACACGTAGTCCACGTCGGCCACGTTAAACAGGCCCTTGATGGACTTGGGGTCGCCGCCGTGCTCACCGCACACGCCAAAGTGCATGTCGGGGTTGGTGGCACGGCCCTTCTCGACGGCCATGCGTACCAGCTCGAGTACTGCCGTATCGATGGTCTCGAAGGGGTTGTCCTTCAGAATCTTCTTATGCATGTACAGCGGGATGAACTTAGCCTCGGCGTCGTCACGCGAGAAACCGAAGGTCGTCTGGGTGAGGTCGTTGGTGCCAAAGCAGAAGAAGTCGGCATGGTGGGCGATCTCGTCAGCGACCATGCAGGCGCGCGGCAGCTCGAGCATCGTGCCCACGGGAATATTGAGCTCGACGCCTTCTTCGACGGAAACCTCGGCGATCACGCGCTCGATGACCTCGCGGGTCTGGACATGCTCGGCCGTGATGGAAACGAGCGGAACCATGATCTCGGGGCGCGGATCGACGCCCTCCTTGATTAGGCGGGCAGCGGCCGTGGCGACGGCGCGAACCTGCATGAGCGGCAGATCGCTAAAGACGACGGACAGGCGAACGCCGCGCAGGCCGAGCATCGGGTTGGACTCGATCATGCCGTCGATACGACGCAGGCGGGCGCGCAGGACGGCAAGCTCTTCCTCGCTGGCGCCGGCGGCTTCCTTCTTGGTGATGGCGACCTCGAGGTCGCGAGGATTATCCAGGAACTCATGAAGCGGCGGATCGAGCAGGCGGACGACCACATCGCGACCGGACATGGTCTTGAACATCGCCAGGAAGTCCTCGGTCTGAACCTTGAGCAGGTCGGCCAGGGCCTGCTGCTTCACGGCCTCATCGTCAGACAGGATAAAGCTCTGGATGATGTTCTTACGGTCGCCTAGGAACATGTGCTCGGTGCGGCACAGGCCAATAGCCTCGGCGCCAAACTCGAGTGCGAGCTCGGCATCCTCGGGATTGTCGGCGTTGACGCGCACATGGTTGGCATGGCCACAGGTCTCGTCCAGACGAATCTCATCGGCCCAGGACAGGATAGTGTCCAGATCGCCGGTGAGCTCGGCCGAGACCAGATCAACGGCGCCGTCGACGACGATACCCTGGGTACCGTCGATGGAAATGACATCGCCCTCGCGCAGCACGCGGTCGATGCCCTCGATACGCACGACCTTCTCGGCGGCGTCGATGTGGAAGCGCTCAACGCCGCAGACACAGGGCGTACCCATGCCGCGGGCGATAACGGCGGCATGGCTCGTCTTGCCACCGTGGCTGGTCAGGATGCCCTCGGCGGCGACCATGCCCTTCAGGTCGTCGGGGTTGGTCTCCCAACGAACCAGAATGACCTTGTGACCCTCGGCGGAACGCGCGACAGCGTCGTCGCTCGAGAACACGACCTCGCCCACGGCGGCACCGGGGCTGGCATTAAGACCGCTGGCGAGAGCCTCGTACTTCTTGGAGGCGTCGAACTGCGGGTGAAGGAGCTGGTCGAGTTGCGCGGGATCGATGCGGCTCACGGCCTCTTCGCGGGTGATCAGGCCTTCCTCGACCATTTCGATGGCGATGCGCAGGGCGGCGGTGGCGGTGCGCTTGCCCACGCGGGTCTGGAGCATCCAGAGCTTGCCCTGCTCGATGGTAAACTCGATATCGCACATATCGCGGTAATGATCCTCGAGCGTCAGGAACACGCGCTCGAGCTCCTCACCTGCGGACTCGAGGCCCGGGGTGGTCTTGAGGTCGGCGATGGGCTCGGTGTTGCGGATACCGGCGACGACGTCCTCGCCCTGGGCATTAACCAAAAAGTCACCGTAGAACTCCTTGGTGCCGTCGGCCGGATTACGCGTAAAGGCGACGCCTGTCGCAGAGGTCTCGCCCTTGTTGCCAAAGGCCATGGCCTGCACGTTGACGGCGGTGCCGAGCTCGTCGGAGATGCCGTGCTGTTTGCGATAGATGCAGGCGCGCTCGTTCATCCAGCTGCCAAAGACGGCCTGGATGGCAAGGCGCAGCTGGAGCTCCGGATCGTGTGGGAAGACGGGCTTGCCATCGGCGACCTCGAGCTCGGGATACAGGGCGGCATCGACGTTCTCGGAGAAGATGCCCTTAAAGGTCTCGACGAGTTCCTGCAGGTCCTCGGCCGAAAGCTCGGAATCGACGCGAACGCCGGCGACCAGGCGGGCCTGGGTCAGGGCGTTCTCGAACAGGTCGGCATCGACACCCATGACGACGTTGGAGAACATCTGGATAAAGCGACGATAGCTATCCCAGGCAAAACGCGGGTTCTGCGTCTGCGCGATGAGGCCCTGGACGGAATCGTCATTGAGGCCCAAGTTGAGGACCGTGTCCATCATACCGGGCATGGAGAACGGAGCGCCCGAACGAACCGACACGAGCAGCGGATCGGAGGCGTCGCCGAGCTTCTTGCCGCAGCGGGCCTCGAGGTCCGCCTCGGCGGCAACGATCTCATCGAGTGCGCCCTCGGGCCACACGTTGCCGGCACCGGAGTACTCGACGCAAGTCTGGCAGGTAATGGTAAAGCCACCGGGAACCGGCAGGCCGATACGGCTCATCTCGGCAAGGTTAGCGCCTTTGCCGCCAAGCACGAAGTTCATGGACTTGTCGCCCTCGGTGACACAGGTGCCCTGGGCGTCGGTTCCAAAACGGTAAACCCTCTTGCAATCGCTCACGATACTTCCCCTTCCATGCACTAACGCGCACGACCGTGGTAACGAATCGACCCACCGGATGCGGGCCGTGAGGGAACTATACGGCGCGTTTTGGGCAGGCTTGAGCAGAGGATGCGCGGTTTGGTAAACGTGCTAAAACTGGCGGTAAACGGTAGGTAAAGGTGGTTACCTTATGAAGAGACCACTTCAATAAACTTGCAGGTCAAATGCAAGTAATTTGCTAAATCGCTTTACCATTATCGTGCATTATTTTTAGTTAGTCTTTTTAGACGGGGCTTTTTAGCTACCCCAATAAGCTAGCTTTGTTGGGCTCGACGGGCGGCGCGGCGGGCGCGGGCTTCTTGGATTTCCTCCAAGTGGCTGATGATCTCGGAGGCGCTCTCCTCGATGGCCTTGCCGTCGGTACGTACCACAAAGCAGCCTAGGCGCTTCATGAGCGCACGGGCTTCCTCGAGCTCGCTGTGCACGCTCTCGGGCTCGGCATAGGAGCCGGCAACGGCACGAGCGTAGTCATCGCCCAAGCGGCTATCGCGAATTTCAGAAATCACATCGACGGTCGAAATCAGGCCGAACAGGCGCATCGGGTCAACCTCGTAAATCGACTTCGGCGGCTCCATGCCATGGGCCAACGGAACATTGGCAACCTTGTAGCCCTGATAAGCCAGATACATCGACAGCGGCGTCTTGGACGTGCGCGATACGCCCAGCAGCACGATATCGGCACCCGACAAATCGTCGCAACCGCGCCCGTCATCGTGCTCAACGAAATATTCCATGGCCTCGATACGATGGAAATAGCGGTCATCGGTCCTGTGAATCACGCCCGCGACGCCTTTGGGCGGCACACCGATGAGCGACGATAGCACGGCGAGCGTCGGACCGATCAGGTCGACCGAACGGATATGCAGCATGCCCAGGTAATCGAGCACGCGGGCGCGAAGCGCCGGATCGACAATGGTGTGAAACACGGCAATATCGCGATGGTCGGCATCGACGCGCGGGCCCACAAACGACTCCACCTGCTCCACCGAGGTCACCTTGGGCAGGCGCAACAAACGAAAAGCCCCTTCATCAAATTGCCCGGACGCCGCAAGCACCACCTCACAAGCGGTATCGCCGAGCGAGTCGGAGATAACGATAACGGTGGGACGAGCGGTGACCGGGCAATCCATGCGGGGCTCCTTTTGCGCTTATGCGCAGGCTAGCTTACTTTTTGCGGGCAAGCTCACCGATGTTGGCGATGCCGGAGAAAACGGCCTCGAAGCGGTTGAGCAGCTTAAGGCGATTATCGCGGAGCTGTTCGTCCTTGTCCATGACCATAACCTCATCGAAGAAACGGTCGATGGGCGCGCGCAGGGCGGCGAGGGCGGCAAATGCGGCCGGATAGTCCTCGGCAGCAAGGGCAGCATCGACAGCAGTCTGAGCAGCCTCGGAAGCATCGGCAAGCGCGAGCTCGGCCTCGCCCATCAGGCTGCGGTCGTACTCCGCGCCCAGCTCGGACTTGGAGATATGCGCGGCACGGGCATAGGCCGTAGCCAGGTTGTCAAAGGTCTCGGCATCGTTCTTGCGGGCCTCGTCGAGGGCGGCGCAGCGGGCGAAGAAGACGGACGGGGCGATGATGTGCACCGCGGAGACGGCAGCAACGGTGTCGGCCGGGATCTTCTCGTCGCGGGCCATGCTCACCAGGCGGCCATGGAAGAAGTCGCGAACCTGCTGGGCGACTTCGGCGGCGTCAAACTCAATGCCCTGCTCACTATAGAGCTCGAGCGCAAAGTCGATAAGCGACGTGGGGTCGATCGGCAGGCGGTCGCGCAGGATGTTGATGATGCCGATAGCGGCACGACGCAGCGCATAGGGGTCCGAAGAGCCGGTCGGGGGCTCGCCGATGGCAAAGATACCGGCGATGGTATCGAGCTTGTCGGCGCAGGCCACGATGCAGCCAGCGGTGCCCTCGGGCAGCTCGTCACCGGCAAAGCGGGGACGATAGTGATCGCGAATGGCGTGGGCGACCTCGTCGTTCTCCCCCATCGCGGTCGCGTAATAACCGCCCATCACGCCCTGCTGGCTCGTGAACTCGACAACGGCGTTGGACACCAGGTCGGCCTTGCACAGGTGCGCGGCACGGCCGGCATCGGCGGCAAGGTGGGCGCCCAGATGAGCCTCGCGGGCAATAGCGAGCGCGAGCTGCTCGATGCGCTCGGACTTGGCGAGCACGCTACCGAGCTTCTCCTGGAAGGCAACCTTGGCCAGACGCTCACGGAACTCGTCAAGGGAAATCTTCAGGTCCTCCTCGTAGAAGAACTTGGCGTCGTCCAGACGGGCGCGCACGACGCGCTCGTTGCCGTCGATCACGCGCTCGGCATTCTCGGGCTTGCTGTTGGAGACGACCACGAACTCACGCGTGAGCTTGCCCTCGCCGTCATAGATCGGGAAGTAGCGCTGGTTGGTGAGCATGGACTCGCAGATGATCTCGTGCGGGACCTTGAGGAACTCCTCATCGAAGGTACCAACGAGCACCGTCGGCCACTCGCAGAGGTTGATGACCTCCTCAAAGACCTTCTTGGGCGTATCGACATGGCAGCCGGGACGGGCAGCCTCGACCTCGGCGATACCGGCAAGGATGGCCTCGCGACGACGCTCGGCAGAAAGCACGCCGGCGTCCTCGAGCACCTGCTCGTAGACGGCGGGGCTGGCGACCACATGGTCACCGGGGCCAAGCACGCGATGACCACGCGTGGTATTGCCACTCGTCACGTCGGCAAACGACACGGGCACAACGTCCTCGCCCAGAAGGCAGCAAATCCAGCGGACCGGACGAACAAAGGTCGCATGCTCGTGACCCCAGCGCTGAGAGCGGTAGTTGGGCCACTGCAGGCCAGCGATAGTCTTCTCGCACAGGGCCGTCAGGATCGGGGTGGCCGGGACGGAAGGGATGTTCTTCTCGGCAAAGACGTACTCACGGCCGTCGGTGTCCTCGCGACGGACCAGATCCTCGGCAGCCACACCGCACTTGCGGGCGAAGCCCTGGGCGGCCTTGGTGGCGTTACCGTCGGCATCGAAGGCGATGTTGGCCGCGGGGCCGCGCTTGACCTCGTGAACCTCGTCGGTCGCGGTGGCGACGTCGGCAACGAGCGCAGCCAGGCGGCGCGGGCTCGAGATCACGCGGACCTCGCCGTGGGCCAGACCGGCCTCGTCGAGACCCTTGGCGATCATGGTGCCAAGCTGCTTGACGGCATTGTTCAGCGGTGCGGAGGGCATTTCTTCCGTACCGATCTCAAACAGGAAATCCTTAGCGTCTGCCATGGCTTACGCCACCTCGCCTTCCTGGTCGGCATTCTCGTTGACTCCGGCGACCTCGGCCATATAGGCCTCGCAGCACGCCTTGGCGACGGCGCGGACGCGCAGGATGTAGTTGGCACGCTCGACCGCGGACAGAGCGCCGCGGGCATCGAGCAGGTTGAAAGCGTGGCTGCACTTCATGACGCAGTCATATGCCGGCAGCGACAGCTTGCGCTCCAGGCAGGAATGGCACTCGGCCTCGTAGTCGTCAAACTTCTGACGCATCATCTCGACGTTTGCGACCTCAAAGTTATAGGCACTGAACTCGCGCTCGTTCTCAAGGAACACGTCGCCATAGGTCATGGGCGTGCCGTCGGGCAGGTAGCTCCACACCAAGTCGTAGACCGAGTTAACGCCCTGCGCATACATGGCAATGCGCTCTAGGCCATAGGTGATCTCGACGGGTACGGGGTCGACCTCGATGCCGCCTACCTGCTGGAAGTACGTAAACTGCGTGACCTCCATGCCATTGAGCCAGACCTCCCAGCCAAGGCCCCAGGCGCCGAGCGTCGGGCTCTCCCAGTCGTCCTCGACAAAGCGGACGTCATGGTCGTTGGGGTCCAGACCGATAGCGGCAAGAGACCCCAGGTAGAGCTCCTGGGCGTTAACCGGAGAAGGCTTGATGAGCACCTGGAACTGATAGTAGTGCTGCATGCGGTTGGGGTTCTCACCGTAGCGGCCGTCGGCGGGACGGCGGCAGGGCTGCGCATAGCAGGTGCGCCACTCGGCGGGACCGAGCGAGCGCAGCGTGGTCGCGGTATGGAAGGTACCGGCACCGACCTCGGAGTCATAGGGCTGCATAATGACGCAGCCCTGCTCGCCCCAGTACTGCTGGAGGCGCAGGATGATGTCTTGGAAGGAAAGCGATGAAGCGTTCATGCCTCTAATATCCCCTCGTCGAAACGATTACACGGTTAGGTACTGTACTATAGCGGTTTTTAGTCGATAGCGCCGATGCGGTTGAGCGGCCAGTAGCGCACAAGCGCCACAGCGATCAAATCAGAGCGATCGACGGGACCAAAGTAGCGTGAGTCGGCAGAGTTTTCGCGGTTGTCGCCCATCACCCACACGCACCCGTCGGGAACCGTGTAGGGATAGCTTACCTGAGCGCCGGGCGCTTGGACCGAAAGCGGCCAGCTCATGCCCATCGTATAGTCCTCGTCGAGCGCTTGGCCGTCAACGACCACCTTGCCATCCTGCAGGTCGACCGTCTGGCCGGCCGTGGCAATAACACGCTTGACAAGAACATCATGCTCGGAGGTGCCATCGGGGTTGTGAAACACCACGATATCGCCCTGCTTGACGGGCTGACCGAGCTCGAGGCTCACCTTTTGTGCCAGGATCTGGTCGCCAATCTCGATCGTGGACTCCATGGAGCCGGTGGGCACCACAAAGGGCTCGACCACAAACGAGCGAATCAAGAAGGTGGCGACCAATGCGATCGCGATGACCGCAATCCACTCAAAAGCGCCCCTCAACGCGGAATGCTGCGATGGAACCATTCTCACTCCTCGCTCTGCGAATACGAAGCGTCCAAAATCTCCTGCGCGTACGCACGCTCTTGGGGCGTAAGGCGCGCCGTCTCGATCAGATCGGGACGCCAGCGGCAGGTGCGCTCGATGGCGTTCTTGCGACGCCAGGCATCGACCTTGGCGTGATCGCCACTCACGAGCACCGGCGGCACGCCCTCGCCGTTGAACTCGGCGGGACGGGTGTACTGCGCGTACTCGAGCAGGCCTCCGTCCTCGGCGGTCGAGAACGACTCGTCCACATTGCTCATCTCGTCGCCCAGGGCGCCGGGAATCAGGCGTACGACGGCATCGGCAACGACCATAGCGGGAAGTTCGCCACCCGTAAGCACGTAGTCGCCGATCGACAGACGCTCATCGGCATACGCATACGCACGCTCGTCGACGCCCTCGTAGCGGCTGCACACAAACAGCAGGCGCTCACTTTTGAGCAGGCGCTCGGCCACATGTTGCGTAAAGGGCTCGCCACAGGGGGTGAAGAACACTACGGTGGGCTTGGGACCCTCGGAGCTGATGGCCTCGATGGCCTCGGCAATAGGCTCGACCTTCATGAGCATGCCCTGCCCGCCGCCGTAAGGCTCGTCATCGACGGTACGATGGCGGTCGTGCGTCCAGTCGCGCAGGTTATACGCCTTAAAATCAAAAAGGCCGGCCTTGCGGGCGCGGCCCAAGATCGATGTGGACATGACGGGCTCAAACATCTCGGGAAAGACCGAAAGGGTCTCGATCAGCATGTTGTCCTCCCTACTTGTCCATATCGATCAGACCGTCCATAACGTGGACGGAAATTGTTCCTGTGTCGGGAAGATCGAGCACGACCTGCTCGATCACGGGAATCAGTACCTCGCCGTACCGATCGCCCTCAACAACCCAAACATCGTTAGCGGGCGTCGACATGATCTCTACGATCGTGCCGAGCAAACCGAAGCGCTCGTCGACCACCTCGCGACCCATCAGGTCGGTATAGGCAGCGTCGAGCGAATCGAGCTCAAAATCGTCACGATTTGCCAGCACGTAGCATCCCGTGATGCCCTCGGCGGCCGTCAAGTCGTCAATGCCCTCAAACGAGACCAGATCGCCATCGCCCGTATCGGTGACGGACACGACCGTGCAAAAGCGGTCGCGCTTGAGCGCCGGCGGCGTCAGGGCGACGCGCATACCCGGCTCTAATACAGAAGGAAGCCCCCGCAGCGGCTGCGCGAGGACCTCCCCCTTCCTTCCGTGCGGCTTGACCACACGGGCGATGTTTTTGTACTGGGACCTCAAGGTCCTAGCCCAGAACCTCTACCTCGACAGCAGTGTCGAGGCGAGCGGCCAGTGCACGGGCGAGCGTGCGAATGGCCTTGATGGTACGGCCACGACGGCCGATGACCTTAGCGACGTCATCCTCGGCGACCGAAACCTCAATCGTAGAGGCGTCGTCACCATCGATGACCTCAAGGCTCACGGAATCCGGGTCGTCGACGATCTGAACAACGAGATATTCGACGAGATCGGCGATGCGATCTGAGAGCATTGCCTCACCCTCGAGCTGTGCAGCGTCAACCTCAGGCACGATTTACTCCTCGGCGCCCTCAGCGGCCTCAGCGGCAGCCTTAGCGGCCTCGGCCTCTTTGGCGAGCTGCTTCTTGGACTTCTTGACGACGGTCTCGGTCTTCTCGCCCTCGTTGGCGGCCTTGACCAGAGCGGCGACGGCGTCGGTGAGCTGAGCGCCCTTGGACTGCCAGTCGGCGATCTTCTCGAGGTCGAGGTTGATGGTCTTGGGGGCGGTCATCGGGTTGTAGCGGCCAACCTCCTCGATGATACGACCGTCACGCGGGGCGCGGGAATCGGCGACGACGACACGGTAGTACGGACGCTTCTTAGCGCCGTGACGAGCAAGGCGAATCTTGACTGCCAAAGGAAACTCCTCCAACCAAGCAGCTTTAGGCTGCAACTACAAACAAACAGTTGAACATAATACGCCATCGACGCGGGCAGGTGAAGTCCGTGAGACCAACTTCTTCGGTGTAGTCGAGGGCAAATCCATATCTTAGACAAGAATTCGGGATTTGCAAGCACATACACGCACCCCACATGAGCTGCGCGGTATACTCATGACATGGAAAGACGCGAACATACATACGGTTATGAGGATGCCATGGGCGTCACGCCGCCTCCCTGGACGGGTCCGGCGGTGGGACTCATGGACCTCGATGCGTTTTTTGCGAGCGTGGAAATGCTCGATCATCCCGAATGGCGAGGAAAGCCGCTCATCGTGGGCGGAGACGCCGATTCGCGTGGCGTCGTGTCCACGTGTTCGTATGAGGCACGTCGCTTTGGCGTGCACTCTGCCATGCCCTCGGCCGAGGCAAGGCGCCTGTGCCCGCAGGCCATTTGGACGCATGGGCATTTTGATCGCTATCGTGAGGTGAGCGCGCAGGTCATGGCGATTCTTGCCGAGGAGACGCCGCGCGTGGAGCGCGTATCCATCGACGAAGCCTTTATCGATATCACACCGGGCCGCTTTGCGCCCGAAGACCCGTTGCTGGTTGCGCGGCGTATAAGCGACCGCGTGGCAGGGCTGGGAGTGACCTGTTCCATTGGCGTGGGCTGCAACAAGACGGTCGCAAAGATCGCAAGCGAGCGGGATAAGCCGTTTGGGCTGACCATCGTGCGCCCCGGAACCGAGCAGCGCTTTTTGGCCGCGTTGCCGGTATCTGCCATGAGCGGCATCGGGCGCTCGGCCGAGGAGCGACTGCGCCGCATGCGCATCTACACCCTCGGCGAGCTTTCGCGTGCGCCGGAGTCCACGCTGGCTGCCATTTTTGGCGTGAACGGCGAACGCATGCGCCAGCGTGCGCTGGGACTCGAAATCTCCGAAGTCACGAGCCTCGATGAAGAGCGCGAGGTCAAGTCGGTCAGCAATGAACGCACCTTTGCTAAAGATTTAACTGAGCGTGGGGATATTGAGGCGGCGATTGCGCTGTTGGGAGAGTCAGTGGGACGCCGCCTGCGCCGTCAGGGGCTGACGGGTGCCACGGTAACGCTCAAGCTTAAGTATTCGTATGGCAGCGGGCGTACGGCACAGCGCCGGCTGCCTCATCCGACCGACGATGAGAACATCTTCGTGGCGGTTGCACTCGAACTGCTCGACAACATCTGGCAGGATGGCATGCATGTTCGCTTAGCGGGCATCGGCATGAGCGACTTCGACCACCAAGGCGGCATCCAGACTGACCTGTTCTGCGAGATCGATGACCGCGGAGCCCAATCCAGCGACCGCCGCGACCTCTCCGTCGCCATCGACGCCGTCCGAGACAAATTCGGCGACACCGCCCTTTCCTTCGGCCGCCAATCCCGCTTCAACGATTAACCGCCTTTGGGCAAAAAGAAAGCCGGGCAGGTGCGGAAAACCGCACCTGCCCGGCGATATGCGTGAGGGTAGCTAACCTCGTCTCAAATGAGCTACTAGAGGAGGTTGAGGGGGAGCTGGGGGGCGTCGCCCCAGAGCTTTTCTAGGCGGTAGAAGTCGCGGGCTTCAGGAGTGAAGACGTGGACGACAACCGAACCGTAGTCCATGAGCACCCAGGTCTTCTGCTCGCGACCCTCGATGGAGAACGGGTGCTCGCCGCAAGCCTCGGCGACCTTCTCCTCAATCTCGTCAACGATCGAATCGACCTGGCGGTTGTTGGTGCCGGTAGCGAGGACAAAGTAGTCGCACACGTCGGAAAGCTCGGTCAGGTCGAGCACCTGAACGTCCTCGCCCTTCTTGTCGTAGGCGGCCTGCGCGGCGGCGCGGGCGACATCCTCGGCGGCGACACCGCTCGCGGACAGCGAGGCGGCGGTGCGGTCGGACGTGGCGGCGAAGCTCTTGTGCTCCACGTTCTCAAGAATCTGCTCGTCAGTCATGGTCTCGTCGGCCATGGAATACCTCTTTCTAGACACACCCGAGCTAGCGCAGCTGGGCGTAATGGTTGTAAATCGTAATAGCCGTGGGATAAAGATAGCGCCCGGACTGGATCACATAGACCAAACCCTGCGCAAAACAGGAGAAGAACAACTCGTCGAGCGTCGACTCCCCCACCATCTTGCGCAGCGCATGCGCATAGTCGCCGTGGCGGTTGGGCTCGATGGCATCGGCCACAAAGACCACCATATCGAGCGGCGTCATGTCGCAGGCACCCACGGTGTGACGGTCGACAGCCTGGAAAACGGCCGGCGACAACTCGGGGAAAAGCTGCGGAAGCTCATAGGCGGCAACAGGACCATGCAAAAGCGGCGTCGCGGCGGAAGGAGAGCCGGCAATCTTAATGCCGTAATGCAGAGCGCGCGTAACCAGCTCGTCGTCGGAGAGCACTTTGTCCCAGTCGTGGATCAGACCGGCAGCAGCGGCATCAAAGCGGTCAACGCCGTAGACCTCGGCCAGATGAAGTGCGGTCTCGGCAACACCCAGCGAATGCACATAGCGCTTGCGCTTATCCTTCATGCGAACATCGAGCAGCTCTTGAATGCGCTTGAGCAGCGCGCGCTCATCGCCCTCAAACTGATCCTCTACCGACAACGTAGACCCCCATCACTCAAAATCTTCTTGGCCCAATTCGGCATATAGCCTGCGTTTGCGAATGTAGCCGAGCACGGACTCGCTCGTAAGGTAGCGCACGCTCATGCCGCGGGCAACTCGCTTACGAATGTTCGTCGAGCTGATCGCCAGCGCCGGAATCTGAATATAGCGCACGTCGAACGGCAGCCCCGACTCTTTGATTCGGGCACGCGCCGTATCGATATCAAAGCCCGGTCGCGTCGCCGCAATAAAGGTAGCAAGCTCAGCGATTCGTTCGGCATCATGCCAGGTCACGATATCGATAATCGCGTCGGCGCCCGTAATAAAGTAGAGCTTTACCTGCGGCGGGTAAAAGTCGCGAAGGGCATGAAGCGTATCGGCCGTATAGGTTACGCCCGGGCGGTCGATCTCGAACCGGCTCGCCAAAAAGGCCGGGTTCGCGGCGGTGGCGAGGACCGTCATGGCATAACGGTCCTCGGCAGGCGTCACCGGCTTGTCAAGCTTAAAGGCGGGAGACCCTGCCGGCATAAAGAGCACAGCGTCCAAGTCGAGCGACTCGCGCGCCTGCTCGGCAGTCACCAGATGCCCGTAATGGATGGGATCAAAGGTGCCACCCATAATGCCGAGCCTAAACTCCTGCCCGTCCTCTAGAGGAAGCTCGGGCAGACCGATTCCACCGCGCAGCGACATGGCTTACTCGCCCTCCGAGGTCTCGGCATCGCCCGCGGCATCCGCCGCATCGACAACCTCGACGCCTTCATCCGCAGCATCGGCCACGTCAATGACTTCAACGGCAACGTCCTCGCCAGCATCCTCGAGCTCCTCGTACTCCGAGAAGTCCTCAGCGCCCTCAAAGTCAAAGGCGCGCTGGCAAATGCGGACCTCGTCGCCCGCACGGCAACCGGCCTTCTCGAGCGCGTCGTCAACACCCATACGCGCAAACTTATGCTGCAGGTAAATGACGGCTTCCTCGTTTTCCCAGTCGGTCTGGATGACCATGCGCTCGATGGCACGACCGACCACGCGGAAGGCACCGGGCTCTTCCTGGACAATGCGGAAACGCTTCTCACGCTGCAGGCGGCGGCGCTCCCACTCATCGTCGCGCAGGTCGACCGGTTCATCGGAGACCGCCAGCTCGGCGCGGAGCTTGGCCACCTGCTCACCTACGGCAAGCATCAACGTATTGAGACCGGCGCCCGTCACGGCAGACACGGCAAAGAACATATGTCCATCGTCGAGCGCTGCGCGCTTAAGGTCGGCAATCTTGTCGGCCGTACCCGGCGCATCGCACTTGTTGGCGACGACGATCTGCGGACGCTCCGAAAGCTCGGCACCATACTGCTCGAGCTCGCGGTTGATGATTCGATAATCCTCGACCGGATCGCGATCCTCAAAACCACCCGTCATGTCGACGACGTGCATGATCAGGGCCGTACGCTCAATGTGGCGCAGGAACTGATGACCCAGGCCCTTGCCCTCGCTCGCGCCCTCGATAAGACCGGGGACGTCGGCAACGACGTAAGAATATTCGCCGGCACGCACCATGCCGAGGTTCGGCACGAGCGTGGTAAACGGGTAGTCGGCAATCTTGGGGCGGGCGGCACTCATGCGCGCAATGAGCGATGACTTACCCACCGAGGGAAAGCCCACGAGCGCGGCATCGGCCATAAGTTTCATCTCGAGCTCGATCCAGTGCTCCTCGGCCGGCTCGCCTAGCTGGGCAAAGGCCGGAGCGCGGCGCACCGACGTCACAAAGTGCGTGTTGCCCAGACCGCCGGCACCGCCGGGCGCCACGACGACGCGCTCGCCGTCGTGCACAAGGTCGGCAATCTCAAACATCGGGGTCTGTGTCTCGGGGTCGAGCTCGCGCACCACGGTACCCATAGGGACCTTGAGAATCAGGTCCTCGCCGCTCTTACCGTTACGACGGGCACCCTGCCCGTGCGTGCCACGCTCGGCGCGGAAGTGATGCTTAAAGCGGTAATCGATCAGCGAAGACAGCTGAGCATCGGCCTGGATGACGACATTGCCGCCACGACCGCCGTCGCCGCCATCGGGGCCGCCCTTGGGGACAAATGCCTCGCGCCTAAACGACATGCATCCGGCTCCGCCGTCGCCGCCGCAAACGTTAATGCGGCTGATATCGGTGAACTGTGACAACAGAATCGCCTCCTACAAAAAAGAGGGAGACCCTTGAATCCTAAAACTCAAGTGCCTCCCACATATGTGCTCTATGAAGGGTGAATTACGCGTTCGCGAGCGGGCGTACGCTGACCCTGTGCTTGATACCCTTGTGGAACTCAACGGTACCGTCGACCAGCGCGAACAGCGTGTCGTCCTTGCCACGGCCAACGTTCTCACCCGGGTGGATGTGCGTGCCGTGCTGACGGACGAGAATCGTGCCCGTGGTTACCGTCTGGCCGGCATAGCGCTTCGTGCCAAGGCGCTGACCGCGGGAGTCACGGCCATTACGGGAGGAACCGAGTCCTTTTTTGTGTGCCATTGTGTATACCTACTCTTTCGTTACGAGTGTAATCTACTCGGCGACGGGAGCCTCGGCAACAGCCTCGGCCTCTGCCTTGACAGCCTTCTTGGCGCGGGACGTAGCCTGGACCTTCACGATCTTCAGCTTGGTGAGCTGCTGACGGTGACCCTTCAGACGACGATAACGCTTACGCTTGTGGAACTTGAAGACCAGCTGCTTCTCGCCCTTGAACTGCTCAACGATCTGAGCGGTAACCTTGGCCTTGGCCAGCTTGTCGGGATCAGTGACGATCTTCTTACCATCGTTGAGGAAGATAACCGGCAGGGTGACCTTGTCGCCCTCATTGCCCTCGATCTTCTCGACGGTGATGACATCGTCGGTGGCGACCTTGTACTGCTTGCCGCCCGTGTTAACGATTGCGTACATGTTTACTTGCCCTTCATGCATCAGTTAGTGCAACAGCCGAATATAGTAGCAGGCGAAAATACCCCCGTCAACGAGTATGTGGAGCAAATCCACAAGTTCGCACAGGTATGGGGCTGACGAGTCGGCCCTCGTCGTCCTCGCATGCTTGATTCTGACGCTCGACATCGTAGGAGCAGATGGTCACGAGGTCTTGCATACCGGTGGAAACAATAGGTGCATCCACGCCCGGGGTCAAGCCCTGCAACAAAACATCAGCAGCGGAAAGCAAAATTTCCGGACGCATGGAGCCCTCGTTGTCGGCATGGGTGTCGAGCATGAGCACCAAATGGTCCGGGCGCTCCCCCGCCGTGAGCTCATAGCCCACGAGCGTGTGATCCAAATCCAATCGCTTGCTCTTTTTTCCGCGCGCGTAGTCGATGCCATGGTCCGCGCGCAGCGTGTCGATCGCACGACGCACCTCCTCGGCGCTTACGGGCGCCTCGGGATCTAAGTGCAGGTCGATGCGATACGACAGGCGCGTGAGCTGCGCCGTCAACGCCGGCGTGCGCACGTCGATGTACGCCGCCTCGATAGGCGCCAGATCGGCCGGAGACGCCACAGCCAGGCGCTCAAACGCCTCGTCGAGCCCCACGAACTCGGTCATAAACAGGTCATACCACTCGCAGGTCGACGACGTACCAACCGGTAGCGCCGAAGAGAAGCCCACGCGCATGTGCGGAGAGAAGCCCTGCGTGACGGCATAGGGAAGTCCCGCACGGCGCACGATGCGCTCAATGGTATGGATCACTTCGAGATGGCCCAGGTACTTAAGGCGATCGCGCTTGCCATAGCGAACACGAAGCCTAAAGAGCGAGGGGTTGTCGGTCAGGCGCTCACTCATGCGCGATCACCCATCAATACATTCTTGGCGTGGAGCGTGGGGCAGATCCCGCAGCCGGTGCACGACGTGCGGGTGCAGTCGGGAGTCGTGACGCCCTCGAGCGAGCGACGGTACTCGCGCTCGAGGAAGCCGCGCGTGCAGCCGGGGCTCACGTGCTCCCACGGCAGGCGCCAGTCCAATTCGTAGGGCAGGTGCACGAGCTCATTGAGGTCGATGCCGTTTTTGGCAGCAGCCTCCTTCCAGTTATCGAGCGAGAAATGCTCTACCCAGGCGTCAAAGCGAGAGCCCGAGCGCCAAGCATCGATGATGACGGGCGTCATGTCACGACCGGCGCGGGACAGCGCGGCCTCGATGAGCGAGGTCTCGGCATCATGGTAATGAACGCGAACGGCACGGTTGCGAACGCTCGTGATAAGCAGCTTCTGGCGACGCTTGACGTCGTCGTAGTCGAGCTGCGGGCACCACTGGAACGGCGTGGCAGCCTTGGGGATAAAGACCGAAACCGAGATGGACACCGAGATCGAGCCGCGACGAGCCTTGGGCACCACGGAACGACCGAGCTCCAGCACGTGATCGGCCAGATTGGCGATGGCCACGATGTCCTCGTCGCGTTCGCCGGGAAGGCCCATCATAAAGTAGAGCTTCATGCGGTTCCAGCCGGCCTCGAAGGCCGCCTTGGCCGCACGGTCCAGGTCCTCCTCGGTCACGTTCTTGTTAATGATGTCGCGCATGCGCTGGCTGCCGGCCTCGGGCGCGAACGTCAGGCCGCCCTTCTTTTCGCCGGCGACCGACTCGGCCATATCCACGCCAAACGAATCCAGGCGCTGCGACGGAATAGACACGCGAATACCCGTATCCTCCAGGCGACGGTTGAGCCTGCCGAGCACGTCGCGAATGCAGGAGTGGTCGGTCGTGGAGAGCGAGGTCAGCGACACCTCGTCATAGCCGGTCTTTTCCAGACCCTGGATCACCGACGAGACGATCTGGTCGGCCGAGCGCTCGCGCACCGGGCGATACGTCATGCCGGCCTGGCAAAAACGACAGCCGCGGGCGCAGCCGCGCAGAATCTCGATAGACAGGCGGTCGTGGACCAGCTGCGCATAGGGTACGCACGACTGCGACAGCGGATTTGTGGCGCCGAAATCCTCGACGACGCGCTTGTAGACCACGGTCGGCGCATCCTTGCCCTCACGCGGCACGGTGTAGCCATGCGGCGAGCAGGGCTCGTCGTGACGAACCTCATAGAGCGACGGCACGTAGTTGCCGGCAATGGATGCAAGCTGCTCGACAATCCGCGCGCGCGGGACCCCTTCGTCACGCAGGCGGCGATGCAGCTGGCAGGTCTCGAGCAGCGATTCCTCGCCCTCACCGATGAGGATGGCATCGAAGAAGGCCGCGTACGGCTCGGGGTTGTACACCGAGGGGCCGCCGGCGATGATGATAGGGTCGTCTTCACCTCGGTCGGCCGCTAACAGCGGAATGCCAGCGAGGTCGAGTGCCTCGAGGAAGTTCGTCACCGCCATCTCGTGCGGCACATGCAGACCGACGATATCAAACGAAGCGACCGGCGCAGCACCTTCGAGCGACAGCAGAGGAATACCCGCCTCGCGCATGGCGTCACCCATATCGGGCCACGGCACATAGCCGCGCTCGCAGGAGATGCCCTCGGCCTGGTTAAGGATGTTGTAGAGGATGGCGATGCCCTGGTTGGGCAGACCGACCTCGTACACATCCGGGTAGATCAGGCAGCAACGGTAGTCGGCATCGGCCTTGGAAAGCGTGCCCCACTCGTGATCGATATAGCGGCTCGGCTTCTCGACCTTGGCGAGCAACGGCTCAATTAAATGAAAACAATCTTGGTATGCAACGCGCAACGGAAAACCCCTAAGCAGCGAGATCTGATGCGTCCTGGTAGGACGCCATAGGACGGGTAGCGCCCGCGACCGTGGTCACCAGATCGCGAACGCGGGAGAACGTGGCAGTGACCACCTCGTTGGCACGGCTGTAGTCGACATCGCGCTCGTAGAGCGAAACAAGCGCACGGCCCATGCCGTAGGTGCCCGCGGCAGCAGTGAGCGCCTTGACGGCAAACCCAATATGCGGCGTCTGCTTGACGAGTGCGCGGGTGACCGCGCGGATCACAAGACCGCCGGCAAGCACGCCCGCGACCTCGTAGCCGCGCTCGGGCTTAATGCCGCGTCCAAAGACGGCAGCGAGCTCAAAGAGCATGCCCACCTGCGCCAGCGCCATAACGGGATAATCGGCGCCCGGCAAAAACACCAGTGCACCGGTCGCCATATTGGTAAGCGCGCACGAGGTGATGATACGATTGGCCGCCGCGATGCGCATGAAGGCAAAGTTCGCCGCAAAAGCCGTTTCCTTGTCGGTGCGATCGAGAATCCAGCGGGCAAGCGTCTCGAGCAGATACGTCTTATCGGTTGCCGCTACCACGCCGAGCATGGGCGTGGACTCCTCGATAAACGGCACCTCCACAGCAGACTCGGCAAGCACGCACACGGGCGCGCCGGCGATCACGAGCTCCTGCACGGCACTCTCCAAGCGGTCGGAACCACACGAGAGCACCAGCACCACATCGGTATCGGTCTTTGGAGCAATTCGCTCCTCCCCCAGACGCTCGACGCGCACAATACCCGAGGTCGTTTGCGGCACAAAGGCGTCACGCACCGTCTCGGCCAGAAAGCGCGAGGCGGACGAATCCAGATAGACCGAGACGCGCACCGGCGTATCGGAATCCTTCTTAACGGACGCGCCCATCTTAAAAGCGCGGGTCAGCTTATCTACGGGAATTTTCATAGCAAACCCCTCCAGCGGTTACGCGGCGCCCGAACGATGCCGCCATATGGATTGTACGATACCCACCGTCAGCAGCTGAATCATCATCGAAGACGAACCGAAGCTAATAAACGGTAGCGGAATACCGGTAATCGGCATCATGCCGATGCACATGCCGATGTTTTCGAAGGTCTGGAACGCCCACATGCCAACGATGCCCACACACGAAAGACGCAAAAACAGCGACTCACACTTAAAGGCGACGCGAATCGTCGAAAAGATCAGCAGCACGTAGAGGCACAGCAGCAAAAAGGAGCCGCAGAAGCCAAAGGTCTCGGACAAAAAGGCGAAGACGAAGTCGGTGTGGAACTCAGGCAGAAAGCCGCCGGCTGACTGCGTCGCATGGCCCAAACCCTTACCAAAGAAGCCGCCCGAGCCAACGGCGATAAGCGACTGCTGCAGGTTGTAGGCATCGTCCGAATCGGCATTATCGGGGTCGATAAAGACCGTCAGACGGTTCATCTGATACTGCTTGATGAGCACATCGTGGCCGAGCAGCGAATCAAAGACCGAATCGAGCGCCAGGACGAGGGCCACCAGGCCCACGAGCAGGGCCAGGGTCGACAGCACCCATTCGCGGCGTGCACCGCTCATGCAGATGACGATGGCGCCCGAAACCAGCACGACCAGGCCCGAGCCCAGGTCACCCATGGCAACGACGGCCAAAAACGGAATGGACAGCATGCCGCAGAGCTTGACGTAGTCGCGAACGGTATCGATGCGACCGTTATACTGCGAGCCAAGCGTAGCAATAAAGAAGATGGTGATGAGCTTGGCAAGCTCAACCGGCTGGAACGTCAAGCCGATACCGGGAATCTTGATCCAGCCCGTCATGCCCAGACCGCCCGTATAGGACAGACCCGGAATCTTGGGCGAGAAGATCACGATCAGGTCGATGACGAGCAACGCCGTCGAGAAATTGGAAATACCGCGCAGGTCGGAGCGCCAGACCAGCACCGCCAGCACCGTGCCGATGCCAATTCCCAGCAAATGGCGCGAGAACGAAGCATCGGCCTTAAACTGCGAAGCCGACCAGATAATGATGGCACCGTAGGCGACGAGCGCCACAGTAGCCACGAGCACACCGATATGCACCTTTTGGCGAAACGTGCCGCGCGAGGCCGAAAGTTGCTTGTTGACGCGGTCCAGGCTGCTGCGAGAGCCGGTCTTGGTTGAACGGAACAGATCCGCCGGAGAAAAATCCATCGCAACCTCCTATCGAACCGAAGAATCGCCCGAGGCCGAAGAGGTATCGGGCTCGTCATAAATCACGCCGAGCACGTCGCGCACGACATGCATCGCGGTATCTGAGCCACCGCCGCCCTGCTCCAGGACGGTAGCGATGACATACTTGGGATCATCGGCCGGTGCATAGGCGCAGAACCACGCGTATTCGTCCTCGCCACTTTTCTCGCCCGTGCCCGACTTGCCGTATACCTGCGGCGTCAGGGTGCCAAAGTGCGCCGCCAGGGACGTCGATGCCGTGTAAATCACGTCGTGCATGCCGTTGCGAACAAGAGCCAAATCCGAATCGCTGTTGATCTTGGCCTCCAGGCGCTTCTTCTTGCCCTTGCCATTGTACTTATAGGCATCGCCGTCGCCATCGCGCGACACGGCAGACAAAAATACGTGAGGCACGTACTGTTTGCCGCCGTTGGCAAGACCCATATAGGCGCACGCCATCTGCAGGGGCGTCACCAGGATGTCGCCCTGGCCGATAGCAATGTTGGTCATATCGCCGGCATTCCACTTGCGGTCCTCGGCAGAGGCGTCGGTGAAGTATGACTCTTTCCACTCGGCATCGGGAATACGACCCGCGCCCTCACTCGGCAGATCGATACCGCAGGTCTTGCCTAGGCCCCAGCGACGAAAGACCTCCTGCAGGCCCTCGGGATGTTGCTCGTCATAAAAGAACGCCTTACCCATGTCGTAGAAGACGGGGTCGCACGAGTTGGCGATACCCGACTGCAGCGTCATGGTGCCGTGGCCAGACGTCAGCCAGCAGCGCTTGCCCCAAGCCTTGCCCAGACCCGTCCAATAACCCGTGCAGTTGGTTGTCTGCGTTGAAGTGTAGGTTCCAAACTCAAGACCGGCCAGTGCCGAGAGCGGCTTGATGGTCGAGGCCGACATGTACTGTCCGCTAATGGCGCGGTTGAGCAGCGGGTGCGAACCCTTGTCATCATTGAGCTCGGTCCACACGTCATTTGAGACGCCGCCGATAAAGACGGACGGATCGAACTTGGGCTGGCTCGCCATGCCCAGGATCTCGCCATTGTTGGGATCGAGACACACCACAGCGCCGTTGCCGGCATTGCTGTAGCCAGTGGTCTTGGCAAGCTCGATAGCGCTCGCCAGCGCCGTCTCACAGGCCTGTTGGATCTTAAGGTCGAGCGTGAGCTTAATGTCGGAGCCGGCCTTCGCGGGCACGGCGCCGGCCTGACCGGTCACATTGCCCGAGGCATCGACCTTGACGGTCTGCTCGCCACGAATACCCTGCAGCAGGTTTTCGTAGTAGCTCTCAACGCCCGCCTGGCCCACGATATCGCCCGACTGGTACGTAATCTTGCCAGCAGAAGCATCATCATCGCCAGAGGTTTTCTTATTCTGGGCCTCGAGCTGCTCGGAGGTAATGGTGCCGGTATAGCCCAAGATATGGCATGCCGTCTCGCCGTATGGATACTGGCGCTCGGTACGCTCGGCAATCTTGACGCCCGGGAACTCGCCGGCGTGTTCCTTGATATAGGCAACCGTGGAGCGACGGACGTCCGTCGCGATGGTATGCAGGCTCTGAGCGCCCTCTGTATTGTCCTGAATATTGCGAAGGACCGCCACATAAGGCATTCCAAGCACGTTGGCAAGATGGCGAACCAGAACCTCATCCTCGGCAAGGTCGCGGTAGGCCACGACAGCAAGTGAGGGACGGTTCTGGACAAGCGCCACGCCATTGCGGTCGAGGATGCGGCCGCGCACAGCGGGTGTGGTAACGGTGCGAGTCTGATTACTATTGGCCTGCTTCTCGTAATAGTCCGACGAGACCATCTGCATGCCCCACAGCTTGACGGCAAGTGCCGCAAACATCGCGCCCACACCCGTGGTGAGGATGGAAAAGCGGCCCTTAAAGGCGGTCGCCGCGGTATTGCCCTCGCCCTCGGTGGCGCGCGGAGCCGTTCCATGCTGTGTATCGTAGGTAAAACGGGAATCGCCTCGACGCATGATGACCAGCGCGACCACGATGGCCACAACCAGCACGATACCGGCGATAATAACCGTCATCTGGGAAGACATCTACGGGCCTCCCCTATTTGAGCTTGCGGGTCTTGGGCTTAAAGCGCATACCCGTCTGGCGTCCGCCACGTGCGGAGAATCCATAGCCGGACTGCGGCACGACGCCGGACATCAAAAACGGAATGGCAACCAGACCCGTCAGGATCGAGGACGGCAGCGCATGGCCGAAGATCGCCACGACAAAGATCGTCTCCAAACCCATAAACAGCAAGATGATGCTGTAGATAACATTAATGACGAGCGCGAAGGCGCCCACAGTGACGCCGCGCGCACTCGGGGTACCGCCCGTCTGACCGACGGCGCTGTGCACCAGGGCAAAAGAACCCACGGTCAGCAGGAGCGACATAACGCCCACCGGCACGGCAGCGGACAGGTCATAAAACAAGCCGCTGCAAAAACCGCACACGACGGCACGGGTCGGGTCGCCCGAGAACACGCTTAGGCACACCAGGATAATCATGAAGTTGACGCGACCGCCCGCAATGGAGATCTGCGGTGCCAGGCCTGCCTGCAGCAGCACGCATACGATGGCGGCGATTACAAACGTGCGGGAGCTCATCCCCTGCTCGTGTAGATCCATGGACATGCCCCCTATTCGTTCGAGCCGGAATCGGTCGTCTCGGACGTGTCGGAACTGTCATCCGAGCTCTCGTCCTTCGTCTTGGTTGCAGCATCGCGCGACGTTCCCTGCGGCGTGCTGTTGGCCGTGCTCACGTCCTCATCCGAGGCCGACTGTTCGTCGGTCAGCGAGGTAATGACCAGCACTTCCTCGTTGTTCTCGGCCGTGGTCTGAGCGCGCACCACAATGGTGTAGTACACGTCGTTTGCCGATTTCTCAACCGACGAGACGGTGCCGAGCGGTAGACCCTTGGGGAACACACCGCCGATGCCCGAGGTCACGATGATGTCGCCGACTTTAACGTCGGAGTCGACGCTCACATACTCAAGACGCAGCGTGCCGTCAGCCTGACCCTGCAGCATGCCCTGGGCGCGCGTGTCCTGTACCATGGCGGACACACCCGAGTTCTCGTCGCCAATCAGGCGCACGGTGGACGTCTTGGCCGAGACTTCGATGATCTGGCCGATAACACCGGCCGAACTCGTCACAGGCATGTTGATGGTAAGGCCGTCGGCAGAGCCTTTGTCGATGGTTACGGTCGAGGTCCAGGCATCGCCCGAGGCACCAACGATACGAGCAGCGGTCGATTTGAGGTTGTAGGTCGACTGCAGCCCGACCAGCCCCTCCAGACGCTCGGCGGTCTTTTGAGCCTCGGAGAGCTCAGCAACCTTAGAGGTCAGCTCCTCGTTTTGCTTCTTAAGCTCGTCAAGCGTGTCCTGCGACGCCGTAAGGTTAGAGAACACGTTGCCGATCGCATTGAAGGGAGCCGCCACGGCCGAGCCCACAAAACGCACCGGCGAGGTAATCGTCGTTACGCCCGAACG
Source organism: uncultured Collinsella sp. (assembly GCA_900542165.1). GTDB lineage: Bacteria > Actinomycetota > Coriobacteriia > Coriobacteriales > Coriobacteriaceae > Collinsella. The sequence goes on along the minus strand of UQMM01000004.1, from coordinate 4,751 downwards.
CACGGCATGAATCGGCCCTGCCTCGCCCTCGCGGATGTAAAACGTGAGCAGCAACACCGAAATCAGGCTGAAAACAATCAACGGGCGCATACCCGTTGATTGTCGCTTGGTATTCAGATTTGTGGAGAAACCCGAAGATCGTGCCAAATGGAATCCACCTTTTGGAAATTAAGCATTGGTCTGGACGAAGCCGCCATCAAACGCATTGGCCTCGAGCACGCGGGCACAGCCGTTAACGACGTTATCGAGCGCCGTGGGGCTGACGTTGACCGAAACGCCGGTCTCATCGCGCAGACGCACGTCGAGTCCGCGTAGCAGAGCGCCACCACCGGTCAGCAAAATGCCGTAGTACATAAGGTCAGAGGCAAGATCGGGCGGCGTGGCATCGAGGGCGTCCTTGACGGCCTTGGCCATCTCGTCGAGCGGCTTGTTGAGCGCGCGACGAATCTCCTCGCTCTCGATGCGCACGGTCTTGGGCAGACCGGTGATCACGTCGCGACCGTTGACCTCGACGTCGAGCTCGTCCTTGAGCGGCACAGCGGAGCCGACCTTGATCTTGATGTCCTCTGCCGTACGCTCGCCGATGGCAAGGTTGTAGGCATCACGAACGTGCGTGAGGATGGCCTGATCGAACTCGTCGCCTGCAATACGGATGGACTGCGAGACGACGATGCCGCCCATAGCGATAACGGCAACCTCGGTGGTACCGCCACCGATGTCGATGACCATGGAGCCGGTGGGCTCCTCGACGGGCAGGTCGGCGCCGATAGCGGCAGCCATGGGCTCCTCGATCAGATAGGCCTGGCGAGCGCCAGCCTGGATCGTGGCCTCAAAGACAGCACGCTTCTCGACCGACGTGACGCCGGAGGGAACGCAGACGACAACGCGCGGACGCGGGGTCCACGGATAGCGCTTCTCGGACGCCTTATCGATAAAGTAGCGAAGCATGGCCTCGGTAACATCGAAGTCGGCGATGACGCCGTCCTTCAGGGGACGAACGGCCACGATGTTGCCGGGCGTACGGCCGAGCATGCGCTTTGCCTCGATACCGACCGCCAGGATGCGCTCGTCGTTCTTGTCGATGGCGACAACAGAGGGCTCGCGAATGACGATGCCCTTGCCGCGCACGGAGACAAGCGTATTTGCGGTGCCGAGGTCGATGGCAAGATCGCCCGCATAGCTACCGAAGAACATATCCATCAAAGAAAACAACGCAACTCCTGATGTGTTGGATGATTGCTGGAAAACTACTAGCTCATCATACTAGCGCAAGCCCGGCACCTCACTTGCGGTGAAGCACCGGGCAAAGCTAAATCCCATAAGGTCACTACTGGTTGTCAGCAGCCGAGAAATCCATATCAAGCGAGGAAACGGCCCAGCCGATATGGTTGTCGGAGCGCACGAATTTGACGGTGTACTCCTGCTCGCCGCCCTTGGACAGCGATGCCTTCACCTTAGCGGTCGTCTCGGTCATGGACTGATCCATGCCCTCGACGGACACGGTGGCACCCTGCGGAATCGAGGAGATGATCATCGACTTGGCGTCCTCGGACAGGCTCGAGGCCAGGCAAGACTCGGCCTTTGCGGTGTCACCGTCGCCAGCAGCCTGGAACAGATCGGTAACCACAGATTCCTGAGACGGGAAGCCAAAACCGCGCGTGTAGGCAAAGCCCAGACCGCCCGCGGCGATCAAAATGAGCAGAAGCAGCACGATGAAGACTTTGAGACCCGTGTGGCGATGGCGACGACGGACCTTGGCCTGCTTACGATCCTGACGGTCCTGCTGGACCATCTCGGACTCTGACAGCGTAAAGAAGCCGGTGTCCGAGGGATCGGGCATAAACTGACCGGTCGCGCCCGTAGGATCGAGCGGATCGACGGCAGGAGCGTCCATCGCGGGCGCCGGAGCCGTGGCCATAGCCGTCTGGGCAGACAGCGCGGCAAGCGAATCGTGCACGCGGGCAAGCTCATCGGCCTGCTCGGAGGTGAGCTGGTAGATGCCATCGGCAGTAGCGGCGTTAAAGGCGTCGAGTGCGTCGGAGGGACGGCCGGCGGCAGAAAGCGCCTGACCCATGCCGGCGTTGAGCGCACGCGTGTCGTCACGGGGACCGGCAAAGTCGATAGCCGTGCGGTAGGTCTCCACGGCATCCGCCGGACGGCCGAGCTTAATGAAGCAACGTCCAAGCTCGCCGAGTGCGGCGGCAGGAGCCGGATTGGCGCCGTCGATGGCAGCCTGACGGAAAGCAGTACCCGCGTTGGCATAGTCGCCCGACTGGAACAGCGCGTTACCCAGGCCCAGATAGGCCTTGAACGGCGTGGCATAGGAAGCATCCTGCGTAGCGGCAGAGAACGCCTGGGCGGCCGTCGTGTAGTCGCCCACGGCGGCGAGTGCCTTGCCGCGGTTGGTGAGCAGCGCGCCGCGCTTGCCGTAGGTGCCGTCGTTGAGGGCGGCGGCGTAGGCCTCGGCGGCCTCGGCATACATGCCCAGGTGCATCAAGGCGTTGCCACGAAGGTGATCGGCCTCGCCCATAATCTCATCGGGAGTCTTTGCCGCCCCAAGCATCTGGGCTGCAGCGGAAAAATCACCCGCGCGGTAAGCGGCGCGGCCCTGTTGGATCAGCTGGCTATTCAAGGAAGTCCCCTTTACTCGTGAACGATCTCGACATGGACGATCTCGTCGCCGGCACGCAGCTGCGAAATCACATCGAGACCCTCGACCGTGGTACCAAAGACGGTGTAACCGGAATCGAGGTTATGCTGGGCGCCCAGGCAGAAGTAGAACTGCGAACCCGCGGAATCGGGGTCCATGGAGCGTGCCATGGCAAGGGCACCATCGACATGGCTGTTGCGCGGATTGGTGGCAAACTCGCCCTTGATGCAGTAGCTGGGGCCACCGGTACCGGGCATGCCGTCGGGGCCCTCAAGACCAGCGGCGACGTCGGCGCCGGACATATCGCGGGTATTGGGGTCGCCGCCCTGGATGACAAAACCGGGCACATAGCGATGGAACTTAAGGCCATCATAGAAGCCCATCGTAGAAAGTTCGCAGAAGTTCGCGACATGAATGGGAGCGCCCTCGCCGTCAAACTTGACCTTGATGGTACCCTTCGACGTCTCGATAACGGCGCACTCGTCGCCGGCAAGCTGATACTCGGGCGTGTAGAGCTCTTTCTTAAAACCAAACATGTGGTTCCTTCCTCGTGCGTTTAAAGCATATTTGTACGAATTGTAGCAATAAGCATGCGCTTACATCAATTGCGCACGTAGGTTATGCCGACTATGGCGAACTAATTTTAGGAACGCTGCTGCGGCTTCCAGGAACCCACATTGGCGTCGTACTGGTTCAGTGCGCTGTTGCCGCCCTGCGCGATGGGCGCCAGGATATCGCTTTGGTGGGAACTCATCGACTCACCATCGGGAATGGCCAGCGAGATGTCCCAGCTCTGACAGATCACGTCGACACGCTCGTACATCCACTCGGCAAGCTGCTTTAAGTGGGCGATGTCATCCGCATAGACCGTATCGTCCTGATACTTAAGGTTGTTAAGCTCATCTTGCGTCTTTTTAATTTGGTCCCGCAGGGCGTAGGCACTCTGCGACAGCTCCTGACGGGTGGACAGTGGCGTTCGAAGATAGCCATTGTTAAAAGAATCAATGACCTCGCCGATCTGGTCCTCGTCACCGTAGGACACGATGGTCTGATACAGACCGTCGAGCCTGGTATAGAGCTGATCATCGGTGAGCACGGTTTCTTCCTGGACCACCTCGGCAGAATCGTCCTGCTTGGTATCGTCCTCAGTCGCCTCGCCCTTTTGGCGCGTGGGGAAGGTCGTCTGCGCGGCCTGGCCAAACTGGTCATAGAAGCCAGGCATGACACCCATGGGATCGGCCGTCACGAACCAATACGCACCACCGCACACGACGGCAAGGACCGCGATGACGATGAGCGGCTTGGGGATATGACGCTTGTGCTTGTGATAGGCGTCCTCGTCGGGATGCACCTTACGCTTGGGTTTTTGAGCATCGTCATGCAGGGAAACGGGCGCGGGAATATCGACCTTGGGGATACCGAAATCCTTATCGAAAGCCGGCAGCACGCAGGTCTCATTGGGGTCGGCGGCGTCCGAAAGCACCGCAGCGGCAGAGGCTGGCGCATGCGGCACCTCGGTATCGATCTGCTCTTGCGTTAGGCGCGGAAAGCCCGCCGTGCGGCCCGCTGCCAGGTCGGATGCGGCCGCGTCCTCGGAGAGGATGCCCGGAGCGGGGCGTCCGCATTTGGGGCACGTACGATCATGCGGAGAAAGACGGGCACCGCAGCCCTCACAGAACACGAACTCGGTGTGCTCGGGGCCATCGCCCGGACCCACATAGGCGTTGCAGTAGGGGCAGAACGAGGCGCCGTCCTCGATAGTCTTAAGGCAATGCGGGCAGATCACGGCATCCTCTTTTCGAAGCAATTCAAACAATCGAGGTTAGAGCATAACATCGCCACGGCCCCACAGGAACAAGGCACCAATTCAACATCGCCAGGGCGCGTAGCTACTTCTTCTTCTTGCTCGGCATCGAGACTTTGATGCCTTGGGCGGACTTGGTCACGCGAGAGCGCTTGGCTCCGGTACTCTTCTTTTTCTTGGGCTGGGCCTGGGCCACGCCCTCGAGTGCACGGGCCTCGGCCTCGCGAGCAGTGCGCTCCTCACGGCGCTGCGCCATATCGGCGGCGACGCGCTTGGCAAAACGCTGGGCGGATGAAC
>UQMM01000003.1 GCA_900542165.1 uncultured Collinsella sp. | reverse complement strand
CTTGGAGACCTTGGGCGTCGCCGCCTTGGGCTTGACGGTGACGGCGCTGCCGCCCACCAGGGCCATGATCGGCGCGGTGCCGGCCTCGCCCTGGGCGATGGCGCCGTCGTCGGCGACGATGAGCCAGTAGCCGCGGGGCAGCCCGGCCGCCGTGCCCGCGTTAAGGGCCACGGACACGGCACCAGAGCTCTGGAGGGAACGAGCGAGCTGTGCGCTCAGCGCGCTCGTAAGGTGAGAATCGGTGTTGAGCCACTCGGCAGCTTCCTGCGCGGTGGTCTGGGATTTGGGCATGCCGGCGCTGTGCAGCACAGGCAGCGCGGCGTCGCGCGCGGCGTCGCTTGCCCAGGCAAGGTCGGTGGCGATCTTGGCGTCGCTGTCGCCGTCGACGACGTTGGCGCTAAAGATCTGGTAGGCGTCGTAGCTGCTCGCCACGGTGCCGCTCACCGTGATGGAACCGGTCGAGGTCGGCGCAGCCTGCGCGGAAGCGGGGAACACAACCGCGCAGGTGCCGATCAGGAGGGCAAGCAGCGCAAACAAGATCGGGAAGGAGCAAACTTTCTTATTCACGACGCTTACCTCCCTTCGCATTCGCCTTGCGACGAATGTGCATCCAGGCCGCAGCAGCGCAAAGCACCGCCGCGCCGGCAAGGTACGTCAGAGTGACGCCCGACATACCAGAAAGGGGCAAAGAGGTGGAGTAGGTGTTGGTGAAGGTGGGGGTGGACTTGGTGAGGTCGTGGGGCGTGTCGGTGGTCACTAGCTTGCCATCACGATCCTGAATCTGCTTGTAGGTCACTTTACATTTGATCTTTCCTTCTTTTGCGCAATCCGTTGCCACAACCGTGAACTTATAGACCGACTGATCAAACTTGTAATGCGGATAGGTCGAGTGATCGTTCTTCTCGCGCACATAGTACGTGAAGGTCATAGAACCATTTTTAAGGTCCGTGAGCTCATAGTTCTTCGGCTTGAAATTGACCGTGCTCGTCGCATTACCGTTTTTGTAAGTTTTGGCATTCACAGGATCAGGATTAATTGTTACCGTTTCCGGATTGGTGAAGTTCAGGTCGTCCTCGTTCGCGAGTTCGAATGCGAACGCCTTCATCTCGCCGCCATCAACCTTCTTGGTCACCTGAGGTGTCCAAGAGGCCGAGGCCTGCCTGTTCGTAAACGCAGAGTTGGATTTGCCGAGTTTTACGGTCGAAACGACGTCGCCGTGCGAATCCTCAGCCCAGCTCCACTCATAGAAGTCATCGTCACAGGGAGCGAAGTCCGCCGCGTCCTCCTTTTTTACGGATACTGTGGAAGCACCCCCATCAACTGCATAACGTTTAATATGGATTCCCATGAGGTCGGTCCATTTAACTGGGGTCGTACCAACCTTTATATGTATTTTGTAAATAGACTTATCAAACTTTGTTCCTTTTTCGTTGACAGGAACGTTAACAGGGTCAGGGGGAACTTCAACAAGGTAGAGGTCGTAATCGCCCGACTGGTAGTTCGCGCCCGTGTCAATGAGAATATCTCCGTTTGCATCGACGTTGACCGCGGGCATAGCCTTGCATCCGTTTTCGTTAAGCGTGCCGTTCTCATTCCAGTATGGTGCCTTGGTTGGATCGGCAGGTGCGCCCAACAGCTTAAACTGATAGTTGTGACCCGAAAGACCTTGCTCTTCGCCGTTCTTCATAAGGACTTTATTTGCCTTGACTTTGATTGCAGGATACACGTCCAGGGAAGTAACCTCACCGACGATGAGATCGCCGTTGGTCATGATGCCGCCACCGTGGGTGTAGGAGTAGTTGCCACTGATGATGGTCGTAGCATCTCTCTGCGCATAACTTTTAGCCGCATCGGAAGGATTAGCCGCAAGGCCAAACATCCACTTGGCCTCGGCACCGCCATTGGCATCGATGGTTATCGTCTCACCATCGCAAGTGCCCTGCCAGCCAGCCGATTCGCCGCCCAGCATCTTGCCAAGAACGACAGCGATTGTCTTATCCGCGCCATTCTTATTACGGACCAAGAAGAAATCCTTATGGCCGGATGTTTGGAAGGTAGAAGTAACGTAATTATCTTCATCGTGGTCTTCTTTTTTGCCGTCGCCGCCAGCGGAATAATGATAGGTTGGCAGCTTATTGCCATTTTGATCAACGTTATCTGTGTTGTCATAGATAGCAGCGCCATTTGAGTGCGAAACGATTGTCTCGCCCGTAGGACAAGCACCGACGCCACCGCCCCAGCCACCGGCGCGATTATTAGTGATCAGCGTCTTGAAAATATTGAGCCTGCCGCCCTTCTGGATAAAGACACCACCGCCACCCCAGTCGCCACCGCGGCCGACGTTGCTGCCCGTCATGGTCTTGTTGTTGGTGATGTAAACCCTGTTTGATGCATTTTCCGCATTAATATCGCCGGTATTAATATAGCCGGTAGTATCGCCAGAAATACGGAGGCCACCGCCCTCGGCATTATCGGACATATTGCCCGCAATAAAACCGCTGGACATGGTAAATCCAACTCCCTGCCCGGGGAGACCAGCGTAGATTCCACCGCCGGCCTCATGGGAGTAATTGGCAGTAACGGAGCCACCCGTCATGGACAGCGTTCCACCGTGCGATGCAATTCCGCCGCCACCGAGGAGACCTTTGTTGTAAAGCTCTTGATTAGCGAGGCGAGCTTCAGCTCGGTTGTTAGTTATATTGGCAGAATCACTGATGGTTACGGCTGCATTCTGGGTATAAACACCGCCACCGTAGCCGCCGGCGTTGACGTTATAACCATCGGTGATATCGTTGTCATATGTTGCATTACCCGAGATGACACCGCCGGAGAGGTTCAGCGCCGCGCTATTGTTAGCAAAGATGCCACCGCCAGAAGCTGCCTTGTTTCCCGCGACCACGCCGCCTGTCATTTCGAGGCTGGCGTTCGCGCCCGTTATGCACAGACCACCGCCCCAGCCACCGCCGTTGCCGTTGGTGACGTAACCGCCAGAAATATAAACAGCGCCCTGAGAGAAAATAACGTGGCCGTCGTTGCCCAGGGCACAAGGCGTTGTGATCATGCCTCCGTTGAGGTTAAGCGTACTGCCGTCCGCAACCGAAATGACTCGTTTGACCGAACCGCCTTCGGATGCAGCAACGATTGCGCCGAAACCGCTGACAACATGCTTAGTCGTAGTCTCGGTGGTGCCGGGTTTATCTTCACTAGGCGTGCTCGTGGTTTCATAATAGGTTAGGCTCTGAGGAGTAGTACCGTTGTTGTCACTGGTCCATTCCATCTTTGCAAACTGGCCAGGGTTTTTATCATTAACAGTAGTAGTAGTAGTTTTAACAGGTGACTTTCCAGAATCCTCAATGTAATCCTCAATGGTAAGCGCACCGCTCTCTACCGTAATGAATGTGTCTGTCTCGTTCTTAGGAACGCGGTAATAAAGCTTATGACCCGCAAGGTTAATCTTAGTGTCTTTTTTGATATTGATTGGCTTGGTCGACCAAGCGTCACTTGTCAGGCAATAGCTTCTGCCTTCGGTAAACTTGTCAGTAACATCACCCTGTAGCTCGATATTACCGTTGGCGTTCCCGCTAGCAAGCGCGATTGCGTTCTCGTCGTCAGCACCATCATCCGCGGGCTGCGCAGCGCTCTCGGCTTCCGTGTCATCAGACAACGGGGGCATCTCGGCAGCGCCGTCTCCGGTCTCGCCACCCTCAGCGTCGTCACTATTCTGGTTTTCGGTATCCCCGTTGTTGGTGTTTTCCACATCAGTAGACTCAGTTGAGGAATCAGCCGCCGCCACAGTTTTCTCGGCTGCACCCGCCTCGGCATCGTTGGCAATGGCCTGCGAGATCGGAGGCATGACGAGCGACAGTACCAGGCTCAACACGGAGGCTCCACACAAAACGCCTGCCAGTACACGGCGCGTCGCTTTTTTACTCTGCTTAGTTTTTTCTGAATTCGCTTTCATCGATGTCTCCTCCCCAAGAGACCGCGATCTTGCTCTTTCACTATCAAACGTATCTGCGCAATCTGTAATTGCGCACGCTTGTAGTACATATTGTAACGATTGTTTGAACATCTAAGCAAAAATACCGATAGTTTTGTAGCGAATTCTCAATTCTCTTGACATTTGCTCGGATTTACCTTCGTTTATTCGCTATGAAATATCTATTTCTACTGGTAATTAAGCTAGTTATCATTTTTTTAATAGCATTTAATTTATTTGCACAACATTTTGCTCAAGAGCATGCGTCCTGTGAACGGTCGAAAATCGACCGTGAACGGTAGATCATTAACCGGGAGGAATAGACTACCAAATTGATGGGAATATTTTTAACCCATCGGTGGTTAGAAGCGTGGTGTTCAAACAACTAAATTTGAATTTTCGCGCAGATTTTAGGCATCAATTCGCCCAAATCGCCTGAGGCCACCGCAAAGGAGCCTGTCCCCTTTGCGGTGGTTCTCCCCCGACGCTACAGCAGATGCTCCTCGATAAAGATCGCGATGCCGTCTTTGTCGTTGCTGGCGGTTACAAAATCGGCGGCGGCACGGGTGGCATCGCTGCCGTTTGCCATGGCCACGCCCACGCCGGCGTCAGTCACCATGCAGGTGTCGTTGTCCGCATCGCCAAACACACAGATGTCCTGGAGCTCCATGTCGTTGAGCTCCGCCACGCGCACAAGGCCGCGCGTCTTTGACACGCGCGGATCCATGAACTCGTAGAGCCGCTGCGTGGTTTGCAGAGCCGCCGCCTTAACAGTGTCATCGGCAAACGTCGACGCCCGCTCAATCACCCGCGGCATCACCTCGGGCGCCATGGTAAACATCACCTTGGGCTGCGGCTCGCGCAAGAACTCGGCAAAATCGACCACCTGGTAGGGCACGCCGTCGACGCGCGACAGGTGCTCGACGCACGCGTTGCTCTCGGGCACGTAGAACACGCCGTCTCGGGGGCAGACGGGCGTTGCCGGAAGGTCCGCCATGTGCTTGCAGATGCGCGCGATGGTCTCGCCCGGCAGCGGATAGCTCAGCTCGTTGATGTCGTGCGCGCGGTCGATGACCTCGGCGCCACCGCAGCCCACCATCACGTCCACCAGACCTTCGATGCCCCAGAGCTCGTACATGACCTCGGTCGCGTGGGCGTCGCGCCCGGTGCACAGGCCAAAGAGCACGCCGCGCTCGCGCAGGGCGCGGATCGCCGCCACGGTGCGCGGGGACACCGTGTGCTGGCTCGTGAGCAGCGTGCCGTCGATATCGCAGAACACGGCTTTGATGTGGCTGAAGGTGGTGTCCATGGGGGCCTTTCTGGGTTGTGCGGCGGTGTGGGGTGTATTCGTGAACGGCGTACATGGTATACCAAGGCGCGGGCGCGGCCCGTCAAAGCAAAAACCACCACAAAGGTGTCTGGCCCCTTTGTGGTGGCCGGACTCGCAGGATGGCCTGGCCCGGGGCGCAAACCATCACAACATTCGACGTTTTTCGGCAAAACCGCGATTTTCATCGAATGTTGTGATGGTTTTTACTGCTTTGCAGACCGATCGAAATGCCGGCGGCCAAACAGCAGCAGCGCCGCGGGAACCGCCGTCACGACCATGCCCGCCCCCACGAGCGTCTGCTGCACGCCAAATGTCGCCGCCAGCCACGGGGCAATCGCCAGCGGCGCCACGCCGGCGAACATGTTGCCAAAACCCATGACCGAGTTGACGCGACCGAGCTGCTCGAGCGGGGCCGTCGTTTGCACGATCGTGTTGTGGAGCGGGTTGACGACGCCCCAAGCTATGCCCAGTACAATCTGGCCGACAAGGGCCACGCTCACGTACGGTGTTCCCACATAGAGCAAACTTCCCAGGCCCACGGACATAAGCGCCACAAGCAGCGTTTTAAGGTTGACCAGGTGCGGTGGCAAGCGGAGCGCGAGGACGGCGCCCAGCACCGCGCCCACGCCGCTGGCCGACGAGAGCCAGCCCATCCACTCAACACCGACGTGCAGGACATCGCGGTAGAAGAACGACTCCAGCGGATCAAAGGCGCCATAGCCAAAGTTCGAAAGAAAGATAATGCAGAACAGTAGCGCGAGGACGCTGTTGGCGAAGACTGTCTTGATGCTAGCTGCGAAGGTGGCGCGGGCGAACGTGCTGGGGTTGGAGCTTTGTCCCGCACGCTCCCCTTCCTCTGCCAAATCGGCATCCGCACGCCCGGCGACATAGCCGGTCTGCGGCCTAAAGCCCCAACCGGCGACGAGCGCCAGTACGCTAAAGAGCATCATGAGCACGAACACCGCGCGTGACGATGCAGCCGCCGCGACAAAGCCGCCCAGCGTGGGTCCGACGATGATACTCACGTTTGAAAACATGGCGATGGCGGAGTTGATGTCTTTGAGCTCGGCAGGATCGTCGGTGAGATACGCCGGATAGGATGTAGCGATGGGCTGGGCGAACCCCATCACGAAGCCCAGGAGCACCGCGCCGAGCAGGACGATGCCGATCGCGCTGCCAAAAACGAGGATCGCCGCGCCGGTTGCCAACGCGCCGACGACGCTCAGCAAGAAATGGCGTCGCGGGCCCCAAGCGTCGAGCACCGCGCCGCCCGCAAAGGATCCCAGGATCACGAAGACGTTCATAAAGAGGACGGCCAGCGATGTCGCGACGACCGAAGCGCCGTCCGCATAGGTGAGCGTTCCGATGACGCCGATAAAGTAGCTGGTCTGAAAACCGGTGTAGATGAGAAAGCGCATCGCCACCAGGCGCTTGGCCTGCGCGGACAGCGATGATTGAGGCTTTGAGAAAAGGGAGGCGAGCATGGAGACTCCTTGTTTCATACGAATACGGGCGGTGGGCATTCGCCACCGTCTGTCAAATCAATCTATCCGCATGAAACATTAAGGACGCATCAGGACCCTTCTCTCCGTTTTTCGCCCGTCATGAACTACTTGGTAGATTGTAAGGCATGTCCCACACATCCACCAAAGCAAAAAACCACCACAAAGGTGCCTGGCCCCTTTGTGGTGGAAGTGACGTTTGCACAGATAGAACCTGCCAAAATAAACCTGTCCCCTTTTGGCAGGTTTTAGGCGAGATAGTCTTGAATCAAATCACAGATGGCTCGGGCGTCGTTGATGTTGATGGCTCGGGTCGCAAAGCCGGCGTCGAATGCCTGACGCGCCAGGGCCTCGTTGCAGGCAAGGGCCAGCGTGTGGCCATCGACCAAGTCGAGCGAGCTCTTACCGCGCAGACGGTCGACGCCGGAGCGCGCGACCACGATGTTGTCGAAGCCCTCGGTCTTGTAGCCCTCGATGATCACCACGTCGACATCGTTGTAACGCGACAGCAGCTCGCGCGCGGGCATCTCGTCCTCCTCGCGCGTGTCGGCGTACTCCGCCCAGCGCGTGGCGCAGATAAGGCCCACGTGTTTGGATCCGGCCTGGTGATGGCGCCAGGTGTCCTTAGCGGGCACGTCGATATCAAATCCGTGATGCCCATGATGCTTGAGCGAACCCACGCGCAGGCCGCGGCGGGTGAGCTCGGCGATAACCTTCTCGACGAGCGTGGTCTTGCCCGAGTTTTGGTAGCCGATAAACGCGATCGCGGGGACGGCCGGGGCCGGAACTGCGGGCGCGACGGCGACGGATGCGCTCGCGGGTGCGTCACCCGCGGCTCCCACGGCCTCAACAGCAGCGGCCTGACGCTCTGCACGATCCCACACGCCCGAGCGGCCGCCCTCCTTGTGCAGCAGGCGCACGTCGACGATCTCCATGCCGCGATCGACCGCCTTGCACATGTCATAGATCGTAAGACATGCAGCGCTCGCGCCGGTCAACGCCTCCATCTCAATACCCGTCTTGCCCGTCACGCCGGCCGTAACCAGTACGTGAAAGCCAACCTGCCCGTCCGCGCGCGCCGGTGCCCAGCCCTCGGGCACGTCCTCGGCCGGCGTCCCCGCCGGAGCGATGGGCGCAATGTCGCACTTGCTCTTGGTAATGAGCAACGGATGGCACATGGGAATGATGTCGCTCGTGCGCTTGATGGCCATAATGCCCGCCACGCGTGCGCAGGCAAGCACATCGCCCTTTTTGGCGCGGTCCTGCAGCACCATGGCCTGCGTCTCGGGATGCATGAGGATGGTGCCCTCGGCGATGGCGATGCGATGGGTCTCGGCCTTGTCGGACACGTCGACCATGCGTACCTCGCCCTTAGCGTCCACGTGCGTCAGCTCGTCGCGACGGGCGTCACGGGCGGACTTGATGGCAGCACTGGCAGTCGGCTGCGCGGACGCGTCGACGTTGTCGGCATTCACCGCGGCCGCATGGGCAGACATCGCGGCCCTGCGAGCGGCCTTGGTGGCATCGGCGTACCTGCTCTTGGCCATATGATCATCCTCCGATTTGGGACATAAATCGTTGCGTGCCCTCAATTATCGCGTGTTCCTGCGGTTTGTGGGCGACGGCATCGCGCCAAATCGAAAGTACCTGCATATCATCACCACGGCGCAGCGCCTCACGCACCGAATACTCGGCATCGCTGAACAGGCACGGACGCACGTTGCCATCGGCCGTTAGGCGCAAACGGTTGCAGCTCGCGCAAAAATGATTGGACATGGCACTAATGAAGCCGACCGTTCCCGCCGCGCCCGGAAAGTGCCAATAGCGCGCAGGGCCCGCGCCGGCAGGAGCGTCGTTGATGTCGAGCGGCTCGAGCTCGCCCAGTCCCACCGCGGTGGCCCCGGCATTGATGCGCGCCCGCAGCTCGTCGCTCGGCACGGTATCGCTCGCGTCCCACAGCTCGGGATTGAGCGCGGGCGCATGCGGGTCCACAGCGCAATGCGAGCTCGTATGTTCGTCGCCAATGGGCATGTATTCGATAAAGCGCAGATGGATAGGGCGGTCGACGGTCAGTCGTGCAAGGGCCGCCACATCCTGGTTGAGCCGGCGCACCACAACGCAGTTGACCTTAACGGGCTCAAAGCCCCAAGCCAGCGCTGCGTCGATGCCGGCCATGGTCTGCTCGAGTCGGCCCAGACGCGTGATCTTTCCAAAGAGCGTAGGGTCGAGTGTGTCAAGCGAAATGTTGACGCGGTTAAGCCCAGCGCCTTTGAGCTGCGGCGCCAGGTTGGGCAGCAGGGCGCCATTGGTGGTGAGCGAGATATCCTCGATCTGCGGAATCGCACGGATGTCGCGAATGAGCGGGATGATACGGCGGCTTACCAGCGGCTCGCCACCCGTCAGGCGCACGCGGTGAATGCCCTCTCCCGCCACCAAGCGCACAAAGCGGGCGATTTCCTCGGCGCTGAGCAGCTCGTCGTGCGCACGGGGCGCCACGCCGTCGGCCGGCATGCAATAGATGCAGCGGAAATTGCACTTGTCGGTAACGGCAATGCGCAGGTAGTTGATATCGCGGCCAAAGCCATCATGTTGCACGAGCCCGTCCACGCAGCCCTCCCCTCGCGCGGCGTTTTATTCTTCGGAAAACATAATACCCCACGAGAGAATCATGCCGACACCCGTACGACAGGACAGGTCACTTCGAGCAAGATGTACTTCCCAAGCCCATCCTCAACATCCAAACCGTCCCAAAAATCGATGATTTTCTTCAATATCGAGAAAAGCATCGATTATTGGGACGGTTTGCCTGCTCACAATGTCCCGCAGAAGGGTCAGAACGCCCCTAGAAGCCACCATTCCAGTTGCGAATCACGAATTCTCGCAGGTCGTTCTGACGTTTCTGGAACACCTCGCTTCGGTCGCACTTGAGACCCATAGCGAGCGCGATGGCGTTCATCGCCCGGTGCAATTGCAGCTGATGGGCAAACTGAGTCCCGGTGAGAACGATCATCCTAAAGCCCAGTGCGCTCAGCACGGTCATACGCTCCGCATCCGACGCGCTGCGCTGTTTATCAAGATGGTCCGAGCCGTTGTATTCAATCCCCGTACCGCTTGCAGGCGCATATACGTCGATCTCGAAATACCCGGCCTTTGCAAGATACTTGAACTCGTTGGGAACATCGACCCGATGGTTGAGCTCGATTTTGGCGTATCCCAGCCCTCCCTGGGAACGTTTTGCTACGACCATGATTGCGGTGGCCGTCTCCATGGGCGAACGGGCAGCGTCCTTTACACGCTTGAGCAACGAGGCCGCGCGTTTCACGCCTCGACGCGAAGGATTCTGCTCGCAAAAAGCACGCAGGTCGGCGACGGCATATCGCTGCGAGGCCTCGACATAATCATCGCTCGACAGATGGTTAAGGTGATACCGAGCACACACTTCAAATCCGTACTCAAGCTGCTCGAGCTCGCTCATCCACGAGCCCGCCTGGACAAAGCACATGGCCTCATCAACCACCAGAAGACCCTCTGCCACCTCGATAAGATGATCCGAAGGTATGGGC
Organism: uncultured Collinsella sp.; assembly: GCA_900542165.1. Classification (GTDB taxonomy): domain Bacteria; phylum Actinomycetota; class Coriobacteriia; order Coriobacteriales; family Coriobacteriaceae; genus Collinsella. The sequence continues at coordinate 110,136 of UQMM01000003.1, read as the reverse complement.
GCCCCAAACACATGGCGTCGGAGACCCGCCGGCCGAGAGCGTTCAAAATCGAAGCTAACCAGCGTATCAATACGGTCGAGTTCCTCTTGAGGAATACCAAGTGAGACCAGATAGTCGGCGACAATCTCGACCGCTGCAGATATCCTCAATCCCTTGGCATCGAGCCCCAATTTGGGGAGGCTCGCAGTCGGCTCCGCCTCGTTAGCAAGCGAGTCCTCATCGTATAGGCTGCTTGCTCGCGAGAGCGGCTCGGACGGGCGCGCCACGTTGTGGTACAGCCAGGCAGTCTTATGGGACAGGACGATCGGCAAGTCCATGAGCTCTCCAATGGGTCGGATAACCAACCTTATTCCCCTGCTCACGGATTCGCACACTTCCACGTACAAGAAAGCATTCCACCCGTACGAGCGACAGAAAAACCGTCCCAAAAATCGATGCTTTTCTTCAATATCGAGAAAAACATCGATTATTGGGACGGTTTGGGGCGAGGTGAGAGGTCGGAGGGCCAGAGCAAGCCGCACTCCAACGGGTTAATCCAGCTCTTTCAATCCGTGTGCCAGCTGCCAGTACTCTCCGTGCTGGGCGAGGAGCTCCTCGTGGGTGCCACGCTCGATGATGCGGCCGTGTTCGAGGACCATGATGGCGTCGGCGTCGCGGACGGTGGACAGGCGGTGCGCAATCATAAACGTGGTGCGTCCGCGCATGATACGGTCCATGCCGCGCTCGATGAGCTTTTCGGTGCGCGTGTCGATGGAGCTCGTGGCCTCGTCCAAGATGAGCACCGGCGGGTCGACCACGGCCACGCGCGCGATGGCGAGCAGCTGGCGCTGGCCCTGAGACAAGTTGGCGCCATCGGCCGTGACCGGCGTGTCGTAGCCTTGCGGCAGGCGGCGGATAAACGAGTCGGCGCAGGCGGCTTCAGCGGCGGCACGCACCTCCTCGTCAGTCGCGTCGAGCTTGCCAAAGCGGATGTTCTGCGCAATGGTGCCGCTAAACAGGTGCGTATCCTGTAGCACAATGCCGAGCGACCCGCGCAGGCTGGCCTTGGCAATGTGCTTGACGTCGATGCCGTCGTACGTGATCTCGCCGTCATCGACCTCGTAGAAGCGGTTGATGAGGTTGGTGATGGTCGTCTTTCCGGCGCCCGTCGAGCCAACAAAGGCGATCTTCTGTCCCGGCTTGGCGAACAGGTTGAGGTCCGTGAGCACGCGCGTGCCCGGCACGTAAGAAAAGTCCACGGCATGGAAGCGCACGTCGCCGGCGAGCGGGACCAGACCGGTGACAAGCTCGGTACCGTCGGCCGCCACCGCACGGCCCGCGTCATCGACTGAGGCCACATCGTGCAGATGTCCATACGTGCCCACACCCTGGCCCTCGGGAATCTTCCACGCCCACGCCGCGTCGCCCGTCTGCACCAGCTCCACGCGGCCCTCGTCCACCTCGGGCTTAAGGTCCATCGCGGCAAACAGGCGCTCGGCACCGGCCAGCGCATTGAGCAAGAAGTTGCCCAGCTGCGTGAACTGGTTGATGGGCATGGCCGCCTGGCGCACAAAGACCAGGTAGCTCGCGAGTGCACCCACGTCGGCAAGTCCCTTGATGCAGAGCATGCCGCCCGCCACGGCAACGATGGCGTAGTTGACGTAGCCAATCACCACGGTCATGGGCACCATCGAGTTGGCGTAGGCCTGTGCGGCGCCACCGGTACGGCGCAGCTCCTGGTTGCGCGTGTCAAAACCGGCAACATTGGCCTGCTCGTGGTTAAAGACCTTAATGACCTTTTGGCCCGAGGCCATCTCCTCGACGTATCCGTCCAAGTCGCCGAGCGATGCCTGCTGGGCGGCAAAAAAGCGCTTGGAGCGGGCACCCGAGTAGCGCGCGTACAGCACAATGGCAACATCGCACGCGAGCGTGATAATCGTGAGCTGCCAGTTAAGGATGATGAGCATGGCTGTGGTGCCGATCACCTGAATGGTCGCCTGAATCACGTTGGCAAAGCTGTTGTTGAGCGCCTCGGAGACCGTATCGACGTCGTTGGTGAAGAAACTCATGATGTCGCCCGAGCGCGTACTGTCGAAGTAACTGAGCGGCAGCGTCTGGATGTGCGCGAACAGGTCGCGGCGAATATCGGACACCACGCGCTGGGCCGCACGCACCATGATCTGCGAGTAACCCAAGGCCGAGAGCACGCCCGCGGCGTAGATGACGGCCGTAAAGAGGACCTGCTTGGTAAGCAGGTCCTCGCCACCCGCGGCTAGGCCGTTGACGATGGGGCGCACCATATAGGTGCCGGCAAGACTCGCGATGGCGGCGACGGAGGCCAGCACACCAACCGCCAGCAGCGAGAACTTGGCATGTCCCATGTAGCTGAGCAAACGGCGGAGCGTTCGACGCAGATTGGCCGGACGAGCCTGAGCGGAAGTCTTAGGCATGGCGCTCACCCCCTTCCAGGGATGATCCGTATGCGACGGAGGAAAACGGATCGTTCGCGTCGTCGGCATCACCGTCGTCGCTCGCATCACCCGTGAACTCCATCTGCGAGGCGTAAATCTCCTGGTAGATGTTGTCACCTGCCAACAGCTCCTCATGCGTGCCCACGCCGTGGACACGGCCGTCATCCAGCACCACGATGCGGTCGGCATCCATCACACTTGCAATGCGCTGGGCGATGATGATCACCGTCGTGTCGGGAATCTGGGCGATATGCTCGCGGATCTTGGCGTCGGTCGCCATATCGACCGCACTGGTCGAGTCATCAAAAATGAGCACGCGCGGATGTTTGAGCAACGTTCGCGCGATGCACAGGCGCTGCTTCTGCCCGCCCGAAACACCGGCGCCGCCCTGACCCAACTCGCCGTCGAGCCCGCCGATGCGATCCAGGAACTCGTCCACGCATGCCGCACGGCAGGCGCGCAGCAGTTCCTCGTCGGTGGCATCGGGCGCGCCCCACTGCAGGTTCTCGCGCACGGTCCCCGTAAACAGCACGTTCTTTTGCAGCACAATGCCCACGGCGTCACGCAGGCTGACCAGGTCGTAGTCGCGCACGTCGCGCCCGCCCACGAGCACGGCGCCCTCGGTCGCGTCGTACAGGCGCGCGATGAGCTGCACGAGCGAGCTCTTGCCCGAGCCCGTGCCGCCGAGCACGCCCACCGTGGAGCCCGGCTCGATGCGAAGGTCGATATGCTCGAGCACGTCCTCGGCAGCATTCGCGCGGTACTTAAACGACACATCGCGGAACTCGACACTTCCGTCGACAACTTCGCACACAGCCGCGTCTGCCGCGGGCGCCTCGATAAGCGAGCGCTCATCGAGGACGTGCGAGATGCGCTCCACACTGGCGAGTGCGCGCGTAAGCAGCAAAAATACGTTGGAGATCATCATGAGCGAGTTCATGATCAGCAGCACGTAGCTCATAAAGCCCGTGAGCGAGCCCACGCCCAGCTCGCCGGCGATAATCATGCGCCCGCCGATCCACAGGATCGAGATGGCGGCCACATACATCGACAGCTGAAACACCGGCAGGTTGAGCACGGCATTGCCGAACGTCTTCGTCGCCGTGTGCGCGAGCTCGGTATTGACGGTGTCGAACTTGGCCCCCTCGTGCTCGGCGCGCACATATGCTTTGACGGCGCGCACGGCAGTGAGGTCCTCCTGCACCACGCCGTTGAGGTGGTCCATCGAGGTCTGGAGCTGACGGTAGAGCGGGCTCACACGGTAGGTGATAACCCCCAGCACGATTGCCAGCACAGGCAGAATGATCGCAAAGACCGTGGCGAGCGGGCGCGACAGCGCCAGCGCGTAGATAAGGCCGACAACGAGCGTCACCGGGCCGCGCACCATGGGGCGAAAGCCATTACCGATGGCATTTTGGATGACGGTAATATCGGTGGTCATGCGGGTGACGAGCGAGCTGGCATCGTAGTTGTCCAGGTTGCCAAAAGCGAGCGTCTGGATCTTGCGATACTCTGCCTCGCGCAGGTTGGCGCCCAAGCCCGAGGCCACGCGAGCGGATGTGCGGGCATAGCCCAAGCCCAATACCAGCGAAAACGCCGCACATACCAACATGTACGCGCCTTGCAGCAGCATGTAGTTGATGTCGCCCGCAGGCACGCCCACGTCGATGATGTTCGCCATGATAACCGGGATAAACAGCTCGAGCGCCGTCTCGGCCGTCACAAAGAGCACGCCGAGCATGGCGTCGCGACGGTATTCCCCCAAGTAGGAAAACAGGATCTTGAGATTGCGCACGCAGGTTCATCCCCCATCAAACGTTGTTCGCAAACGCACGTATTATTGCGCGACAGGCGATGGTGTCAAGTGTTACGAAATCGATTTCTGCAAGGCTAACGAACGTGCCAAACAAGCATAGTGCGCATCTGTATTCAGTTGGAAATAATCGTGGGCCTCACTTTTTTCGCCCCACTGCCGACACAAACCTTGACTCTACAATCGTTGTAGGGTTTTCACTACACTGGTACGTAAACGAACCCAGCCAGAAAGCCCCGCCCATGGAACACGACCTCACACGCGGCAATGTCCTTAAGACCATCGCGATCTTTGCTCTGCCCTATATGCTCTCGTACTTTTTGCAGATGCTCTACGGCATGGCCGACCTGTACATGATGGGGCAGTTTAGCGGCGCCGCCGGCATCACCGCCGTGGCAAATGGCGCTCAGACGCTCTATATGATTACCGTGGCACTCGTGGGCCTGGCTATGGGAACGACAGTAGTCGTCGGCCACGCCGTGGGCTCGCGCCGCTTCGACCGCGCCGAGACCGCCATCGGCAACACCATCACGCTCTTTATGGGCGTCTCGGTAGTGCTGGCCGCCGTCCTGCTCGCACTGTGCCCGCAGATTGTGGCGCTCATTGGCACGCCGGCCGAGGCTGTCGAAGGCACCGCCGCCTACCTGCGCATTTGCTTTATCGGCATTCCGTGCATCGCCGCATACAACATCCTTTCGGCCATCTTTCGCGGGCTGGGCGATTCGCGCTCGCCTATGTACGTGATCGGCGTGGCATGCATCATCAACATCGCGCTCGACTTTCTGTTTATCGGCCACATGGGGCTCGGCCCCGTGGGCGCGGCGCTCGGCACAGTGACCGCCCAGACGGTCAGCGTTGCCCTCGCGCTCGTGTGGCTCAAGAGCCGCCGCACGGACATCCACGTTAAGCGCAGCGACCTGCGCCCACAGCCCGAGGTACTCGGCAGCATTCTTAAGATCGGCGTGCCCGTGGCCGTGCAGGACGGCTGCATCCAGGTGGCGTTTATGTTTATCACCGTCATCGCCAACCACCGCGGCCTGGTCGACGCCGCCGCCGTGGGCCTGGTCGAAAAGATGATCAGCTTTTTGTTCATTGTGCCGAGCTCCATGGGCGCCACCGTCAGCGCGCTCACGGCGCAAAATGCCGGCGCGGGCAAGGGCGACCGCGCACGTCAGGTACTCAAGGACGCCATGACCATCTCGGTAGTGTATGGCTGCCTGATCACGGTGCTAATGTGGCTGGTGGCACCGGCGTTTATCGGTTTTTTTGCCAAGGACCCCGCGGTTGTCGCGGCCGGTACCGGCTATATGCGCAGCTACATTTTCGACGCGATTTTTGCCGGCATCCACATTTGCTTTAGCGGCTTTTTCGCTGCGTATGGCAAGAGCTACATCGGCTTTGCGCACAACGTGCTGGCCGTGGCGCTCATTCGCGTGCCCGGCGCGTGGCTGCTGTCGAATGCCTATTCCGATACGCTGTTTCCCATGGGCATCGCTTCGCCGTGCGGGTCAATTCTGTCGGCAGTCATCTGTGTTGTCGCGTTTACCGTGCTCAACCGCCGCGGAGCTTTTGACAAGCTAGTGGCGTAGCGGGGCGACACGAGCCTGGCGCCCCTCCCCTGCTTTTTACCGAAAGGAGCAGTCCTGTGACCGACTCGCCAACTGAACATACCGAGGGCCTGCTCCGCATTGGCGAGGTGGCGCGCCTGTTTAACCTGAGCGTTGGGACGCTACGTCATTACGAGCAGATGGGCTTGCTGGACCCGGCGTACATCGATCCGGCAAGCGGGTACCGCTACTACGGATCGCGGCAGCTCTCCACCCTCAACACCATCAGCCACCTGCGTGTTCTCGACTTGCCGTTGGCGCAGATCCGTGAGTTTGTGACCACGCGCGATGTGGACCTCATGCAGCGGCAGCTGGCTCAGCAGCAGGAACTCATCGAATGCAAGCGCCGCGAGCTCGAACGCGTGTCGCGCAAGATCGATAACCGGCTTGCCCTGCTGCATAATGCCTTGAACACCGAGCTCGATACCATTTTCACAATCGATACGCCCGAGCTTCGCTGCGCCGTACTGCGCGAACGCGTCAACCCTACCGACGCCTATGCGCTGGAGTGGCAGATTCGTCAGCTGCAGAAGGGCCAGCACGAGACCTTTGTCTTTCTGGGCAACTTAGGCGTCGGGATTAGCGCCGAGCGCCTCGCCGCCGGCGACTTTGATGGCTACGACGAGGTCTTTTTGCTGCTCGATGACACCGATGATTACGTGGGCGATGTCGAGGTGCGACCCGCCGCGCGGTGCCTGACCATAAGCTTCCGCGGCACACACGGGCAAGCGGGCCCGCGCTATAAGCAGCTGCTCGGCTATATGCGCGAACATAACCTGACACCCGCCGGTCCCTCGCGCGAAATCGCCCTCATCGACGACATCATCAGCGACGACCCCACAACCTACGTGACGCAGATCACGGTGCCGGTTACTGCGCTCGATTAAGAACCTCCCGGAAAGTTATGAAGTGCGGCTCAACTAACGAGCGTCGGCTACAGGAGGACTACCACGCCGGGGACAATCCCCGATATGGCGGTTTTACTCCTCCGGAATCGGAAACGCACGGATGAACTCTGCAGGCGAGAAGGTCTTGATGGTCGAGCGCACAAAAGCGGCGCGGTCGCGCGTGATGATAAAGTCCACACCGGCACGCTCGGCCATCGCACGGATACAGCCGTCCTCAAAGTCCGGCTCATCGGAATAGGCGGAGGCAAAACAAGCCTCTTGGTCGAGAGACTCTACCGAGTAGCTCTTAAGGCAGTCGCGCACTACCTCGCGCCCGCGCGCCTCGCCGGCCTGTTTGGTGAGAATGTAGTACGCGTCCTTGAGAGAGCAGGCCGAAACAACACCTTCGATAAGCCCCACGTCGACGAGCCCCTTGATCGTTTGCGCCGCTGCGTGCTCCGGCCGGCCCGGAAGCACGCAATCGAGCAGAAAATTGGTATCGAGAAATGCTCTCATAGGTAGCGCTCCCTCGCGATGCGCTTTTCATCTTCAACCGCCATCGTATCGAGCGGCGTTCCTTTTGGCATTTTGGCTACGATATCGAGATACTCCTGGTGGTCCTCATCCTCCGCAAGCATCTCACGGATCTCCTTCCAGGTGATCTTGGGATGCCACATCGTACCCACGTCGCGCTTGGGCTTGCCCGTGCCGCACGTCGGCTTTGCGCCCCCACGCTCCTGGGCAGCGTCATATTCCACCGTAACTGGACCTTCATAGTCGAGCGGCACGATCTTGAACAACGGCTTGCTCCGCTTGAAGACCACAACCTCCTCGCCCTCATTGGCAACCTTTTCGGCCACCTGCGTAAGGTTTTGGCGCAGTTCCGAAAACGCGACGGTAACCATAACTGCTCCTCTCAACATATATCTTCACTGCTCAGTATACACGTTAATATTAATGTTAACGTATATAAGAATCACCACAATGGGGGCGATCAACCATTACGGGCACCTCTGCTTTGTATGAATCTCTTATCGCCCCGGGACGGCACCGGTCCACAGGATCACCCTCAGCAACCTACATGACGCAGATCATGCTGCCCGCCACCACGCCCAAATAAAAACCTCCCGGAAAGTATCAACCTTTCCGGGAGGTTTTCTAATTTGATTATCGATGTCCTAAGCCTGGGGCACTTGACCAGTAGCCAAGATCTGCTCGAGTGCGTCCTCGTCCAGTACGGGTACGCCCAGCTGCTCGGCCTTGGTAAGCTTGGAACCCGCTTTGGGACCGGCAACCAGATAGCTCGTCTTCTTTGACACGCTGCCCGAAACCTTGGCGCCGAGCACCTTGAGCGCCGCGCCCGCCTCGTCGCGCGTACGGTTGACAAGCGTGCCGGTGAGCACGAAGGTCAGACCCGCGAGCGGTTGTGCGTCGGCGAGCTCGCCCGCCACGCCAGCGTCGGCTGCGGCCTGTGCATGCGCGGCGCCCAAGTCGACCTCAAGCGACAGCCCCGCCTGACGCAGGCGCTCCAGCACGGCAAGGTTCTCGGGCACGGCCAGGAACTGCTTGACGCTCGCTGCAATCTTGGGACCGATGCCCTCGCACTCGGCGATGTCCTCTTCGCTCGCCAGGATGAGCTTGTCAATCGACAGGAATCGCTCGGCGATGACCTCGCCCACGCTCTTGCCCACGTGGCGGATGCCCAGGGCAAACAGCACGCGACCGAGCGGCTGGCTCTTGGACTTGTTGAGCTCGGCGATGATCTTTTCGGCCGTCTTGAGGCCCACCGGAATGGGATCGCCCTTCTTGACGCCCTTCTTGCTGTTGGAGCTGGCGTACACGCGCCCCGTATCCAGTCCGGCGATGTCGTCCACTGTGAGCTGGTAGAAGTCCGCGACATCGTGGATCAGGCCGGCAGCGATCATCTTGTCGACAATCTCGTCGCCCAGGCCGTCGACGTCCATGCAGCCACGGCTCACCCAGTGGAGCAGGCGCTCCTTGAGCTGCGCGGGGCAGTCGATGGAGACGCAACGGTAGGCAACCTCACCGTCCTCGTGGACCACGGGGCTGCCGCACACGGGGCAGACCTCGGGCATCTGCCAGTCGACCGAATCGGCCGGGCGCTTGTCGAGCACCGGGCCTACGACCTCGGGGATTACGTCGCCCGCCTTGTGCACGATGATGGTGTCGCCCTCGCGCACGTTTTTGCGGCGGATCTCGTCGATGTTGTGCAGCGTGGCGCGCGCGATGGTGGAGCCGGCAACCGTTACCGGGTCGAACTCGGCAACCGGCGTGAGTACACCGGTGCGGCCCACCTGGATGCGTATTTCGCGAAGCACCGTCTGCTTTTCCTCGGGCGGGAACTTAAAGGCAATGGCCCAGCGCGGTGCGCGGGCGGTAAAGCCCAGGTCAAGCTGCTGCTGGAAGCTGTCCACCTTTACGACCACGCCGTCGATGTCGTAATCCAGGTCGCCGCGGTGCTCGAGCGCCTGGGCACAGAACTCGTGGACCTCGGCGGGTGTGGCGCAACGGGCAACGTTAGGGTTGACGCTGAAGCCGGCGCTTCGCAGCCAGTCGAGGAACTCGCGCTGGCTGTGGACGTGCAGCGGATCGGTATCGGCGATGGCATAGATAAAGGTGGCCAGGTCGCGGCGCGCCGTGACCTTGGGATCCTTCTGACGCAAGGATCCGGCGGCAGCGTTGCGCGGGTTGGCGAAGGGGTCGCGACCCTCGGCATCGGCCTCGTCGTTCAGACGAACAAAGCTGCCCTTGGGCATATAGACCTCGCCGCGCACCTCAATGGTACGCTCGCGGTCGGCGCCCATGTGGGCGAGCGCCGGCTCGGACAGGTGCATGGGCACATCCTTGATGGTGCGCACGTTGAGCGACACGTCCTCGCCCGTGGTGCCATCGCCACGCGTGGCCGCGCGTACGAAGGTGCCGTTTTGGTAGGTAAGTGCCACACCCAGGCCGTCGATCTTAAGCTCGCAGGTATAGGTGACGCTGCCGGCACCGAGCGCATCCTCGGCGCGCTGGAGCCACGCGTCGAGCTCGTCCAGGTCCATGGCATCGTCCATGGAATACATGCGTGCCATGTGCGTGACCGGCGTAAACTGCTCGCTCACGTACCCGCCCACGCGCTGGGTATAGCTGTCGGGCGTCACCAGGTCGGGGTAGGTCGCCTCGATTTCCTGCAGCTCAACGAGCATTTTGTCAAAGGCGGCGTCCGTAATCTCGGGCGCGTCGAGCATGTAGTAGCGATAGGCGTGGTAATCGAGCTCGTGGCGCAGCTCGGCCGCACGCGCTGCCGCCCGAGCACGTGCATCGGCCGGTGCGGCGGCATCCGCGCTCGCGGGCGTTTCGGTATCGATGCCCACACCGTCACCAAACAGGCTCGATTGCTCCATAGCGGCACTCCTTCGCTCGATTTCAAACGGATACTAGAGTACCACCGGTCACCATGGGGCCGAATAGCCCTTTCGAACCGCACCGAATCGGCAGCCGCCAGACCGGGTGGATCGCGCAATCAAACCATGCCCTTGCAATTTCTAAATGATCCGTTTTCCTCCGTCCTCAACGAATCAATAGGAAAAGAGGGGGCTGTCCCGCGTTGGCGGAACAGCCCCCTCTGGCATCGGTATGTGCGATACGGCTCGTTAGAAACCCTGGCCGTAGCCCTGGCCCTGGCCCTGCTGGCCTAGCAGCTCCTCCAGGTACCGGCGCAGCTGCTCGTCGGTAATACCGCCGTTGCCGGTGTCGGTCGAACTGTCGTCCTGCTGTTGGTTCTGTAGCTCCTCATCGGAGCCCAGCTCGACGGTGACCTTCTTCTCTTCCTTGCCGCGCATGAGCGTGATCTCAACCTTCTCGCCCACCTCGTGGCTGCGCAGTGCGATGATCAGGCCATCGGCGCTCGTGATCTCGTCGTCGCCCAGCTTGGTGATGACGTCGCCCTCCTGAATGCCGGCCTTGGCGGCAGGACCGCCCTCGACAACGCTCGCCACGTACGCGCCGCTATCGGTGCTCAGCTTGTTGGTGCGGGCGTTGAGCGCATTGACGCTCGAAAGCGTAGCGCCCATGTACGGATGCACCGGCGTCTTGCCGTCGATAATCTGGTCGGCAATGTTCTTGGCGTAGTTAACCGGAATGGCAAAGCCAACGCCCGAGCTGGAGCCCGAATAGCTCTCGATGAGCGAGTTGATACCCACGAGCTCGCCATTGTCGTTAACGAGTGCGCCGCCGGAGTTGCCCGGGTTGATGGCGGCATCGGTCTGGATCATGTTGGCATAGATGGTGTTACCGCTGGTAGAGCTCATGGCCGTGGAGCGATACAGCGCCGACACAATGCCCGTGGAGACAGACTGCTCGTTGCCGAACGGCGACCCGATCGCCATGACCCACTCGCCCACGTTGAGCTTGGAGGAATCACCGATTTCGATCGGCGTGAGCTTGGAGGCGTCAGCGTCCTTGAGCTTGATGACGGCCAGGTCGCTCGAAGCATCGTTGCCCACGAACTCGGCCTCGTACGTGGTGCCGTCGTCCATGGTCACCACGTACTGGTCATAGCCATCGACCACATGGTTGTTGGTGAGGATGTGGCCCTCGGTATCGAGCACCACGCCCGAACCGACGCTGCCCGAGCTATCCGACTCATCGGCAGACTGCGAAAGCGAGCCATTCTGGCTACCGCTCGAAGTGGCGGTAATGGAAACCACGGAGGGCAATGCCTTGGCAGAAACGGCCTCGGCCAACGTGGTGTCCTCGGAGTCGATCGTGATCTTTTGCGTCGACGAACCCGAAGCACCCGCCGTCACGGCGTTCTTGCCGCCGCCGATATCGAGCGTGCCGCTCATGATGAGCGCAATGACCAGCAGGGCGCCGCAGGCACAGCCGGCGAGCGCCGTAATGAAAATCGGCAGCTTTTTGGTCTTGGTCTTGACCACCGTGTGCTTGTTTACGACCTGTTGGCCGCCCAGCGGCTTGCCGGTCTGCGTGTCATAGGCCTGCACGTAGGGAATGTTGCCGTCGGCAGGCGTCGACTCAACCTGTACGCGCGGTTGCTGCTGAGTCTCGCCGACGTGGCCCACATCCTGGGGACGCTGGGAATCGTTCTCGCTCATGGCTGCGATCCTTTCGTCAAATAACCAAAGGCCCGCCAAACATGTGGCGGGCCATCATTGTTCACGTTGAGTTGTACCCCAATATGCGGGCGAACGTGTATGAGAACGCAATCTTTTAGGAAGGCTTAAGTTCTGCCGCAGACCCGAAAGGAATCCACGTATGCGGCAAAACCACCACAAAGGCGCCCTGTCCCCTTAGTAGTGGAGATCTAGTCCTTAAACAGATAACCCACGCCACGGACGGTGGTGATGTGTGCCGCGATCTGCGGGCCCACCTTGGAGCGGATGCGTCGGATGTGCACGTCGACGGTGCGCGTGCCGCCGCAGTACTCAAAGCCCCACACGCGGTGCAGCAGCACCTCGCGGCTGTAGGCACGGTTGGGGTGCGTCGCCAAAAAGCTCAGCAGCGAGTACTCCATCAGCGTCAGGTCGATGGGCTCGTTATCGAGCGTCACCTGGTAGGTGGCCAGGTTGATCTCGAGGTTATCGATGTTGAGCACATCGTCGGCGGTGACGGTCTCCTCCTCGCCCATCAGGCGCTGCGCGCGAGCCTTGAGCTCGTTGGGCGTCGCCGTGGGGCATACAAAGTCGGCATGCGCGTGGTTCGGCAGACGCAGGGTGCCGAGCGCCTCGTCGTCGACAATCACCAACATGGGGACGCCGCCACGATCGTCAAGCCACTTGGCAATCTGATCGATGCGGTCGCTGCGGATGCCATCGGAATCGAGAATCAGCAGGTCAAAGTCGTGCGCCGCAGTCGGCGAATCGGGGGTTGCCAGGCTCACCTCGACACCCAGGGTGGTCGTCAAGCTGCGGGCAAACTCGTGGAAGCGCGTCGTGCGCGCCATGAACAGGGCACTCTTTTCGGACATATCGGCCTCCAAAGAAATGAGCTCAATCGTACTGGAACAAGCCAGCGCGATTAGGAGTTCGCCAGGTAGTGCTTGATCTCCCACTCGGTGATCGTAGACTCAAACTTATGCCACTCGTCGCGCTTCTTTTTGAGGAAGAAGCTGTGAATGTGCTCGCCGAGGGCATCCTTCATAAACTGCGAGTCCTCAAACACGTCGAGCGCCTCTTTGAGCGAGCGCGGCAGCGGCGTGTAGCCGGCCTCGACCATCTGACGGTCGGTAAGCTTGAGCGTCTCGGCCGTTGCCTCGGGCGGGAGCTCCAGCTTGCGCTCGATGCCGTCCAGACCAGCCGCCAACGTAACGGCGTTGACCAGGTACGGGTTGGCCATGGGGTCGGGACTGCGCAGCTCGATGCGCGTGGACAGCTGCTTGCCGGGCTTGTAGACCGGAATGCGGACCATGCTCGCGCGGTTACGCAGGCCCCACGTGGCGTACTGCGGCACGGAGTCGCCGCCCGTGGTAATGCGCTTGTACGAGTTGACCGTGGGGTTGGTGATGGCGCTGATCTCGCGCGCGTGCGCCAGGATGCCGGCCATATAGTGCTTGGCGATATCGGAGAGATGGTATTTCTCGTCGTCCTCGCCCCAAAAGACGTTGTTGCCGTCGTGGTCGAACAGCGACTGGCACAGGAACATAGCACTGCCGTCCTCGCCCGCCAGCGGCTTGGGCATAAAGGAGGCGTGGCAACCGCTCTCGTAGGCCTGCTGCTTAATGATGAGTTTGGCCGTGGTGATGGCGTCGGACATGCTCAGGGCCTCGGCGTGGCGCAGGCTCATGCCGTGCTGCGAGCGGCCGGCGGCATGGAAGGTGTACTCCACGGGCACGGACATCTTCTCGAGCGTGAGGACCGTGTTGCGGCGCAGGTCGCGGGCGGCGTCACTCACCGACAGATCGAAGTAGCCCACGTTGTCGAGCGGCTCGGGGGTGTGCTCGTCGGGGAAGTAGTAGTACTCCAGCTCGGCACCCACGTTGAGCAGATAGCCAGCCTTCTCGGCCTTGCGGAACATGCGGCGCAGGGCATCGCGCGGGTCGCCGGCAAACGGCTTGCGATCGGGAGTGCACACATCGCAGAACACGCGGGCGACGCCATTATGGCTCGGGCGCCACGGCAGAATCTGGAAGGTCGAAGCATCGGGAAACGCCAGCATGTCGGCTTCCTCGGGCGTGGCAAAGCCCTCGATGGCGGAGCCGTCAAAGCCAATACCCTCCTCAAAAGCGACCTCGAGGTCCTCGGGGCTAATGGCAAAGTTCTTGAGGCGGCCGAGAATGTCGACAAACCACAGACGCACAAAGCGGATGTCGCGCTGCTCTACGGAGCGGAGTACGTAATCGATGTTCTGCTGGTTCATGTCGCTCCCCTTTCTTTCGGGCGGGTTTCGACTGGTCTATATCGCAGATACTATCGCAGAAAAATGTTTCCGCAGGGTTAAAGCGTATCAAGCGCTCAAAAAACGTGCGCGCAGGCGGTTGCGAACGAGCGGCTAGCGCGAGGTCGAGGCGCGGTGTTCGATGTGACCGGGGATCTCGATGCGTTTGGGCGCCAGCTTTGCGGCCTCGCCCACCGTAGTGGTAACAACGTCGATGCGTTCGGAGAGGCGCTCGACTACGCGCTCGGCAATGGTAAGGGTATCCTGCGCGGCCGTGGTGACGCCGCCAAAGAGCACATGGTTCCAGGGGTAGTCGTCAAACGTCGCGATCTTGAGCCCCGCCGGCAGCGAGGGACCAAGCTGCGCCAGCGCCTCGGTCAGACGCAGGAAGACCAGACCGTTGACGGCAATGAGGCCGAGCTTTTTGCCTGCATAGCCGCGGATAGTCTCGTCCAAGCGACCGACGCCCGTGGCGCCACCGTCGGCCAGGGTGACGACCTCGCCCGCAAGGCCGCGGCGCGAAAGCTCGTCGGCAAAGGCCTCGGCGCGCTCGCGACGCACGGGGCTGTCGTCGCTTGCCTCGGTGAGCAGGCACAGGCGCTCGCTGCCCGCAGCAGCCAAGGCGTCTACCAAGCCAGCGACCAGCTCACGGTTGTTAGATGTCACCAGATCGACACCGCCGTCGGCAACATCGCGGTCGAGCAGCACAACGGGCAGGCGTCCCGCTGCCGCGGCGATCGCCTCGTCATTGCCTCCGCAGGTGTTGACGACCAGACCATCCACGCCAGCATCGATAAGTCTGGCGAGCGACTCGGCCTCCTTAGCGGGGTCGTTGCCGCTAATGGCCGTCATGAGCGAACAGCCGCGCGCGGCGGCGCTGGCGGAAAGTCCTTCGAGCATGGCGCTCGAGAACGGGTTGGCAATGTCGGCCAGGATCACACCGATGAGGTTGGTACGCGAGCTGCGCAGATTGCGCGCGGCAGCACGTGGGCGATAGCCGGTGCGCTCGATAACCGCGGCGATGCGAGCACGGGTTTCCTCGGTCATTTGCCCGGGGCGGTTGTTGAGATAGCGCGAGACCGTGGCCGGGCTCACGCCCGCCTCGGCGGCAATGTCCTTGATTCTCATCTGCGCCATAGCGCACCCCGTTTCCCAATTGTCAGCAGTCTGAGCCATTTTAGGCATTTTTTTAAAAATCTCGCTTGCAAAACGTTGTAGATGAGTATACTACAACTCGAAACGAAACCGATTTCGTAAACCGATTTCGGCAAGCGTTGGCACGGTGGTGCAAAGATGTACCCTACCGTCTTGGCACCTCCGTGCCAACGCCATATCAAAGGTGTACGCACGAGCAAGAAGGAGCTGCGCGACCATGGGTAAAACGGTTCTTACCTTCGGCGAGATCATGATGAGGCTCTCGCCCAAAGACCATCTGCGCATTGAGCAGGCGACCGAGTTTGATGTCCGCTACGGCGGCGCCGAGGCAAACACCGCGCTTTCCCTGGCCTACCAAGGCGACAAGGCCGCTTACGTCTCCGTTGTCCCGGCCAACCGTCTGGGCGAGTGCGCTCTGCGTTCGCTTAAGGCTTACGACGTCGACACCACGCGCGTCGTGCGTCAGGGCGACCGCCTTGGCTCCTATGTCTTTGAGGTCGGTGCCTCGCAGCGCGGCAATGGTTGCGTCTACGACCGCAAGTACTCTGCCATCAACATGGCCAAGCGCGACGTCTTTGACTGGAACGAAATCCTCAAGGGCATCGATGTCTTCTATTTCTCCGGCGTGACCCCCGCCGTCTCCGATGAGATGGCCGCCGCCTGCAAGGAGGCACTCGCCGCCTGCCGCGCCAAGGGCATAACCACCGTGTGCGACGTGAACTATCGCGGCAAGATGTGGTCGCCCGAGAAGTCGCAGGCCACCATGAAGGAGCTCCTGCCGCTCGTCGACATTTGCATTGCCAACGACGAAGATGCACCTGCCGGCCTCGGCATGACCTGCGTCTCTGGCTCCCTTGCCCACGGCATCGAGGAGCGCGACACCTACGTCGAGATGGCCCGTCAGATTTGCGCCGAATACGGCTGCAAAAAGGTCGCCTCGGTCGTTCGCAACATCTCCTGCGTCGAGCGCTCCATCTGGATGGGCATGCTCTTTGACGCCGAGAGCGGCGAGCACTGGTTCTCCCCTGCTCACGACGTGCACGTGCTCGAAGGCGTTGCCGCCGGCGACGCTTTCAACGCCGGCCTGGTCCATGCCCTCATCAACGACTTTGACCCGCAGGATGCCGTCAACTACGCGATTGCAGCCTCGATCCTCAAGCTCACCATCAAGGGCGATTCCAACTTGGTGACCGCAGGCGAGATCGCAGCCGTGGCATCCGCCGCCGACGGTGGCACCCGCGTCGCGCGCTAGTCCGTCTCCATTCCGCGGGCCGCAGTTTTCCAATCCCATACCCCTGCGGCCCGCTCCCCGATTCCTCCGGCCGGGCAAAACCACCAGTCCCATTCCGGTTTTGTCTGGCATTCCCTACATGACTGGTCGAGCAGCCGGTTTTGGAATTGCTTGAACCCCAAGCAGTGCCTCCGATAACCAATCCAAAATCGGCTCCTGACCAGCACATTTGGCAATCACGCGCCCATGCGCGCCACACATCGAAAGGAACATCATGTTCGATCAGTTCTACACCACGCTTGAGTCCCTGGGTATCGTGCCAGTCGTCGTGCTCGACAAGGTCGAGGACGCTGCTCCGCTCGCCCACGCCCTTATGTCAGCTGGCATGAAGTCCGCCGAGGTCACCTTCCGCACCGCCTGCGCCGCCGAGTGCATCGCCGCTATGGCCGAGGCCGAGCCCGAGATGTGCGTTGGCGCCGGCACTGTCCTGACCGTCGAGCAGGTTGAGCAGGCCCGCGCAGCCGGTGCCAAGTTCATCGTCTCCCCGGGTTACAACGAGGACGTCGTGAAGCACTGCATCGATATCGACCTGCCCGTGCTGCCCGGCACCGTGACCCCCTCCGAGGTCACCGCAGCCGAGAACCTGGGCCTCAAGGTCACCAAGTTCTTCCCCGCGTCCCAGTATGGCGGCCTGAACACCATCAAGGCCCTCGCCGCTCCGTTTGTCGGTCACCGCTTTATGCCCACCGGCGGCGTGAGCACCGCCAACGTCGAGGAGTATCTGAGCTCCTCCGCCATCATCGCCTGCGGTGGCACCTGGATGGTCAAGCCGGCCCTGTTTGCCGACGGCGACTTCTCCAAGGTCGAGCAGATCGCCCGCGAGGCCATGGACGTCGTCAAGAAGGTCCGCGGCTAGGCTTAGCTCTCTATCGTGAAAGGGGGCGTGCCCTAGACCTCGCCCCCTTTCTTTTAAAGCGGCTCGGAAGCGCGCCGTTTCCGTCACGAACAAGAACCAAAACCGTCTTGTATGCTGATAGAACGTGACGGAAGCGACACGCCCCCGAGCCGCTTTGTTCACTCGAGTGGGCTTTGACACTAGTCCGACTATCAACCAAGCCACCTCAACATAATCCAGAACACCAAAAGCTGCGGCGCCGTCTGGAGGAATGGACCCTTGCTTCCGGTCTTTTCCTCCAAGCGGCGCCGCAGCTTTTTTGTACCCCGGTTACGCCCCAACGCAGTTGCGGTGAAATAGGGACTGTTTGCGCCACCTAGGCCGCAAAACAGTCCCTATTTCACCGCAACTTATATGGGGATTGATTAGATGAACGAGTCTTTGGACAGCTCAAAATAGTCGGGATGCAAGGCGATAACCGGGCCCTGCTCCTCGGGCATCAGGTGCAAGTGCGTCTCTGCTAGATAGCTCGCCGTATCGGTGTCGCCCCTTTTAATGGCCTCGAGAATCCGGCGATGCTGCCGACGAATCGGCTCCCAATCCAGATCCTGCGACACCATACGCAACCAGTTGTATCGCTCAAAATGCGTGTTGACGCTCTTCATCCAATCCCACAACATGTGGCGGCCGGCAATCTCAAAACACGTCTCATGGAACAGGTTATCCAGGTCAAAGAAGCGGCGCGTTTCGCCATGGTCGAGCGACTCGGACTCGGTAAGAATCTGCTCAAGCCGCCGCTTTTGCTCGGGCGAGGCGGCCGAACAGCATTTAATGAGCACGCTTCTCTCGAGTTTCTCGCGCAAGAAACAAGCGTTCTCGGCGCGCTCCATGCTGATTTTTGAGACATAGGTGCCGCTTTTGGGACGCGTTTCCACCAGCTCCTGCTCACGCAGACGCACAAAGGACTCGCGAATGGGTGTGCGCCCGATTCCCGTCTCTTTTTCCAGACCAATCGCCGAAAGGCGCGTGCCGGGCTTGAGCTCGGCATAGATGATCTTGGACCGTAATGCGTTGTACGCCTGATCTTGCAGGCTCTGATAATGCTGGTGCTGTTCCATAAAGCCCTCGGATGAAGCCTCGGTTAATCGAATACCACCATGCAATACTATCGCATCCCCCGCCCCCTCATAAGTTGCGGTGAAATAGTTCCTGCCCACGGCCTTCAGCAGCAAAAACAGGAACTATTCCACCGCAACTTCAAACCAGTCTATTTGGGACGGGGCCCTTTTAGCTACTCTGGCCCGCAGATCGGCCCCCTTGCCACAAAAGTGGCCCATCTACTACGTTAACGCGGATAGCCCCGACCATGCCGAAAACTGCAAAAATAAAACCGCAGGTAGACAGCTTGTCGATTTTCGAAAAAGCCGACTATGGTTGACCCCTGCGGCTTAAACGTAGTAGATAGGCCCTTTTCGTGGCGCAGCACTACTGCACCCCAAATTGGCACCCCGAGCCCTCGTGAGTTGCCAACAAGCTGTTCGCCCAGCGCTTTATCCGCGCGGCATTTGGAAAATAGCACCACCGCAAAACCCGCGAGTAGCGCTTACTTTGCTATATCTTGCTATACTTTGCTATATCTTGCTATATCTTGAGCAAAGGTGGCTCACATGCAAACAAACCCTTTTAAGCCCACAGCAGGTAAAACACCTCCCACGATTATCGGCCGCGAAGATGTACTTGAAGAATTCAATGAGGGCCTCGTCAACGGGCCTGGTGCCCCGGGGCGCCTAATGCGCATAGCCGGCGTCCGTGGAACGGGCAAGACGGTCCTCCTTGACGAGTGCTCACGTTTGGCGCAAAGCCGTGGCTGGACGGTCATAAAAGAGGTCGCAACCGAGGGACTTTGCCAGCGCATTCTCGAACAGCTGCAGCCCAAATTCCAGGCCAAGCACGCCAGATTTGAGCCCACCGTAGCTGGCATATCCATCGGCAGCATAGACATTGAGCGAATCGGCCCATCGCTACGCGACGCCATGAGACAGACAATATCCAAGAATGGAAATGGCCTGCTCATCACTCTCGACGAAGTTCAAGACGCAGAGCTCGATGAGGTCCGAACGCTCTCCATTGCGATTCAGCAGGTTATCGGCGAAGACCTTGATATCGCCTTTGTTTTTGCTGGGCTGCCTTCGATGATTGAAAGCATCATCAACGGAAAGACACTTACGTTTTTGCGCCGTGCCCTCCCCTTTGATCTGAAGGCTGTGGCAGTAACCGAAGTGTCGTACTCCCTCGAGGAAACCATTGAAGCGTCTGGCATGGAGTTGCAGCCAGGTATTGCCGGCCAACTTGCCGAGGCAACGCAAGGCTATCCTTTCATGATCCAACTCGTTGGATACTACGCATGGCAGTTGGCAAGACGCGCACATACAGCGATTATTGGAGAAGAAGAAGCCGAGCGTGGCATTGCAACGGCACGCGAACGCTTCTGCGCCATGGTGATTGAGCCCGCGCTGCAGCGCATTCCGCCCACGTGCATCGCTTATCTGCTGAGCATGGCGTCTTTGGGGCAGACGAGCTCGACCAGCATGGTTGCCGATGCCCTAAACAAAACGCCTCAACAGGTGAGCTCCGTCCGCAGCCGCCTGTTAAGAGAATCGATTATCGAGGCTCCTTCGTACGGCAAGGTCTCATTTGCCATCCCCTACATGCGCGACTACCTCTGCGAACACAAAGCCGAACTGGTAGTTGAACTGTAGAAACGGCAACTGTCCTGCAAGACGAAAACCGTTTTCATACGGATTTAAAGCAGACGTAAACGGTTTTCGTCTGTTTTACGTTCGGAAATAAGACGCAAATTGCACTTTCGTATGGTTTTACGCCAAACGCAACGCGCTTTCGTCCGGCTATGCGTCCCCAATCCAGACGAAAAAGGCCCCGAGCTCGTGTGAGCTTGGGGCCTTTCGTGCCGCACATCTATGAGAGGGAATCGATGCGCATGGGCGCTACTCCATGTAGCCACCCTGAATGGCGGAAACTGCATGCTCGGTAAAGAACTTGAGCGTGCCGGAGGTATAGCGATTAGCCTTGGGCTTCCAAGCGGCTCGGCGCTCGGCCAGGACGGCGTCGACCTCAGCCGGCTCCATCTCCTTGCCGGCGATGCCCACGATGGACAGCGAGCGCTCGGGGATGTTGATCTGGATCAGATCACCTTCCTCGATCAGGGCAATCGGGCCGCCCACGGCAGCCTCGGGCGAAACGTGACCGATAGCCGGGCCCTTGGAGGCGCCGGAGAAGCGGCCATCGGTGATCAGGGCAATGCTCGCACCCAGCTCGGGATCGCTGGCGATAGCCTCAGTGGTGTAGAACATCTCGGGCATGCCGGAGCCCTTAGGGCCCTCATAACGAATGATGACGGCGTCGCCGGGCTTGATCTCGTGCGTCAGGACGGCGTGAATGGCGTCCTCCTCACAATCGAACGGGCGAGCCTTGAGCGTAGCCTGGAACATCTCGCGCGGGACGACGGTGTGCTTGACGACGGCGCCCTCGGGAGCAAGGTTGCCGTGTAGGATGGCGATGGAGCCGTCGGTACCAAAGGCCTGGTCAAACGGGCGAATGATGTCCTCGCGCTTGAGGTTCCACTTCTCCAGGTAGCGGCCGCACTTCTCGTAGTAACCGTTGTTCTTGAGATCCTCGAGGTTCTCGCCGAGAGTCTTGCCGGTGACGGTCATAACGTCGAGGTGGAGCATCGACTTGATCTCCTCCATGATGCGCGGCACGCCGCCCGCATAGTAGAAGAACTGCGCCGGCCACTCGCCTGCGGGGCGAACGTTGAGCAGGTAGTGGGCGCCACGGTGCAGGCGATCGAAGTCGTCGGCGGACATCTCGATGCCAAACTCGCGGGCGATCGCGGGGATGTGCAGCAGCGAGTTGGTGGAACCGGAGATGGCGCCGTGGACCATGATGAGGTTCTCGAAGGACTCCTTGGTCACGATGTCGCGGGGACACAGGTTGTGCTCGGAGAGCCACACGGACTGGCGGCCGGCCTCGCGCGCAAACTCACGCAGATCGGAGCTGGTTGCGGGCAGCAGGGCCGTGCCGGGGAGCATAAGGCCCAGGGCCTCGGCGGTAACCTGCATGGTCGAGGCGGTGCCCATAAAGGAGCAGGCGCCGCAGCTGGGGCAGGCGTTATGCTTGGCGAACTCGAGCTCCTCACGGGAGATCTCGCCGCGCTCGTAGCGAGCCGAGATAGCGCCGAGCTGCTCCAGGGTCAGCAGGTCGGGGCCGGCATCCATGACGCCGCCGGTGACGACAATCGAGGGGATGTTGATGCGGCCCATGGCCATGAGGTTCGCGGGCAGGCCCTTATCGCAGCTGGCAACGAAGACACCGGCATCGAACGGGGTGGCCTTGGCGTGGATCTCGATCATGTTGGCGATCATGTCGCGGCTGGGCAGCGAGTAGTTAATGCCGTCGTGTCCCTGGGCCTCGCCGTCGCAGATATCGGTGCAGAAGTAACGGGCACCGTGACCGCCAGCCTCGGCAACGCCAGCACGGACCTCCTCGACCAACTCAAACAGGCCGGCAGAACCCGGGTGCGAGTCGCCAAACGTCGACTCGATAATGACCTGTGGCTTGTCCAGGTCTTCGATGCTCCAGCCAGAGCCCAGGCGCAGCGGGTCCATCTCGGGACTGATGGTGCGGAACTTGCCAGAACGCGGCTGCAGCTTGGCAACCAGGTCGGCGGCCTCCTGCTGAATCTGTGCTTTGGTCCTCTCGTCCATGATGTTCTCCTCTTTTGGTTTGAACGGTTGTACCAATCGTTGGTGAATGAATCAGGTGAAAATGGGTACCGAGCGATGCACTCGGTTAAAGATGCTTAGCTACGCGAACTAGGCGAAGAACGAAATCACCAAGGCGCAGGCAAGACCCGAAAGGCCGATGAGCGTCTCCATAACGGTCCAGGACTTGAGGGTGGTCTTCTCGTCAATCTCCAGGAACGAAGAGCACATCCAAAAACCGGCATCGTTGACGTGCGAGAGGGCCGTGGCGCCGCCGCAGATGGCAAGACAGATAGCGGCACGCATGAGCACCGAAGCACCAGCGACCGCGGGCATGGCAGCCATAATGCCCGATGCCATGGTCATAGAGACGATGGAGCTGCCGACAGAGGCGCGCACCATGACGGCAATCAAAAAGGCAACGACCACCAAAGGCAGCGGTGAGGCCTCGAGCATAGGGCCGATAACCTGGCCCAAGCCGCAGTCTTGCAGCATCCAGCGAATGACGCCGCCACAGGCGATAACCAGCAAGATCATGCCGACGGGCTTAAGAGAACGGTCGAGCAGGGCCTTGAGCTCGGCGCCGGAGTAGCCGCGGCGCGCGCCCAGCAGATACATCGCGACGAGCGTGGCGAGCGTCAAAGCGACGAACGGCTTGCCCAGGAAGGCGAGAATCGAGGCGAGCTCGGCGGGCATGGGGATATAAGAGGACAACGTGCCCAGCAAAATCAGACAAAGCGGCGTGAGCACGATCGCGAGTACCATGCCAAAGGAGGGAAGCTCCTTGTCGTCACTCGCACCCTCGGCGGAAGTGAAATGCTCGGGGACGTCCGTAAAGATGCGGCCGCCCACATTGCGGCCCCAGATGACGCCGGCAATCGCCATGGCGATGAAGGCGGTGGGGATACCGACGAGGATCATAGTGCCCAGGTCGACACCGAGCGTGCCGGCGACCAGGACCGAACCGGCCGAAGGCGGCACAAACGCATAGCCAGCGGCAAGTCCCGCGAGCAGGGCGATGCCGTAGTAGAGGGTCGACTTCTTGGTCTGCGACGCCACGCTAAACGCAAGCGGAATCAAAACGACTACGCCGGCCTCAAAGAACACCGTAGTGCCGATGACCAAACCGGTGATGCCCAACGCCCAGCTGGAGTGGCCCTGGCCAAAGGTGTCAATGAAGGTATGGGCGATCTTCTTGGCGCCGCCGCTCTCCTCCAAAATCTGGCCAAACATCGATCCCAGGCCAATGAGCAGGGCGATGTTTTGCAGCGTGGTGCCCACGCCCTTGGTGACGGTGTCTGCCACCATGTCGAGCGGCATGCCGGCACCGATACCGATCACGAGCGCCGAGACCATCATCGACAGCACGGGGTGCAGCTTGAACTTGATGATAAGCGCAAGCAGCAGCGCGATGCCCACGATGACGGCGATAACCAGCCTGGTGGGATCAGCCATAAACGTTGGGTCTGACATCTTTCCTCCAATTCATCAGACCTTTTGAATTCGTCTGATGACTATAGCGTGTTTTGGAAAGGTCTGATGTTTCATTTTGAAATTTGTTCGAAATACATCTGATGTATTTGATGAACGGTCGGAAAAGAGCTGCGAACGGCATATATGTGGCAGCTGATTCATGTCAAGCCGTCTGCATAGCGTTCGCAGTGCGCTAAAATAGCTCAGATGAATTCTTTTGATATGAGGTGAAGCGTGGCACGAGCCGATTCGGGACTCCCCGAGCAGATTTCAGAGAAAATCATTCAATTGATTCTGGATGAACACCTTGAGCAAGGCGATCGCCTGCCTAAGGAAACCGTGCTGGTCGAGCGCTTGGGCGCCGGCAGGAGCACCGTGCGCGAAGCCATGAAGTTGCTGCAGTCGCGCAATATCGTGCGCATTAAGCAGGGTTCGGGCACCTATGTGGCGTCAAACCCCGGCGTTGCCGACGACCCGCTGGGCTTTACCTTTATCGACGACAAGCAGCGTCTGGCGCGCGACCTACTCGAGGTGCGCTTTATGATCGAGCCGCAGATGGCCAGCATGGCCGCAGAGCACGCAACTAACGACCAGGTCGTCTGTATCAAAGAGCTCTGCGACGAATCCGAGCGCCTGGCCGAGGCCGGTGAGGATTACTCCGCCGCCGACACCGCGTTCCACAATGCCATTGCCGAAAGCTCCGGAAACCTCGTCGTTCCCCGCCTGATGGGCGTGCTCAAGGCGTCTGTCCCCCTGTTTATTGACGTGACCGGCAAAAAGCTGGTTGAGGAGACCATCCGCACCCACCGTGGCGTGGCCGACGCCATCGCCGCGCGCAATCCCACCGCAGCGCACGATGCGATGTACCTGCATCTGGTGTACAACCGCAACATGATCGCAGAGGGCACGCAAGATCAGGGCGAATAGCAGTCATCGCGACAATTATCTACAACCGTTCGCCTTTTAAAAGTGAACGTTCACCTGTTTTTAGGAGAATCTGATTCTTAAATCCTCCTCTTCTCCTATACTGACCTAGTATAAAAAGCAAGACTTATATAGATGAACGTTTCTTTTGAAAGGATCGCTATGTCTGATCTTATGGACAGCTTCCGCCTAGATGGCAAGGTCGCACTGGTGACCGGCGCCACCTACGGTATTGGAATGGCCATTGCCGAGGCGCTCGGCGAAGCCGGTGCCAAGATCGCCTTTAACGCCCGTCATGCCGACAAGGTCACCGAGGCCGAGAAGCACTACCGCGAGCTGGGCTTTGATGCTCACGGCTATGTTGCCGATGTCACCGACGAGGCTGTCGTCACCGATCTCATCGCCAAGATCGAGGCCGACTTTGGCACCACGCCCGATATCCTGGTCAACAATGCCGGCGTCATCCAGCGCACGCCGATGCTCGACATGAGCGCCGAGGACTTCCGCCGTGTCGTCGATATCGACCTCAACGCCCCGTTTATCGTGTCCAAGGCCTGCCTGCCGGGCATGATCGCCAAGGGTCACGGCAAGATCATCAACATCTGCTCCATGATGAGCGAGCTGGGCCGCGAGACCATTGCCGGCTACGCCGCCGCCAAGGGCGGACTCAAGATGCTCACCAAGAACATCTGCTCTGAGTTTGGCGAGGCCAATATCCAGTGCAACGGCATTGGGCCCGGCTACATCGCCACGCCGCAGACCGCGCCGCTGCGCGAGACGCAGCCCGACGGCAGCCGCCACCCGTTTGACCAGTTCATCATCGCCAAGACGCCGGCCGCCCGTTGGGGCACGCCCGAGGACCTGAAGGGCCCCGCCGTGTTCTTGGCATCCGACGCATCGAACTTCGTCAACGGGCACATCCTCTACGTCGACGGCGGAATCTTGGCCTACATCGGCAAGCAACCGCAGTAAGACGTCTGGGCGAGGCGGTGGACGATAAGGTCTGCTGCTCGAACAGTCCTGACTCGCACGAAGAGCACATTAAGTGCTCTTCGGCTCGTGCGGAACTCGCGACAGACCTTATCGTCCGCCGCCCGCAGAGCGGCATCTCTGTTGGAGATGCCGCTCAACATAACGAACAATTAATTCAGAAAATAGCGGAAGGTTACCTATCATGAAAATCGCTCTGATCAACGAGAATTCTCAGAACTCCAAGAACCCCATGATCGAGGCTGCGCTTAAGAAGGTTGTCGAGCCCATGGGCCACACTGTCTTTAACTATGGTATGTATGCCGACGCCGACGCCAAGCCCCTCACCTACGTGCAGAACGGCATTCTTGCCGCCGTGCTGCTGAACTCCGGTGCTGCCGACTACGTCGTGACCGGCTGCGGCACCGGCGAGGGCGCTATGCTCGCCTGCAACTCCTTCCCCGGCGTGCTGTGCGGCCATGTTGCCGACCCGCTCGATGCCTACACCTTTGCCCAGGTCAACGATGGCAACGCCGTCGCCATGCCCTTCGCGCTCAAGAACGGCTGGGGCCAGGAGCTCAACCTCGAGTACACCTTCGAGAAGCTCTTTGGCTTTGGTTCGGGCAACGGCTATCCGGCCGAGCGTGTTGAGCCCGAGCAGCGCAACAAGAAGATTCTCGACAGCGTCCGCGCTGTGACCATGCGTCCGCTCGTCGACGTCCTGGGCGAGATCGATCAGGACCTGGTGAAGGGCGCACTTGCCGGCGAGCACTTCCAGGAGTACTTCTTTGCCAACGCCACCGACGAGGCCATCATCGCCAAGGTCAAGGAGCTCCTGGGGCTCTAATCGTACGACCTATTGCAACTAACGCAAGCGACGGCCGTCCCACGTACGGGACGGCCGTCGCTTTTTGCTATTTACCGACTGACGCCGCGGAGACAGGTCCCCCATGCACCAAGGGGTTGACTAGAGCTCGCAGGCAACCTTGTAGCCATCGCCGATGGCATCGCGGATGTTGCCACACTTCTGGGCGTCGCCCAGCACGTGGGTGGCAACACCGGCAGCGGCAAGGTCGTCGGCCAACTTGGTATTGGGACGATAGCCCATGGCAAGCACCAGCGTATCGGCACCGGTGATGGTGTGGACCTCGCCGTCCTTCTCGTAACTGATAGTGTCCTCGGTAATCTCGGTCACCTTGGCCTCGGTCAGCACGTGGACGCCCTTGGAGAGCATGCGCGTGATAAGCACCGCGCGACCGGCACCGCCCTCGTTGGCGGCGAGCGTCTTGGTCATCTCGATGACGGTGACATCGCGGTTGGCCGGCGACAGGTCGTTGACCAACGGGGCCAGGTAATCGGCCGTCTCGCAGCCAACGGTGCCGCCGCCCACGATGACGATCTTCTTGCCCGGGAAAGCCTTGCCGCCCAGCAGGTCGTCGGCCGTCATAACCTGCTTAAAGCCCTGCATGAAGGCCGGAGCGATGGGCTCGGCGCCATAAGCCAGGACAACCTCGTAGCCCGCGTAGTCACGCTGAATGTCCTCGGCAGTAAGCTCGGTGCCAAATACGCACTTCACGCCGGCCTCGGCCAGGCGACGATACTGATACTTGATCACGCGGGTGAGTTCCTGCTTTGCCGGCGGAACGGCTGCGATACGCATCTCGCCGCCCGGCTCGTCCTGCTTATCCACGAGCACCACGTTGTGACCGCGCTTGGCGGCAATGAACGCCGCCTCCATGCCCGCGGGACCGGCGCCCACAACCAGTACGTTCTTGGCCTCGGTGGCAGGCTCGTAGCCAGCCTCGTCGCGCTCCACGTCCGGGTTGACAGTGCAGGAGATGCGCTTGCCGAACATAATGCCGTTCAGGCAGCGCAGGCAGCCGATGCAGGGGCGGATGTCATCGGCGTTGCCGGCGGCTGCCTTGTTGCAGAACTCGGCATCGCACAGATTGGCGCGGCCCATCATGCAGATGTCGGCAGCGCCGTCCTCGATCAGCTCCTCGGCGATCCAGGCCTCGTTAATGCGGCCGACCGTGGCAACGGGAATGTTCACGTGCTTCTTAATCTCACGCGAGCAAGCGGCGTGCGAGGCCTGCTGGGTACCAGCGGCGGGAATCGCAGAGCCGCGCTTGATGGTGGTGCCGCCCGACACGTGAATCATGTCGACGCCGGCCTTTTCCAGGCGACGCGAAACGTAGATCATGTCGTTGAGGGTCAGACCGCCATCGGTGTACTCATCGCCCGAGATGCGGACGTCGATGATAAAGTCCTTGCCGCAACGCTCGCGAATCTCGGCGATGACCTCAAGCAGGAAGCGCATGCGGGCGTCGAGCGAGCCGCCGTACTCGTCGGTACGCTTGTTGTAGAGCGGAGTCAAAAAGCCGCCAAGCATGCCGTGGGCGTGCGCCGCATGGACCTCGACGCCATCGACACCAGCCTTTTTCATACGCACCGCTGCGTCGCCAAACTGATGCGTAAGCTCGTGAATCTCGTCGACCGTGATGGGGCGCGGTGCCTCGCGGGCGTAAGACGGGCCCACAAAGGACGGAGCGATCAGGCGAGGCGTGCCCGGAATGTTAAAGGCCATGTAGGCGGGGTGGAAGAGCTGCGGCATGATCTTGCAGCCGTACTCATGCACGGCGGCGGCGAGCTTTTCCCAGCCGGGAATAAACGTGTCGTCGTAGCAGCACATGTCACCCGGCAGATAGGTATAGGTGGGCTCGACCGTCACGACCTCGGTGATGATCAGGCCCACGCCGCCCTTGGCGCGGGCACGGTAATGATCGACCAAGTCGTCGGTCACATAGCCGTGATCGGCCAGGTTGGTAGATACCGGCGGCATAAAGACGCGGTTCTTGACCTCGGTCGTACCGACCTTGATCGGGCTAAAGAGCATCGGATAGGCGGAGGACTCCATACAGGGTTCCTTTCGTTTGAGCCGCTCGGCGGCAGTTGCTGACGTACCTATCGTATCAGTATCCGCCGCATTCGCACTCACTCGCACTCCCCACTTTCAATCCCGATCCTCACAAAAAAGTTGCGGTGGAATACGGAGTAGATAAGGCCTTTGACAGCCAAAACAGTCCGTATTTCACCGCAACTGATGGGCGGGATGGAGTTAGAGGCCCAGGTAGGTAGTCATGCCTTCGACGGCAATCTTGGCGCCAGCTACAGCGTGGACCACGGTGAGCGGGCCGTTGACCACGTCGCCGGCGGCAAAGACGCCAGGCACGGTGGTCATGCCGTGCTCGTCGACCGAAAGCAGGCCGCGATGGTCGGTCTCCAGACCGCCCGTTGTAAGCACGAGTTTGTCCTTGGGCACCTGAGACGCCGCAATCACAACCGTGTCGGCAGACGCATGGTCGAGCTCTTCCTCGTAGCCCACCACGTTGTTGTCCTCGTCAAAGATAGCCGTCTCGAACACCGGACCGTTATCGTCGATGGCGCAGATCGCCTTGCCGCACATAATCTCGGCACCGTCAAGCTCGGTCAGCTCCACCTCATCATCGATAGCAGAGATATGGCACGATCGGGCATACACGGTGACCTTGCGAGCGCCCGAGCGCAGGGCTGTGCGGGCAACATCCATGGCCACGTTGCCGGCGCCGATAACCGCCACGTTCTGCCCAATTGCCACGCTCGTAGGATCGACCAGATAATCGATACCAAACAGCACGTTGCCGCGCGACTCGCCGGGAATACCCAGCTTGCGGGCGCGCCAGGTACCGGTACCCACAAAGACCGCATCGTAGCCGTCGCGCAGCAGGTCGTCGATATGCAGCGCACCGCCGATGGTGGTCGAGGGACGGACGCGCACGCCCAGTGAGCACATCACATGGCGGTATTTTTGCACCAGCGAGCGCGGCAGGCGGAACTCGGGGATGCCGTACTCCAGCACGCCGCCGATCTCGGGGCGCTGTTCAAACACCGTGACGGCACAGCCCAGCTGGGCCATCTTAATGGCCACGGTAATGCCGGCAGGACCGGAACCGACCACGGCAACCTGCTTGCCGCACGACGGCGCGGGCTTCCACTCCTTGCGGTCCAAATATGCAGTCGAGATATAGTTCTCGATACTCGAAAAATGCACCGGTGTGCCCTTGCGGCCCTGGATGCACGCTCCCTCGCACTGGCCCGAATGGTTGCAGATCATGGAGCAGACCGCGCTCATGGGATTGTTCTGGAACAGCAGCTCGCCCGCCTCTTCCAGACGACGCTGTTTGAACAGGTCAATGACCTGCGGGATAGGTGTCTGAACCGGGCAGCCTTTAAGCTGGCAGAACGCCCTTTTGCAACCTAGGCAACGATTCGCCTCTTCGACAATGTGGATAGCCACGCAACTCCCCTTTTTGATGTAATCCAATGAGACGACGATAAAGACCCTTCACCGTCGCCCCCAGTCAGGCAAGCTCAATTTGCCGCCACAGCAAAAGCCAATGCTATATCTCGCGATGCGATGCCCCGCAGCGAGCGGACATGCGCTCGAGTGTCGTCAGGCAGCCAGCCACCGTCGCCGGCACGCTGTTCTCGACCACGCAGGGAATCCCAGGGCGGGCGGCAGCCGCCCAGGCCACCACGGGCTCAAAGTCATAACGGCCCGTCTCGCCCACGCCGTGGCACACCAGGCGCGAACCTGTACCGTCGCACCAACCGGCCTCGTCCTCGTTGTCGACGACTTCAAAATCCTTGGCATGCAGCACGCGGATCTTGCTGCCGCATAAGTAGAGCATACGCGCGGTGATTTCTTGTGCCTCGCCAACGACGCTGGGATGCAGCAGCGACACCGGGTCGTAGATCACGCCGAGCGCCGGGCTCGAAACGCGCTCCAGCACCTCACGGCAGCGATCTGGCGTGTTGACCGTCTCGTTCCAGCCGGGCTCAATCAGTATTTGCCCACCCACGGCTTCGGCGCACTCGCAGACGCGTGCGAGTCCGTCCATAAACGCATCGAGCGCCTCGTCGGTCATACGGTCGTCAGCAACGCGGTTCTGCGCATTGGGACGACCGGTCTCGGTACCAACCGGGCATCCGCCGAGCATCTGGGCAAAGTTGAGGCACGCCTCGTACTCGGCAAAGGTATCCATGAGCTGTTGTCGATCGGGCGTCGCCAGATTCTTATAGCAGCCGAGCACGGCGACCGAAACACCCGCCTCGTCGAGCACCGCACGCAAATGGTCGGCGAGCTCGCGGGTCAGACCGCTTCGATCGATTCCCATCGATGCGTAGAGCACCTTGCTCGGCAGCTGAATGCACGAAAAGCCATGCTCCCCTGCCATGCGAATGCGTTCCTCGACGGTCCCTTGCGGAAGGTCGTGCAGACGCACACCCGGAGTGATGGCCCCCACGCTATTCACACCCCTTATGAGCGTTGATGCCCGGCGTGTAGCCGCCAAACGGGTCGTCGATGGAGCAGGCGCCCGAGGGGGCGAGCGGATCGCGCTTGCCTGCCAGCTTGTCGTGATGCATGGTCTCGATATAGGCGAGCACCAGCGGCGCCACGCCCTTCGCGTCGTTTTTGACGACGGGCTCGCTCATGTAGTAGCCAAACGTGCCCTCGCGGTGCGCAGTGTTACCAAGGCCCGCGACCAGGCAGATGTTGTCGAGCGCCAGCTGACCATCGTGCTCGGACAGGCAGGTCTCGCAGATACCATCGAAGGCGCGGCGGCCATGCTGGTAGTAGCGCTCGCCCAGCACACCCAGACGCACGCCCTTCATGATGGCGTTGGCAAAGATGGCGCTGCCCGACTCCTCCAGGTAGTTAGGCGCAATATTGGGCAGGTTGATGACCTGGTGCCACATGCCGGTCTTCTCGTCCTGATACGGTAGCATGGCGTCAATCAGGTCGTGGAACATTTTGCGGATCTCGTCCTTCTCGGCCGACATCGAGGG
This sequence comes from uncultured Collinsella sp., assembly GCA_900542165.1. Taxonomy (GTDB): domain Bacteria; phylum Actinomycetota; class Coriobacteriia; order Coriobacteriales; family Coriobacteriaceae; genus Collinsella. The sequence continues at coordinate 78,667 of UQMM01000003.1, read as the reverse complement.
CGGCATGAGCTCCCAGGTATCGATGAGCGCCATGGCAAACCAGCCCTCGGCGCGCAGCCAGAAGTTGGCCGAGAGGCCGGTGACCGGATCGCACCAGAACTGCTTGCGGCTCGCGTCGTAGGCGTGGTAGTACAGACCGTTGAGCGGGTTGCGCATCAGATCGTGCACAACCTGGAACATATGGAAGCTATCCGAGCAGGCACGACGGTTGTGGAAGCTCAGTTCGTACTGCATGTAGAACGGCTGCGCCATGTACATACCGTCGAGCCAGATCTGATTGGGATAGACGGCCTTGTGCCAGAACACGCCCTCTTTGGTACGCGGCTGGGTCTCGAGCTGACGGTAGATAGTATCCATGGCGGCACGGTACTTGGGCTTGCCCACCAAATCGTAGAGCTTATAGAGGGTCTTGCCCGCGTTGACGTTGTCGAGGTTGTACTCCTCGGGCTTGTAGTGCTTGATGGTACCGTCGTCCTGGACAAAGAAGTCGATATAGTCGTCGGCAAAGGTCAGGTAGCGCTGCTCACCCGTGATCTCGTACAGCTCGATGAGTGCCTTGATCATGCAGCCATCGATGTAGTTCCAGGTGTTCTCCTTGCCGGCACGGAGCTTTTCGATGTTCCAGGCCGGCGCCTGCGGCGTAGAGGTCTCGATCAACTGCTCGATATAGCGGTCCAGAATCTGATTGCAGCCCATTGCTGTCCCCTCTGACGTTATTGATGGGTGAACGTTAACCTAGTGTAACGCGAACGGGGATTATAAGGTGAACGTTAACCCTATAATCCCCGTAAACGGCAGACTTTTAACGGCAAACGGCGGTAAGTCCCGCGGCGATGCGATGCGCCAGGCGCTCATAGCCGGCAGGGCTGTAATGCAGACCGTCCGGCATGTAGAGCGCGCGGTGCTCCGGCAAAACCGGGCTGATGCCGCTTTGCGCATACAGGTCGATCACCGGCACGGAGTAGCGGTCGCAGACCTCCAGCATCGCCTTTACGTAGGCGACCTGCGTCAGGCCCAGATGGTTGAGTTCGTTGCTCGCCGGAATATCTTTCTCGTGCTTGCCGCTCGTCTTGCACGGCGTCATAAACACCAGCTTTGCCTGAGGCGAACGCGCCGTGATAGCGCGAATCAGGTAGTCGACCGCACCATAGAACTCATGCACGTCCGTGCTGCCCAGCTCTCCCAGCGGCACGTTACGGCTAAAGTCGTTGACGCCGCCAAAGACGACGTAGACATCTGCCGCGTGATCGATGCCGTCCAAGCGCTCGACAAACGAATCGGTACGGTCGGCCTTGACGGCGATGCGCGATCCCTTGATGCCGTAATTCTCGATAGTTGCGCCACCCAGCAGCGCTCCTAGATGCGAAGTCCAGGAGATGTCGTTGCCGCCCGCGCCGCATCCATTGTCGCCCCACGTGGTCGAATCACCAAAACAGCAGATGGTCGACTCGCTCAAGGTCTTCGTCGGTTTCATATTTATACTCCTTCCCGCCCACACGGCGGCCTTTGGCCTCATCAGTCATTACCGTTTGCCCGCAACAACGCCCACGACCTAGGAACGGGCCCCGGCAACATGCCCGTCAAGCCATTCGATATCCTCGGCAAGGTACGCAACGCCCAGATGGTGTCCGCCCGGGCAAACCTCGTGCAACAGGTCGTCGGCATGTCCCACGAGGCCATAGGCGTCCCGAACGATGGAGAGCTGCTCATCAACATTCGCAAGTCCGCGGGCGCCGTTGAGATGATCACCCTCGCAACTCTGCACCAGCAGCGGGCGTGGCGCAATGAGCGACGCGATATCGCCCATATCGAGCAGGCGCCACAGCCCCGGCACATAGTTGCAGCTGCAGTTGCCGTTGAGGTGCAGCAGCGAATCGTCGACACCGTACAGATAGCCCGAGACAAACGCCTTGCGCACGCGTGGGTCGAGCGCCGCCAGGTACAACGTCATGTATCCGCCGCCCGAAAAGCCAAAGCAGCCCAGGTCATCCATGGCAATGTCGCCGCGCGCCTCCAGGTAATCGATCAGACGCATGTTGTCCCAGGCGTTGAGGCCCGCGACCGTAAGGCCCAGCGGCTCGGCCATGCGTGCCTGGTTTAGGCAGGTCCCGCGCAGATAACTGTTCTCGTCGTCGCCCTGGCCTTTCCAGTCGCGACGGCTCCCCCAGCCACGTGCATCGGGGCAGACGGTCACATAGCCCATGCGCGCCAGACGCAGGCCGTAGTCGTAGTTAAACTTGCGTACGGCATCGTCGACCGCCGGCACGCCCGTTACGCCCGCAACACTTGCGGCGCCGGCGCCCTGGTGGCCATGCGGGCAGATATAGCAGCGCTTGCAGCCGTGCGCATCGAGCTTGGACGCCTGCGGCTCCAGTAGGTAGAACGGCATCCAAACGTCGCGCTCCACCTGCAACATCGCATGGGTGCGCACGATACCGCCAGCAATCTGCACTCGATCGAGCTCGCGCACCTCGATTGGCGCGCGATCCATAATCGATAAGCCCAGCAGGTCAAACAGCCGATCCCTCGTCGCAATTTGCCATGCCTCAAAGTCACCGGGCGTCGCGCCCTTAAACGCGGCGGAACGCCCCTCGCGCTTAAGACGGTCGCGAAGCGCAGGCTCGTCTTCGTAATAGATGTCGATATGCACTGTGCGGCCGCTATCGGAAAGACTGGCGGTCTCCACCGCATCACCATCGCCGCCCTCGGGGTCCCAGCCGTCCGCACCGGCAAGCACCTGCTCGCGAGCGTACCGGGCAGCGGCCGTCGCATCGAGTTCGCGCGTCCACGGCGCCCAGCCAGCAGCATCACCCGCCGGGCCATGTAGACTTGTGCCAACATAGCGCGCCCTCTCGTGCGCCGCCGGCTTATTCCAATCCCACCAACCTTCGCGCTTGATGTGTTGCCCCAACCAGCAATCGATCAGCACAGTTTGCGCCCACTCGCGCCAAGGACGTCCCAGATAGACCGAATCCGACGCCACGTCCTGCGAAGCCGTAAACGAGCAGCCGTGGAACACGAAGCCGTACGGCTCTCCCTCGGGCGTCGATGCCGCCGTCACGTAACCGTTCACGTCCATATCGCGGTTGAGTGAGCGAATCTCGCACCCCTCAAAATAGGCACGCGCGCCGCCAAAGATAAAGTCGACATCGCCCTCAATCCGGCAGCGCCGGAAATACTGACGGCCCACCCGGCGCGGCGCAAACTGCTTGGGCCCCATAAACCCGCCCGGCTTGACTTCGCGCGGGGGCAACGGGCCCAAAAACAGCGTGTCCTGGCGTCCCGTAATACAACAGGCGTCGACTACCAAACGGTCGCCGTCGGCGTACAGGGCAATCGCCTGTCCCACCTCGCGACCATCCCCGGCGTCATTGACGATCGTGAGGTTCTCGAGCCGCACGTCGTCGGCATCGACTAAAACGGTATAGGTCCTAAACGTGCCGAGCATACCGTCGACACCCGAGCCGTCCTCCGAGGGCATCTTGGCACCCAGGCTGCCCACGATGCGCACGCTGCCAGCCGTCTCGCCCGCCAACGTCACATGCGGCCGATGGATCTCGACCCGCTCGCGGTACTCACCCGGATCGACATGGATCATCACCGCCTGCTCGGCATCCGGATAGAGTTGATCGGTTGCCGCCAAGGCATCAGAAATCGTTAGATACGCTCCTGACGCAGCCCTCGAAACGCGCAGCTCATAGATGCTTTCACTCATCGTCCATCACGCTCCCAGGCGGCAAACTGCTCAGGCCAGCCCTGAACCTGTGGCTGAATATGCTCGGCGCAACCCTTAAATGCCGTTTGGGCCGTGGCGAGCGATGCTCCGTGCTTTCCGTGCGGAAAAATATGTAAGCTAAAGCCAATCCCGTGATCGGCAAGCGCCTGCGCAAGCAAAAGGCTATTTTGGACTGGCACCGATGCATCCTCGGCGGTATGCCATAAGAACGTACGGGGAAAGCCTTCGCCCACCATGTTCTCGATTGACAACTTTTGGGCCAAAACGTCATCGGCACCCGTTAGGTGTTCAAACGAGCCACGATGGGCATAGGCCCCCGAGCTTACGACCGGATAGCCCAAGCAAAGTGCGTCAGGCCGAATCGACTCAGGCGATGTCGCAATCGACTCTGCAAGCCAAGGTTTGTCCCAAAGCGCCCCGAGCAAGCCAACCAGGTGTCCACCCGCCGAAAAACCCATGACCGTAATTCGATTGGGATCGACGCAAAACTCCGTCGCATGGCTTCGAACGGTATCGACCGCTCGCGCGAGTTCTTGCAATGCAAGCGGATAGGTGGCGGGCGCAACCGAGTAGTCCAGAACAAAAGCCTGATACCCCATCGCAAGTAAGCGTAGCGCCACCGGCTCGCCCTCGCGAGGCGAAATATGATCGTAGCCCCCACCCGGCACAATCAAAACTGCAGGTCGGGGTTCCAGGGCATAAGCATCCTCGGTGGGAGCAAAAATATAGGACGAGATCGCGGCATCCGAGCCATCGACCCCGACACAAATCGTTTTATTGAGCATGTATACCTTCTCGTTATGATGCGTAGCGCGGCCGCATGGCACAAGGGCCGCATAGCCAATTTTTTCGGCAATGCGGCCCCGGTCATCAATTCCAGCTAGGAACGGACAATCTTATCGACGTTCTCGAGCTGCAGCTCGTCGCCATCCTGACCCTCGATCACCACATTTTGCAGGTCGAGGACTTTCACGTTCTGCGCGATGATGCCCTGGCGCACCATCGGCTCCACGCCACAGGCCATGGCCGGCACAAAGGGCTCGGCATCGGCGGCAAAGGTCACATGGACATCTTGGAACGTCAGGCGCGTCACCTTGCTCTCGGGCAGTCCCGTGATATAGGCCGCGGCCGCGTGGCAGTTGGTGGCCTCGATGTCGCGGAACGTCGTGGCGCCAAAGCCGGGCGTACGGTCGTCGACGGGCAGTGCCTCGCGGCTCTGAACGTAGTCGGTCTTGCCGTCCTTGTCGCAGAAGTAGAACGAATTGACCACGAAAGGCGTGAGCACCTCGTCCATGCGAATGTGCTCAAAGGTGATGCCCTCGTTGACGGCGTCCTTGCCGCGGCCGCGGCGGGTCTTGACGCGCAGGCCACGGTCGGTGCGCTCAAAGAGGCACTTGCTCACGGTAAGGTCCTTGATGCCGCCGGCAGCCTCGGATCCCAGCACCACGGCGCCGTGGCCATCGTGCATGTAGCAGTGCGAGACGAGCATATCGTGCGTAGCGGGACGAAGCTCGGGCTCGATGCCCAGCTTGCCGCTCTTGATGGCGATGCAGTCGTCGCCCACCGAGAACTGGCAGCCAAGGACGCGGACAAAACCGCAGCTCTCGGGATCGAAGCCGTCGGTGTTGTGGGAGTTCTTGGGGCCCTCGATGGACAGGCAAAGCGCATCAACGTGCTCGCACAAGACGGGATGGATATTCCACGCCGGGCTGTTGCGGACGGTAAAGCCGGCAAGGCTCACGTTTTCGCACTCGGACAGGAAGATCATGCGCGGGCGGGCGACCTCGCGGCCCTCCTCGGGGCGGAAGATATTCTTAAAGTCCTTGTTCCACCAGTTATCCTCGGCAAAATCGGTCTGGCCGTCGATGGCGCCGCGGCCATAGATGCACACGTCATGCACGCTCAGACCCGTAAAGGTCGAACAATAGGTCGAAAAGCTCTCGCCCTCCCAGCGACCCAGGGGCAGCATATCGGTGCCGGCATACCCGGTGCCCTTGTCACCTGTGACCGTGCCCGGAATGTAGGCAAGCGCCGCGCGGTCGTGACGGGCCAGCAGCACCGCGCCCTCGGCAAGCTCGATGTTGATATTGCTCTTAAGGAAGAGGGACTTGATGCGGTAGTTGCCAGCGGGAATCAGCACGCGCCCGCCCTTGGGACAAGCCATGATGGCAGCCTGGATATTGGTGGTGTCATCGTGCTCGGCATCGCCTTTGGCGCCGCAGTCGCGAACGTTGATGGTAAAGGGCTCCGTGGGCGTGGTGACGCCCACGCTCAGCTCGCGCTCGCCGCAGACAAAGCGGATCAGGTTGCGCTTGCCGGGAACCAGGCCGTCAACATAGGTCTCGACCGTATTCGTGGTACCGACGGGCTCATCGTTGACAAAGATCTCCCACGTATCGGCACAGGTAAAGTAGCCACCGTCGTCGAGCTCAATAACGGCCGCGCGGGCGTTGCGCCAGATAACGTTCGTCTCCATGGGTCTCTCCCTCAAATGTAATCAGAAGTTCATACTACTCGTTTTTAAAAAAGGGCCGCACCCGCCGGTGGATCTCCGGTGGCACGGCCCTGTGGTTTGGACGATGCGCCTGCCCTACTCGGCGGGAATTACGCTGCCGTCCTGGAAGCCAACATTGTTGTGAGCGAAGCAGTCCTCGTACTTGAAGCCGGAGAGCTCCTCGCAAAGAGCCTTGACCTCGGGCTGGACGTCGGCCATCTTGCCGCCCTCCTTGACGCGCTTGATCTCGTCGCAGAGGATGTCGCACTGCTCCTTGTCGATCTTGATGCCGCGGGCAAGGATAGCCGCGAGCAGGAAGAAGCCGGCGCAGCCGATAAGCATGTAGCCGCAGATGTACAGAGGCACGGTGGCGGGCTGGGTCACGGCGTCGCTGTTGCCGGCGGTCTGAATGAAGCCGGAGGCAGCAAGGACGATAGCCCATGCGTTGACGGCGATAGCCTGGGCGATCTGCTGGCAGAGCTGCTGAGCGGAGCTGTAGATGCCCTCGCGACGACGCAGGGTGATGAGCTCATCGACATCGGGGATGTAGTTGAGCAGAACATCGGGCAGGTACTGGAAACCAACGTAGAAGAACTTCCAGATGGCGAAGATGATGGGGTAGGCAATCATGGCGATGGCGACCGTGGAGGTGCCGTTAATCTGACCAAAGGCGAAGTAGTTGTAGGCGATGATGCACGCAGCGCAACCGACGTTGGCCAGGTACCAAGACTTGTGGAAGCCCTTCTTGGCCATGAGGGCAACCCAGATGGCGGTGCAGACGATAGCGACGACCTTGCCGGGCATCTCCATCACGGACTCATAGGACTTAGGAATCTGCAGGCAGTAGACGATGAAGAAGGACAGGCAGGCAGACCAGCAGGCAGCAGCGAGCTTCGTGGAGACCTGTGCATACAGGACCTTGCGGAAGGACTTATTGCGGAAGGTAGAGACAACGTCGATGAAGAACTTCTTGATACCCTCGCCGACGCTCTCGATCTTCTCCTGAGCCACCTCCTCGGGGGTGTGCTCCCACGTGGACAGGTACACGCACAGCAGCGAGATTGCCATGACCGAAGCGTTGACCGTAGCGATGATGAAGTAGCTGAACGGGTTGGTCTCGCCGAAGGTGCCAAAGCCAAAGCCGACGAGTGCTGCCATCAGGAAGCCGGCGGCGTTACCAAAGAGGTGCTTGTAGCCGGTGAGGTACGTACGCTCCTTGAAGTCGTCGGTCATCTCGATGGTAAGCGGCGACAGGTTGGCGGTGCAGAACGTATACGCGACGTTGTAGATCAGGTACAGCACAAAGTAGTACGGGAAACCAAACGGCGTAGCCACAAAGATGAGCGGCTCGGCGACCATCATCGGGATTGCCAGCAAGATCCAGAAACGGCGGCGGCCAAAGATACGACCGATCTTGGTAGCGTAGAAGTTATCGGCCACAAAGCCCATGAGCGGGCACAGAATGGCGTTGAGATAGATGGCGAACGAGCTGATCAGCGCAGCCTCGCCTGCGGACAGACCGCACTCCGTGGACAGGAACAGCACCATGTAGCTGTGCGTAAAGGTCAGGGCACCAGAGTTGAGCATGCCGCCCATACCAAAGCCCAAGCGCGTCCAGAATGTGATCTTGCGCTTTTTACCGATCTTGTTAGTCATCGAGCTCCCTCTCTTTTCTCGATTGTCTTGGAACAAGACATTGGAGTCCATACCGACGTCTGTCTGCATGCCGTTCAGGGTGAACGTTTAGCTAGATTATGCGCGATTGCTTATAATAGGTGAACGTTCACTTGTATATTATCCTTGAACGGTCGTTTTTTGCCGTTGAACGGGCCTGAAAATGAAAAAATCCCTGCATTTTTGATTATCAAGTCGATTCAGCACCACGCAACAACTAGGTGAACGTTCATTGTTCTCTGGAGATGAGGGAGGTGCCGGGCACCCTTCCCAAAAAAGCCGTGCACGACAACGCAACGAGAAACGAAAAAACGACCCCGCCGAGAATGTCCTCAGCGGGGTCGTCCGGTCTTTGCAACAGCTTGCCCGATCACGCGCTCAACGTGTCATCGCTACAGGCAGACGCCGTCCTTCCAGATGCTGATCTCGTGACAGCCGCGGCGCTCGGCACTCGTGAGCTTGCCGCTCGCGCACTCCAACACCAGCTGGTACAGGTCGTGGGCAGCCTCGTCGAGCGTGCGTTCGCCGGTGGCGACCACGCCGGCGTTAAAGTCCATCCAGTTGGCCTTGTGGTCGCACAGACGCTGGTTGGTGAACACCTTGAGCGTAGGCGCCGGCGCACCAAACGGCGTGCCGCGGCCGGTCGAGAACAGGATCACGTGGCAGCCGGCAGCCGTCAGGGCCGTGGTGGATACCATGTCGTTGCCCGGACCGCACAACATGTTCAGACCATGCTTGGTAGCCTGACCGGCGTACGGCAGCACGTCGACGATGGGGGCAGATCCGCCCTTTTGCACGCAGCCGCAGCTCTTGTCCTCGAGCGTGGTGATGCCGCCATCCTTGTTGCCGGGGCTCGGATTCTCGTAGACGACCTCGCCATGGCTAATAAAGTAATCCTTAAAGCCGTTGAGCATGTCGGAGGCGGCGTTAAACACCTGCTCGTCCTCGCAGCGATCGAGCAGAATGCTCTCGGCGCCAAACATCTCGGGGACCTCGGTGAGCACCGACGTGCCACCGCGGGCGACGAGCATATCGCTCACGCGACCGATCGTGGGGTTGGCGGTAATGCCCGAAAGACCGTCAGAGCCACCGCACTTAAGGCCAATGATCAGCTCGGAGGCCGGAATGGGCTCACGCTTGGCCTGCTTGGCCAGGTCGGCCAGCTCAGACAGGATCTTGTGGCCCTCGACCTGCTCGTCGGCAACATCCTGGCAGGTAAGGAAGCGGACGCGCTCGCGATCGAAGTCACCGAGCTCGTCGAGTACCTGCTGGTGCGTGCAGTTTTCGCAACCGAGGGACAGGAACAGCACGCCCGCAGCGTTTGCGTGACGCGAGAGCGCCACCAGCAGACGGCGTGTCTGGGCGTGGTCGGCGCCGGTCTGGGAGCAGCCAAAGGGATGCGGGAAATAGTAAACGCCCTCCAGCGAACCCTCGACCAGATCCTGAGCCTGCTCGCACATGGCACGTGCGACCTCGTTGACGCAGCCGACCGTGGGGATGATCCACAGCTCGTTGCGCGTGGCGGCGCGGCCGTCGGCGCGACGGAAGCCCATAAAGGTCTCGGGCTCAACCGGCTCAACGACCGGATGCGTCGGGTTGTAAACGTACTCGACCTCGCCCGAAAGGTTGGTCTTGACGTTATGCGTATGAAGCCACTGACCGGGCTGGATGTCGCCCGTCACGTGGCCGATAGGAAGACCGTACTTGACGACGTCCTCCCCCGCCGCAATGGCACGCACGGCCATCTTGTGGCCCTGCGGAATATCCTCCGCGGCAACGACCTCGCCCACCCCGGGAACCGCAACGGCGGCGCCCTTGGCAAGCGGCGACAGCGCGACGATCACGTTATCGGCCGGATTGATCTGGATAGTGTTCATTACAAATGGTCCTAACCCTACAGGTTGAGCAGAAGTCGAGGCGCGGACAAGCCGTCTGGCGCCCGCACCGGGAATTTACGCCTGAGCGTTGGCGAAGGCCTGCTTGGCGCCCTCGACGCGCACGACGGTGAGCGCGTTGACGACAAACTCCTCGAGACCGGCGATCTGCGTAAGGTCCTCGCCCCACATTTGCTCATTGGTGAGCACGTCGTGCACCAGCTCGGCATCGTCTGCACCGGCGTGGGCGGCGTAGAAATCGAGCACGAAAGCATCGTCCTGAGCGGTGTACTCGGTGCCGTCGGCGCGGCGCAGGTGCAGGCCATCGCCCTCGCGAGCAACGAGCTCCTGAGTATAGAAGGCAATGAGCGTAGCGAGGCTCGTCGCCAGGCACTTGGGCAGGTTGCCGGTCTCGGCAACATAGTCCTTGAGCGTAGGCAGGTCGCGGGCACGCCACTTGGCGGTGGAGTTGAGGCAAATGGAGAGCAGCGCGTGGTCGATAAACGGGTTGTCGAAGCGGTTCTCGACGGCGGCGGCAAAGGCCTTGCAGTCCTCGACATCCAGATCGGCGGCAAGCGTTGGGATGACCTCGTCGTAGAGCATGGTGTTCATGAAGCCACGAATGGTCTCGTCGTGCATGCAATCGCGCACGATGTCAAAGCCGGCAACCCAGGAACCCGGGACAAAGGCGGTATGGGCACCGTTGAGGATGCGGACCTTGCGCTTCTTGTACGGGGTGACATCGGGGGTAACAAAGACACCCGGCAGGCCGGCCTTTACGAAGGGAAGCTTCTCGACAAGCGACTCGTCGCCCTGGATGCCCCACATCTGGAAGGGCTCGCGCACGGCCAGGAAGGGATCCTCGTAGCCCAGGCGCTCGGCCACGGCAGCGGCCTCCTTGGGGTCGCGGATGCGGCCGGGGACGATAGTGTCGACGAGCGTGGTGCAGACGGTGCAGTCGTTGGCCATCCACTGCGAGAACTCGTCCTCCCAGCCCCAGTCGCTCACGTACTGGTTCATGATGCGCAGCAGCTCCTCGCCGTTGTGATCGATGAGCTCGCAGGCGAGCACGATGACGCCCGGCTTGCCGGCGGCCCAGCGGGTGTGGAGCACCTGGGCAAGCTTGGCAGGGAAGCTCGCGGGCGGCATGTCGTCGGCCTTGCAGGACGGGTCGTAGGCGATACCGGCCTCGGTGGTGTTGGAGACGATAATCTCCAAATCGTCGGAGACGGCGACCTCCATCATGGCGCGGTAGTCGTCCTCACGATACGGATTGAGGCAGCGGCTGCAGGCGCTGATCACACGGGACTCGTCGACCGTGTTGCCGTTCTCCTTGCCGCGCACCAGCACGGTGTACAGGTCATCCTGAGCGTTAATGCCGTCGGCAAAGCCAAAGGCACCGCTGATGGGCTGGACCATGACGACTTTACCGTTCCAGCCGACTGCCTCGTTGCCCATGTCAAAGAAGCGGTCGACAAAGGCGCGCAGGAAATTGCCCTCGCCAAACTGCAGAACCTTCTCGGGCGCGTCCTTGGGCAGCAGGTAGCCCTTGTAGCCGATCTTCTCGAGCGTCTCGTAGCTGATGTTCTCCATCGATGTCTCTCCTTAGATTGCTGTTAGCGTGCAGGCAAAACGGGGGCGCCGCGTGTGGCAACGGCGCTCCCGAGTTCGGTGTGATTCGATGCGGGTTTAGGCCTCGACGGTATCCAGGTCAAAGCCAAAGTAACGGACCGCGTTGTTGTAGCTGATGTCGCGCACGATGGCTCCCAGCAGCTCCATGTCGGCCGGATACTTGCCCTGCTCGACCCACTCGCCGATCACGCCGCACAGCACGCGACGGAAGTACTCGTGACGCGGGTAGGACAGGAAGGAGCGGGAATCGGTAAGCATGCCCACAAAGTTGCCCAGCACGCCCTCGTTAGCCAGAGCCGTGAGCTGCTCGCGCATACCGACCTCGTTGTCGTTGAACCACCAGGCGGAACCGTTCTGGATCTTACCGGCAGTCGGAGCCTCCTGGAAACAGCCCATCACGGTATCGATCATGGTGTTGTCGATGGGATTCAAGCTGTACAGGATGGTCTTGGGCAAGCCGCAGGTCTCCTGGATGGAGTTGAGGAAATCGGCGAGCTGGTCGGACGGCGTGTAGTTGGAGATGCAGTCGTAACCAGTGTCGGGACCGAGCTTGGCGAACATGGCGCGGTTGTTGTCGCGCTTGCAGCCAAAGTGCAGCTGCATGGCCCAGCCAAGGCGGACATACTCGCCAGCGACAAACTGCATGAAGGCCGTCTTGTACTTGAGGACCTCGTCCTCGGTAAGCGGCTCGGCGGCAAGGCCCTTGGCAAAGATGGCCTCGATCTCGTCGGCGGTGGCCGGAACGTACATAACGTAGTCGAGTGCGTGGTCGGAAGCGCGGCAGCCCAGCTCGTGAGCGACATCGTAGCGCTTGGAGATGGCGGCCTTCATGCCCTCGAAGTCGCTGACCTCAACGCCGGCAACCTCGGAAAGACGCTTGCAGTAGTCGGCGAACTCCTGGCCACGCTCGATACGCAGCGCGGCATCGGGGCGCATGGCGGGAACGACCTGAACGTCAAAACTGTCGTCGGCGGCAATCTTCTTGTGCCACTCAAAGCTGTCGGCGGGGTCGTCGGTAGTACAGATCATGCGGACGTTGGACTGCTTGATCAGGTTACGGCAGGTAAAGCTGGCCTCAGCGAGCTTGGCGTTGGCAAGGTCCCAGACCTCCTGAGCGGTTTTGCCGTTCAGGACGCCCTCGTAGCCAAAGTAACGCTTGAGCTCCAGGTGGCTCCACTCAAAGACGGGGTTGCCCACACAACGGCCCAGGGTCTCGGCCCACTTCTGGAACTTCTCGCGAGCAGGGGCATCGCCGGTAATGAAGCGCTCGTCAACGCCGTTTGCACGCATCAGGCGCCACTTGTAGTGGTCACCGCCCAGCCAAACCTCGGTGATGTTCTCAAAACGCTTGTCGTCCCAGATCTCCTTGGGAGAAATGTGGCAGTGGTAGTCGACGATGGGCATGCCCTCGGCAAAGTTGTGGAACAGCTCCTCGCCGGTCTTGGTGCTCAGCAGGAAATCCTGATCGTCCATGAAGTTTTTCATCAAACAACCCCTTTGTTGGCGGAGCGGGCGCACGATGCGCTCGTTATCCTCTAGGTGAACGTTCACCATATTAGTTCATTGCGACTTAAAAGGTGAACGTTCACCTAACCACCATGGGGTGAACGGTCGATTTTGCCCGTTCAACGGTTACTGGAGCCGTGACTTGTATGTATTGCGAATTGGCAGGCGTCCCCGAATACCGAACTTGAGCGCTTTTGGCCAGGTGGGTCATGTTCCGCCGTGCATTTTTGGGAGTATTCAACATCGAAGCGCACCGCGCACCGTCCTCAATGCCCTATTTGATGCTCATATTGCGCCCAATCGGCATAAATAAGTGCCGCCGATGACGAATTACGCCATCGGCGGCACTTAAAACAGTCGTTCTAGCCTCTTCCGGGACACGCCATTGCTGAATACTCCAAAAAATGCACGTCGCAAGAGGGGGTACCTGACCAAACGGCTAAATTCCAGCAAGCTTGCAGTAACGGTCAACGTTACTGGCAAACACCATCTCCACAGCACCCTTCTGCACAGGCTCCGCCGGAGTTTTACCCCACAGCAAATACTCGCCCAAAGTCTTGGCGCCGCGGTAGGCCAGGCTCACCGGGTCCTTATAGACAATATTGGTAAAGATGCCACGGCGCAAGGCCAAGGCGCTCTCGGGGAACAGGTCGTTGCCGATTACCATGACCTTGCCGGCCTTGTCGCTCGAAACAAGCGCGTTGGCGACTACCTCGGAACCAACGGCAAAAACGCTACAGATGAGCTCGGGAGCATCCGGCGCACTCAAGCGCTGCTCAAGCTCGCGCTCGAGCTGTTTGACTTGCGCATGGGCGCCGGCAAGGTCCTCAACTTGCCATGGAATATCGTGTTCGCGCAGGTAATTGTGAAAGGCGCGGGCGGTCAGATAGTGTGAATCGGTATAGGGGTCGCCCGCCAGCAGAAGCACGCGGGCGTCAGCCCCAGAAGCGTGAACCAGGTTTGCCGCCTGCTCTGCCATAAGACTGCCCGCCGCGGAATAGTCTGCCAGACTGGCACCCAGGCGATCGAGGTGCGGTCGGTCGCCATCGACGAGCTCGATCGCCACACCCGCCTCGGCAATCTGCCTCAAAAGCTCGGTCGCACGGTCATCGCTCGGAACATAGGCAAGCAGGCCATCAATCTTCTCGCCTACCTGCAAGCGCTCATCAATCTGCTCGAGCGCATCGGCGTAGCCACCCACGCCAAATTCAACACGCTCAACCGTAATGCCCCGGTCGATGACCTCCTGCTCAAAGCGGTTGCAGCCTTCCCACAGGTAACGGAAAAAGTACGCTCCCTCGCGCGATGCGCGGGGCAGGCAAAACACCAGGTTGATATCCTTGCGGCGCAGGCTCGAGGCACTCGTATTGCGATGGTAACCCATGGCCTCGGCCTTAGCATTCACCTTGGAGCGCACGGATTCGCTCACGCCGGCCTTACCCGTCAGGGCCTTGTGCACGGTATTGATGGAAACGCCAAGCTCGGCGGCTATGTCCTTCATGGTTACGCGAGCGCTCATGGGGATACTCCGTTATAGATAAGTTGCCAATTAACAGTACAGGTAACGATACCCCAAAATCACTCTACAACTCGCCGCGCTCGCCCCCAAATGTGCAAAGCGCCCCGCGAACGGATGCTCGCGAGGCGCTTGGATGCCTAGACCTTATTTAATACCGCGGCCCAGGTCTTCGGCGATTTTGTCCACGCCCTTAAGTGCGGCGCACGTCTTTTTGTTGGAGCAATGCCCCGTGCAAACGCCGCCCTGAGCGCAGTCGGCGCAGGTGCCCTTGCGGTGGATGCGCACGCACACGGCAACAAACGCAATGCCGATAACAGCCAGTACAACAATATCGATAGGTGCCATAGCAAGCCTCCTCTAGTTAACCATCACTTACTTTACCCCATTCTCCACCTACCAAAAAGGGACAGGTTTATTTTGGTCGGTTTTATCTGCGGAAACGCCACATCTCCCCCTACCAAAAAGCCCGAGTGTCGCTGGGACACCCGGGCTCGTGGAAAGAGGTTAATCCTTATTCGGACTTAAGCGGAAACTGCGGCGGAAGCAGTGTTGGTCTCGTCCTCGTCGGTCCATGCATGCTTGGGCATGGGACGGAAGATCTGGAAGAGCATCGCAACCAGCAGCACGATGGCCACAATCGTCCAGATACCAAACTGTCCAAGAACAAGCAAGTTGTAGAACTGGTTGATGAACAGGCCGATCACCCAAGCGAAGGCGCACTCGTAACCGATGGCAATCGCAGTCCACTTGCCAGAGTCCATCTGGTTGCGGATGGTGCCAATGGCGGCAAAGCACGGAGCGCACAGCAGGTTGAAGGCGCCGAAGGCAACGCAAGCGCCCATGGTGGGGAACATGCCGGCAAACGCGGTCCACAGGCTCGGGTCGGTCTCGCCCGCGTCGGCGACGGACAGCAGCGAGCCGGCGGTGGCGACGACGTTCTCCTTGGCGACGAGGCCAGAGACAGTCAGTGCGGTGGCCTGCCAGGTGCTAAAGCCGAGCGGGGCGAAGATCCAAGCGACCAGGTTGCCCAGCATGGCAAGCACGGAGTAGTCCATAAACTCCTCGGGGATGCCGTCCATCGCAGGCAGGAAGCCAAAGGAACCGTTATAGCTACCAAAGTTGGAGAGGAACCAAACGACGACGGTGGACGCAAAGATGACCGTACCGGCCTTCTTGATAAAGGCCCAGCAGCGCTCCCACACGTGCAGCGCCCAGGAACGGATCGCCGGGAAGTGGTAGGCAGGAAGCTCCATGACAAACGGGGTCGGACGGCCGGCGAAGAGCTTGGTCTTCTTGAGCATGAGGCCCGAGGCGATGACGGCAAAGACGCCCAGGAAGTAGAAGAGCGGGCTGATCCATGCGGCCGTGGTGGAAGAATCGCCAATGATGGAGCCCATGAGCAGGGCGATGATCGGCAGCTTGGCGCCGCAGGGGATGAACGTGGTGGTCATGACCGTCATGCGGCGGTCCTTCTCGTTCTCGATGGTCTTGGTGGCCATGACGCCGGGGACGCCGCAGCCTGAGGACACGAGCATGGGGATGAACGACTTACCGGACAGGCCAAAGCGGCGGAACACGCGGTCCATGATAAAGGCGACGCGGGCCATATAGCCGCAGTCCTCCAGGAAGGACAGCATGACGAACAGCAGGAACATCTGCGGGACGAAGCCGAAGATGGCGCCCAGGCCGCCGACGATGCCGTCGCAGACCAGCGAATCGACTAGGCCACCGTCCTCGGTGCCGCCCGCCACAAGGGCGTCGTGCACCACGGTGGTGATACCCGGGACATAGGGGCCATACTGTGCCGGGTCAACCGAGTCGGCATTGTCGCCCGCAGCCTCGACGGCCGCATCGTAGGCGTCGCGGCCCTGGCCGAGCACATACCAACCGTCGGTACCGAAGAGCTGGTCGTTGGTGAAGTCGGTCACCGTGCCGCCCAGGGTGGAAACGGCGATGTAGTACACGCAGAACATGATGACGACAAAGATCGGCAGACCCAGAATACGGTTGGTAACCACGCGGTCGATCTTCTCGGATGTGCTCATCTTGGCAGGAGCCTTGGTGAGGCACTCGTCGATGATGTGGGCGATGACGCCGTAGCGCTCGCCGGTGATGATGGACTCGGCGTCGTCGTCACAGTCCTGCTCGCACTGGGCGACCAGCTGCTCCACGCGTGCGGCCTTCTCCTTGGTGAGGTTGATGAGCTTGCAGGCGTCCGCGTCGCGCTCGAACAGCTTGACGGCATAGTAGCGGCGCTTGTTGGCGGGAACGCTTGCCGGCAGGTTGTTCTCGATGTGCGTCAGGACATCCTCAATGGAGGAATCAAACTTGTGCTCGGGCACCTGACCCTTGGAAGCAGCGGACTGCTTAACCTGATCGAACAGTTCCGTGATGCCTTTGTTCTTAAGAGCGGAGATCATCATAACCGGGCAGCCGAGCTTCTTGGAGAGCTTGTCCGTGTCGATCTTATCGCCGTTCTTCTCGACCAGGTCGGCCATGTTGAGGGCGACGACCACGGGCAGGCCGGTCTCGATAACCTGAAGCGCCAGGTACAGGTTACGCTCGAGGTTGGTGGCGTCGACCACCTGGACGACAACATCGGGCTCGCCGCTCATGAGGTAATCGCGCGAGCATTGTTCCTCGGGGCTGTAGGGGGAAAGCGAGTAGATGCCAGGGAGGTCCGTGATGGTAACGTTCTTGTCGCTTAGGAGCTTGGCCTCCTTTTTCTCAACCGTGACGCCGGGCCAGTTGCCAACGTAGCCGTTGGCGCCGGTGATCAGGTTGAAAAGCGTGGTCTTGCCGCAGTTGGGGTTACCCGCCAGCGCGACATGGATCTGAGAATCCGCCATTCAATCCTTCTTCCTTGTGCGCCCGCGCTGCTTTCTCCGCGCGGGCTGGATAATGTGCTTCAAAGATGCTGCGTTAAGTTAGAAAAACCTAACTTTATCTGCAGAAATATACGCCGCGAGTCCTTACTGGACCTCGACGACGGCAGCCTCCTCCTTGCGGATGGAAAGCTCGTAGCCGCGCACGTTGATCTCGACCGGATCACCGAGCGGTGCAACCTTCACGACCTTGAACGAAGTGCCCTTGATGAGCCCCAGGTCCATAAGGTGACGGCGAAGCGCACCCTCACCGTGAAGCTTGACGATGGTAGAGCTCTCGCCCACCTTAACGTCACCCAACGTCTTCATCCTCTTGTCCCCCTTTCGGATTTTTATGAAATGCTGCGGACTAACCGACGGTCATGATGTGCATGGCAACCTTGGAATCGATGCCAAAGCGTGCGCCCAGCACCGTGACGATGATATTGGCGCCACTCGAGCTCACCACGTGAATCTCGCTGCCCTCGACAAAGCCGAGGTCCTTGAGGTGGTGCTTCATATCCTCATTGCCCTTTACACGAGACACGCGCACGGTTTCGCCCGCTTTTACCATCGAAAGCGGCATTGCCGGCATCTGCGGTCCGCAAGACATGAGTTGCTCCTAACGTCAGTTCGTCCTCAACATCGACGCGATAAAAGTTAACCACGTCTATGTTCGCTTTAGTAAACTAACACGTGGTTAACTTTTTGGAAAGGGTCCCCATTCAGATTTCGAAAAAGTTTCCTATACGAAACAAAAGAGGCACCGCAAAGACCATCTCTTTGCGATGCCTTGTCATACCAATTTATGCAACAAAGGGGACTGTCCCCTTTGTTGCATTGTTGAGATTAGAGCGAGAGGTTTCTGATCGACGTGGCGCAGGAGGCCTCATCCACGCCCGAAACGCGGAACACGATGTCCTCGCCGCACTCGCCGTAGAGAGCCATGAGGCCCATAACGTCGCGACCGTCGGTATGGCGGTCGCCGATGCTGACCGACACGTCGCTACGATGCTTGGCAATGATGTCATAGAGCAGCGCAACCGGGCGGGCATGCAGTCCCAACGGATCTTTAATCGTCTTTGTAAACTCGACCATATCCCCTCCCGCGGCATCGCACATTCGGCCGGCAAACCCAGCCACGTGGTAGCTATTGTACCGTTAGATGCTTGTTGAGAGCTCCTCTGATCACCTCGTGGTCAAAAAGTGGCAAATATGAGTACTGTCACCAATTTAGTAGCAGCAAAATCGAGAGCAAATTGCCTAGCTTGAGCGATTCGAAGAGGTTGAAAGCCGTCAAACGCCCTTTAAAGGGAGTTAGATAAATCGATTTTGAGCCCATTTTCGCTCAGAGCAGGCCGAAAAATATGGCACTTCTTTTGCAACAGTACTCATATTTGGCATTTTTTGACCACGGGGGCCAAAACCATGCCCCAAAACACAAAAGGAGGGGCCTCGTAAGGCCCCTCCTTAGGAAAGGGAATCGATTTATTCCACAGCCGTAGATTAATCCTAGCCGCTACTCCATCATATCGAGGACGGAAGGGCGAAGCTCGTTCTCGGCGGCCTCGGGATCGGTCTCGCGCAGGCGGTTGATGTAGCGGTTGTACCACATCACGGCAAGGCCCAGGAAGACAACCACGCCGCCAACGTTGTAGACCAGCGTCAGCCACAGCGGCTGATCGAGCGGAATGGTGCCGCAGATAAGCACGAAGCAGAAGACCACAAGCAGGAATGCAGCAACGACCAGGCCGAAGGTACGCGAACCCATGCGGAAGCCACGAGGAGCAGCGTCGAAGTTCTTGCGCAGCATAAAGTAGGCAAGCAAAATCAGCAGCGGCGGGAGCAGAGCGGTGGCAGCAGTCATGTTGGTGACGATCATGAGCAGGTCGTCGAGGTTGCCGGAGCCCAGAGCCGGGATGATCAGGATGGGAACGACGATGGCGAACTGCAGCCAAGCGGCGCGGGCGGGAATGCCACGCTCGTTGAGCTCGACGATCTTGCTACCAAAGACGCCCTTGGGGATCTCGGTGAAGAAAACCTTGATGGGAGCAGAGGTCCACATCATGAGGGAGCCCAGCGTGGCGGCGAGAAGGATCAAGCCGATGGCGCGCGTAGACACTTCCATGGGAATGCCAAAGTGGGCAAAGACAGCGCCGAATACGTCGAAGATACCGGTGGAGATGGCAACGCCGCCCTCGGGGATGAACAGGTTAACCAACAGCGAAGCGCCTGCATACAGAAGGCCGATGGTCAGGCCGGCGATAACGACGGTGCGCACGAAGGCCTTGACGCCACCCTTAAGGTCGTTAAGGAACACGCCGACAGACTCAGCGCCGCCAACGCCCTGGATGATCCAGGCAAGCGTACCGAAGAAGCCCCACGCAGTTGCGAAGTTGCTCATGTCGGGAGCCATGTTAGCGGGAGTAGGAGCCGTAGCGAACTCAACGCCGCCAAAGGCAGCAGCCAGGGACAGCAGGATGAACACGGCGGTCAGGCCGAGAGCCGCGGTCGAACCGAAGGAGGAAATGGAACCGATCCACTTAGCGCCCTTGGTCGAAACCCACGTGGCGATAGCAAAGACGACGATCTCGATAATGGTGATCCACAGCTGCGAAAGCTCGGCGTTGGCACCAAAGAACACGTAGCTCGCGTAGATGATGACGTTGGGCAGGACGGACGCAAAGAAGAACAGGTTAACGAACCAGTAGCTAAATGCCGTCAGGAACGCCCAGCGACCACCCATCGAGGTCTTAACCCATGCGTACACGCCAGACTCGGAGTCCTTGTTGAGGCCGACGAACTCGGCGGTAACCAGGGTATAGGGGACAAAGTACAAAAGCGTGGCGAAAAAGAACGACGGCGCTGCTGCCAAGCCGATGGCCGCGTTGTTGTTGATGATGTTCTTGATACCGAACACGGCGGCGACCGTCATGCCCAGCAGAGCGAACGAACCAATCGTTCCTCGTTTTTCAGAGCTCATAAGCCCTCCCAATCATCTGTTAAATGTCATCTAAAACCGTCCGAGCTGCAAGTGCAAACACGGACGGCGCACCTGCTAAGGGGAATGGGGAAAAGGGAGTCAACAAAGCCATCCCCCTTAACGGCGCGAAGCAAACGTCCAAACGGACGAATACTACTTGTTGGGGAAGGAATAACCTTCGACCGTCACGTGCAGTACCACGACGCGGGGATCCGAAGCCTCGGCGATAACACGGTAAGCCTCGTCGATCTCGACGACGGCAACGCCGCCGGCGGGAATCGTCACGGTCTCCCCCGCCCCCTCAAAGCGCTCGCGATCATCGATATCGCTGTAAGCGCGGGTGCAGGTGAGGCCTGCCTTGGGGGCAACCTCGACGGTCAGGTCGCCGTCGAGCGGAGCGAGCACGGCATGGTAGCGACGGTGACCGACCAGATCGGCGGTTGCGGCCTCGCGGGCATAGACCCACCAGTACACCAACGAGTCGCCGATGGAGTACGCCACGTCGTGCTGCAGGTCGGCAACGCCATCGAGCGCCTGACCGGTACGCATCCACTTCTTGACGGACTTCATCTGAGCATCGAAGTCGGCACGTGAGTTAAAGACATGCATGACTTATGCCTCCTTAATGGGTGCCAGCGCCTGAGCCAGATCGGCAGACGTCAGCGGTCGCAGGGACACCTCAAAGCTGAAGCTCTCAAAACGGGTGCGATAGGAATTGAGCACCTCGGAACCCCAAGAGTTCGAGCCAAGGCCGAGCAACTGGTCGTTGATGTTGACCGTGACCGTGTCGCCCTTGACAAGGTCGTAGACGTGCTTGGCGTTATCGATGGCCTCGCAGCTATAGGGCCATGCCGAGAATGAGAACGGGTTGGAGGCGGCGTCAGCCGGACGGGTCACCAGCACGCCGTCGCCATGGCCAGAGCGCAGGGCGACCCAGCGGGTACCCTCGCGGTTGGCGCAGTCCTGAGGCATAACGTAGGGCGTGAACATGTCGTCGACCGTAGTGCGGTAATGGCCGACCGGGTTGGCGCGCAGCGAGTCCGGATAATTCTCGCCCGGGCCGTGACCGTACCACTCAACGGCACGATCGCAACCGGGAACCTCGAAGGAGATGCCGATGCGCGGGATGATATCCGAGTAATCGCCGTAGGGCTCGCCGGAAACCTTGAGGTCGACGCGACCGCTCGGAAGCACGGTGTAGACGAGCTCGACGCGCATGCCGAACGCGCGGACGGGAGGAGCGATACGCTGGCTCACGGTAACGACGACCGCATTGCCATCCTGCTTCCAAGAAACCTTGCGGGTAGACGTCTGCATCACATCGATGAAGTTGTCCTTCCACAGGGAGTCATACTCCTGAGCGTGGTTGTCGACGAGCGGATGCCAAAAACCAACCTGGGGACCAGAGGCCATGACGTCGCGGCCGGATGCCTTCCACTCGCTCACGGTACCGTTGACTTTGCTGAAGGCCAGCTCGCCGTTGAGGGAGTGAATGCGGATCTCCTGCTCGGTCTCCTCGACCGTAAGCTCAGGACGAGCGGGGGCCGCGATGGCCGGCGCCGGATGGTTGGCGATGGCAAACTGGCTAGCGCCCAGCTGGAACATCGGCTCGCACCAGACGTGAGCTGCCATGGTGTAGGCGCGCACGGTCAGCAGGGTCTCGCCTACCGCGGCCTCGTGAATCACCAGCGGAAGCTGGATGGACTCGCCGGGGGCAACCGCACCGGGCATGAGTGTCTTGCGGCAAACCACGTCGCCGTCCACCAGGGTCTCCGCCGACAGGCAGACATCCTCGAGGGTGGTAAACCAACGCTTGTTGGTGACGGTCAGCTCGCCTGCCTCGGCATCATAAGCCATGCGGACCGGGCAGATGACCTGGCCATACTCAGTGAGGCCCGGGCTCGGCTGTTGCCAAGGGAACACCATGCCATCGATGCAGAAGTTGCTGTTGTTGGGGTAATCGCCATTGTCGCCACCATACATATCGTAGGCAACGCCGTCCTCGGTCACAGCAGCCAGACCGTGGTCGCACCATTCCCAGATAAACTGGCCTTGGATGCAATCCCAGCGATCGAAGACCTCCTGGTACTCGGACAGGCCTCCGGGGCCATTGCCCATGGAGTGACCGTACTCGCAGTTAATGCGCGGCTTGGGGAACGGATGCTCACCAAAGTCGTTCATCTGCGACACACGGGAGTACATGGTGGAGATAACGTCGACGGTATCGGCGTTGCGATCCTCCTCGTAATGGACCGGACGACCATCGAGCTCGTGAGCCTTGGCGTACATCGCGCGGATGTTGCAGCCATAGCCGCTCTCGTTGCCCATCGACCACATAATGATGCAGGCGTGATTGCGCTCCTGCATCACCAGGCGCTCAATGCGGTCGACGTAGGCCGGCTCCCATGCCGGGTCGTCGGTGACCAGGGCGATATTGCCGATATTCTCGAAGCCGTGGCTCTCCATATCGGTCTCGGCGACCAGCATGATGCCGTACTCGTCGCACAGCTCGTAGAAGCGCGGGTCGTTGGCGTAGTGGGACGTGCGCACTGCATTGATGTTGTGTCGCTTCATGAGCTCCAGGTCGCGGCGCATGCGATCGAGGCCCACGGCGCGGCCCTTGTGATCGTCGTGATCGTGGCGGTTGACGCCATGCATCTTAAAGTAGGTGCCGTTGAGGTAGATATGATTGCCCTCGACCGTCACCTCGGCAAGGCCCTGGCGATGCGGGACGTACTCGCTGACCTGGTCACCGTCGTAGACCTCAAACGTAAGGTCATAGAGGAAGGGGTCCTCGGGATTCCAGAAGTGGGCATCGGTCACGCTGCACTCGGCATGGCCGTCGACGCACTCACCTGTAGCCACCACGTTCTCGCCATCGCTGAGTGTAAACACGACGCGGGAAGCGCCCTCGGCCACCGTATCGAGCGTGATCAGAGCGGCATCGCCCTCGCGGTGCGTGCGGAACCTAAAGTCGACCAGGTGCGCGGCGGGACGCTGCATAAGGTACACATCACGGAAGATGCCCGAGGCCCACCACATGTCCTGGTCCTCGATATAGCTACCATCGCTGTACTGCAGAACCTTGACCGCAAACAGGTTGTCGCCCTCGACAAGCGCGTCGGTCACGTCGAACTCGGCAGACAGACGCGAGCCCTTGGTCATGCCGATAAACTTGCCGTTGACGTAGAGCTCGCCATAGCTCTCGATGCCGTCAAAGCGAATGATCTCGCGAGCGCCGGCAGGCACGGCGGGAAGGTTGACGATGCGCTGGTAGACGCCCGTGGGGTCGTCGGAGGGAACGAACGGCTGATCAACCGGGAACGGGAAGCCCTCGTCGGTGTAGGCAAGGTTGCCATAGCCGTCTACCTGCCACAGGTGCGGAACCTCCACGTGATCCCACTCGGGCTCGTACGTGGAAAGCTCCTCGTTAGAGACGGCAGCAGGCCCCTCAAAGAGGCGGAACTGCCACGAGCCGGACAGCTGGACAAACCCGCGCGACAGCTCGCGGCTGTACGTAGCGGCGAGATCGGCGGTCTCGTAACCCATAAAGTACGCATGGGGTGCCAGGCGGTTCCTGTGGGTGAGCGCTTGGTTTTCCCAATCGTTAATGGCGTCCATGGTGATGCTCCTTCGTCATCGTAGTGATTCTTGTGCAACCGGTTGTCCTTATCTTACGGGCGATGCAAAAAACTGTGCAACCGGTTGTCCGCTGAACGGTCGATTTGGTCGGGTTAACGGTGCAACCGGTTGTACAACCGCGACACTTATGTCACCCTGAGTATCGAAACTCAGCGCAAAACAGCATTCCCAGGCAGCAGACAACGGCCGCGCCCATCTATACCCCGCCCTTGTAAGCCATGTTCAACAACAGCTTGAATGTGAAATGCCACCAGTGGACGGATACCATGAACGCTGTTCAGGCGCACTATAGTAAGCTGTATCCGCACCAGCCCGCATCAGTGACAACATCGACCGCATTTTCCAGGAGACGCCATGACCCAACCAGTTCGCACCGCACCTACGCTTGCCGAGGTTGCCGCAGCTGCCGGCGTGTCGCGCTCCACGGCATCGCGCGCTCTCAACGATTCGCCCCGCATTAGCGAGGAAACCAAAAAGCGCGTCCGCGCGGCGGCCAAGGAAGTCAATTTTGTCCCCAACGCTCGTGGCCGAGCGCTCGCTGTCGGGCGCACGGAAATCATCGCCGTGCTCGTGACCGAGCCCCTGAGTGAACTCTTCAGCGACCCCACCTATAGCGAGTTTTTGAGCGGCATTACCGAGGAACTGTCGGAGTCGTCCTATCTGCCCGTTATCTTGCAGGCGTCTTCTACGCATGAGCGCAACCGCGCACGCGAGCACTTTGAGCGCCGCTCGTTCGACGCCGTGATCGACGTCTCCCCCTACAAGGGCAGCGAGCTGCTCGAGGTGCTGCGCGAGCTGGGCGTACCCACCGTGTTATGCGGCCAGCTCGAGGGCCACCCCTATCGCGATGTGTTCTCGACGGTCTACTCTGACGACGAAGAGGGCGGACGCTTTGCAGCGCTCGCTATGAAAGAGCGCGGGCGTAAGGATATCGTCGCCGTGTTGGGACCGCAAGACAACCCCGCTGTTGTCGACCGCCTGCGCGGCTACCGCACCGTCTTGGGCGAAGACCTCCTAGACGCAAACGTTATCTATACCGGCTGGAACAGCGGCGACGGCTATCAGGCCATGCACCAGATCCTCGCGCGCGAGATTGCTTTCGATGGCGTGCTCTGCGGATCGGACCGTATCGCGGCTGGCGTCATCACCGCACTCAACGAGGCAGGCCTATCCGTTCCTGCGGACGTTTCTGTCGTCGGCTTCGACGATCACGAGATTGCGGCGCGCTGCGTCCCCGCGCTCACGACCGTCCGCCAGCCCCTGCGCGAAGAAGGCCACATGGCCGCCAACATTGCACTCGACATGATCAAGGGTGCCGAACCCACCACCTCCGTGATGCACATGCAGCTGATCCAGAGGGACTCGCTATAAGAAACTGGGACAGGCTTTCCTCCAGACAGTTGTTGCGGAAAGCCTGCCCCGTTTTGATCGCTCATTCTGGGGCACAGTTTCCGTTAGACAGCTCAACCGGAAACTGCGCCCCATTATTTTGCCGAATTCTGGGTCGCGCTTTCCCAGAGGACCCCCTTTGGGAAAGCGCGACCCGTTTTGGACGCAAATTCCGGGTCGTAGTTTCCGCGATGCCCGGTCAACCTATGCCCTCGCAACACCCACGCATAAAAAACGAGGGAAGGCACACGTCCTTCCCTCGTTACGGGCAATATGTAGCCGCTCGCCTACATCAGGCGCAGGCTGACGTCCTTGAGCTGGGCGCCGCTAACGGCACTCGGAGCGCCCGACATGAGGTCGGAGCCGCTGGCCGTCTTGGGGAACGCCATGACGTCGCGGATGGAGTCGGAACCGGTGAGCAGCATGCACACGCGATCCAGGCCCAGAGCGAAACCGCCCATCGGGGGTGCACCAAACTTGAGCGCCTCCATGAGGAAGCCGAACTGAGACTCGGCGCGCTCCTCGGTAAAGCCCAGAAGCTTGAGCATGGACATCTGCATCTCGGCATTGTGGATACGCATACCGCCGCCACCGGCCTCAAAGCCGTCCATGACAAAGTCGTAGGTGCAAGAACCGGCTGCCAGCGGATCGGCCTCGATCTTAGCGATGTCGGTCTCGGTCGGCAGGGTAAAGGGCTGGTGCTCGGCAGCGTAAGCCTTGCGGTCCTCATCCCAGTGGAACAGCGGGAAGTTGACGACCCACAGGAAGTCGTGGCCCTCGCGCTTGATCTCGAGCGCGTTGGCCATGTGCGAACGCATGCCGCCCAGGATCTCGTCAGAGAGCAGGCGCGGACCAGCAGCGAACATCACAAGGTCGCCGGGCTCGACGTCCATGCGCTCGCGCAGAGCCGCCATCTCCTCGTCCGAGAAGAACTTGACGATGGGGCTGTTGATGGAACCGTCCTCGCGGAAGGCGATCCAGGCCAGGCCCTTGGCGCCAAACGTGGAGGCCACGCCGGCGAGCTTATCGATCTTGGCACGTGCCCAGGCACCGGCGCCCTTGGCGTTAATGGCCTTGACGACAGAGCCCTCCTCGTTTGCGGCAGTCGCAAAGACCTTGAACTTGGAGTTGGCAAAGATGTCGGTCAGGTCGACCAGGTGCATGCCATAGCGGGTATCGGGCTTGTCGGAGCCATAGGTGTCCATGGCCTCCCAATAGTCCATGCGACGCAGCGGCGTGGGCATCTCAACGCCCATGCGGCCGAAGGCGTCGGCCAGGACCTCCTCGAGCGCGCTCATGACATCGTTCTGGTCCACGAAGGACATCTCGATATCGACCTGGGTGAACTCGGGCTGACGATCGGCGCGCAGGTCCTCGTCGCGGAAGCACTTGGCAACCTGGTAGTAGCGCTCGACGCCACCGACCATGAGCAGCTGCTTCAGAAGCTGCGGGGACTGCGGCAGCGCGTAGAAGTTACCCGGCTGAATACGGCTGGGGACGATGAAGTCACGAGCGCCCTCGGGCGTAGACTTGAACAGGGAGGGCGTCTCGACCTCCATGAACTCACGGTTGTGCAGCGCCTCGCGAATGGCAAAGGTGAAGTCGGAACGCAGCTTGAGGTTGGCCATCATCTCGGGACGACGGAGGTCCAGATAGCGATAGCGCAGACGGGTGTCCTCGCTGGTCTCGATGCCGTCCTCGATCTGGAACGGCGGAGTGACGGACGTGTTGAGCACCTCGGCGTGGTCGGTCAGGACCTCGATCTCGCCGGTCGCGAGCTTGGTGTTGGTGGTCTCCTCGCCACGGGCGCGCACGACGCCGTGGATCTTGATGGGCCACTCGGGACGCATGGTCTCGGCGATCTTAAAGGCATCGCCATCGGAGTGCTCGGGGTCGAAGGTGAGCTGCGTGATGCCCTCGCGGTCGCGAAGGTCGCAGAAGATAAGGCCGCCGTGGTCACGGCGACGGCTCACCCAACCGGTGAGGGTGACCTCTTCGCCCACGTTCTCGAAGCGAAGCTCGCCGCAGGTACGGGTGTGCATGGAATGCTCATCGATGGGACGGGTCTGGCTCATACCAGTGATCCTCCTTTATGGATCTGTGCCGCCCCGTGTCGTTCCGGGCGGCGTCGTACAGATTTGCCCAGCCTGCGTAAACCGCGCAGCCGGACATGGCGTTCTATCTTATCGCACCCGCGTCGATGTGCCGCGAAAAAGTAACTCTTGCCCAAAGACTTGACGGAGACGAAACAATTGACGCGGCCTGGCCGTCGCCAAGGCGCGCCGCGTGCGACAATGTGCCCCAATACAACTGCACTCGGAAAGGCCCGCCATGACCGCACGCCTCATCGTTATGGATATCGACTCCACGCTCATCAACCAGGAAGTCATCGACCTGTTGGGCGAGGAGGCCGGCGCAGGCGAGCAAGTTGCGCAAATCACCGAGCGCGCTATGCGCGGCGAACTGGACTTTAAGCAAGCGCTCGAGGAGCGCGTGGGACTGCTTGCCGGCTTGGACGAGAGCGTGTTCGAGCGCACCTTTGCGCGCGTGACGTTTACCCCCGGCGCGCTGGAGCTTGTGCGATCGGCGCACAGCAAGGGCTGGAAGGTCGGCGTGGTAAGCGGTGGCTTCCACGAGGTCGCCGACAGGATCGTGGCCGCCGCGGGCATCGATTTTTGCCTGGCCAACCGTCTGGAAGTCGTGGACGGCAAGCTCACTGGCAAGCTGGCGGCAGACATTGTGACCAAGGAATCCAAGCTCATCCAGCTGCTGGATTGGGCGGTTGAGTGCGGCGTCGATATGGCCCATACCGTCGCGATCGGCGACGGCGCCAACGACATCCCCATGATTCAGGCCGCGGGCACGGGCATCGCGTTTTGTGCCAAGCCCAAGACGCGCGAGGCCGCCCCATTTGCCATCGACGAGCGCAACCTGATGCTCGCCATGGACATCATCCTGCGCGACTAGTCAATCTGTCTAACAATAGAATCAGTCTGTCCTATAGTTTCCGAACAATTTTGTCTTAGTGTTCGGAAACATACCCTTTGAGTGCTAGACTTTGCGCCGTCGAAGGGAACATATATGGATAAGCGAGATCTTGAGCAATTGCTGAGCGATGTTGCCGGCGGAGCAGTCACCCCGGCCGTCGCCCTCACGCGCATCCAGACGGCGCCAACCGCCGATCTGGGTTTTGCACAGCTCGATCTTTCGCGCGGAGTGCGCCAGGGAGCCGGCGAGGTTGTCTACGGTGCCGGTAAAACCGCCGAGCAGATTGCCGCCATTATCGAAGCACTGCGCGATGCCGGCCAGGAGCGCATCCTGGTCACGCGCCTGGATGCCGAAAAAGCCGCGCGCACCGCTGAGCTTCTCGGCAACGGCATCGACCTGGGATATGTCCAGGACGCACAGCTCGCCCTCGTGGGCGGCAAGCCCTCCCCTACCGGCAACGGACGCATCGTCGTCGCCTGCGCCGGCACGAGCGACCTGCCCGTCGCCGAAGAGGCGGCACTGACGGCCGAGTTCTATGGCAACGAGGTCGACCGCCTCTACGACGTAGGCGTCGCCGGCCTGCACCGCCTGCTCGCGCATGCCGAGGAACTTGCCCAGGCGCAGGTGGTCATCGCCATCGCCGGCATGGAGGGCGCGTTGGCGAGCGTTATCGGCGGTCTGGTGAGCTGTCCGGTCATCGCCGTTCCCACCAGCGTGGGCTACGGCGCAAGTTTTGGTGGCGTAGCCGCGCTGCTCGCCATGCTCAACTCCTGTGCCAGCGGCGTATCGGTCGTCAATATCGACAACGGCTTCGGTGCCGCCTACCAGGCAAGTCTTATCAATCATCTGAGCGCCGGCGCGCCCCGCGCCCGTTAAGGAGCATTCCATGTCTAACCATCAGCACACGCTTATCATCGACGGCACCTCGGGCATCAGCGGCGACATGACTGTCGCGGCCCTGCTCGACCTGGGCGCCAGCGAGGAGCACCTGCGCGAACAACTCGCCACACTGCCGGTCGACGGCTTTACGATCGCCGTGACGCGCGTAAACAAGCATGGCGTCGACGCCTGCGATTTCGACGTCCAGCTTGCAGAGGAGCTCGAGAACCACGATCACGATATGGCCTGGCTCTACGGCAACGAAGCAGCTGCCGAGCACACGCACGAGCATGAGCACCACCATCATGACCATGGTGAGCACGAGCACTGCCATGAGCACTGCCACGGGCATGACCATGAGGGCCACGCCCATGAGCACGAGGATCATCACCACACCCACCACCATCATCACCGTTCTTTGGCGGACGTCACCGCCATCATCGATGGCTCGCAGATGAGTGATGGCGCCAAGCGTCGCGCGCTCGCCATCTTTACCGCGCTCGCCGCCGCCGAGGCCAAGGCCCACGGCAAAACGCCCGACACCGTCCTGTTTCACGAGGTGGGCGCCGTCGACTCCATCGTCGACGTCTGCTCTGTCGCCATCTGCCTCGATGACCTGGGCATCGAAGATATTATCGTCGAGTCGCTCTCCGAAGGCCACGGCACCATCCACTGTGCCCACGGCCTTATGCCCATTCCCGTCCCCGCCGTCGTCAACCTGTGCCAGGCGGGCAATATCGCCCTCATGCCTGCACCAGTCGCTGGCGAGCTCGTGACCCCCACGGGCGCCGCCATCGTCGCCGCACTGCGCACAACTGAGCACCTGCCGGCCCGCTACCGCATCGAGGCCGTCGGCTACGGCGCCGGCAAGCGCCCCTACGAGAACTGCTCCGGCACGCTCCGTTGTCTACTCGTTCACGTGGATGCATAGCCATGGATGCCCGCAAAGAAAAAAGCCGCGCTGCCATCGTTGCGGCGTTCTCCGAGCTGCTACGCGAAGAGGACTACGGCAAGATTACCGTCGGCGACATCATCGCACGCGCTCACGTAGGCCGCGCGACATTCTACGGCCTCTTTAAGAGCAAAGACGACCTACTGTCCGAGCTCGTGAGCGACATCTGCACCCACGCCCTCGACGACGATGGCACACCGCTCGATGACCCACTCGTGCAGGTCGAGCACATCCTCAACAACCTCTGGGAGCGCCGTCAGGGCGTACGCGCCCTCGTAGCAGGCGCCGGCTCCCGCGTCTTCGCCGACTGCTTACGCAAGACCATCATGTCGCGCGCAGCCGAAACCGTCCCTACCGACCCAAACGGCCCCGCCGGCACCATGGACCGCAGCTTCCTACTACACCACATAGCCTCAAGCTTCGTAGGAATGGTCCAATGGTGGGCCTGGCACAACTTTCAAGCAGATAAGGCCGACGTAGCCAAAGACTACTTATCAGCCATAAAGCCCCTCTTCAGATAGACGCCTCCTCCCAAGGCGTCATCCCTTCCCAAAGTATCGCCCTCATCTCAACGCCCCCAACAGCAACAAGCCCCTCCCATCCAAATTCAGATTTATATTTTGGTTTGCTTGTACGAACGCAACAAAGACCCCGCAGCTGGCCGCATGGGGTAACTTCCCAGCGCATTCCGCAGGACGAAAGAACCCCCGCCGCACGAAGTGCGCAGCGGGGGTTCTTTCATGTCCGAGGACGCGCTGGGAAGTTACCCCATGCGGCCAGCGGACAACTATGTAGCCTCGGACTAGAACATGCCCAAGAAACCGTGCACAAACAGCGCAGCCACAATGGCACCGACAAACGGAGCGATGCCAGGAACAAGCAGACCGTACTTCCAGTTGTTGTCGGCCTTGTTCTTAATCGGCAGCACCTGATAGGCCATGCGAGGACCAAGGTCACGAGCCTGGTTCATGGCGAAGCCGGTGATGCCGCCCATGCCCATGCCAACGGCCCAAACGATCAGGCCGACGCAGATGGCGAGCATCAAAACGTTCTCGCCGGCGCGGCTAGCGGCAGCAAGGATGGCGCTGATGAACACAAAGGTGCAGATAGCCTCGCAGAAGAAGTTACGGGCATAGTTCGTGCCCTCGGTGGTGGGGTTGGTCGAGAAGATGTTGCGCTGAGCAATGGGGTCGACGACGCCCTCGGAAGCCTTGAACTCATCGGCATACATCAGCCAAGCGATTACGGCGCCCACAAAGCCGCCGAGCATATCGGCAATCATGAAGGGGATGCAGCTGCTCCACGGCACCAAGCCGACGATGCACTGGGCAAGCACCATGGCGGGGTTCATGCACACGGCGCCGCCAAAGACAAACAGGCAGACCGAGATGCCAAAAGACCAGGTGGTGATGGCAAACATGTGGCCGGAGCCCTGATACTTGGTGCCCTTGAGCACGGTATCGCAGTGCACGCCCACGCCAAAGATGATCATGAGGGCCGTTGCGCCGAATTCGCAGAGGAGTTTGGTAAGCATAAAACCTTATCTTTCTTGTCGGTTATAAACGATTCGTTTAGGCCGCGTACTAGTGCTGCGCGACGACAACGCCCAGGCCATCGGGAATGACGGCCACCTTGGCATCGACACCCTTCATCTCAAAGGCGAGCTTGAGCGCCTCATCGAGAGTGTTGACCGGCGTCATGTGCATATCCTTGATCATCTGGTGATCGTACAGGTCGGTGACCATGATCACAGGGTGATGCGCCAGGATGCGGGCAAAGATCTGGCTCGTCCACTGGTCGGGCAGGGTCTCGTCCTTAGGACGGTCGATGCAGGCACGCTCAAACTCCGCCGGATCGTTGTCGGCGATGTTGTGATAGAAGCCCTCGCCACCGTGGCCGTCGGCACAACCGGCGACGTCGATGATCACGCCGCCCTCGGGAAGCGTAGCCTCGGCAGAGCACATGCCCTTCACGGCCTGATAGATGTTCTGGTCGAGCGGGTAGCCGCCGTTAGTGGTGATGGCAATCTCGCACTCAACGGGCTCAACGCCGGCAAGGCTCTTCACGAACTCACAGCCGGCCTCGTGCGCCTTGTGAATGTCGCCGGCAAAGGAGCCGATAACCTCATGCTTGCCGTTGAGCACCACGTTAAGCACAAAGGCAAGGTGAGCCATCTCGGCAGCGGCAAACATGTCCTCGCTCACGTGGTTGTGGCACAGGTTGCCGGCACGCGAATGGGAATCGTTCACAAACTGACCGTTGTGGTTGTACATGATGGTCTTGTAGCTGGCGATGCCAGGCAGGACGGACTTGCGGCTACCAGAGAAACCGGCAAAGAAGTGCGGCTCAATAAAGCCCTCGGCAAGCAGCAGATCGCAATCGGCAGCAATCTTGTTGATGATGCACTCGCCGCCAGAAGGCAGGGTGCCGATCTTTTTCATCATGCTGTCATCGGTCGCGACGTGCATAACGATTTCCTCGTTGGCAACGATCTCCTCGCCGTACTTGTTGACGAGTTCCTCATGCGTCGACGGACGATGCATACCCGTAGCAACCAAAATGCGCACGCGAGCCTCGGGCGCAGCGGAATGGATGTGATGCAGCAGAATAGGCATCGTCACACGCGAGGGAACGGGACGCGTATGGTCGGAGCTAATGATGACGATATCCTTCTTGCCAGCACAAAGCTCCTCGAGCGACGGCGAGCCATAAGGGTTGGCAAGCGACTCCTCTACCAGCTCTTCCTGCGATTTCGTGGTCTTAAACTCGTTTTGATGACCTTCCATCACACCCGCGAAGTTCTTATCCTCGAGCTCCAGATGCAACGTCTTGTGGTCAAACGGCAGTTCACATTCAAACAATGACGAGCGCCCTCTTCCTTTTCAACTGACACACTAGATAAACCGTTGGAAGGATACGCCGCTCACCGAAAAACACCACCGTCCACCGACCCATTAACACAACGTTCATATTTGACCCACAACAAAACGGCCGCGACCCCAAACGGGACCGCGGCCGCTACAGTCGTAAGGCGAGAAGCACCACATGCATCTCAATCCCGATCGATAAGGCGCGCGGCGCGAAGCGCCAAACGCGCCGCCGGGACAGACCCCATCCAAAACGCGCGAAGCGCGCCATTAATTCCCCCAGCAGTAATCCACTGAAGACCGGACATCGCAGGGCCCGCCATTAGTTTACTTTTAGGCACACTCCGCAGGACGCAAGAAGCCCTCGCCGCACGAAGTGCGCAGCGAGGGCTTCTTGCATGTCCGAGGACGTGCCTAAAAGTAAACTAATGGCGGGCCCGGACGACTACAGGGCTATCGATTACCCCGTGTTCTGCAGTCCTGCCGAGACGCCGGTCACAGTCGAAAGAATCAGGCTCATGTACTCGGCCTTCTTCTCCTCGGCCATCTCGTCCTGGTTCATACGCACCTCGCGAAGGGCGCGGACCTGGGCGATGGACAGGGCGTCGACGTAGGGGTTACGCACGCGAACGGCGCAGCCGAGCACGCGACGACGCTGCAGCGGCCATTCATCACCGACGATGGCAAGGACCCACTTACGGGTGAGCTGCATCTCGGTAAAGACCTTCTTGGACAGATCATCGCGGTCGCCCAGATGCAGATACATCTTGGCGATGCGCTGATCGGTCTTAGCAATCGACATCTCGATGTTGTCGATAAAGGTGCGGAAGAACGGCCACTCCTGGTAGGCAGCCTTGAGCTGGTCAAGATCGCCAAGCTGCTCGCAGGCGGTGCCCAGACCGTACCAAGCGGCCAGGTTAATGCGCGCCTGGCTCCAGCTGAAGATCCACGGGATGGTACGCAGGTCATCGAGCGACTTGGCGCCCAGACCGCGCTTGGCGGGACGCGAGCCGATCGGCAGCAGACCGACCTCGGTCAGCGGCGTCACGGTCGAGAACCACGGTGTAAAGTCCTCGGTGTTCAGCAGGTCCAGATAGCGTTCGTGGCTTGCAGTGTTGAGCTTCTCGGCCATATCCCAGAACTTCTGCGTGGTCTCGGTGTTGGTCTTCTCGACACTCGGGGCCGACTGCAAAAGCGTTGCGGCGGCAACGGACTCAACATGGCGCTGAGCCAGCGTGCGGTTGCCGTAACGGGCAAAGATGACTTCGCCCTGCTCGGTAAGCTTAAAGAAGCAGTTGACCGAACCCTTGGGCTGCGCCAGCACGGCCTTGTTGGCCGGGCCGCCGCCACGGCCCACGGCACCGCCGCGACCGTGCATGAGCACCAGGTCGATATCGTTCTTCTCTGCCCACTTGGCGATGCGCTCCTGCGCGGAGTGCAGCGCGAGCATGGCCGTGGTAGGACCGGCATCCTTGGAAGAGTCGGAATAGCCCAGCATGACCTCCATGCGGCGGTTGGTCTGGGCAAGGCGCTTTTGCACCACGGGCAGCGTAAGCATCTGATCGAGCACGTCGACGCAGCCCTCGAGGTCCTCGAGCTGCTCGAACAACGGGATCACGTCGAGCTCGGGGACATCCTCCTCGTGTGCAAAGGACAGGTGCGCCAGCTCAAAGACGTCAGCCACATGCTGGGCGCTCTTGGTGAACGAGATGATGTAGCGGTGCGCCATCTTCTTGCCGTAGCGCTTTTGAATGGAGCCGATAGCGCGGAAAGTATCGATGACCTCGCGCGTCATGGGCTGCAGGTCGCCATGGATACCGTTCTCGTGGATATCCTTGAGGGCGCGGGCGTGCACCACGGAGTGCTGACGGAACTCCATCTCGACCATATGGAAGCCGAAGGATTCGACCTGCCAGATGATGGTCTGGACCGGGCCGTAGGCAGCACGGACAGCACCGCAGGCGGCCAGGGAGCGCTGAACGACGCGCAGGTCATCCAGGAACTCGTCTGCGCTGTGATACATGGTGTCGGTGATACGACGGACGGTGGCGTTGAGCCGGTCGGCCATGACGAGCATGACGGCGCGATGCGGCTCGTGCTCGGAGATCAGCTCGGCGCGTGCCGTGTACTGGGTACTCATCTCGACCTGATGGTTCCACAGGTTGATGAGCTCGGCAGACGGCTTGCTGTAGGTGGCCTCGAGCGTGAGGTTGCGGCCGATGCGGCGGCACTTGTCCTCGAGCTTGAGCACCATATGGGTGAAGTACTTGGCGGCGACCTCACGGCTCACCTTGGCGGTGACGTTGGGGTTACCGTCGCGGTCGGAACCGATCCAGCTGCCGGGATGGAAGAACGCCGGGCACAGCGGCGGCACGGTACCGGCCTTGTCGCCCAGCACCCAGTCGTCAAAGCGACGATAGATGACGGGGATGACGTCAAACAGCGTGTTATCGAAGATGTCGATGATGGTATCGGCTTCCTCGACCGGCGTGGGCTTCTTGAGCGCGATGGGGCTCGTACGCACCAGGGCGTCGATCTCCTGCAGCATATGGCGCTCGTTCTCCACCAGGTCGGAGCCGTCCAGACGCGGACGCTCCTCCAGCAGGTTGGAGATACGGCGAATCTTGCCCTCGACGGCCTTGCGACGGGCCTCAGTGGGATGCGCGGTAAAGACGGGATGGAACTCAAGCTTGCCGAGCAGCTCGTTGGCGCCCTCGACGCCCAGCTCATTCACCAGCTGGTGATAGGCGACGGTGAGTTCGTTGGCGGGATCGACCTCGGTATCGGTCGACGCACCGGCCTCGCGCTCGCGCAGCTGCGCCACACGGTAGTTCTCCTCCGACAGGTTTGCCAGATGGAAGAAGCTCGTAAAGGCGCGGACAATGACCTGCTGCTTATCGAGCGGCAGGCTGTCGATCAGATCGACGACCTCACGAAATGCCACGGCGGTGGGCTCATCGGCGGTGGGCACGCCCTGCTCGTCGACGGCCTCATCGGCAGCGCGCGTACCGGGGTTACCGGCATTGGCCACAATCTCGGCCGACAGGATTTTGTCGAACAGGTCCGCGATCTCGGGATCATACTCGCTAAGCACACGACGCTCCAGGCGCAGGAACAGCGCCAGATTATCGCGCAGCTCCTCGGGGATCTCGATCTCGGCGAGACGCTCCCTGGACTCGGCATTCGAGCCGATTCGGTTAACGAGGCGGTTGACCACGGCAGCGACGCGCGCCGCGGCTTCGGGTACAGACTGGTTGCTTAGGTTCTCAGCCACGTTTCCTCCCATTCCTCCTTCTATGCACGTAACATGCGGTATTCATTATAGGCGCTTGAGAAATACTTTCGACACTGATTGCGCTTTACCACACAAAAGTATTTTCTGCATTGCAAGGGTTTTTGCCCTAAATGGTCGTATTTCTCGGTGGGCGGCATACACAAACGGGGGCATTCCGCATAAAAGCGAAACACCCCCGTAACAATCGTTCGCCGCAAGCGGGACGTGTTAGCGGACCCGCAGCTCAAAAATCATACGCTACAGGCGCTCGCGAACCGCCTCGACAACGTTGACCAAATCGACCAGTACCTCGTCATGGCTCTCCATGTCGCGCACCTTGACCTTGCCGGCGGCAAGCTCGTCGCCACCCAGGACCAAAATGAGCTTGGCGCCGACCTTGTCGGCCTGCTTAAACTGAGCTTTGAGCGAACGACCCTGGTAGTCGGCCTCGGTCACGATGCCTGCGGCGCGAAGCTGCTGCGTAATGGTAAAGACGTTCTGACGCAGCTCCTTGCCGGCATTGGCGACGTAGACGCACGGGGCCTCCTCGGCACCTAGGTCGCTGCCAAAGGCCTGCAGGGCCAGCAGGGCGCGCTCAAAGCCGACGGCAAAGCCGACGCCTGCCGTGGGCTTGCCACCCTCGAGCTCGACCAAGCCGTCATAGCGGCCGCCGCCACCGATGGAGCCGACGCCGGCGCCGGGGGCCTCGACCTCAAAGACGGTACGGGTGTAGTAGTCCAGACCACGCACCAGGGTGGGATCCTCGACATACTCGATACCGGCGGCATCCAGATAGCGCTTGACCTGCTCGTAGTGCTCGCGGCACTCGTCGCACAGGTTGTCGCCCATCAGCGGCGCGTCGGCCATGATCTCGCGGCAGTGGTCGTTCTTGCAATCAAAGGCACGCAGCGGGTTGAGCTCGGCGCGCTCGCGGCACTCATCGCACATCTCGTCTGCGTGATCGAGGATAAACTGCTTGACTTGCTCGCGGTAAGCCGGACGGCACTGAGCGTCGCCCATCGAGTTAATGAGCAGACGAAGCTTGGAAAGATCGAAGCCCAGGCGCTTGTAAAACTCCATGAGCATGATGATGCACTCGGCGTCTGCCGCCGGATCGGGAGCGCCGAGCCACTCGATGCCCACCTGGTGGAACTGGCGCAGGCGGCCCTTCTGAGGACGCTCGCCGCGGAACATGGCCTCGGCGTAGTACGCCTTAAACGGCGTGGAGCCCTGGGGCACCAGATTGTTCTCGACGACAGCGCGCACCACGCCGGCCGTGCCCTCGGGGCGAAGCGCCAGGCGCTGCTTGGGCTTGAGTTTGGTGTCGGTGCCCTCGGTAAAGACGCGCTCCAGGTTGGCACCGCTGAACACGCGGAACATTTCCTTGCGCACGACGTCGGTCGACTGGCCGATACCGTGGACAAACACGTCCACCTGCTCGATCGCGGGCGTCTCGATGGGTTTAAAACCAAACGGCTCGAACACGCCGGCCGCAATCTGCTGCATCTTTTGCCAGGCGCGCATCTCGGCGCCGATAAGGTCGCGGGTTCCCTCCGCCTTCTGTGCCTGCATGGGCAAACACCTTTCTTTTGTATCGCGTCATAGGTAACGGTCATTATACGGCACAAACACAAACAGCGGTGGCGCGTCTGACCGAACGAGGGTATGGGGACTCGTTCGGCCAGACGCGCCGCCGCTGTTTGTGATCCGTATTCCTCCGTCCCCTTCGAATCACGTGATCTGTTGGGGACGGAGGAAAACGGATCATTTCGTAGGCCCGTGGCCGCCTTGGAAACCGAATGATGGTACGAGCATCCATTCGGCTTCCAGGGCAGCCACGGACAGAACGGGGCGAACAGAAAAGAGCGACGGACGTCTACTCCCCCGCCACGCTCGCGCGCAGCTTGGCGGCGATGGGCTCGGATGCCAGCAGGAACACGAGCATGACCACGGAGCACGCCAGGCACACAATCCAGGCGCTCGCAAAGGAGCCCGTGGCATCGAACAGCACGCCCGAGACAATAGCGCCCACGGTGCCGCCGACCATCTCGAGCGAGGTAATGGTGCCCGTGACCTTGCCGAGGTCGGCCATGCCAAACTGCTTGGACGCGGCAATGGTAGGCGTGATAGTGCCCATGCACGTTCCGACACCAAAGCTCACGGCAGCCACGATGGGACCAAGATCGGTCGCGGGGAAGCACAGGGCGACGCAGGCGATAATGCACGCAATGGAGCCAAGGATATTGCCAAAGCGCAGACCAAAGCGGTCATAGATCGCACCGAGCGAAATCTTGGCGATAACGACGGTGACCATGTAGGCCGAAAGCACGGTACCTGCCCACATGGGATCGTGGCCGCCCGTGACGATCTTGGCGCCGTTGACGGTAACACTCGTCATGTTGGTGACCTGGTTGGGCAAGATGGCGCCGTTAACGAGACCCATAAAGAGGAAGGCGACGACGAGCAGCCAAAACGCCGGGCTCTTCTTGATACGAGACCAGCCGACGCTAACCTCGGGCGCCGTGTGCTCGTCCTTATCGCCAGCCGTCGAGACGGACGGATCGCCCGGGTTCTCGCCGAGCGGCTTAAGCCCGATCTCGGAAGGCTTGGTGCGGAAGGAGTAAGCCGTGATGGGCAGTGCCGCCACCATGCAGACGGCAGCGAGTACCAGGAACGCAGAGCGCCAGCCCACACTCACGATAAGAGAGCTCACGATCGGCGAGAGAATGGCTCCGCCAAAGCCCGAGCCCGAAAGTGCGATGGAAATGGCAAGGCCGCGTTTAGCGGTAAACCAGTTGGCGGTCACAAGGCTAATGAGCAGACGGGTCGAGGCCACAGCGAAGCAGCCCGAAACGGCAAAGAGCACGTAGACCTGCCACAGCTCACCGACAAAGCTCATGCCGGCAAGCACCGCCGAGGTAGCGATAACGGTAAGCGAGCCCAATACGCGGCCACTCACCTTATCGGCAACATGACCGATAACGAGCGAACCCACGACACTCACCACGGTGGAGATGGCATTGGAGACGTTGTACTGCGCAAGGGAAATACCCAGGTTGCTGACGATCAGCGGCTGGAACAGGCTCATGCAGTTGACGAAAATCGTGTAACACGTGGCCATGATCACGAAGCCGGAGGCCACCACGAGCCAGCCGGGGAAGAACTTACGCTGCTGGGGCATACTGCTCCTTTTAGACAAACGAATAGCCTGCGCCGGGCGCCGGTAGTGCCCAAGATTGCCTTGAAAGACAAGGGCATAGGCCTTACGGCCATGCCCGCAGGCTTGAAAGGCAAGGTTGGGTGCTACCGGTGGTCGGCGATATAGCCCAAAGCGACGGCGGTATAGGCCGCGGCACCGAGCGGCAGCTCGGCATCGTTAAAACGTGCCTTGGGATGGTGCTGGGCAAAGTGTTCGTCCGTGTCGGTTACGGCCGCGCCCACGGTAAAGTACGCACTTGGGATCTTGCTCGAGATAAGCGCGAAGTCCTCACTCGCCATGGCATGGAAAAGCGGCAAGAAAGCCGTCTTGGGCAGCACTGCGCCCACATAGCCAAGCGACGCCTGAGTCATATCGCTGTCGAGTACAAGCGGCGGAACATCCGAAAGCGTCTCGATGGTCGCCGGCGTACGATAGGTCGTAGCAACGCCGTTAACGACCTCCGCGATGCGGGTCTTTAGGTGAGCCATGAGCTCAACATCAAAGCCGCGCAGCGTTCCCTCGAGCACGCAGGTGTCGGGGATGACGTTGGCCGCCAAGCCGCCGGCGAACTTACCAACGGTAAGTGCGACTTCCTTGGCCGCCGGCACCTCGCGGGAGATAAGCTCCTGGAGCGCCAGGTGCACGTGGACGCCGGCCGTGATGGGGTCGATGCAGATCTCGGGGCTGGAACCGTGGCCGCCCTTGCCCTGGAGCGTGATGCGGAAACCGTACACACCCGAGAGCGCCGGGCTGCCGTAGAGCACCAGGCCAAGCGGCGACTGGCTGTTGACATGTATGGCAAAGGCCGCCTGAGGGCGCGGGTTCTCGAGCAAGCCGTCGGCGATGGCAGCGCGGGCGCCCTCGAAGGTCTCCTCGCCCGGCTGGAACAGCAGTTTGACGGTGGCATTGGCGTCGATGAGCTCGGCCTCGCGGGCCTTGAGCAGGCGCGCCGCACCAAGCAGGGCCGTCGCGTGCATATCGTGACCGCAAGCATGCATGCAGCCATTGGTGGATGCAAAGGGCTCGCCGGATTCCTCGACAACGGGCAGGGCATCCATATCGCCTCGGAGCATGACGACCGTTCCGGCCCGCTCGTCCTTGCACGTGCCATTGCCCTGAGCGGCCGCGGCCGCACCGGCACCGATCAGGCCAACGACGCAGGAACCGTCGACGAGCGTGGTATGGGGGATGTCCATCTCGTCCAGACGTGCCTGGATATAGGCAGAGGTCTGCGGAAGATTGTTACCGAGCTCGGGCATCTGATGTAAATCGTGTCGCCACGCAGCGAGCTCGTCTGCAAAAGCCTGAGCTTCTGCAACAAGACCGTCACCGATAGCGGTCTGCGCCGCCGCGGTGGCCTTGGGCGCTGATTGCGGTTGAAGATCGGACAGTGCTGGTGCCATAGATGCCCTCCAGTAACGTTTTTGCAGCAAGCACTTTGATAGCGTAAAGTGCAAGGTACTACTTTAAGGGCG
Source organism: uncultured Collinsella sp. (assembly GCA_900542165.1). Classification (GTDB taxonomy): domain Bacteria; phylum Actinomycetota; class Coriobacteriia; order Coriobacteriales; family Coriobacteriaceae; genus Collinsella. The sequence goes on along the minus strand of UQMM01000003.1, from coordinate 37,720 downwards.
ACGCATAAAAAATGCCGCCCTGGGAGGGCGGCGCAACAAGTTGTTTACAATTGCGGGTGTGATTTTCGGCGCAAGAAATCGAAATGCGTCTCGCTCAAGATAATCGAAAGAAAGATGAGCGCGAAGCCGGCGAGCAGGCGCGAGGTGAGCGCCTCCCCCATCAGCAGCACCGAGAACAGCACGCCCGAAGGCGACTCCATCGAAAGGAGCAGTGAGCCCGTCGAGGCCGAGACATGCGCCAGGCCGACGTTTTGGATGAGCAGAGCCGCGCATGTGCAACCAACCGAGAGAAACGCCATCGCGCTGATAAAGCTCGGCGTCCACACGGACAGAGGCGCTTGGGTCTCGAATAGCAGCGACGTTGCCAGGCTCAGCACGCCGTTGCCCACAAACATCCAAAACGTGATGACGTTGATGTCCATTTTGCGACCGTACTTGGCAGTCACCGCCATCTGGATGGCGAAAAAGACCGCACCCGCCAGCGTAATGACATCACCGATGTTGAATTCAACGCTATCGAGCGCCACCAAGCCAATGCCCGCAAAGCACAGCAGCGCCGCGCCCAGGTTATAGCGGGTGAGTTTTTCGCCGCTCAGAAAATAGCTCGCGAACGGCACAACGATGCAATACGTGCCCGTCAAAAAAGCATTCTTGCCCGCCGTGGTGTGCGCCAGACCGACTGTCTGCAGGGCGTAGGCGGCCCACATAAGTGCGCCCATGCCAAGTCCGACGATAAGGTTGCGGGCGTTGAGGTGCGCGATGATGCGCTTGTGGAAGATGAAAAACATGACCAACGCCGCAGGCAGAAAGCGCACGTAGAGCAGTTCGAACACCGGAATGGTGTCGAGCGCGTCCTTCATGGTCGTAAAGGAGTAGCCCCAGACGACTGCCACCGAAAGCAGCAGGACTTTCCAGAACAGCGGCGAGCGAGCGCCGGCGCCGCGGGAGGTGCCGCCCGCGCCCAGGTCCTCGCGAGCAACAGGGCTATCGGGCATCATTTCGATATTGTCAGTGGCATGCTGGGCCATAGGGCATCCTCGCGCTCAATCTGGGCGTGGTGTCCGCACGCGCATGGCTGCGTGCCGCCTCATGGTCAAATAAAAGCAGGGCGCACCGGACCCCCGGCACGCCCCGCTACTGTAGCAACAACCAAGCAGCCCGTGCAATTCACTACGCTAAAGCATCGGGTTGGAAGATCTCGATGTTCCGACGGCGTTTACGTTGCTGAACTAAATCAATTTGGTTGACTCCAGTTTTTCGATGATCCAGTCGTTGGCTTTGATGACCGGGCGGCGGAAGACGACGCCCAGTGCCAGCGACGGAATCAGATAGCTCGCCAGAATGCCTAGCTCAATCCAGTACTCCATGTGGTACGCACCGGCCATGGCGGCATGCATGGCGTTGATGCCGTGGGTGAACGGCAGGAACGGATAGATCGCCTGGAACACGGGGCCGGTCATCTCGATGGGGAACGTGCCGCCCGAACCGCCGACCTGCATGACCAGCAGCACGACGGCGAGCGCCTTGCCGATATCGCCAAACGAAACCGTAAGCGTGTAGACGATATTGGAGAACACGAGACTCGCGACCCAGCCCGCCAGCACAAACTGCAGCGGGTCGTCGCACTGGATGCCAAAGAACAGGATGTCGCCCGCACACACGAGCGTTGCCTGCAGCAGGGCCAGACCGCCAAAGAACAGGTAGCGGCCCAGGTAGATCTCGTGCAGGCGCACGGGGATGAGCTCGTTGATAAGCTCATCGTCAACCGAGACCTTCATCATGGCCGCCAGCACAATCGAGCCCACCCAGAGCGACAGAATCGTGTAGAACGGTGCCATGGCCGAACCGTAGTTGCGGATCGGATAGACCGGCTTGCGATCGAGCGCGACGGGGCCGGAAAGCGACACGGCCAGACCCTCGGGATCATTGCCGATCATCGTCTTGATCGTAGCGAGGTCATCCGACATCAAGGCGCCGTCGAGCTCGTCCTTAAACGCACTGATCTTGTCCGACGCCTCGCCCAGCTGATCAGAAGCCTTGTTGACCAGCTTTGCAGCTTTGGAGAGGCCCTTTGCCAGCGAACCGGATGCGTCGGTCAGGCCAGCAACAGCACTATCCAGATCGTTCGAAATACCGTTCAGCGAATCCAAAACGCCCGAGATGGTCTTCTTGAGCTCCTTTGCCTTGGCCGAAAACGTAGAGTCGTAGTCAGTCTTGGCGCCCGAGATACCAGCCTTGGCATCCGCGATTGCCTGATCGACCTCGGCACGCGACTTATTAACCTCTGCCATGCTGTCAGAGAGAGACTTCGCGGTGGCCGTCAAGTCCTTGGCGTTGTTGCGATACTCCACAGCAATCCTGCTCAGCGATGTTGCCACAGACTTGAGGCTGTCCTGGAGTTTTTCGTCAGTCACCTGATCGGCAAAGCTGCGCAGCTGGTCGGCCGTGGCGTCGATATCGTCGGCACGCGTGTTGAGCGCCGCCGCGGCATCGTTGAGCTGGGACACTGTAAGGTCGACATGTTGATTCGCGGCATCAAATGCCTTCGCAAGCTCGGCGGACACGTTGTCAAACGAGCCCGCGCTTCCGTCAATCGCGGCATTGATGGCGTCGTTGGCGTCCTTCAGCGCTTCCTTGGAATCGCTAATACCGCTTTTGACATGCTCCATCAGCTGCTTCGTTGACTCATCGACCGTGCCCGTCTGCTTGAGCATGCCGCTCGCCGACGTCAGCGAATCGGACGTGGAGCTCAAAATGCCCGCCAGCGACGAAGCATTTGCCCGAACGTCTCGCAGGTCCTCAATCGAATCGCCGAGCGTCGAGGACAGGTTGGCGATAAAGTTACCCACCTGGTCGGTGCTCATGTAATCGAGCAGGCTGGACACCGTCTTAAGACCGATCGTCGTAATGGTCTCGGTAAAAGTTTTGTTAACCTGGCTCTGGACGGCGCTCGAACCCTTCTCGGTCACGATCTGCGCAATGGCGTTGGCCTTCTGATTCTCGTAGAACTCGATATCGGCATGCTTCACGTCGGTCGAGAAAAGCGTCATCATGTCAGCGCTAAACGTTTTGGGGATAACGACGGCAGCATAGTACGCGCCCGACTTAACGCCCTCGATAGCCTTTTCGCGATTGTTGAGCACAACCCAATCGAAGCTCTCGTTGCCGCGTAGGGTGGCGGTCACGTTTTCGCCCACGTTAACCTCGACGGGGATCAAATCGCTCTCGTAACCCTCATCGGTGTTGACCACGGCGATCTTAAGATTGCCGGTGTTGCCGTACGGATCCCAGCTGCCGGCGATGTTAAACCACGCGTACAGACACGGTACGATAATGAGGCCCATCACGACAACCAAGCCGATCACGGAGCGAGACACGTTTTGGACATCGCGCTTAAACAGATGCAGGATGTTCTTCATTTATGCCTCACCTCCTTTGGAGTGCTTGCCAAGCGCGGTGGTATCTCCATCATTTGTGGCTGTGCTGTCGCTGCCCTGAGATTTATGGTGCGAGCCGATATGCGGCAAGCGGCCCGTGGACTGATCGCCGCCCTTGGCACCACGCTCGCTGGCGTTGAGGCCAAACATGTGGCGGGCGGCAGGAATGGCGGCCGTGTGTTCGCGCATCTCGCGACGCAGGTCCTCATCCGAAAGCGCCGAGATGCGCATCTGGGTATTGAGGCTCGCTCGGATATATTCGATATTGATAAGCCAGCCGCAGATGGCAATAACCGAGATGATCCAAATGACAAGCAGGATGATCTTGCCGTTATTGTCGATATCGAGAACCGTCGACAGGACAAAGAGCAGGACCTGAACGCCCACCACGGCGGCAAAACCGCCCTTGATGTAGTACGGGTAGCGATGTTCAAAGGCGACCGCATGATCGAGCAGTTCGCGACGGTACGAATCGGAATCGAGCATGACGCGCATGGCCGTGCGCAGCGAGTAGCGCTGGCGCGGCAGGTCGTTGGACTCGCAAATCATCATACCGGTCGTGGAGAGCTGTTTATCAAAGAGCAGGTTAAGGTTGAGCAGCAGCGGACGCAGCTGCAGGCCGATAAAGAGCGCCACGATCAAGAACACGCCCAGAATGCACAGGTTAAACAGGTAGTTGAACGAATACATGCCGCCGACCGTCTCGCGCAGCAGATTGATGCCGTAGGTAAAGGGCAGCAGCGGGTGCAGCCACTGGAAGAAGCCGGGCATCATCTCGATGGGGTACATGCCCGACGAACCCGGGATCTGCACGATGACGAGAATGACGCCGATAGCCTTGCCGATATGCTTAAACGTGGTGGACAGCGCATAGATGATATTGACGTAGGTGAACGAAATGGCGATGCCGCCCAGCACGAACAGCAGCGGGCTGACGCACTGCACGCCAATCACCAGATCGCCTACCGTAACGATGATGGCCTGCAACGCGCCCAGGATCACCATGAGCAACCAGCGGCCAAAGTAGCCTTGGCGCGCCGTAAAGCTGCCAACACCTTCACGGTCGACCTCGAGCTTGTAAATGGCGATGAGCACATAGCCGCCCACCCAAAGCGCCAGATTGGTGTAGAAGGGAGCGATGCCCGAGCCAAAGCTCTTGACCGGATAGATTGGCTTGGACGTCAACTCAACCGGAGACGCCATGAAATCTGCCACGTCATTGACATCGACGCCCATCAGATCGGCCAGCTCGCCCATGGACTCGGAGGTCTGCAGCGCCGCGATGTCATTGGCGGCGGTTGCAAGCTTGTCCTGGACCTTGGCAAGCGAGGAATCGGTCTGGGACAGCGTGGTCTTGGCCTGGCCGAGCGTAGCGCTAAGCTGCGCCAACGTGCCGCGCGCATTTGCAAGTGTAGGTGTCATACCCGAGACGATACCGGTCAGGTCGCCCGAAACGGCAGCAAAAGAGTCGAGCGCGCTCGAGGCCTTCGGCAGCGCGTTTTGGCCCAAGTCCGTCTGGGCTTGGCCAAGGTTGGTCGCACCGGTATGAATTGCGTTATTGATAGCGTCACTGGCACCCGAAACAGCCGCTGCGTCATTCGCCATGGCGCTCGACTGCGCGGACAGACCGTCCTTGATGCTCTGAAGCTTTTCATTCTGCTCTCGAAGCAAATCGATGGTCGATACAATGCGCGCGTCAATTTCCTCGGAACCTGTCGACGTGTCATTGGCGAGAATCTCCAAGTGCCCGATAACGGCCTTATTGTGGTCGATCGTCGCTTGAAGAGACTCGAGCGAGTTGTCGATACGGGTGGTCGTAGATGTGACCGCGCCCGTCAGCTTGCCGATGGCAGCGTTCGCAGAGGCCGACGTCTTGGTGAGCGCAAGGCTGCCTTCCGAGAGCGCCTTGGAGAGCGAGGTGATGGAGTTGCCCGCCGTGGTGCGAGCTTCGCTCAGCAGGTCGTTGCCCTGGGAGATCGCCTGCGTCAGCGACGGTGCCTGGTCTTGCAAGCCGGCAAGTGCCGCATCAGCCGAGGCGATAGCGCCACTCGTCTTATCGATGGCGGCATTCATATCGCCAATCGAATCGCGCACCTCGCCCAAGGTGTCGGACGCCTCGGACACCGAACTTGCCAGCGAGTCCTGAGTCTGGGTTGCCTTGTCCTTTAAATCGACACCGGCATCCTTGGCGATACCGGCAACAGTCTTGCCTACCGTAGAGACAAATTCCGAGTTGATCTGCTCCTCGATGGTGTTTGCACCGGTATCGGTAACCTTGGGCGCAATGGCGCTCTTCTTCTCATTGACGTAGTACGTGAGCTTGGGCTGATGGTAGTTGCCGTCGAGCATCGAAACCAGGTTATCCGAGAAGTTCTTGGGAATCACGATAGCGGCATAGTACTCGCCGCTCTCGACGCCCTCCTTGGCATCGGCCGTCGAGTCGACGAACGTCCAGCCCAACTGATGATTCTCCTTGAGCTGGTCGACCACTTTGTCGCCAGCGTTGAGCTCACCCACCAAGTCGTTTTGGGTGCCTCGATCGTTGTTGGCGATAGCAATCTTGATGCCTTGGGTGTTTCCATACGGATCCCAGTTTGCCACGATGTTATACCAGGCATACAGCGAGGGAATAACGCACACGCCTAGGGTAACCACCAGGGCGACGGGGTTCACAAGCAGTCGCTTAATGTCGCGCTTAAATATCGCAAAGGACACCTTTGCATTGGATAGTTTGCTGCCGAGACTCACGCTTGGACCATCCATCCTGTCGTTAAATCGAATCGTACTATCGACAACCATTGTAGTAGGCGCTTTAACGTCTCAAAGCACAATGGTGTTGAGTTTTGCGGGTAGCAATATACTACGAAGATGAGTTAACGTACAGATGTACAGTATCCTAAATTTCAGCAGGTCACAAAACCACAACCCGCACAAATAAATGATCCCTTGGGGACGGAGGGATCATTCAAAAGGAAACGAGAGTGGAAAATCTCTCACTTCAAGCCCGCATTCGAGCCAAAAGTGGGAGATTATCCACTCTCGTTCTAATCTAGTTACGGTGCCGTATCCCCGAACTACATCAAGTTGCAAACAGCCGCCGCGAAGGCTACGGGATCCTCGGGGAGGATGCCCTCGACCAGCAGGGCCTGGTCATAGAGCAAACCGGAGTACTGCTTGATCTTGTCGGCGTCGCCCGCCTTCTGAGCGGCGACGAGCTTGGAAAAGACCGGGTGCTTGGCGTTGAGCTCGAGCACGCGTTGGCTCTTGGGCATGCCGTCGGGCGCGCCCTCGGGTCCCTTCTGGAGCACCTTCTCCATCTCAAGCGAAAGCGGACCCTCGGTGGTGATGCAAGCGGGGGCATCGGTCAGGCGCGCGGAGACGGCAACTTTCTCGACCTTGTCACCGAGCGCCTCCTTCATAGCGCTAAAGAGGTCCTCGTTTTCCTTGGTGGCGTCCTCGGCCTCCTTCTTCTCGTCCTCGGTCGCCAGGTCAAGATCGCCGGTCGCGACGTTCTTGAGCTCCAGATGACGATCCTCGACCTCGGGCTCGGCACCGTCGGCCACAGCCTTCTCGGCAGCCTCGCGGGCAGCATCGTCCTCGTAGATCTTGGGCATATCGGCGGCAACGTACTCACGCATGGCCTGGAACGTGAACTCATCCACATCCTGCGTCAGCAGCAGCACGTCATAGCCGCGGTCGAGCACGCCCTTTACCACGGGCATCTTGGCCAAGCGCTCACGCGAGTCGCCGGCGGCGTAGTAGATGGCCTTCTGATCCTCGGGCATGCCCTTGGCATACTCGGCCAGGGTAATCATCTTCTGCTCCTTGGCAGACCAGAACAGCAGCAGATCGGCGAGCTCATCGGCCTTCATGCCATAGCTCGAGTAGATGCCGTACTTAAGACCGCGGCCAAAGTTCTCAAAGAACTTCTCGTAGGCCTCGCGGTCATTGTCGCGCATATCCTCAAGATCGGCGGTAATCTTCTTCTCCACGCGCTTGGCGATGGCCTTGAGCTGACGGTTCTGCTGCAGCGTCTCACGCGAGATGTTGAGCGACACGTCAGCGGAATCCACGACGCCGCGGACAAAGTTGTAGTAGTCGGGCAGCAGGTCGTCGCACTTCTCCATAATCAGCACGTTGGAGCTATAGAGCGCCAGGCCCTTCTCGTAGTCCTTGCTGTACAGATCGAACGGCGCGCGGCCCGGCACAAACAACAGGGCGTCGTACTCGAGCGTACCCTCGGCATGGAAGCTGATAGTGCGCGCAGGATCGTCAAAGTCGTGGAACGTGGACTTGTAGAACTCGTCGTAGTCCTTCTGCTCGACATCGGAGCTGCGCTTTTTCCAGATCGGCGTCATGGAGTTGACGGTCTCGAGCTCCTGGTAGTCCTCGTACTCGGGCTTGTAATCGTCGCCGGCGTCCTCGGGCTTGGGTTTCTGGCGGCTCTTGGACACCATCATCTGAATCGGGTAGCGCACATAGTTGCTGTACTGCTGAATCAGGCTCTTGAGGCCCCACTCGGTCAGGAAGCGATCGTAGGTCTCGGCCTCGCCGTCGGCGTCGAGCTTCTCGTTCTCACGCAGCGTCAGAATGACATCGGTACCGTGCTCGGCGCGCTCGCCGTCCTCGATGGTGTAGCCCTCAAGACCGTCGGATTCCCACACATGGGCGACATCCTCGCCATAGGCGCGGCTGACGACCTTCACATGGCTGGCGACCATAAAAGCCGAGTAGAAGCCCACGCCAAACTGGCCGATGATGTCGACATCCGAACCCTGCTGCTCGGCGTTCTCGGTCTTAAACTCCTCGGAGCCGGAATGGGCGATGGTGCCCAGATTGCGCTCGAGCTCCTCGGCGGTCATGCCAATGCCGTTATCCGAGATGGTAATGGTGCGGGCGTCTTTATCAAAGGAGACGCGAATGGCCAAGTCGCCCTGGTCGATCTTGACGCTCGGGTCCTGCAGGCTCCTAAAGTTGAGCTTGTCGACGGCGTCGCTCGCGTTAGAGATAAGCTCGCGCAGGAAGATTTCCTTATTGGTGTAGATGGAGTTGATCATGAGGTCGAGCAGTTTTTTGCTCTCGGTCTTAAATTGACGCATGTGCAGTCCTTTCGCGCTACCCCCGTCCGCAAAAACGGCCCGGTTGCCCGAGCCGCATCGCAGACCTGCTATGTTCAGACTTAGATTTTATAACCCATTAGCGCGCACATATACATACGGAATCGAAAAACTGTATGTCTAAGCGCTCCGATGCGCCAATTGCCAAGGAGTGTCCCCAACTGCCGGCAGAAAAGGAACGTCCCTATCTGCCATCTACGCGCTTGGCCATCCAGGCATGGGGCTGGCCTTCATCCTCATAGTCCACCGGGGCAATCTGCGTGTAGCCCGCCTTGACATAGAGCGGTAGCACGTATTCCTGAGCATGCAGCTTAATGAGCTTGGCACCGGCATCACGCGCGCACGTATCACTGGCCTCGACAATCTTGCTCGCCAGACCGCGACGGCGCATGCTCGGCAGCACGGCCACGCGCCCCATAATGTAGGTCTCCCCCGCCGCGACACCTTCGTCCAAGTCGCACGCCGGCGACACCGGAGCCTCTGCGTCAGCCGCGCGCTCAAGCTCTTCGGGAAACACGCGCGAGCAACCGGCAAGCTCGCCGCCTACATAGAGCGTCACATGAATGCAGTTCGGATCCTCGTCGATAGCGTCGAACTCATTCTCGTAGCCCTGCTCGTCCATAAAAACGACGCGGCGCACCAACGCCGCGTCATCAAAGCATCCCGTCTTAAGTTGGATATCCATGCTGCCCTTTCATTCAATGCGAACGTTAGGGACAGATTTTAGCGAAAATGAGCTCCGCGCACGCTAAACTTCGCGCGAGCCTTCGCCAGGCAGTCGTAATGACCCACGTTATGGGCATCGCTCGCGATGAAGCTGTACAGGTTCTGATCGAACAGGCGCTGTGCCGGCTTTTTCTCGCGACCAAAGCGACCGCCGGCAATAAAGTCCGCCGAAGCCTGCAGCTTGCAGCCCATATCGACCAGGCGCTCCGCCACGCTTACATCCTTTTGAACCGCACGATAGCGCTCAGGATGAGCGATGATCACCTGGTAGCCACGGCACTGCAAATCGTAAATCGTGTTCTCGTACTCTCTAAACGCATACGCATCGGCATGCGTCGAAAGCTCGAGCAGAAACTCGTTGGTCCCATCGAAATGCAAGTGCTCCGCGGCATCGATACCAAGCTCAACGAGCTTTCGATGGTTGACCTCGAAGCCCATCTGGAGCGGAAAACCGTCAGCGTTATCACGCAGCAGCTCAAAGGCATCCCACATCTTGTCGTAATCAAAATAGGGATCACGACAGTGAGGAGTGCAAACGATTCTGGTTACCCCGGCCCGCTTGGCAGCCTCGAGCATCGCCAAGCTCTCATCGAGATCGGCGGCGCCGTCGTCTACACCCGGCAAGATATGGCAATGAATGTCACGCATAGGTCAGCCTTAATCAACTAAACGTTTGCTCGGTTGGTGAAGATGCCCTTTTTGGAAGTGCCCTGATCGTCGGAGCCCTTCTTAACCTTCTTACCGTCCTTGGTGTAGTAAGAATAGTAGTACTCACTGGTCTCGGTCTCGCAGTAATTCATAACGGTACCGATGAGCTTGACCTTCTCGGACTTCTTAAGCTGACCGATGGCGTTGAGCGCCTCCTCGCGCTTGGTGAAGTCCTCGCGCACCACGAACAGCGTACCGTCGGTCAGGCTGGCAATCTCGGCAGCATCGATGAAGGTGCCGACCGGGGGAGCATCAAAGATGACGTACTGGAACTTGGCGGACAGTGCCTTTACCAGCTTGGCAAAGCGGTGAGAGACGATGATGTCGGCAGGATTGGGAATATGCGGCTCGGCATCGAGGAAGTAGAAGTTCTTCTGACCCGTCTCGACAATTGCCTGGTCAATGGAGATCTGCTCGGAAAGGACCGCATAGAGTCCGCCGCGCGAACGAACGCCGAGCATATCGGAAAGGGACCTGCGACGCATATCAGCCTCGACCAGCAGGACGCTCTTGCCGCTGGTGGCGATAGCTTGGGCAAGGTTAATGGAAACCGTAGACTTGCCCTCGTTGGGAATCGAGGAGGTAACGGTGATGGTGCGAATGGGGTCGTCCACGCTCGCAAAGCGGATGTTGGCCAGAAGGGTCTTGGCGGCATTCTGTACAACGAGCTTATCGGTGTTCTTTGCCTTAGCCATGCCTATTTACCACCTTTCATAGCCGGAATTCGGCCAACAACGGGAATGCCCAGGAGCTCTTCTGCCTCTTCGGCACCGCGGATGCGGGTATTGAGCATGTCTGCCAAAACGACATAGGCAACTGCGATAAAGACGCCCGCGAGGAACGCGACAGCAACGTACAGCATACGCTTGGGACCGCTGGGGGCTTCGGGGGTCTTAGCCTCGTCGATAACGTTGATGCTCTGGGCAGCGCCGACGTTCTGAGCGACCGTACTCACCGAGCTAGCTATGGCCTTTGCGACCTTAGCCGTCTCCTTGGCATCGGTGCCGGTAACCGAAAGCGTAATGACACGCGTGGTGGTCTCGGAGGAAACAGACACCTTGTAGTCATCCAGATCGGTGAGGCCCAGTTCATTGGCTGCGCCGCTCTTAACGCTATCGCTATCCAGCAGCGTGGCGATATCGTTGGAAAGCATCTGGCTCGCCGAGAGATCGTTGTAGCTCATCTGACCGCTATCGTCGGTCTTGGCGAGAATGTACATGCTCGTCGTCGCGGTATAGGTGTTGTCCATCGCAACGAAGGACACGATGCCCATGGCGATCGCGCAGACCACCGGAAGGGTGATGACCAGCTTGAGGTGCTTTTTGAGCAGCTGGAACAGTTCGAGAAGGGTCATGCAGCTTGCCTTTCATTTCCCCAGTTCGGATTGACAAAACTGTCCGTATGTTATCGCATCTTTTTACCGAGACCAAACTCTATACATAAGAAACAGGCTCTCCTGTAAAAATGTCGGAAGCAATCGTAAAATTGCACAACAACGCCGCACCCGAAAGTCAAATGCGGCGTCTACATCAATACCTATGTTGTATCGCTATGCGAATGGCTCGTCCTGCTGTATGGGAAACGTCACCGTAATGGTGGTTCCCACACCCAACTCGCTCGACAGATCGAGCGTGGCGTGATGATACAGGGCCGCATGCTTGACAATGGCAAGCCCCAGACCGGTTCCGCCGCGTGCCTTGGACCTACTCTTGTCCACGCGATAGAACCGCTCAAATACCTTGCCCTGTTCTTCAGGCGCGATACCGATTCCCGTGTCGGCGACCGCGAGGAACGGATGGCCTTCGTCGTTGGTGCCGCACTGCAGCGTAACCGTACCGCCGGGTCGATTGTAGCGGATGGCGTTACTTGCCAGATTATAGATGAGCTCGTCAATCAAGCGCGACACGCCCTCGATGACCACAGGCTTGGTCTCATGACTTATCGTCACATTCGCCTGACGGGCGACCTGTTCAAGACGCTGCTCAACCGCGTAGATGGCACGCGAGAGCTCAATAGGCTCCGTGGAACCAATGGGCACCGCCTCGCCCTCAGTTGCACGCTCGGCCTCGTCCAAGTTAGACAGCGTAAGGATATCGTTGACAAGCGCTGCCAAGCGGCCCGCCTCGCGATAGATGCGACCGCCAAAGTTGCGCAGGTCGCCCTCGCCCTCGACCATGCCGTTTGCGATGAGCTCGGCATAGCCCGAAATCGCCGTAAGCGGCGTCTTGAGCTCATGGGTGATATTCGCCGTGAACTCGCGGCGCATACGGTCGTTGTCCGCTAGCACCGCCATTTGGCGCTTGAGTTCCTGGCGCTGCGACTCGATACGCTCAAGCATGGGGACCATCTCGGCATAGGCGTGCTCATAGCTACGGCGTGGGTGGTCCAAATCCACCTCTTGCAACGGCGCGATGATGGCACGGGACTCGCGGCGCGCCATAAAAAACGAGAGTACCGCACCCGCTGCTGCGATAAGCAGCATCGGCGCCACCATCGACAGCAAAATCGCCGCAACGCCAGGCTGGGCCTGCGCCAAGCGGACAACCTGGCCGTTATCAAGGGCGACGGCGCGATACAGCATAATCTCGTCGAGCGTAGAGCTTGCGCGCTCCGCGGAACCCAAACCACTCTCAAAGGCCTCGATGACCTCGGGGCGATCGCCATGGTTGGGCAGTGTGGAAGGCGACGCCTCGTTGTCGTAGGCAACCGATCCATCCTTGTTAATCAGCGTGATGCGCAAGTCCTCGCGATCGAGGCTACGCAAGAACGGGATGGGCTCCTGCTGCTCGTCGAGGGCGGCAGCAATGAGCTCGGTTTCCTGCGCCAGATTGGCACTCGTGGCATCCGCCAAGGTGTTTTGCACAAAGAACGCACCCAGCACCGTAAACGCCACGATAACCGCCATGGCGCAGACAAAGATCGTCACAAAAACGCGGTGCGACAGCGTATGTTTTCCCTGGGGGGCGAAGACCACGGGTTACTCCTCCGATGCGGTGGCCGCGGTGTCGTCACCTTCGGCACCATCACCGGCAGAAGGCTCGGCCAAGCGGTAGCCCACGCCACGCACGGTCTCGATGGCGCTGGCATGCTCGCCCAGTTTTTGGCGAAGCGTCTGCACGTGCACGTCAACGGTGCGCGAACCGCCGTCGAAGTCCCAGCCCCACACGCTCTGCAGCAACGACTCGCGGGTAAAGACCACGCCGGGCTTGCGCATGAGGTACTCGAGCAGGTCGAACTCGCGCAGGGTGAGCTTAAGCGGCTCGCCGGCAACGGTCACCTCGCGATGGCTGGGCGAGAGCACGATGTCGCCCACGCTGAGCACATCGCTCGCCTGCTTGACCATGCCGCCGCGACGCAGCAGTGCGCGGCAGCGGCTGGCGAGCTCCATGAGCGAGAAGGGTTTAGTCAGGTAATCGTCGGCACCGCCATCGAGCGCCATCACCTTGTCGAGCTCGGTGTCCTTGGCGGTAAGCATCATAATGGGCACCGTCGCCGTCAGGCGGTCGGCGCGCAGGCGGCGCATAATCGCCAAACCATCGGTATCGGGCAGCATGATGTCGAGCAGCACAGCATCGGGTACCCGTCGCGCCACGGCGGCCTTAAACTCGCCGTCGCACGAAAAGCCCTCGGCCTCGATCCCCTGCTTGCGCAGTGCATAGACCGTCAAATCCCTGATGTTGTCATCGTCCTCGACGTAATAGATCATGTTGAACCCCTTTGCGGCCGGCATGACCGCATCTTAACCCTAAAGGTACCTTTACTAGATGGTATCAGCCAAAACGTCCCGTCAAATAATCCGCCGTGCGCGGATCGGTCGGATTCTTGAAGAGTTGCGCGGTGGGCGCGTGTTCCACCAACTCACCCAGCAAGAAAAACGCGACCGAGTCGGAGATACGCGCCGCCTGCTGCATATTGTGCGTAACGACCACGAGCGTACAGGTCTCTTTGAGCTCGCAGGCCAGCTGCTCCACCACCAGCGTCGACACAGGGTCGAGTGCCGAGGTCGGCTCGTCCATCAGCAGAATGTCGGGCTGCACGGCAAGTGCGCGGGCGATGCACAGGCGCTGCTGCTGTCCACCCGAAAGACCCAGGCCCGACTCGTTGAGCTTGTCCTTGACCTCATCCCATAGCGCAGCGCGACGAAGGGAGTCCTCGACCAGCTCATCGAGCACGGCGCGATCGCGCACACCCATACCGCGCGGACCGTAGGCGACGTTGTCATAGATGCTCATGGGAAACGGGTTGGGGCGCTGGAACACCATGCCCACGCGCTGGCGCAAACGGCAGATGTCGTAATCGCCCAGGATATCTTGACCATCGAGCGCAATCTTGCCCTCGATGCGGCAATCCTTGATGCTATCGTTCATGCGGTTAAAGCAGCGCAGCAACGTGGACTTTCCGCAGCCCGAAGGCCCGATAAACGAGGTGATCTGCTTGTCGCGGATCTTGATATTCACGTCCTTGAGCGCATGATGGTCGCCATAGAACAGGTCGAGGCCCTCGACGTCGATGCGCGTCGGCGAGGCGGCAAGATCCTCTGCCGTGGGGCGAGTCGCATCCCCAACCTCGCGCTCGTGCGCGGCCTCAGCCTGCGCCTCCATGAGCTCCTCAAGCTCTGTAGGCTCCATCGCCGCAGCAGCCGTCATACCGCATACCTCCATATCGATATCAATTCAGCAGTATCGATAGTAGGAATCGTGGCTCATACGCACGTGAGCACATTGTCAAGTGTTTGTAAGGGCACGCTGGCTATGCGGCGGGCAGCTCGATGGTGAATATCGTGTGTTCGGGCGTCGATTCACATGCAACGGTACCGCCGTGTGCCGTGATGATCTCCTTGGCAATAGCAAGGCCCAGACCGGCACCACCGCGATTGGTCGCACGCGCCGCATCCAGGCGATAGAACTTCTCAAAGATCACCTTGAGCTTAGCCGCAGGGATGGGATCGCCCTGATTAATAAAGCGCACGCGCACGCCGCCGTCGTCTTGGCGCCTGGCCTCAATCGTGATAGTCGAGCCCTCATAGCTATAGGCGACGGCGTTTTTCATGATGTTGTTGAACACGCGGGCCATCTTGTCGCCATCCACGAGCACCGTCAGGTCCTCGCGAATATCAACTTGGGCTTCCTTATGCTGCTCGTTGAGGATGGGATAGAACTCGTCAGCCACCTGAGCCAGCAGCAACCCCAGATCAACATAGCCGCGCGTGAGCACGATATCGTGGAAGTCAAAGCGCGTGATATCGAAGAACTCTTCGATGAGCGCATCGAGCCGGTGCGCCTTGTCGAGAGCCACGCCCGTAAAGTGCGCACGTTGCTCAACCGGCAGCTCGGGAGCCTCTTGCAGCAGCGAAAGATAGCCCACCACACTGGCAAGCGGGGTGCGTAGGTCATGTGCCAAGTACGTGACCAGATCGTCCTTGCGATGAGATTCGTCACGCAAGGCCTGTTGCACCTTGCGCTCACGGTCACGCACGCGGTTAAGGGCGCCCTCGACCTCCAAGAAGTCGCCGTCGATGTTGTCCCAGGTGTCGGGGTGATCGATCAGGCGATCTTGAATACGAGCAGCCAGCACACAATCGGCATGCTGCTCGCCCTGCTCGTAGCCCTGGTAGTACAGGGCGCGGCCGCACAAGAACAGCACGCACGCGGCAAGCGCCAGCACAAAGCCAAGCATGTTGAATACAAAGCCGGCATCGAACAACACCGGCCCTTCGATGCCGCCGAGCGCCATGGCGCCAATCGCCAACGTCATGGCCCACGCGGCGCCGCCAATCACCACGCAGCGGCACACGATCTCAAATCGATCGATCAGCAAAAAGCCGACAAGCAGCACCGCCAAGATTCCGACGATGTTGTCGATGCCAATCAGCAGCAGGCTCAGCAAAAAGAGCAGCACCGTTGCAAGCGCGCGGTTGTCGACGACCGACCTCACGTATTCAAAGAGCCGATCGGGCACCTCGAACGCTTGCCTATCGTCTTTTGTCATATCAAGATCCTCACAAGCGAAAAGCGTTATTCGATGATGTAGCCGACGCCCCAGACGTTTTTGATAAAGCGTGGCTTTTGTGCGTCGTCGCCGATCTTTTCGCGCAAGTGGCGAATATGCACCATCACCGTATTGTTGGAGCCGGGCATAAAGTCCTCGTTCCACACCGCGCGGAACAGGTCCTCTACGGCCACCACGCTGCCGCGATGCTCGACCAGATACAGCAAGATTGAATACTCGGTGGGCGTGAGGCGAACCGGTGAACCGTCCACTGTCACGGAACGAGCATCGCGGTTGATCTCCAAGCCGTCGAGCTGAATGGTCGGCGACTCGGCCGCCTGTGCACGGCTACCGTAGCTGGTGTAGCGGCGAAGCTGAGCGTGCACACGCGCGATGAGCTCCAGCGGGCGAAACGGCTTAACCACGTAATCGTCCGCACCAAGCGAAAGGCCCCCGATCTTGTCTTGCTGGGCATCGCGCGCCGTCAGCATGATCACAGGATAGGTATGGCTGGAACGGATCGTACGCAGCAGCTCAAATCCATCGATATCGGGCAGCATGACATCCAGCAGCGCCAGATCGAACTCCTGCTCCAAGATTGCCTTGGCAGCATCGGCCCCGCTATAGGCAATCTGGACATCAAAGCCCTCTTTTGTAAGGTAGATACCAACCAAGTCGGCGATGGCCTTCTCGTCATCAACTACCAGTATGCGCTCGTTCATGCGTGCTCCTCTCGCGCTCCATTATGCCCGAGGCGACGCACGCCACACACAACAAGCGTGGGTGATTAAGTCGGCCTTAAGCACCCTTGTGCCCGTTCGGGTGCGGATGTGGGCCACGCACGCACGCGATGATCGCCGACGCCGGCAAACGATATACTCTAGTTCCAGAAGAGACCATCCCGTCGAAAGCGAAATCCGTGAAGTCCCTCACCCCTTTTGCAAAGCGCTCAGCCCAGCTTGCCGCCGGCTTTGTCTGCGCTATCGCCCTTGCCGCTGGCGTGCCCACCGTCGCCGGCGCCCAAGTGCTCACGACCGACAATGTTTGCGGCAAAACCGCCGATGTGCGCGGTATCACGGCCGAAAACCTGCCCGATATCGATGCGACCAATGCCCTCGTCATGGGCAAAGACGGCACCGTCTACTATGCCCGCGACGCCGATGAGCAGGTCAAGATTGCCTCGATCACCAAGGTCATGACCGCAATCCTAACCGTCGAGAATTGCAAGATGGACGAGAAGGTCACGGTGAGCAACGCCGCAGCCACCGTGGGCAATTCGACCGCCGGCTTGCTCGAAGGCGACAAGCTTACCGTGGAGCAGGCGCTGCGCGGCCTGATGATTCCCTCGGGCAACGACGCCGCCATCGTGCTCGCCGAATATGTGGGCAAGAAGATCGACCCTAAGACCAAAGACGCCGAGGCCACATTTGTGAAGGCCATGAACGAGCGCGCTAAGAAGCTCGGCTGCACCGGTACGCTTTTTGAAAACCCGCATGGTCTGGACTTTGATGAGTGGGCTGGCGATATGCACTCAACCGCACACGACGTAGCGCTGATGATGCAGGAGGCCATGAAAAACGACACGATCCGCGAGGTCGTAGCGAGCGAGGATTCCTGGATCGAGGTCACGGGCGCCGACGGCACCGACCATTCGCATTCCATGGACACGCATAACTATTTGCTGGGCCAAGATGGCAACATCGGCGGCAAGACCGGCACCACCGACGACGCGGGCTATTGCTTTACGAGCGCCTACAACCGCGACGGCGACGAGATCTACACCGTCGTTTTGAACTCCACCACCACCGACCAGCGCTTTACCGATACCGCCGCCCTTGCCAATTGGTACTACGGTCACAAGGTGACGGTCGCGATCGCCAACACGCAGGAAAAGACCGCCAACGGCAACCCGCTTATGGCGCGCATTGGCCAAACCGACTGGACGGATAAGACGATCGACGCCACACTCGCCGATCCTACGGCGCAAGCGACCGTGTTTTCCCTTGCCGGCGAGGTGACCGAAAAGGTTAGCCACGACGATCTTTCGGGCACGGTGCATGTGGGCGACAAGGTGGGCAGCGTTACGCTCAAGCAGGACGGCACCAAGATCGCCGTCATGGACCTGGTTGCCGACGAGGAAGGGGCAGGGCCGAATCCCATTGAGTGGCTCCTTGTGAAGCTCGACCGCCTGGGCCGCCGCATCGACAACCGCCCACTCACGGCAGAAAGCGAGACCGTCGCCAAGGCGCCCGAGATGTAAGATCGAAGAACAATACACTCGCTGAAAGGAGGCGTCCGAAAGGATGCCTCCTTTTTTTGAGGGTTCGAATCCCCAGCGCCCTTTCTCGATAATAAAAAAGGGCCCCCGATGGGACCCTTCTTTAAAGTTAAACTGGCGGAGAGCTGGGGATTCGAACCCCAGATGCCCTTTTGGGGCATACTCGCTTAGCAGGCGAGCACCTTCGGCCTCTCGGTCAGCTCTCCGTAACAGCCGTTCTATAGTAACCAAACAGCCAAGGATGGGCAAGAGGAAATTTTCTAATTGCCTAGCATCCTTTCCTCCTTGGAGGCTTCGCCTACCCCAGCGAGCGGTTGAGGGAGCCAAGCTCGTCGTTGCCCATGGTGCGCCACATTTGGAAGATGCAACCGCGTGCCAGGAAAAAGAAGCCGTTGTCGACCAGTTGAACAGCGGCATCTGCCAGCTGATTGGTCACCGCGGACACTGGCGGCAACTCGAGTCCAGCCTTGCGGATGGTCTCGACCGCTTCCTCGAACGTCGGAGGCTCGCTGACGCCCATCTCGTTCATAAGGCCCTGCATTTCTTCCAGCGCGCTGCTGCCCGACTCCTCGCCGCGCGGCACCAGACGGTAACAAGCCAGCGCCAGGTCGAGCTGATCGCAATTCCAATAGGCAAACGCCAAGCGATAGAATAGGTAGCCGATTGCAGAACGATCGCTGGCAATACGTAGGCCGTGGCGCGCCACCTCGATAATCTCGTCAAAGCGCTCCAGACGCGCAAGCACGTTGATGAGCGCAAAGTGCGATTGCATGGACGAGCGCGCCAGATCGTAAAGATGGCGCACCTCGGGCAGTGCTCGTTCAAAGTCCTCTTGCTCGGCGTAAAAGCTGCAGATCTCGTGCTGGGCAAAGTACAGCGCATCGGGCGCACGAAGGATCCGCACAGAGCGGTCTTCTTCCAACACCGGTAGCACCATGCGCACCAGCTGGTTATCGCAAAACTGCGTTTGAACCGGACCTGTCGCCAAAAGCTCGGCGACGGCGCACTTAGCCTCCAACTCCTCGACAAGACGGGAAAAGCCTTCAAAAGCACCTGTACGGTCGACTTTTGTCTGCTCGCGCAATTCAACAACACGGGCCACGTATGGGTCGTCGTCCTCTTCCATGACCTCCAACTCGTCAGCCGTATCGGCAAGCAGCAGATCGCGCAGCGCCGGCGGCAGCGTGCGATGGTCATCGCGCGGACGAGCATGAACCTCCGCAGGCTCAATCGTCTCCGGAGCGGTTGACTCATACGCCTCAAGCACACGCTTGCACGGCATATCGTCCATGTCCATGCTCTCAAGATCCTTGGCGACAGGCACGCAATCGGCCAGATAGGCCGCGCGCCCAAAGAAATACGTTGCGACAACGCGCTCGCCCTGCTCACTGTCGGGAGCAGCAATCTGCACATAGCAGCGCGTGATGCAGGCGCCCGCGGCAAAACACGCTGCCGCAAGTGTGAGTGCCACGCGCGCATCGTGCTCCGCGGCCCAGATCGCACGCGTGTCCTCGTCCAGCTCGCGCCAGGCGTCATCTTGGGCGTCGTATTCACGTTGCGGCATGGCATCCACGACAGAGTGCCCAAACCGAACGAGCATAATCCCCTCGGCAACGTTTGCCCGATAGGTATAGTCGAGCCGCGTGACCACGTTGAGCGCCTCAACGATTCGCGCAAAACGCGTGCGCACGTCCCACTCGCCGCCCGGCTGGCACGAAACCGTTCCCGGCTTGGCCCACGGGTTATCGCTCGAAGCCGTATCGAGCAGTCGGGGAACATCGTTGGTCGTCTTGGCGATATGCCACGCATCAAAGAGCGCGCAGCCCTCAAGGCTCGGCGAGGATGCCGCGGGGGCCAATCCGGCCCCGATGCGCTCAAGGATGCCGGAGAGGCGGTTGAGACGGCACTCGATGGCAAGCAGCATGTCAATCTCGTCCTGGTCCAACAGGCTACGATCAAAATTGAGATAGAAAATCTTTGAGCGATCAATGCGAGCCAGGCTCATCTCGGACTTGGCAGCGATGGTGCGCAGGCGGGGCAAGTCAATTTCGCTCATAAGGGCGGCGGCATAGCGCTCGATACCGCTCGGATTCTCGGCATGGTCAACGCGGTAAAGCAGCGTCTCGATAGCATCGGGGAGCGGTGCCGTGTTAAAGCCCAAAAACACCTCGACCGGCTCGGACAACTTTACGAGCTTGATCTTGTCGACAACGTTTTGCATACCCTCGTCGAGTCCGCCGGCGTCCGCCGTGTTCACAATAGCGCTTTCGGAGTTGGCAAATATCACGTAGCGCAAGAACATCGAGGCCATGAACTCGCCGTAAGGAAGGGCGCGGGTCGAATTCCATGTCTCGTGGTCGGACTGCTCGCGCATGGGGCCTTCGGGAGAGCCGGCAGTTTGCGCACACGCGCGCATTGCACCGTTGGCTTCCCTTACCATAATCTCACCAATACCGGAATCCGACTCGTCAAGGACCAGTTCCATGTCGGGATCGTTGGGCAGCGGAGCCTCGCTGACGGGGCGGTCCACCTTGTACACCTCACCCGAAACGCTTACGTAGCCCAAAAGCGACACATGACTTTTGCCAACGAATTCGACGACATAACAAGATTCATGCTGATCCTCGCCAAAGAGTTTCCAGACCACGCCATATGAGCGTCCCGCAGGCTGCTCGGGCATCGCCGGAAAGCGCTTCTTGGGATCGAGAAACCTGAGCTTGTATGTCGGACGCTCTGCCACGAAATATCACCCTGATCGGTCGTTGAGAGAAGGAGTGGTCGCGGATGGGCCGCGACACCTACTCGGAATCTTACACGAGTCGACAGGAAATCGTCCCTTTGGACGAAAGCACTCAAGCTGGCGCAAAAGAAAAGCCCCCGTTGCCGGGAGCTTTAAAATCAATTGGTGCGGCGTATAGGATTCCGCGCATCCGCTGCGCGGATCCGCACCGGCTTCGCCCGCCTGCCGGCGCGCTCGCCCGCGGGCTAAAAACGCTCCGCGTTTTCTTTACGCCCGCGCCTCGACCGAGGTTCGAATCCATGCGGTGCTTACGTAAAAGAAAAGCCCCCGTCGCCGGGAGCTTTAATCTCAAATGGTGCGGCGTATAGGATTCGAACCTATGACGTTCTGATTCGTAGTCAGACCCTCTATCCAGCTGAGGTAACGCCGCAGCGCAAGACATATAAAACCACTTTAGCTTATTGGAGTCAAGCACAATCTCAAACTTTTTTGTGGAACGCAGTTTTGTCATGCTGCTCCGCATATACCGCTGTTCCCCGTACGATCGATTGGCTTTTCGATCACGTCGAACTTGGCATCAAGTTCCCTCAGGAGCGATCTCACCCGCTGGGCACAATCATAATCGGCAAACGAGATGCTCAGCATGCGCGCGACCTGGTTGGAAGTCCCAACTCCATAGAAGTGCTCCAGCGCCACAAGTCCCTCGTGCGTCACAAAGGTCTCGGCCACATGCGGCGACTCCTCAAAGCACCATTGTGGCAACGGACCCTCACTCGTCTGCCGAACCACCAGGCCGCCCATGCCAGACGGCTCACACGTTACAAGCAGGTACTCCCCGCCCTCGTCGCTCTCAAATAAAACCACCCGATTATCAAACAGCTCCATCGCGTCCCCTTTCTCTCGCTCTTATTTAGCAAAAGCATAGCAGGTAGATGGCTGTATACAGAACAGTTGTTCGTGTGTTTTCTATTGAGCTGTCCGCACGGCATGGTATGGACCTGCGCACGAAATAGGGCGCCCCCGAAGGAGCGCCCTTGCATATTCCCTATGCAGCCAAGTTACGCGACTGGCTCGATCTTCTCGAGACCGCCCATGTAAGGACGCAGAACCTCGGGGATCGTGATGGTGCCGTCGGCGTTCTGGTAGTTCTCCAGAATGGCGGCCATGGTGCGGCCGGCCGGCAAGCCGGAACCGTTGAGAGTATGCAGGTAGCGCGAACCCTTGAAGTTCTCGGGGTCGCGATACTTGATGTTGGCGCGGCGAGCCTGGAAGTCACCGCAGTTGGAGCAGGAGCTGATCTCCTTGTAGGCGTTGTAGCTCGGCAGCCAGACCTCGACGTCGTAGGTCTGACGGGCAGAGAAGCCCAAGTCGCCGGTGCACAGGCTAATCACGCGATACGGAAGGCCCAGCTGCTGCAGCAGGTACTCGGCCTCGGCGGTCATGCTCTCGAGCTCCTCGTCGGACTCCTCCGGCTTAGCGAACTTGACCATCTCGACCTTGTCGAACTCGTGCTGACGGATGATGCCGCGGGTGTCGCGACCGGCGGAACCGGCCTCCTCGCGGAAGCAGGGGGTGAAGGCGGTGTAGCGGCGCGGCAGGGTGTCGGCATCGAGGACCTCGCCGGCGTGCAGGTTGGTGAGCACGACCTCGGCGGTGGGGATCAGGAAGTTGTCGCCCGAGACGTGGTAGGCGTCGTCCTCGAACTTGGGCAGCTGACCCGTGCCAAACATGGTCTGACGCTTGACGACGATGGGCGGCCACCACTCCTTAAAACCACGGCTGGTGTGCGTATCGAGGAAGAAGTTGATGAGGGCGCGCTCAAGACGGGCGCCGGCGCCACCGAGAACGGTGAAGCGGCTGCCGGAGAGCTTGTTGCCGCGCTCGAAGTCGAGGATGTCCAGATCGGTGCCCAGATCCCAGTGCGGCTTAAAGTCGAAGTCGAACTCGCGCGGGGTGCCCCAACGACGGCGCTCAATGTTCTCGTCCTCGTCCTTGCCGTACGGCGTGGCCTCGCAAGGAATGTTGGGCAGGTGAGCCATGAAGTCGTACTGCTCCTGCTCGAGAGCAGTACGGCGCTCGGCCAGACCGTCAATCTTCTCGTTGACGGCGCGCACGGCCTCCTTGGCGGCCTCGGCCTCGTCCTTCTTGCCCTCCTTCATCAGGGCGCCGATCTTCTTGGACTCGGCATTGCGCGTAGCCTGGAGCTCCTCGACCTCGGTGATGACGGCACGGCGCTCGTCGTCGAGCTCAAAGAACTTCTCGCGATCCCAAGACGTCTGGCGGTTAGCCATGGCGACATCGATGGCATCGGGGTTCTCGCGAACAAACTTGATATCAAGCATTAGATCCTCCGGCGATATACATTCCATTTAGGTTGCAACCTTGTACATGTATGGGCAAGTATATACTTATGAGCGTTTACGACCCAACTCAACTACGCAAGAAGGCACCCAATGGACGCAGTTTTTTCCTTTTTGTTTGGCACCCGCACCGGTTTTGCCATCCTTTTCGCCGGCGGCATCCTGTTATTTGCGATTCTTGCCTTTGTAATGGAGAAGCGTACCCATAAGATGTACGTCGACCGCGGACCCAAGTCCGAGGATGAGGAAGACAGCTTCTGGGACTAACCTGCCAAAAAGGGACAGGTTTATTTTGGTCGGTTTTATCTGGGCAAACGCAAGCGCCCCGCAACTGGAATTGAGCCAGTTGCGGGGCGCTTTTCGCACATACGACAAAACCGCAGGAAAAACCTGCCAAAATAAACCTGTCCCTAAATGGCAGGTTTTACTGGAGAGTTGCGTCGATTGCCTTGACCAGGGCACTGCGCATGCCGGCGTCCTCGAGCGCAACGACGCCCTTGATGGTGGCACCACCGGGCGAGCATACGGCATCCTTCATCGCCGCAGGATGCTGGCCAGTTGCAAGCTGCAGCTTTGCCGTACCCAGCACCATCTGGCTCACAATGCGATAGGCATCGGCACGCGGGATACCGTGCTTGACCGCTGCATCGCCCAGGGCCTCGATTGCCATGGCGACAAATGCCGGAGCGCAACCACCCACCGTGCCGCCCACAAACAGCAGGCTCGTATCGAGCTCGACGACGGTGCCAAGCTTACCGAGCAGGTCGAGCACAACAGCACGCTGCTCGTCGCTGAGCGTAGAGGATTTCTCGCAGGCGATGACGCCCTCGCCCACCGAAACCGGCGTGTTGGGCACCGTCGAGATGTGCGCGACACCCGGCAGGACCTGCTCCCACTTGGCACTGTCCCAGGTCCAGGCAACCGACAGAACGACCTTTTTGGCAAGAGCATCCTTGAGCGGGACGAATACCTTCTCGATCATGTACGGTTTGACCGCAGCGACCACGATATCGGATGCGGCGACAACCTCGGCGGCATCGTGGCAGGCGACCATGCCGCGCGCCTCGCAGCGCTCAACCAGTGCGTCGTAGCGACCCGCGCAGGCGCACATGTCGCTCGCAGCTACACCGGCAGCGATCCAGCCATCGGCCATAGCGCTCGCCATATTGCCAAAACCGACAAATCCAATCTTCATATCGCATAGTCCTTTCAGACACATTCCTCAAAACGAAAGGTATTGTCCCACGCCATTGTTTCGTATTGCCGACCTATTTGTGATACGGCTCGCCTCGGCTGATCTTGCAGGCGCGATAGATTTGCTCCAGCAGCACCACGCGCGCCAAGTTATGCGGCAAGGTAATACGTCCAAAGCTGAGCATCTCGTCGGCTCGTGCGCGCACGTCATCGCTCACGCCGTCCGATCCGCCAATCACAAAGGCGATGTCGCTATTGCCTCGCAGCATAAGATCATCGAGCCGCGCCGAAAGCTCCTCGCTCGAGCGCTCTTTGCCCTCAATGGCCAGCAGGATCACATGCGCTCGAGGCGGCAGGGCTGCAAGTATCGCCGCTCCCTCCTTGTCGCGCGCGGCATCCACGCCGCCCGCCTTAGCCGGGTCGATATCGGCCACCTCGCGGATATCCACCTTGGCATAGGCACCTAGGCGCTTGGTGTACTCGGCGCACGCGTCCTTCCAAAAGCGCTCCTTGAGCTTACCGACGCAAACGACGGTGTATTTCACGCGTGTCTACTCCTTCGAATCGTTTTGAACTTTGCTGGCTGTCAGCATCTGCTCGAACATCGAGGCCGACTGCGAGAAATCGCTCGGCAGCACGACCGTCGAGGTTTTACCCGTGCGAGCGAACTCCGTCATCATCTCGGACCACTGCGTAAACATGAACAGCTGGTTGGCCTCGTCGTTACCGACTCCCGTCTCCTGGATGATCTCGAGCGAATCCTTGATGCCCAGCGCGATGGCCTTGCGCTGGTTGGCGATGCCCTCGCCCGCCTTTTCCATTGCCTCGGCCTCGGCGGTCGCCTCGGTGACGCGCTTGATGCGGTCGGCCTCAGCGAGCTCCTGTGCCGCAGCGCGCTTGCGCTGGGCAGCGTTGATGTCGTTCATGGAGTTCTCAACCTCGGTCGGCAGTGCGATTTTGGTGATGAGCGTCGACACGAGGGTGAAGCCGTAGGCGGCCATCTGCTCGGAAACGGTAGCGTTGACATCCTTGGCGATGTCATCCTTCTTGGCAAAGACCTCATCGAGTGTGTAGACGGGAATCGAAGAGCGCAGGGCGTCGGTGATGAAGTCACGCATCTGGTCGACGGGCTCCTGCAGCATATAGTAGCTCTTGTAGATGCCCGAATCTGCCGGGCCGGCGCCCATGTCATAGCTCACGTGGTACTGAGCAGAGACCTCAAGGCCGATGGTCACGTTGTCCTGGGTCTTAACGTCGATGCCGAAACCGTTTTTCATGGTGCGCAGACTCACCGTAGCGGCCTTGCGGTCGATCACGGGCACCTTCATGTGGAAGCCCGCGTTGACGATGCGGTTAAACTTGCCCAGACGTTCGATGATCACGGCATGCTGTTGTTCAACGACATAGCAGGCGTTGGGAAGCAGCAGCAACAGAATGATGATGGGAATCAAAAGGCTGGTAAGGGCGGCGATGATACCGGACAACAGCATGGTCTCTCCTCTGATAGGCACACGTTGGCATTAGGATACCCGCACGAAGCAGCTGTGTGACACCAACAAGAGGACCCGTGGTCAAAAAAGGCCAAATATGAGTACTGTTACCAGTTTAGTAACAGCGTATTTGGGTCAAAATCGCCTCGTTGAACCCGAGGTCTATCGAAATTACTTCATTTTGTCTCAAGGTTGAGCCAAATTAGCGTACATCTGTTGCGTAAAATGAGCAAAAATGGCTTCATGAAATGTCTCTATTTTCATGTCAGTACTCATATTTGCCACTTTTTGACCACAGGGGCATCTACCGCGCGAAATCGATATGTCAAATCTGCCAAAAACGGCCCATAACAAAAAAGCTCCCATTGCTGGGAGCTCTTTCAATCAATGGTGCGGGCGAAAGGACTTGAACCTTCATGGGGTTGCCCCCATACGGACCTGAACCGTACGCGTCTGCCAATTCCGCCACGCCCGCGTGCAGGAATTAGAATAACGGAGCGCCACCACGAACGCAAGAACTATTTTTGAAAAAGTTTGCAGGCATTCTCCCAAGCGGCTTGCGCGATTGTTTCGGCGTCCTCACCAGTGCGATCGACACGGTCGTTAACCAGCGCGTTTGCCGTAATGGAGATCATTGCGGGCTCGCATTCAAGACCGCGGATGGGCTCCGGAGCCATATACGGGCAATCCGTCTCGAACAAAATTCGATCGAGTGGGGTTGCCGCAAATGCCTCGCGCACGTCGTCGTTGCGCTTAAAGGTGGCCGCACCACCATAGGCGATATAGCAGCCCAGCTCCACAAAGCGCTCCATCGTGGCGCGGTCCTCGCCAAAGCAGTGCAGCACACAACCGGCCTGGGGCACGCCCACCTCACGAAGCACGTTGTACGCATCAACGTGCGAGGTGCGCTCATGGTCCGTGTCCTCGTGGCGCAGATGCAGCTCCACCGGCACGTTACGGCACACGGCAAGCTCGAGCTGACGCGCCATGCAGTCAATCTGCACGTTATGGGGTGCCGGCGCGATATCGTCGTCATAGTCCATGTGGTAGTCCAGGCCGATTTCGCCAATACCGGCGCATAAGGAATCATCGAGCGCGGCAACGACCTGTGCGTGAACGTCGTCGGTATAGTCCGGTGCGCCATACGGATGCACGCCGGCAAGATACTTGATCTGCGGGATATCCTGCATCGGCAGAATTTCGCGCACGAGCCAGTCGCTATAGTCCGTCACGCTGCGTTTGTCAGCGATGGGGTCGAGCATCGTCACCAACAGGTCGACGCCTGCCGCCTTGGCACGCACGAGCGTCTCAGGCACATCCTTGCCCCAGAACGAAAGTAGATGCGCATGCGTGTCGGCAAGCGGTGCCAAGGGCACGGGACAAGCAACCGTCTTCTTTTTCTTGGTAAACGTCACACGTTCGGCATTAGGCATCATGGATTAGCTCCTGGGCCAGACGGACAAAGTCGGCAACGTCAAGCGTCTCGGCGCGCGTGGTGGGTGCAATACCGCAAGCCTCAAAGGCAGCATCGAGCACGTCCTTGGCAAAGCCGTTGGCGCTCATGGAATTGCGGATGGTCTTGCGACGCTGAGCAAATGCAGCATCAATCACGCGGGCCACAAATTCGCGATTGAGCCCCTCGGGCACCACGCCGTCAACACGGTCGATACGCACGACGGCCGAGTCCACGTGCGGCGCCGGCATAAAGCAACGCGGCGGCACCTCAAAGCGACCCGTCACCTGCGCGTACAGGCCGAGTTTTGCCGTGTAGCCGCCATAGGTCTTGTTACCGGGCGTTGCGGCAATGCGATCGGCAACCTCCTTTTGAACCATGACGACAGCGCGCTTAAGCGCGGGCATCGTCTGGAAGAACTGAAGGATGATCGTCGCCGCCACGTTATAGGGCAAGTTCGCGACAAATACCGTGGGCTCGCCGCCGGCGGCCTGCTCAATCTGCTCCGGGCCCACCTTAAGCGCGTCGCCCATGATAAAGCGGAAGTTGGCATAGTCGGCGGCGTGGGCGTCGAGCACCGGTTCGAGCTCAGGATCGGCCTCAATGGACGTAACGCACGCCGCTTCCTGCAGCAACGCAAGTGTCAACGTACCGCAACCCGGACCCACCTCGAGTACGCGCTCGTCACCTGCAAGCTCGGCAAGCTCGCAGATACGCTCGATCACATGATTGTCGATTAGAAAGTTCTGGCCCAGGCGATGCTTGGTCGCAAGGCCAAACTCCTCTAGCAGCTCCCTGGTGGCCGTGGGGTTTGCCAAAGGCGAAGTTGTCATGGCTGCCTCCTTAGCATGATGGCGGCGTCTTGAAACAAAAGGGCATGGACCGTGGCGGCCATGCCCTTACAGCTAAACAGCAAATTGCCGATATGGTGCTCGCGCGGTCTCTACGCCAGACGCGGGAACAGCGGATCGCCCTTCTCGACGGGCTGACCGCCGGCAAGCAGGCCCCAAGCGCAAATGCCCTTGAGGTCGTCGCTCGCGGCCTCGTCCTCGCAGGACAGGCGGCGCAGAGCCTCGGCAGAAGTCTGGGGCATGAGCGGCATCAGCAGGTGAGCGGCAATGCGGATGGCCTCGAGCAGGTTGTAGATCACAAACGCCAGCTCGTCAGCCTTGGCCTCGTCCTTGGCAAGTGCCCAAGGCTCGGAGTCCTCGATGTAGTGGTTGGCGGCGTGGATGAGCTCCATGACCTCGTCCTTAGCTCCACCGTAATCGAGCACGTCCATCTTAGCCATGTAGCGCTCGACCAGGCCGTCGGCAATCTTTGCCAGCGGGTTGTCGAACGCATCGAACGACGCGGGCTTGGCGGGCGCGCAACCATCAAAGTACTTGCCGCTCATGTTGAGCGAACGCGAGATGAGGTTGCCCCAGCTGTTGGCCAGATCGGCGTTGTAGACCTGCTCCATGCGATCGAAGCTGATGGCGCCGTCGGTACCGGGGACGACGTCGGTCATGAAGTAGTAGCGATAGCCCTCGACGCCCAGCATGTCGATAACGTCCTGCGGAGCGATGGCGTTGCCGCGGCTCTTGGACATCTTCTCGGCCTTGCCGGTCTCGGCATTGCGCACGGTCAGGAAGCCGTGGGCAAAGACGTGCTCGGGCAGGGCCTCGCCGATGGCCATAAGCATGGCGGGCCAAATGACGCAGTGGAAGCGGATGATGTCCTTGCCCACGATGTGGAACTGTGCGGGCCAGCGATAGGCCAGCTCGGCACGCGCCTCGTCGGTGTCGACACCGTAGCCGACGGCCGTCATATAGTTGAGCAGCGCATCGAACCACACGTAGGTCACGTGACCCTCGTCAAACGGGACCTGAATGCCCCAGTCAAAGCTCGTGCGGCTCACGGAAAGGTCGTTAAGGCCGCCCTCGACAAAGCTGCGAACCTCGTTCATGCGGAACGCAGGCTCGACAAAGTCGGGGTGCTCGTCATAGAGCTTGAGCAGCTTGTCCTGGAAGGCGGAAAGCTTAAAGAAGTAGGACTCCTCCTGCACGCGCTCGAGCGGACGGTGGCAGTCGGGGCATAGATGCTGGCCGACGCTGCCGTACTCCTCGTCGCCCTTCTGAACCTGCGTATCAGTGAAGTAGGTCTCGTCAGGCACGCAATACCAGCCGTCGTAGCTGCCCTTATACAGGTAGCCGGACTCCTTCATGCGCTCCCACAGGTACTGCACGGCATGATGCTGGCGCGGCTCGGTGGTGCGGATGAAGTCGTCGTTGGAGATCTCGAGCTTGCTCCAAAGCTCCTTGAAGTGCGGAGCCTGGCTGTCGGTCCACTCCTGCGGCGTCATGTTGTGCTTGGCTGCGGCCTCGGCGACCTTCTCGCCGTGCTCGTCCATGCCGGTCAGGAACTTGACGTTATAGCCGGCGGAACGGCGATAGCGAGCCTGAACATCGGCGATGATGGTGGAATAAGCCGTGCCCAGGTGCGGATCGGCGTTGACGTAGTAGATGGGCGTCGTAATAAAGAACGAAGGCTTGCTTTGATCCATGGGGTTTGTCCTCCAGAAAAACGTTGCATACAGAGGATGATTCTAGCGCAAGGGCTGGATATCCTCCATCTATTGCATATCGAGCACCATGGCATAGACATCGCGCTTGCGGCGCGAATACTTCTGAGACAGGCGCTTGGCCACCGCAGAGGCGGGCTCCCCCTCCTCGAGCGCGGTGCGGATATCCTCGCGCAGGGCCTCGTCGGGATCCGCTACTGCAGCGCCAACCGGCGCGATGCCGGCCTCCTCGTCCTCGCTCGGCGGCGCGATGACCAGCGCAATCTCGCCCTTTACCTCGCCGCGAGCACGCAGCTCCTCGGCAAGCTGGGCAGCGGGGCCGCGCAAGACCTCCTCGTGCAGCTTGGTGAGTTCGCGGCAGACGGCAACCTCACGCTGGGGAAAGACCTCCGCCACGGCCTCGAGCGTCGCCACGATGCGATGTGGAGACTCGTAGAAGATGAGCGCGCCGGGCACTACGGCAAGGCGCTGCAAACGGCGCACGCGGTCGCCGTGCTTTCGGCCCAAAAAGCCCTCGAAGAAAAAATGCTCGCAGGGAATGCCGGACGAAACGAGCGCCGTGACGCAAGCAGAGGGTCCGGGAATAACTTCGACGGGCACATCGGCCTCACGTGCCGCCTCGACCAGCGCCTGGCCGGGATCGGACACGCTCGGCATGCCGGCGTCCGAGGCAAAGGCGAGGGTCTCCCCCGCCATCAGACGGTCGACCAGGCCGGCGGCGCGGCTGGCGATCACATTCTCGTCGCAACGGACAAGCGGCTTGGAAATGCCCAGGCGCATCAGCAGCTTTGACGTCACACGCGTGTCTTCGCAGCAGATGGCATCGGCGGCGGCAAACGCCTCGCCAACGCGCGGGGACAGGTCGCCCAGGTTGCCGATGGGTGTGCCGACCACATAGAGTTTGCCCGTATGGGCGCTGTTTTGCGTCATATCAACCTATTCAATCATGCCACGCTCGAGCGTGCCGAGCGCCGCGCGGGCGTCCCATGCTGCAATACGCTTCTCGGTCTTCCACGTTTGGAAGAACCAACCGGCAGCCGGCGCAAACGAAGCCAGCTGGTTGGCGATAAACACGCGCTCGTAGGCATTGCGGCCCTCGGGCGTAACCGACGAGTTGGCAAAGATCGCCGCGCCCGACCATTCGCCCACCAGCACGGGGAACCCAGTTGAAATCGCTTCTTTAAGCTCGCGCTTGTTGCGCGAAATCGCCGTCGTCAGCCCGCGGGGGCTCGTGATGTCGAGCGCATACTCGTCGCGGTAATGGTACAGGTGAAGGTCCATGTAGACGTTCTTGTACTTGGCGCCGCGCATAAAATGCTTCCACTCGCTGGGATGCCCCGAAGACGAAAAGACGACGATCTTATCCTCGGGCATATACGAACGGACGAGCTCATAGGCATCGCGATAGAAGTTGCGCAGGTAGTGCGCCGGAATGCCATCCGTCATGGTGAAGAGGCTCTTGCGGACACTCATCTGCGGCGTATCCAGCAGCTCAATGCCCAGCAGGCTCTCGGCCTCGCCGTAGCGATCGGCCAAGCGCTCGAGCACGTCGAGTGCGACATGACGACCGTTGGTGGACGAATGCCACTCGGCAACAGCCTCTGGCGTGGCGGGCGAATCGTTGGAATCGCCCTGGCCACCGGGCACAGTTGCTAGATCAAGCAGCACGCGGATGTCATACTTGGCAGCCCACTCAATTGCACGGTCGATGTAGTCGACAACCGAGATGTAGGACGCATCGGACTCCTGTGAGCCAAAGGCATACCAAGGCACCGGCAGGCGCACGGCGTTGAGGCCGATCTGCGCCATGCGACGGAAATCATCCTCGCTCACAAACGTCTCGTAATGACGGCGCATGCGCTCGTTATAGGCGGCGGTGCCCATGGCCTCCTGCAGCTCGGCCGCATTGGATGCACCGGTCGCCGCGTATAGCGACGGGGTCACCCAAGGCTCGGGAATAAACCAGCCAGAGAGATTAACGCCGAGTATCCTCTCCATCACTGCCCCCTTTTGAATCATACGGGCTAAGCCCGCATCGCTCTTGCATGACATATCTATCGATTTGAGTATACCCGCGCATGCAGACAGGCGACCGAACGGTCTGTAAAGTGACGCGAAAGTGGGAGGAATATCTGGGAACAGGCGGGCTCGGGATGGTGCGACGAGATGTGCACGCACGTCGGAAGTAAGCGCCGGAAAGCGCATCCCGCTCTGGGTCAAAATAATGGGATGCATTTTCCGCGGAACCCCACAAAAAAAGAAAAAGGACCCCTTTGCAGAGGTCCTAGTCAATTCAAGGTGGCGGGAAAGGGAATCGCGTCCGCGCGCTGCGCGGACGGACCGCTGCGGCGCTTACGCGCCTTGCGAGCTGC
Source organism: uncultured Collinsella sp. (assembly GCA_900542165.1). GTDB lineage: Bacteria > Actinomycetota > Coriobacteriia > Coriobacteriales > Coriobacteriaceae > Collinsella. The sequence continues at coordinate 5,294 of UQMM01000003.1, read as the reverse complement.
GCTGGCAAACGCTTACGCGTTTACTCAGCTCCGCGCCCTCACGGGGTTCGATTCCATGTGGGAGCTTCATAAAAGAAAAGGACCCCTTTGCAGAGGTCCTAGTCAATTCAAGGTGGCGGGGAAGGGAATCGAACCCCTGACACGAGGATTTTCAGTCCTCTGCTCTACCAACTGAGCTACCCAGCCATTTGAGGTGTGCCTTGTTTCAAGGCTTGATTAGTATAACCAAGGACGCGTTCCGGTCAACCGAGAATTTTAAAAAAGTTTTTGAGCACAGCCTCGGTTCTATAAATCGGCACGTCAGAGGCATCAGCCGGCAGCAAGAAGTTTTTCACTCAGTCCCTTAAGCCGGCACGCGTTGGAGAGCAGGGGTCGAAACAATGATTGAAGGACGCTCTAGTACGGCCCAGGCGCCGGGGCAGGAGCACATGCGCCAAGGGCGGACGTTTTCGTAGCGCGCGAGGATATTGCCGTCGCGATCGATGAAGGCGATGTCGATGGGATAGGCCATAAAACACGTATGGACCGAAGAGCAGCGTGGAAACGCCATGACGAGCGGCAGGCCGTTGGCGGCAACCGGACGCCGTCCCAGCATGCCGCGCAGGCGCACGACAAACGACTCCGCCACCACAAACTCGGCCGGCGTCCAACCCAGCCTATTGAGTGCCCGCGCGTAGACGATGTAGGACGAGACCGCGGTCACATGACCACCCCCGGACGCCATGGATCGACCGTCACCGCACGCTCGTGCGACAACGTTGTCGGCGCCCCCAGCGGAACGCCAGCGATGCTGAGAGAAGTCGGCCACGGCTCATAGTGCATGGTGCAGGTGTAGGTCCTAAACGTACCGGATAGGGAGAGCAGGCCACCATCCGATGCCTTCGCGCCTTGCTCGCTCGACACTTCGATCTGTAAGTCATAGCCTTCCATGGCATTCAGAATTTGAGTCTGAACCGTCGCCGAGGCATCGGCAGAGCTTTCGTCGCCCTCCCCCTCCGACGCCACGGCATGCGCTAGCACGATGTCGGGCACCACGCGGTCGAAGCGCGCGACAGCGCTGGCAAAGATCATGACGTTGTACACGATGAGTGCCAGCACCAGCAAAACGGGCGTAACCACTGCCATCTCCACCGTCGCTTGGGCGCGCTCCTCGCGCAGACGCATGCGGATACTCATTACGACCCACCGCCCAGAGCGCCAACCAGCGTGGCGACATCGACGGTGAGCGGGATGGAGCCGCCGCCGGGCAGAGGAATCTCCGCAAGCGTGAACACCGTACCGCTAATGGTGCGTTCGACTTGATATTCCAACGCCTCGCAAAGCGCCTTGGGATCGGTCACACCCAACGGAATACTTCGCAGTTTGTCTTGCGCTTGAGAGAAACCGGCAATGTCAGACCCCGGGCTCTTAATGACGTTGGCGGAATCGGTCAGCACTGGCTTTCGCAGGCGCAAGTCGCACGGCTCCAGACCCAACGCCGCCACGGACGCCGAAACGGTATCGCCGAGCCACGATGCGATGGAGCCCAACGCGCCACTGCCCCCTCCTAGGTCTTTAATCATCTCGTCCATAAGCTCGTCGGCCGAACCTTGGATGTCTCCGTATCCCACAAGCAGCCGTCCCCAAACATCCATGACGCCATCGAGCACGCCGGCAACGCCGCCCGAGCGTTCCTTCAATGTTGAGAAAAATCGCGAAAGCACGTTGTTTTGCGCCGTCGCCTCATCGGGCGCCAACACCGCGGCAGAGATGGCACCGCGATCGCCAAGCCTGACTGCCGTGTTAAACGAAGAGTTGAGCTCATCGGGGCTCGAAATGGCACCCGAAACCGCAAGGGCGACCACGCCGTTGCGACCGGGCGGCGCGATACGCGGACGCTCACCCGAAAGCGCTTTAATGGCCTGGTCAAACACATTGCCCGCACGGTCGGCCTCATCCTCGGTCTGACGCTCAAGTTCGAGTTCTTTGTTGCGGCATTTAACGTAGCCTTCCAGGGCGTCTTTGAACTTGTCAAAGTGGTATTCGAAGCCGTTTTCAATAGAAGTCGAAGGCGCTGCAACGGCACCGAGCGACGAAACGCCAAAATGGCATCTGTTGCATCTGTCCTGCCCGTCATAATCAGCAACCGAGGCTAACCCGCCTGGCGACCCCTTCTTATAGTTGGGGCAACTCGTTCCGTAATGCAGATACGTCTTGCCATCGATGGCACTGGTTGGCCACGCCGCATCGATATAGAGTTCCGTCGCTCGCACCTCGTCAGCGTTGCGCGGCAACAGCGGGATATGGAAAGTGACTGCATCTCCGTCCTCGGTTACATATGCACGATTGACCTCTGTACTCGCATAGGTGTAAAACGCCTTGCGCGCCGCCGACTCCGCCTTCGTCTCGACGCTTGAGCCCTGAGGTGCCTCGTTTGCAAGGCGCAAGCGGTAATAGGCCTTCGCGCGATCGAGCGCCACTTGCGGCTCCCATGTGACACTCGAGGCATAGTGCGGATTCTCAATATCCGAAAGCTTCGCCAAGCTCTTCGCGCGTTCCCACATGCACGAACAGCTTCCGACTGCGCCTCTGTCCGATCCACCGCAGTCGGCAAGCCAGGCGCGTTCCTTGGCCTTTGACGTTTTCTCGGACGCTTTCTTCAGTTCCTTGGCAGCATAGTCAAGGTCTTTTGAGGTGCTCTCGATGGCATCGGTCGAGATCTCAGACCCCTCGAGCGCAGCGAAGTCCGACTCGGATGTCCTGGGCACGGCAAGCGCCGTACCGGTATAGGTCACACTATCGGTATCCTGCGCCGACACCGCCTGCGTGGCACGCGCGGCGATCAGATATGGCAGAGCCGTCTCGATTTTCCGTAAGCCTTCCGATGCGCTTTTGGCAAACTTGTTGCGCGTTTTAATGATCTCAATCCCGGTGTCGACCATATTGCCGGCAACTGGTTCGGCACCCGGGATGAGGATGGCGACCAGGCCCGTCCCGATCGTGGCAAACCCCGCCAGTCCCAGACTCAAGATGCTCGCATCAACCACCGTGGCAGCCGTGTGATAGGACGACACTACGTTGGCACCCGCCAGCGCGCCGCTATCGGCCGCCACCTGGGTATCCCCGGCACGCGACATGCTCCATATCGCTGCGGTCGACGAAAACAACAACGTGAGCACCACTAGGATGACCACGGCAGAAGAAAGCGTGGTATAGGCACCGTCTTCGATAAACAGGTCGATACCGGCTCGACCCATAAAGCCGCCTCGCTTGCGATGGCAGCTCGGACGGCGCGTCAAAACGCGTCTAGACCAGAAACGCTTAATCCCATGCAGCAATCCACGCATCATAATCTCCCTCCAGCCATTCGGGACGCGATTGATACGAGACATCGACCTTGAGCTCAACGTAGCCGTCCTCGGCGGTACCACCCATAGCCTGCGCAAACGCACCGATCACAGGCAACGGCTTGACCTCGCCGGAAACGGACACGGACGAGACGCCACCCGCACCGGCCCGGCCAAGCTCGATATCCCACGACAACGGCCCGCCGGCATGAAAAATCGAAACGTTGGGCACTGCGACAAGCCGGCGGCGGGTGAACTCCTTAAGATCGTCGTCCTCCGCCGTCGTCGTGGTCATGAGCCGCGCGGTCTCGGCGGCGGCAGACTCCATGACCGCGCGCGTATAGAGCAGGCACACCGGCTGCAGCGCGAGAAGGATGAGCGTCAGAAACGTCGGCAGCAAAAAAGCGGCCTCGACCGTAGACTGCGCCCGGTCCTCGCGCGCGATATCAATACAACGCGATGTCCTTAGCACCCGCAGCAGCGTCGACAACCGATGTCGAGGTGACGCCGTGAGATGCCGCCCGCTCGACCAGCGCCGCCAAGCGCCCATCGGCACCGGCACGCCAAAGCCCCGCGATTGCCAGCACGATGGAAAGCAGCGCCACCGTGACGATGGCGTATTCCACAGTCGCTTGGGCAACCTCTTCACGCAGAACGTCATGCATTTCACGATCCCTCCTTTGAGCTTATTGTTTGCGGGACCAGACGCACGGCGCGCAGACGACACGAAGCATCGCCGGTATCCGCGGCAACCGTCACCATATCGACCCAGCCGCGCCCATCGCGCACGATGGCGCCCCATACGTTGCCCTTAATATCGAGATAGCCGCTCAGGGCGAGCTGGGCCGTTGGCACCTCGCGGTAGGCGCGTAACATATCCGCCGCTGCCTCGGTCATCGGTCGGTCCTCGGACCATGCAAGCCGGACCGCAATCGCGTTGTCCCCAGGCGAATCCGTCGCAGTGCCAGACCGCTTGTCGAGCGTCCGCAGAAAGGTTTGCGCCGTGACAGCGACATCCGAATCGTCCGCATCTCGCATCTCATCTTTTTGAGACGCCACCGCCGAATCTGAGCCCGAATCGAAGGCGGCCCCAGGACGCTGCTGCCGCGCGGCGTTAAGCCCCCAAAGCACCGCCGCTATCGCCACGGTCAGGCAAGCAAACACCAGCAGCACCCCGATGGGGCGCTCGCCCTCTACAGGCTGTTGATGCCCTCGCTGATAGCGTTCCATAGATCTTGGACCTTGCCTTTAAATGCAACGATGGCAATAATCGCGATCACCACAAGCACGCCCACCAAAATGGCGTACTCGGTGGTACCCTGCGCGCTCTCCTCCCGCAACAGCTCCTTGGCATGCTGGCGAGCGCGGATCGCCCGGCAAAAAGCCCAGCTCCAAGCCTTGTCAGCAACTTCGACCATCGTGTTCATGTATTCCTCCCTACATCATCCCGCCTGCTCCCAGCAGCGGGCCCAATATGGACAGAAGCAACGCCGGCAAGATGAGCGTGCCGGTGGGAATCAGCAGCTTGACGGGCGCACGCTCAATCTCGCGCTCGACCGCGGCGCGATGAGCCGCACGGATCTCGCGACTTTGAGCGGCCAGCGTCTCGGCAAGTGGGGCACCCAGGGCGAGTGCCTGCCCCACCGTGATGGCAAAGGTCTCGAGCGCTCGCACGTCCAGGTCGCGCGCGGCGGCCAACAACTCGTCCTCACGCGTGCCCACGCCCACCTGCCACGCCATGCAGGCCCGCTCAAGGCGAAGAGCCAGCACTGACCGGCGGTTGGCGCAGAAAATCTCAAGCGCCGCATCAAACGAAAGACCGGCCGAAAGACCCAAGCGCACAACATCGATCATCTCGGTCACTTCGCCGAGCGAAACTCGCGCCGGGCCGCCCGCTCCAACCGCGCCCTTCACTCGCGCGGTCAGGGCATCGACCACCGAGCGACCCGCGGCAGCGACCAGCACCGC
>UQMM01000002.1 GCA_900542165.1 uncultured Collinsella sp. | reverse complement strand
TTTGATCGATGAAGAGCGCGAGGACGGCGCACCTGTGGAAGCCGAGGCAGCGGACTCAGGGCAACCGGAAGCCGAGCCCGTAGCCGACGCGATTGTCGAGGCGATCGCGGCACCCATTCGGCAGGACGAGGCCGACGAGCCAACCATATCCACCGAACAGTTTGGTGTCGTGGCACCGCTTCTCGCGCCGACGCCCGCGTTCGCAGCCGTTGCGCCCGCTGACGCCACGAACGAACTCACGCCTGCCGCAGACGCCTATCTCCGCGCGCTGCTCGAGCACAACGCAGTACAGGCGGAATCGGCGGTAGTGCAATCGGGGCAGAGCGAGGACATGCTCGTCGACAGCATCAACGAGTCACTCTTTGACCTGGTGGGAGACACCGTTATCGAATTCGGCGCGGCAGGACCGCAAATTATCGAGGATTACGAAGCAGACGTGAGAGGATACCTAGACCATGAGTGATACCACATCCGCAGCGCCCCGCGTACCCAAACGCGTCGCTGCCGTTATCCTAAACTCGCTCAAGGGCGGCGTGGTCCCGCGCATCGGCCTTCCTTACATCACCGTAGGGCGCGAGGTCGAGATTCGCGCCCTGCTCACCGATCTGAGTCTCATCTCCGACGGTGGCGCGAGCTTCCGCTTTCTGGTCGGTCGTTACGGCGCCGGCAAGAGCTTTTTGCTCCAGACCATCCGCACGCACGCCATGGGTGAGGGATTCGTCGTCGCCGATGCCGACCTATCCCCTGAACGCCGCCTGCAGGGCGGCCAGGGACAGGGCCTTGCCACCTACCGTGAGCTCATCCGCAATATATCGACCAAGACGCGCCCCGAGGGCGGCGCGCTCAACCTGATTCTCGATCGCTGGGTCGCCTCGTGCGCGGACGCCGATGAGTCGGCTATCAATGCCCAACTCGCTCCGCTCGAGGAAATGGTCCACGGCTTCGACTTTGCCCGCATGCTCCGTCGCTATCGCGCGGCCGTTTCCGAGGGCGACGAGGAGACCATGAACCGCGTAACCAAGTGGATCCGAGGCGAGTACCGAACCAAGAGCGAGGCGCGCGCCGAGCTGGGCTCCTCGACCATCATCAGCGATGACGACTGGTACGACTACGTCAAACTCATCGCACGCTTTTTGGTCTGCAGCGGCTACAAGGGCATGCTGGTGCTCATCGACGAACTCGTAAACCTGTACAAGATTCCCAACGCCATCACGCGCCAGTACAACTACGAGAAAATCCTCACCATGTACAACGACACGCTCCAGGGCAAGGCGCAGTACTTGGGCATGATCATGGGCGGCACGCCGACCTCCATCGAGGACCGCCGTCGCGGCGTATTCTCCTACGAGGCTCTGCGCAGCCGGCTCGCTCAGGGTCGCTTTGCACGCGAGGACCTTAAGGACATGCTCGCGCCCATCATCCGCTTGCAGCCGCTCACCTACGAGGAGCTACTGGTGCTGATCGAAAAACTCATGCAAATTCACGCCGGCTACTTTGGCTGGACGCCCACGCTTACCGAGAACGACTTGGTGGACTTCCTCAAGATTGAGTTTGGCCGCGTGGGAGCCGATACGCACCTGACGCCTCGCGAGGTAATTCGCGACTTTATCGAGCTGCTCGACATCCTATGCCAGAACCCCGATGCCAACGTTGCCGAGCTACTACAAAGCGTCGGCGGTGACGCGCTGGCGCCAGCAACCGCAACAGGCGACACCGATACCGCAGGTGGCGACCGTAACTTCGCCGAATTCACCATCTAACCTGCCAAAAAGGGACAGGTTTATTTTGGTAGGTTTTATCTGGGCGAACGTTGAGACAGTAATGCAGCAAGCCACTGACCACCGCGTTAAGAGGTTCGTATATGAGAGGAGGCCCCGTGAACGCCTTTGACCGCTACGCCCCGTTTATCCAAGACTTCATCTACTCCCACGATTGGGATAGCCTGCGCTCCATTCAGGTTGCGGCAGCAGATGCCATCTTTAACACACAAGACAATGTGCTCCTGACGGCATCCACGGCATCCGGCAAAACCGAAGCGGCCTTCTTTCCCATCCTGACCGAGTTTTGGGAGAACCCGCCCGCAAGCGTTGGCGCCCTCTACATCGGCCCCCTCAAGGCACTCATCAATGATCAGTTCGTCCGTCTCAATGACCTGTGCGAAGAGGCCGACATCCCCGTCTGGCACTGGCATGGCGACGTCTCGCAATCGCACAAAGCTAAGCTCATCAAAAAACCGAGCGGCATCTTGCAGATTACGCCCGAGTCACTCGAGGCGCTCTTAATCCATAAGCACATGGCGATCCCGCGCATGTTTTGCGACCTACGCTACGTGGTCATCGATGAGGTCCACTCGCTCATGCGCGGCGATCGAGGCGGGCAAACGCTCTGCCTTATCGAGCGGCTCTCGCGCATGGCCGGCGTGCAGCCTCGCCGCATTGGCCTTTCGGCCACCATCGGGGACCCGGAACGCACGGGTGCCTTTCTCTCACAGGGAACGGGGCGCAACTGTGTTATCCCCCGCTTTGAAGAACCGCACCGCGTATGGCGCATCTCCATGGAGCACTTCTACAACTCGGGCCCCCAGGCACAGCAGCGGGGATTCATGGGCACAGGTCCTCAAGAGGCCGAAGTGCTCGCGTGCGAGCGCATCGAGGCAGCGGCATCCGCGGCGCTGCCGGCCGGTGCTCAAGACATGCGTCACAGCGGACAACTCACGCAAGAGGAGCGCCGCCAACGTCGCGAGCAGGCACGGGGCAAGGCTGCCCCCAAGGACCGTCGCACTTCCTCAGCCCCCGAGGGCGAAGTCGACATCCCGCAGGCAACCGAACAGGCACTGCTCAACCCCACCGACACCGCACCCGACAACGCCGACCCCGGCATGGGCTACATCTTTGAGCATACCCGCGGCCGCAAGTGCCTGGTCTTTGCCAACTCGCGCGAGGAGGCAGAGGCCGTGTGCTCCATGTTGCGCAGCTACTGCGAGAGCCGGCACGAGCCAGACCGCTTTCTAATCCATCACGGCAACCTTTCGGCATCGCTGCGCGAGACGGCCGAGGAGCTCATGCGCGACGAAGAGCAGGCGCAGACGACCGTCACCACCTCCACGCTGGAGCTCGGCATTGATATCGGTCGCCTGGAGCGCGCGTTCCAGATTGACGCGCCGTTTACCGTCAGCTCCTTTTTGCAGCGCATGGGGCGCACAGGCCGTCGCGACCTTCCGCCCGAGATGTGGTTTGTCATGCGCGAGGAAGAACCCGAGCCGCGCACGATGATGCCCGAAACGATACCCTGGAAGCTCCTGCAGGGCATCGCACTCGTACAACTCTATCGCGAGGAAAAGTGGGTCGAGCCGCCCGAGCTCGATCGACTCCCCTACAGCCTGCTCTACCACCAGACCATGTCGACGCTCGCCAGCACCGGCGAGCTCACGCCGGCCGAGCTTGCTCAGCGCGTGCTCACGCTCAGCTATTTCCACCGCGTCTCGGCCGATGACTATCGCGTACTGCTGCGCCACCTCATCAAGATCGACCACATCCAGGTCACCGAGGGCGGTGGGCTCATCGTGGGTCTCGCGGGCGAGCGCATCATTAACAACTTTAAGTTCTACGCTGTGTTCCAGGAAAACGAGGAGTTCACCGTTCGCAGCGAGTCGGCCGAGTTGGGCACGATCGTCAATCCGCCACCGCCCGGTGAGCGCATCGCCATAGCCGGGCACTGCTGGATAGTCGAGGAAGTGGACTGGAAGCGACACACCGTCTTTGCCACGCAAGTCAAAGGTCGTGTGCCGGCATACTTTGGCGACTGCCCCGGCGACATTAACACGCATGTACTCGAGCGCATGCGCAAGGCGCTCAACGAGCACGCGGCATATCCGTACCTCATGGGCAACGCACGGGCACGCCTTGCACAGGCTCGTCATACCGCCGAGATTTCGGGTGCGGGGACCAAACCGCTCATCAACCTGGGTGGCGACACCTGGGTGCTCTTCCCCTGGTTGGGCAGCCACGCCTTTCTGGCGCTCGAACGTATGCTCAAGATTAAGTGTGCCGCGGAGCTGGGCCTTCGCGGGCTCGATCCGTCGCGTCCATACTTTATGCAGTTTAAGATGAAGGCCGACGAGGAGACGTTCTTTGAGGTGCTCGCAGCCGAGGCCGAAAAGGACTTCGACCCCATCGAGCTCGTCTATCCCGGCGAGGTGCCTTACTTTGATCGTTACGATGAGTTCGTTCCCGAAGAGCTCGTGCGCAAGGGCTTTGCCGAAGGCGTGCTCGACATCGAAGGCATGAAGCAGCGCGTTCTCGGCTGGCGCGACCACGCCTAAGACCAGTCTTTTTTGGGACGGGGCTTGTTGAGCTACTTTGGGCATGACCAAGAAGTAGCTAAATGAGCCCCACCACAAACAGACTGGTCGCAGGGAGACGTGCTAGTCGTGGAGAGCAGTGCCGAGGAAGTCGGTGTCGAAGGGCACAGCTTCGGCAAAGACATAGTCGCCGTCGCTGGCGATGAGCAGGTAGTTTTCCTCGCCGCCGAACTTCGCATCGCCACATGGGACCACCCAGGCATGGGCGAATACCTCGAGTGCCGTGGCAGCGCAGTCGCGCAGGAACGTCACGTCGCTCCCCTCGTTTGCGCTCACGATATTGGCGACGTAGACGCCACCAACATTTAGGCTGCCCCGCACTAAACGCAACGCCTCAACCGTCGCCAACTCGCGTACGGGCTCGGCACCGCCAAAGCAATCGCTCACGACCGCGTCATAGCGACGATGGCCCACGCTCGTCACACCCAGATACGAGCGAGCCTCAGCGGTTATCACCCGCAGGCGATCGCCCGCCGCGCGCTCCAGCTCGTCTAGGTAGAACCAGCGGCGCGCCAGGCGCGTAATCTCTCCGTCATACTCGATGACGTCCATGCGCAAGCCCTCGTGCGACATCAGGGCGAATTTAGGATAGGCAAACCCGCCGCCGCCCAGCATAAGAATGCGGTCGATACCGTGACCATAAGCGTCGCGCATCGCATCCTCGGCCTCAAACACGTCGTTAAACGCGCGATAGTACGCAAAGACGGGCTCCGCCCAGCGCTCACCAACGTAACTCGCGCTTTGGTAGACGCCGCCTTGCACCAATACGCGGACTTCGTCGCCGCCCTCGTCGTGCACGCGTTTCACACGCGCCAAGCCATTGCGGGTTCGCGCAACCTGCAGACAGGCAGCACGAACAGCGACAGCGGCCGCACCAAGCGCCGCGGCTCCCAGAGCAACGCCGGCAACGACGCCGGCAGAAACACTCGGCTTGTTCATCTAGAGCTCCTTTTGCAGATAAAGGCCATGGTCATAAAATCCAAGATGGCGATAGTACTCGCGCGTGCCAATCGCGCTAATCACGTTGATACGCGCATAACCCGCATCCCGGGCAATCTCGCACGCACGCTCTACGAGCAAACGCCCCAACCCGTGATGTTGCGCCGCCTGGCCCTGATCGCCCACGCGCGCCGCCATGCCATACACGTGCACCTCGCGAATCATCGCCTCGTCCGGCGTCGTCGGCAACTCGTCCGCATGTGCGGCAACAAACGAATGGTCGGGCAGCGACAACCGCAAAAAGCCCGCGATCTTGCCCCGCGGCGTCACCCACTGCAAAAAGCGCTCGTGAGTCACCGGCGTCTCGTACGCCACTTCCTCATCAAGAGAAAGCTCATCCAAGTCGGCACCCGCGGTACTGATCTCGCGATAGCGAATCTCGCGCACCACTGTGCCTTCTCCACGAGCCGCCAAGCGATTCTCGACGAGCTGACGCAGGTTGGGCTTCTTGTTGCCCACCATGATGTCATCGGAGCTAAAGTCGCGGATCATGCGACTGATGCGGCAGAACGCCGGCGTCACCACGATGTCATCGGCCAGTACATCGAGCAGCTCCTCCTCGGTATAGGGACGCCACTTGCCACGCTCATAGCAGCCCACCAGACGCGAGCCCTCGATGAGTGCACACGGATAGACTTTGACCTCGTCGGGCATAAAGGCCCCCTCGGTCACAAAGCGCTCGTAGTCGCGCTTGTCCCCTTCGGGCGTGGCGCCCAGCAAGTTGAGCATAAAATGCGCGTGAATCTTAAAGCCAAACAGGCGCGCAAGCGAAAACGCCCGCTCGATCTGCGCCACCGAAATGCGCCGCTCGTTGATATCGAGCAGGTGCTGGTCGAGGCTCTGGATGCCCATCTGGATCTTGGTGCAGCCCAGGCGGCGGATAAGCGTGAGGGCCTTCGGCGTTACGGCATCGGGGCGCGTCTCGATAACGAGTCCCACCACGCGATGCTTCGCCGTCTCGTTGATGCGCTGTTGACGTTCAAGCTCCTCCATCGTTGCCGTCTGCCACTCGGCGACTTCGCCCCACGGCGTACCGGGGCCGTACAGACGACGCACCGCACGGTTGTAGCCGCCCACGGCAGCATCCACACGCCCCTGGTCGTCGGCAACGCCGGCAGCAAGCTCGACCTCGTCTGTCGCAATGCCGGCTGCCCGATAGCGCTCGCGACGCTCCGCTACCACCGGCGGCAGGGCATCGGCGGGAGCGTCATCGAGCAGGCGCCCCGCCTCGGCACGACTGATGCCCGGACGCGCCAACATGGGGTTTGCCGCCACGCCGGCGACGGCATCGTCATTGAGCGCACGGAAAAGCTCCGACATAAACCACGTCTGATACCCTTCCGGATAGTCGCTCCAGGTGCCACCGAGCACGATGAGCTCTATCTTATCGGTCGCATGCCCCATCTGCGAAAGCGCCGTCAAACGGGCGCTCACCTGCAGATATGGATCGAAGCAGTTTTGCTCTGCACGGGCGCACGCCGGCTCGGCGTGCAGATAGCTTTTGGGCATGCGCAGGTCGTTGGGGCAAAACAGGCAATCGCCCGAGCACGGCCACGGCTTGGTGATGACGGTAATGGTCGCTACGCCCGAAGCCGTGCGACGAGGCTTCATGCGTAGCACCTGCAGCAGTTGACGCTCTAGCTCGGCGTCGACATTCCATACCGTCCAACGAGCCGGCTCCTCGCGCTTCACCCGCTGGTAAAACGGCAGCAGGCGACGCTTGGCCAGATCGCGCTTGTCGGCACCCTCACGGCGTGCCTCGGCATGTATCAGTTTGACGAGCGCTTTGTCGTCCACGGTCTCGCCGCGACGCAGAGCCTCGAGTATGTTCAAGATAATCTGTTCCATGCCCCCATTGTAAAGGCAAAGGCGCCGAAGCCAATCTCGGCTTCGACGCCTTCACCAAACAGCGCGTCTATATCTTCGCCTAGGCTTTCGTCTGCCTCACTACTCCGAATCAAACGACATGTCGCCCGAACCGACCTCAAAACGATACGTGGCAGACTTATCGCCGTTATCGAATTCAAGATTCAAAACGGTCTCGCCGTCGTAGCCAAGCGGAAGGAAATCGCTCTCGAAGTCGCCGCTGCCCAAGGTGAGGCTCGCCTTAAAGCCCGTCGAGTTCGGAACCGTCATCTCCACATCGCCCGAGCCCACGCTCACGTCCATCGACTTCGCGGGGGCCTGGTAGAGCTCGAACGTCACATCGCCCGAACCGACCTCGGCATTCAGGGTATCGGTCACGGTACCCGTAAACTCGACGTCTCCCGAGTCCAAAGTCAGGTTGAGGTCATGACACGCAATGCCCGCGACCGTCAGATCACCCGATCCCACATTCGCTGTGATGTCCACCATGTTATCGGCAACATCGCGCGGCAGTTCGACGGTAACCGTGCGGTCAATGGCGCGCTCGTCATCGCAATCGAACTGGCGAATCTTGAGCGTAGAACCCTTGATTTCGGCCAGGTTCTGGGTTGCCGCATCGAAGGCAACGGTCCCCGTTGCCACGCGACCGCTTTCAATTACGCGCACTGGCCCGCCGGAGACGTGTTTGACCTCGACCGTGCCCGACGTCACGTCCAAATCAAGCGATGTGAACGCGTCGGCATCAAACGTTTCGCTCGAAAGCTGTTGAGGCCGAGCGGAATAGTTACCGCTATCCAAAAGATCGTCCTCGTCAAGCGCATCGTCCATACCAGACAAGCCGGATACAACATCGTCGAGATCCCACGGACCATCAAAATGAATCAATGTCCGCGAAACGCCAAAGACAAGCCCAACAATGAGTACAAACGCCCCGATACCAACACCCAAGCGTACCTTGGATTCATGCGAAAGCTTCATCATTCATCACCCTCTTTGGCAATCGGCTCAGCGGTGGTCGCGGTAGCCACGTCAGCATCAACCGAAGCGGAAACATTCTGAGCCCTAGTTGTCACCGGCGCCGGACCAACCTGGATATTCCCACGCGCCCAATCGCCATCGAGCGCACGCGCCACCCAGTGATAAATGGGAATCGTAAAGAAGATCAGCGCGGCAAAGGGGCCGGCACCAAACGGGAACATCAGCAAAAAGAACAGCAGCCAACACACGGCCCAATACGGGAACGACTGGAACGGGCCCTTCACCGGAATCGAGCCAACTGCGCCGCCACTCGTCGCCTGCGCCGTAGCAGCATTGGCGGCCTGCGCACTCCAGCTTGCCGCTTGCGCCGCCTTGGCGGCGGCATCACTCGCCTGTGTTGCCGCCTCGGTGGCACGTGCCGCCGCCTCATGGGTGCGAGCACGCTCTGCCGCTTCGGCCTCGCGCTGACGGGCGCGGTCCTCGTTCTCAAATTCGATATCGTCCTCGATCTCGTCGCTCGGATTGAGCAACTCGTCCAGGCTCACGCCATAGAGCTTGGCAAGCGAGATCAAGTTCTCAGTATCGGGCGAGCTCTCCGCGCGCTCCCACTTACTGACCGCCTGACGCGACAGCCCCAGCTTTCGCGCCAGCCCTTCTTGGCTAAAGCCTTTGCTGCGGCGAAGGTCGGCGAGCCGCTGCGCAGTTTCTACATTCATGGTTCCTCCTATGTGATGCCAGCCGTGCCGCCGGACCGCTTTTGTTCTTAAGGCGCCTTGCACAGTTAAAAATCTATCCGCCACCGCCAAAAGCATGCCACCTATTCTAGTGAGATTTTTGACAACCGGCGGTTGCGGGTGCATATGAGCTGCGGAAATGTGTCCAAACAAAGCAATGACCCGTAGCTTGGTTGTCCCCGTTGCGGCGTTAACGGTAGTATGGTCGTACTGTTTATTCCGCACCGCCAACGGAGGGAGTTCCGCGCCGTGAACCGCGATTTCGCCTCATCGCTCATCCAGCTCAACAACACGTTCTATCGCGAGCACTCCGCCTCCTTCTCCGATACGCGCCAGGCCCCGTGGCCCGGCTGGGTGCGCACCATGGATATCGCGCTCGGGCAGCTCGACGTCGCCACGATCGAGCATCCCGTCCGTGTCTTCGATCTTGCCTGCGGCAATATGCGATTCGAGAACTTTGCCGCCGGCGGCGCACTTGCCGCCAAGGGCGTCGACGGAGCAAACCCCTCGGCAGATGCCAGCTGCCCCTTCGAGTTCTATGGCGTCGACTCGTGCCAAGACCTGGCCATCGATGCACATGGCCACGCGCTGCGCATTCCCAACCTGCACTTCCAGGAGCTCGATGTGCTCGACGCCCTTATGAAGCTCAACCCCGCCGAGACACCCGACGTGCTTTTCGACGCCCCGCTCGCCGACATCTCGGTCTGTTTTGGCTTTATGCACCACGTACCGTCGTGCGAGTACCGTGTACGCGTGCTCGACGCCCTGGTGCGGCAGACGCGCCCGGGCGGCATCATCGCAATCAGCTTTTGGGAGTTTATGAACGACGAGCGCATGGCGCGCAAGGCCGTTCGTGCCGAAGCCCGCGCCGAGCTCACCCCGCCGTTTGAGGGTTACGATTCCGCGCAGTTTGAAGCCGGCGACCACCTCATTGGCTGGCAAAACGACCGCCACGCCTACCGCTATTGCCATCACTTTGACGATCAGCAGATCACCGACCTGGTGCGCGGCGTGCGTACGTTCTACAAGAGCGGCGAGGTCCCCGTGCGCGAGCTTGAGCGCTTCCATGCTGACGGTCGCAGCGGCGATCTCAACCGCTATGTGATTCTCAAGCGCCTGTAGGTATCGGCGACTCGCCACCGAGCCGCACCGCATCTTTCGGGCAAACTATGCCCACCCTTTTTCAATCCATTGACGGAACGCGCAGTTATGCGTTCCATACTTATGACCAAGGAGCCTCATGGGAGCCGTCCACGTTCGCACGCCTAAGAACTTTGTGCTCGAGGAGCGCCTGGAGCGCTACGCCGATGCGATTGAGACGAACCCCGAGGCCTATGTCGGAGATTGGCGCAAGGCCTGTGCGCCCGCAGGCAACAAGCCCTTCGAGCACCTTCACCTGGATCTTGGCTGTGGCAAGGGAACGTACCTTGTAGAGCGCGCAGCCCGCGAGCCAAACACGCTCTTTATCGGTATGGACCAGGAGCCCATCTGCATCGCCTATGCCGCACAGAAAATCTGCGAGCAGGAGCTGCCCAATGCGCTTGTGCTGCCCCGAGGCGCTGCATCGCTGCCGCAGCTATTTGCCGCAGGCGAGCTCGATGCCATCACCATCAACTTTCCCACGCCGCAGCCCAAGGCCAAGTACGCCAAAAAACGACTCGTCCATGTCGACCATCTGATGCTCTACCGCCCGCTCTTTTCAGCCGGTGCCACCGTCACGCTGCGCACCGACAGCAAGCCATTGCGCGACTACGCCCTGGGGCAGTTTGCCGCGGCAGGCTACGACACGCTTTGGGTAAGTGACGACGTCCGCCGCGATCATCCCGAGCATCCCGAGACCGAATATGAATGCCGCACGCGCGAAATGGGCGCCGCCGTCTATGGCATTTGCGCCACACCCGGCGCGCAGCCCAGCGATGAACAGCTCGCGGCGGGCCGCGTGCAGGAGCAAAGTCTTGCCTGCTACCTACCCGATAACCTCGATGAGCTCACCTATGTACCTCTGGGCATGGAAGAGGCAGTCGAGAACTTTAGAAACCGCGCCCGCAAGGGCAAGAAACGCCTGCCGCAAGAGTCCTAGGGGCTTCTGATGGTCGCGATACCGGCAAACAAGCGCGAATAGGCACCAACGAACGACCCTCAAGCCTAAGTGAGTAGACTATTTTGCAATAGCCAAGCACAACCCGCATAACGAAACTAAAACCGCAGGTAAAGCCCTTGCGCAAAAGCCATGTGCTCGCGATATTGCAAAAAGTCTACTCACTTAGCTGGCAACTGCACCAAACGGCTGGGCAGAACGCCCATTTCCTGCATTTTCTCGCGCGCTGGCACCCCGCGCCGCCGCTACGCCATAATAGTTGGCGGACAAACGCGAGAGAAAGCAAACACATGGCACAGACCACGACAGATACCACCGCCAGCACCGTCTCCGGCGCCGGGTCTGCCAGCTCATTCTCGGGCGGCACGGGAACCGAAGCCGAGTTTGGCTCGCTCGGTGCGCTCTCCCCCACCTGGTGGGAGCCCGAGGATGGCAGTGAGCCCGAACCATGGCTCACGCCTGATCAGGCCTTCGAACGCTTCTTTGAATGGACAAGCGACCGCGGCATTGAACTGTGGGATCACCAAGAAGAGGCCCTCATGGACCTGGCAGCCGGCGATCACGTCATTTTAGGCACACCGACCGGATCGGGTAAATCGCTCGTCGCGCTGGGCATGCTCTTTATGGGTATGGCGCAGGGTAAGCGCTGTTATTACACGGCCCCCATCAAGGCTCTGGTCAGCGAGAAGTTTTTCGACCTTGTGCAGGTGCTCGGCCGCGATAATGTCGGTATGATCACCGGCGACACGCACATCAACACCAAGGCGCCCGTCATCTGCTGCACGGCAGAGATCCTTGCCAACGACGCACTGCGCGAGGGCGAAGATGCCGATGTTGGCTGCGTCGCCATGGACGAGTTCCACTACTTTGCCGACCCTGATCGCGGTTGGGCCTGGCAGGTGCCGCTGCTCACCCTGCCTCACACGCAATTCATGCTCATGAGCGCCACGCTCGGCGATGTCACTGCCATCGCCGCCTCACTCGAGGAACACACCGGCGCTACCTGCGACTTAGTCGTCGATGCCCCGCGCCCCGTGCCGCTGAGCTACGACTACGTGACAACCTCGCTCGAGGGCACCGTCGAGCTCGCCATGCGCCGTGGAGAGGCCCCGCTCTATATCGTGCACTTTAGCCAGGATGCCGCCCTTGCGACGGCGCAATCCCTCGCCAACTTTGGCATTGCCAGCAAGGAGCAGCGCGAGGCCATCAAGGAGGCAGCCAAGGGCACGAGCTTCTCGACGGCTTTCGGCAAGATTCTCAAGCGCTTGCTCGGCTGCGGCGTCGGCGTACACCATGCTGGCATGTTGCCGCGCTATCGCCTACTGGTCGAGCGCCTGGCGCAGCAGGGCCTGTTGCCCGTCATTTGCGGCACCGACACACTCGGCGTCGGCATCAACGTGCCCATCCACACCGTGGTGCTCACCGCGCTCACCAAGTTCGATGGCTACAAGATGCGTCGTCTGCGCGCCCGCGAGTTCCATCAGATTGCCGGTCGCGCCGGCCGCTCGGGCTTCGATACCGAGGGCATGGTGATCGCCGAGGCACCCGAGCACGAGATCGAGAATGCCAAGCTTATGGCCAAAGCGGGCGACGACCCCAAAAAGCTCCGTAAGATTAAAAAGAAAAAGGCCCCCGAGGGCTTTGTCACCTGGAATAAGCAGACCTTTGAGCGCCTGATCGAGACGCAGCCCGAAACGCTCAAGCCGCGCCTTCGCATCACACACTCCATGGTGATTAGCGTAGTCGAGCAGGGCGGCGATGCCCGAGCCCGCGTACACGACCTCATCGAGACGAGCCTGCAGACTCCCGAGGAAAAAGCTAAGCTCGAGGTTCGCGCCGACGAGATCTTCGCCACGCTCATCGACTCCGGCGTCGTCGTGCGCACCGAGGTGCCGTCCGCGCCCGACGCTCCGGCCGACGCTGCACCAGACATCGACTACGCGCTGACGGTCGATCTGCCCGAGGACTTTGCACTCGACCAGCCGCTGTCGCCGTTTTTGCTTGCCGCGTTGGAGCTGCTCGATCCCGAGAGCGAGACCTATACCATGGATCTGATCTCGATGGTCGAGGCAACGCTCGAGGATCCCAAGCAGGTGCTGCGCGCACAGGAGCGCGCCGCACGCGATCGCGCTATGGCCGAAATGAAGGCTGACGGCGTCGAATATGAGGAACGCCTGGAGCGCATTCAAGACGTCACGTACGAAAAGCCGCTCGAGGATTTGCTCGACGCCGCTTTTGACAAGTACTGCCAGGAAGTGCCCTGGGCCAACGACTATCAGCTCTCTCCCAAGAGCGTTCTGCGCGATATGCTGGAAAGCGCGAGCGATTTTAAGGGCTACATTCAAAAGCTCGGCATCGCCCGCTCCGAGGGCATTTTACTGCGCTACCTGGCAGAGGCCTACCGTTCCCTCGATCGCACCGTACCGATCGAGAAGCGCGACGAGCGCCTGCGCGACATCATCTCGTGGCTGGGCTTTGTGGTGCGTTCGGTGGACTCGAGCCTGGTGGACGAGTGGGAGAACGCCGGCAACCCCGCTGCACTCGACGCCGCACCGCCGCAGGGCATCGACGAAGTCGTGGCGGACCGCCGCGGCTGCACGCTGCTGGTGCGCAACGCACTCTTCCGCCGCGTGGCCCTTGCCGCCCGCGAGCATGTTCGCGACCTGGGCGAGCTCGACGACGACTGGGGCATGAGCGAGATCCGCTGGCAAAAAGCACTCGACGCTTACCACGAGCAGCACGAGGAAATCCTCACCGACGGAGATGCCCGCAGCGCCGCGATGTTTTCCATCGACGAGAGCGACGAGAAGACCGCGCACGTGTGGCACGTGCACCAGATCTTTGCCGACGAGGATGGCGACCACGATTTTGGCATCATGGGCGATGTCGATCTGGACGCCACGCAAGACGGCGGCGAGGTCATCTTCAAAAACTACCGCGTCGGCTTTATCGAGGACCTGCTCGAGGACTAGCCGAACATACTGGAACGAAACGAAGCGGGGCCGCTGGCAACATCGCCAGCGGCCCCGCTTTTTGCGCGATACGCTATCCCCTACTCGGTATCCTCGACCTCATACGAATCCGCCTCGGCTGGCTCATCGTTTGTCTCTGTCGCAGCCCCGCGCGCCTCGTCAAACGCGGCCTTCATGGTCTTGTTGCCCCACGTGAGCTTGCGAATGGTAAGATCGTCGGCCTTCTTGTTGGCTAGGCGCAGATTGTTCTCGGAGGACAGCAACGCCTCCTTGGTTTTCTGCAGATGGCTAATCGTCTTGTCGATCTCATCAATCGCCGTTTGGAACTTGCGGCTCGCGATCTCGTAGTTGCGACCGAAATCATTCTTGAACTTTTCCATCTTGGCTTCGAAGTTCGTGACGTCGATATTCTGCTGTTTGTACTCCGCCAGCTCCTGCTTATAGCGCAGCGAACCCATGGCGGCGTTGCGAAGAAGCGTGATCATGGGAATAAAGAACTGTGGGCGAATCACGTACATCTTCTCGTAGCGATAGCTCACGTCCACGATGCCGGCGTTGTAAAGCTCGCTCTCGGGTTCGAGCAACGTGCAGAGCACCGCGTACTCACAGCCTTTCTGGCGACGATCGTGATCGAGTTTCTTAAAGAAGTCCTCGTTTTTATGCTTGGTCGCGGTCTCGTCGTTCTCGTTTTTCATCTCGAACATAATCGAAATGACCTCGTTACCGCTTGCGTCGCACTCGCGGAAGATAAAGTCGCCCTTGGTGCCCTCGGACGCATCGTTATCCTTCTCGAAGTACGCGTTGGGAAATGCCGTCATGCGCAGACGGTTAAACTCGGTCTCGCAGTGCTGCTCGAGCGACTCGCCCACCATCTTGGTGGACAGGCGGACCTTCATGTCCTTAAGGCGCTCAATCTCTTCATCCTTGTAGCGAATCAGGTCATCGCTCGCGCGCTTGGCCTGCGCAAGCTCGAGCTCGTGTGCCGCCTTGGCCTGTTCCTCGCGAGAATCGCGCACCGCCAGCTCGCTCGTCAGTTTGGCACGCGCCTCATCGCGCTCTCGCTCCGCGGCGGCGACCGCCTCCGAAAGGTTCATTTTTGCCATCAGTTCCTGCTCGCGCAGCTGGGCACGCAAACCATCGGCCTCTTGCTCAGACTGTGCCTTTGCGGCGGAAAACTTCTCTTGTACCTTCGCGCGGTAGTCAGCAAGCGCGCGCTCGGCCTCGCCGCGAGCGGCATCGAGCTCACGCTGCGACTCGGCCGCAGCGGCGGCAAGCGCCATTTCCTGGGCCTTGTCCGCCGCGGCAAGTCTGGCCTGCAGCTCAGCAATCTGAGCATCACGTGCAGCTAAATCGTTTTGAGCGGCATTGCGCGTCGCTGACTCGACGAGCTTGGCTTCGTCATCTTTGCGCTCCAGCTGCGCACGCAAATTGTCGATCTCGCGCTGAAGCTCGGCATTCTCCTTTTGAGCATCGGAACGGGCCTCAACCGCCGCGCGCTGACTTGCACTCTCGCGCTCTGCGGCAGCGCCTTCGAGCTTGGCGCGCAGCTCGGCAAGCTTAGCGTCGCGCTTGGCAACCTCTTGTGCCAGCTTCTGCTCCGCAGTGTTCTTCTGCTCGGCAAGCTGAGCATTGCGCTGAGACTCTGCCTTTTGCAAGGCAGCCGTCGAACGCGAGCGCTCAAGCTCCAGCGCCTGCTCACCCTCGCGCTGGACTGCCTTCACACGCTCATCCAGGTCGCGCGAAAACTCGGCATTGCGCACTTGCTTGACGATATCCGCATAGCCGGATGCGTCGACCTTAAAAACTTCGCCACAATGCGGGCACTTGATCTCGTTCATAGCAGCTCCTCGATGGACGTAAATTTCAACCGCCTACACTCTACCGCGCCGCACGGACAAAAAAGACGCCGCTGCCATAATGGCAACGGCGCCAGAGCCACCACAAAGGTACCTGTCCCCTTTGTGGTGGTTTGCGAGCTACAGTCCAAAGAAATTCAGGATCTGGTCTCGGCTTACGGGCTTGTAGTCGTTGGCGTCGAGGCCCACATCGTAGCGATAAATGGGACGCTCGCGATCGCGGTTGCGTGCGTTGGTGAGGTCACCCCTGCTGTGGATATGCCCATGCAGCATAATGGCGCCACGCGCCTTGCCGTTCCAGCTGAGCATGGGGTAGTGGCTCATAACCAGACGATGGCCCTTGGCATAGCCGGGAGCAATCTCCAGGTAATCGCGCACGTCTTCCCAAATCTGCGGTACGTCGGGATCTTCCCAGTCGCCGTCATGGTTACCACGGATGAGCGTCACGTTCTGGCATTCGATACGCTCGCGCAGGCGCACCGCCTCCGCCAGGGGCAAACGATAGGTAAAGTCACCCAAAATATAGAGGCGATCATCCGCAGCCACACACTCATTGATGGCATCGATGACCTTGCGATTCATCTCCTCGACCGAGCCAAACGGCCGATCCATGTCGTGCAAGATATTCGTATCGCCCAGGTGCAGGTCGGCGGTAAACCACATCATCGTCTCTGTCCTCATTTCGCAACGTGTTCAACTCGTGCTAAGTATACAGACGCAGCGATTTGGCGGTTATCCAAAGAGCCCGCCGAACAGTCCGCGGCGGCGTTTGTCTTTCTTTTTCGACGCATCACTCTGGGCGTTCTTGCCCTGCCGCTTCTTACGATCCTGCTCCAACTCATCGTCATCGAGTAGTATATCCCACTCAAACGGATCATCTGTCAGATCGAACAGGTCATCGTCATCAAACATGGCAGCCTCCATTGCCGACTAGCGAGCATCCACCACATAGAGCCCAACGCGCACCTGATGCCACGGGCTGCGCTCGGGGGCAACCTGTTGCACACGGGCCTCAAATACGTCCTCGTGGCCGTAATACATCATCAAGGACAGTGGGCCGACCTCGTTTCCTGGAACGTAGCCAAGCTTGGTGTTGCCGTAGTAGATCGCAACCGCCTCGGGGTCATGGGGATTATCGCGCTCGGCACACAGCGTCAGTTTATCGCCCGCTTTAAGATCGCCCAAGACCAAGGCGCCATCGGCATATTGAAATCCTGCGATGTGAAACGACATAAGAACACGTGAAGGCTCGTACATAGCAGCTCCTCTAACGGCCGGATAAACCAGCGTTTAACCTTACCGAGAAGTCTACGGGCCCGTGCGGACACAAATTCGCCCCACCCGCGCCTTTTCGACCGTTTGTCGCTACACCATCTGATTCTAATGCACGAACATGCGCACGAACTTGTGCTTCCAGCTTGCGTAGGGGGCATAGCGGAATGGCACGTCCAGCCAGGTTGCCTTGTTCACGATGCTCTTCTTGTGGCTGAACGTATCGAAACTCTCGCGGCCATGGTACTGCCCCATACCGCTCGCTCCCATGCCGCCAAAGCCCATATGACTCGTGGCCAAATGCATGATGGTGTCGTTGACGCAGCCGCCGCCAAAGGGCACGTAGCGCACAAAGCGCTGCTGAACCGCGCGGTCCTGACTAAAGATATACAGGGCCAGCGGCGTCGGACGATCCGTAATAAACGTCTCGGCCTCGTCTAGGCTCTCAAACGTCAGCACCGGCAAGATGGGGCCGAAAATCTCCTCCTGCATCACGGCGTCATCGGGGGACACGCCGTCCAAAATCGTCGGCTCGATCTTGAGCGAAGTCTCGCGCGCGGCACCTCCAAGCACGACCTTATCGGGATCGATCAGCCCGCGCACGCGCGCAAAATGCTTGACGTTGACGATATGCCCGTAATTCTCATTGTCGAGTGGATGTTCGCCAAACATGCGGCGGGCCTCCTCCTTGATGAGGCCCAGCAGCTCGTCGTGCACGCGCGTATCGACCAGCAGGTAGTCGGGCGCCACGCAGGTCTGCCCCACGTTGAGCCATTTACCAAAGGCGATACGCCGTGCCGCGATCTTCAAGTTTGCCGTCGCATCCACGATGCAGGGACTCTTTCCGCCCAGCTCAAGCGTCACGGGCGTAAGGTTTTTACTTGCGTGCTCCATAACGAGCTTGCCGACCGGAACGCTACCGGTAAAGAAGATCTTGTCCCAGCGCTCGTCGAGCAGCGCTTCATTTTCGGCGCGCCCGCCCTCGACAACCGTCACCAGGCGCGGATCAAATGCCTCTTCACAGATTTGCTTGAGCACCGCGCTCGATGCCGGAGCATAGGCACTCGGCTTGATGACCACGGTATTTCCCGCGGCAAGGGCGCCGGCGAGCGGCTCGAGTGTTAGCAAAAACGGGTAGTTCCACGGAGCCATGATGAGCGTGACGCCATAGGGCACGGCTTGCGTTTTGCACACACTCACGGCGTTAGCGAGGTCACACGGACGCAGGCGCGGACGACCCCATCGAGCCACATGCGCAATCTGATGACGAATCTCGGAAAGCGACGTGCCGATCTCGCACATATAGGCCTCGTCATGCGACTTTCCCAAATCGGTCTTGAGCGCATGGGCAATATCGGCCTCGTGCGCCCGTACTGTATCGCGTAAACTCACGAGCGCGCGACGTCGAGCATCGACATCAAACGTAGCGTGCGTCTTAAAGTAGGTGCGCTGATCGCCGACGATGCGCGCAATTTTCTCGGTGTTCATGGCAACCTCCTAGTTCTCATCCTCAAACATACCACCCGCGACGACCTCATACATACGCTCGAGCTCCAAACGGTCCATTAAAAGAGGAACGGGGTACAAGGGATTGGCCTCGACATCGGCATGGGACGCCATTTGCGGAATATCGGAGCGGCGAATACCCGAGACATATCTGGGGATTCCCAGGGCCTCGTTCATGCGGTCGACCCAATCGATAAAGGCCTCGGCCGCAAGACCGTCCTGCGCAGTAGCCGGCGCGATACCGGCCATGCGGGCGAGATCGGCGAGCTTAGGAGCAGCAGTTTCGCCATAAGCGCGAAGCATATGCGGCAGGATGATCGCGTTGGCCAAACCGTGCGGAATTCCGTATCTGCCGCCCAGACTGTGCGCAATGGCATGCACATATCCGACATAGGAGCGAGTAAACGCAACGCCCGCCTTATACGCCGCCGAAAGCATATTGCGACGAGCGCGCATGTCGTCACCATGCTCATAGGCCTCGAGCAAATTGTCATGGATAAGCTGCACCGCCTGTCGCGCCATCTTACGCGTATAGGGCGTGGTGCTTCGCCCGATAAAGGCCTCGACGGCATGCGTCAGGGCGTCCATACCCGTCTGCCCCGTAATGGAGGCGGGCAGACCGCGCGTAAACTCGGGGTCGTGCACCGCAAAGCGCGGGATAAGCACAAAGTCGTTAATGGGGTACTTGTAGTGCGTCTCATCATCGGTGATAACCGCCGCGAGCGTGACTTCGCTTCCCGTACCTGCCGTAGTGGGAACGGCGATGAGCAGCGGCAGGCGACGATGAATCCGCAGCAGGCCGCGCATCTTGTTGATGGGCTTGTTTGGCTGCGCAATGCGCGCCCCCACACCCTTGGCGCAGTCCATGGCCGAACCGCCACCAAAGCCGATAATGGCCCGGCAGTCGTTCTCGCGATACAGCGCCGCCGCTTCCTCCACGTTTGAGACCGTGGGGTTCGCACGCGTTTCGGCATAGACCGTAACGCCAATCCCCTGAGCCGTAAGCGCACGCTCGAGTGGTGCCGTGAGCCCCAAACGTGCAATACCAGGGTCTGTCACGATAAGGACCTTCTGGATCGAGCGCTTTTGAAGCACCGCGGGCACATCCTCGGCATGCTCCAAAATGCGCGGCTCGGTATAGGGCAGGATCGGCAATGCAATGCGAAAAACCGTCTGATATGTTCGGCACCAGGCACGATGGGCTAGATGCATAAAGGAAACTCCCTCATTTGTTGATTGGTCAACATTTGCTCGCCCGATTGTACTCACCGGAGGCCACAGACGGTATGCCAATCGTTAATCAATTAACATCTTCATATCTCAAAATTGTTTTATTAAAAATCATTCCTAATAGGCTTCACATTTGGTTGCATTTATGGATAATAGAACTCGTCAAGACGCACGTCCGGAGAGGGCCCTTACGGGACCGGACAAGCGCCCCATCGCCATCGATCGAAAGGATCGAATCATGAAATTTGTTTGCCCCGTTTGCGGTTATGTTGAAGAGTACGACGGCGACCAGCTGCCCGAGGATTTTAAGTGCCCCCAGTGCGGCGTTCCCGGTTCTCGCTTCCTGAAGCAGGAGGAGGGCCAGCTCGAGTGGGCTGCCGAGCACGTCGTGGGCGTCGCCAAGATGGAGGGCGTCTCCGAGGACATCGTTGCCGACCTGCGCGCCAACTTTGAGGGCGAGTGCTCCGAGGTCGGTATGTACCTGGCCATGGCTCGCGTCGCCCATCGCGAGGGCTACCCCGAGATCGGCCTGTACTGGGAGAAGGCTGCCCACGAGGAGGCCGAGCATGCCGCCAAGTTCGCCGAGCTTCTGGGCGAGGTCGTGACCGACTCCACCAAGAAGAACCTCGAGATGCGCGTTGAGGCCGAGAACGGCGCCACCGCCGGCAAGACCGATCTTGCCAAGCGCGCCAAGGCCGCTGGTCTCGATGCCATCCACGACACCGTGCACGAGATGGCTCGCGACGAGGCCCGCCACGGCAAGGCTTTCGCCGGCCTGCTCAAGCGCTACTTTGGCTAAGCCAACCGCCTGAGACATAACCTCTAGCTCGATGAGGCCCGAACCGCATGGTTCGGGCCTTTTTCGTGCCTCACGAACTTATTAACTCCCTGAAATAGGACCACCTTAGGCATCGGCTTCTCGTCAAAAACTAAGTGAGTAGACTTTTTGGAACTTGTCGAGCACACCATCCATATTGCTTTATAAAGCCGCAGGTAAATGACTTGTTGCAAAACGGCCTGGTCGCCAAAGTGCCAAAAGTCTACTCACTTAGAACCGCAGCCGTCCACGATCGAGCTATTTTGTGTCTAACGGGCATCTTTCCGTCGATTACTCCCAATTCTGTCCAGTCAACGAATAGTTCAGATCGGAGTAATGTCTCAGCCCTTTGCTCATCTGAGCTTTTATCACGATATTCAGCATCGAGCATCCTGCATACGGCCTTAACGATCGCGCGGAATCTGCCCTCATCGGATATCTGTCTGTGTGTCAGGAGAAGTACATCGTAGCCCATGGCCTGAAGGGCCGTCATGCGGTCAGCGTCACGCAAGCCATCCCCTGCGCGTCCGTGCGAGGCCTTTCCCTGACATTCAATAGCCACCTGTCGCCTGCCGTCCGGCGAAGAAAGAAGTAGGTCGATATATACACGGGACTTTCCCACAATCGCTCGAGCACTTGGGCTTAGCGTCACTTCGACATTGAGCTCTATGCCGCAGAACCCTTCGCCTCCCAGGGCTCGCGGCAGTCCAAGCAACAAATACGCCTCGACCTCAAAAGGCGACGCGGCACCCAATGGAACGAGTTGCGATACCGCCATAAATCTATTGCCGTAACGCATCCCGCAAACATCTGAACAAAAACGGTCAAGGTCTCTGCCCAAAACCAAAGCGTCTCGACGCCATAAATTTGAAGCGGTGCCGTCCTCGGACGGGCAGCGCACCCAACCGAACGTTGTCGAAATCGCGCCCGAATCAATTGCGCACGTAAGCTCCGCCTCAAGCGCCGCCGGCAGAGCGCACACCGCAAACAAGCCACACATCTCCGCCAATATCAAAAGAAGCTGAAGATCCGTCAGATGCCGCGACATGATGAATGCCGTCAGTAGAGGAGACGTAATCAAAAATCCATGCTCCGTTTCCAGCACGGATTCCCTGGGGAGCTCACCGAGGAACAGCCGCTGCCTAATGCTGGCAGGACAAGTCCGCTTGTTTCTCGTCCGAACCAATGTATACAACGGAAAGCCGAGCGCAACCGCAGCCGTCGGGTTACGGGCGAGATCATATCGCTGCCGGTCTTCTTCCGGCCGTGGAAGCGGCGGACACAACGCGCGGACCTGAGGGGGCAAACGCCAGTACCTAAAAGCCGATATGTCACAAAGTAGATCCTTCATAAGCACAGGAAAACACGAATTTCAACCCAGTCAGTCACGCATTAGCGCGAACGCGCCAAAAATGGTGCCGAACGGACTGCCAAGTTTTCAACAGCCCTCCCCAACTGGCCAAAAGCTTGCCGAGAGCTGGACGAAGTTCTGTTGAAAACCTCATTTTTTTCTCATGCAGAAGCTTTGCGCGACAAGTGAGTAGACTTTTTTGAACATCCCGAGCAGCCCGGTCATCCTGCTTTTCAAAACCGCAGGTAGATAGCTTGTTATAAAACTGCCTGGTCGCCAAAGTTCCAAAAGCCTACTCACTTAGGTTGCAGAGTACTCCCATTAGCTGCGATTCCAAGGTATTTAGCGCTTTTGGACTCAAATCGTCATACTGAACAAGAATTTGACTTGAGTTTTCAGGGACAGATGCGCCATCGGCACACCAATAACAGTCACTGATATCGACAAAAGGGATACTCGAGCGCGTGAGGGCCCGCACAAAAGAGCTTCCGCCCGCTCCACGCTCCGCAACTACGGTGCAGTAAAGGCCCGCGTCTGCATGCTCAATCGAGACCTCTCCTGCCGGAAATACCTTCCGCACAAGCGCCATCAGGCCATCACGCGCCTCGCGAGCACGAACGCGCACGCGGTTCACATGTCGCTCGTAATCACCCGATTCCAGCAAACGCGCCAAAGCGACCTGGTCAACAGAGCTCACCGACGAGGCGTAGAAACCAAGGTTGCGCCTAAACCGCTCCATTAGCTCATCGGGCAACACCATGTACGCCAAACGCAACGCCGATGAAAGGCTCTTCGAAAACGTGTTGGTGTAGATAACCGACTGGGCGGCATCGATCGACGCGAGCGCGGGAATCGGCTTCCCGGCAAGGCGAAACTCACAATCAAAGTCATCTTCGATGAGATACCGACCTGGTCGCTCGGCGGCCCAGCTCAGAAGCGCATAGCGACGCGCAATGCTCGTCACAAGGCCGGTCGGATACTGATGGGACGGCATCAGGTGAAGGACATCGGTCCCGCTTTTCTGCAGAGTGCTCAAGTCCACGCCCTCATCATCCAACGGGATATGTCGAACTTTGCAGCCCATAGCCTGATAGATGCGCGTCAGACGCAAATAGCCCGGGTCCTCAACGGCATACACCTTGTCAGCGCCAAGCAACTGAACCAACATAGTGTCGAGCAACTGGGCGCCCGCGCCGATGACGATATTGTCGGGATCGACATTCATGCCTCTCGTTCCGCGCAGATGATGGGCGATCGCACATCGCAGCCGAGCGGTACCCTGCGCCGGTGCGGGCGAAAAGATTTCGCGCTCGTCTTCGGATGCCAGCGTCGCCCGTAGCGCACTTTGCCAAAGCCGCGCCGCCTCCAAAGCGGAAGGAGAAAGTGTATCGAATCGCTCGGCCTGTCCGTTGACATCATGCGCGCTGGGACCCACAGAAACGGCATCTCGGTCGATGCCCTCCGCAGCCGAAGCCAAAACCGGTGCATCCGGAAGCTCGCAAGCGTAGTAGCCACGCCGCGGCTTTGAGCAAATATAGCCCTCGGCAAGTAACTGGCTATATGCATTCTCGATAGTAATGACACTGATTCCCAGATGACTGGCAAAGGCGCGCTTAGACGGCAGATGCTCCCCCGCCGCAATACGGCCAGCAACAATATCATCTCGAATTTGCTGGTAAACATACTCATAGAGCGATGCCTCGCCGCGTTTTTCCAAATTGTAGTCAAGCATGTGTTTGTCACCTGACCTTATTAAGTCATTCAATCTGGTATTAGTCTGACCTTGTTATTATCTCGAAAACTGAGTATTTCGCCATACCCAGCTCCCCGATAGGATGTTCCGTCAAGCAATGCACATGCCAACCAAGGGAGCAACCATGGCAGAACAGACCAGCAAGGCCGATCGCGTCAAACTCAATCGCGAGCTCGCGCAGATGCTCAAGGGCGGCGTCATCATGGACGTCACCACGCCCGAGCAGGCACGCATCGCCGAAGAGGCAGGCGCCTGCGCCGTCATGGCACTCGAGCGCATCCCGGCCGATATCCGTGCCGCAGGCGGTGTGTCACGCATGAGCGATCCCAAGATGATCAAGGGCATCCAGGAGGCCGTCTCCATCCCCGTTATGGCCAAATGCCGTATCGGCCACATTGTCGAGGCGCAGGTCCTACAGGCCATCGAGATCGATTACATCGACGAGTCCGAGGTTCTCTCCCCTGCCGATGACGTCTATCACATCGACAAGACTCAGTTTGACGTGCCGTTTGTCTGCGGCGCCCGTGATCTGGGCGAGGCGCTGCGCCGTGTTGCCGAGGGCGCCACGATGATTCGCACCAAGGGTGAGCCGGGTACAGGCGACGTCGTTCAGGCCGTGCGTCACATGCGCAAGATCCAAAAGCAGATCCGTGACGTTGTTGCCCTGCGCGACGACGAGCTCTTTGAGGCAGCCAAGCAACTGCAGGTTCCGGTCGAGCTGGTGCGCGAGGTCCATGCCACGGGTAAGCTTCCCGTCGTGAACTTTGCCGCCGGCGGCGTAGCGACCCCCGCCGACGCCGCGCTGATGATGCAGCTGGGCGCCGAAGGCGTCTTTGTCGGCTCGGGCATCTTTAAGAGTGGCGACCCCGCCAAGCGCGCCGCCGCCATCGTCAAGGCCGTGGCAAACTTCACCGATGCCAAGCTCATTGCCGAGCTTTCGGAGGACCTGGGCGAGGCCATGGTCGGCATCAACGCCGACGAGATCGAGATTATCATGGAAGAGCGCGGGCGCTAGTCCAGCAGAAAGGATCGCACATGAGCGATTATGCAGACCAGACGGTCGCCGTGCTGGCGGTCCAAGGTGCTTTTGCCGAGCACGAGGCAAGACTATCCGAGCTGGGCGCACGTTGTATTGAGCTGAGGCAGGCGGCTGATTTGAAGCAGGACTTTGACCGTCTGGTACTTCCCGGCGGCGAGTCCACCGTTCAGGGCAAGCTACTTGCCGAGCTCGGCATGCTCGATGAGCTTCGCGCCCACATCGTTGAAGGCATGCCCGTCCTTGGCACCTGCGCCGGCTTGATTCTATTGGCGCGCGATCTTGCCGCACACGACGATAAGGGAACGCCGCGCCTAGCAACCATGAACGTACTCGTTGAGCGCAACGCTTATGGCAGACAGCTCGGCAGTTTTCGCACCAAGGGCCAGGTGTCCGGCATCGACGGTGAAGTGCCATTAACATTTATCCGTGCACCCCGCATCGTCGAGGTGCACGGCAATGCCAAGGCCCTGGCCGAAGTCGATGGCCGCATCGTCGCCACCCGTCAAGACAATCAGCTCGGTGTCACCTTCCACCCCGAGCTCGACGACGACACCCGCCTCCACGAGCTCTTCCTCCAAATGTAGGTATCGAAATCAACAAACGAAACGAGAGTGGACAATCTCCCACCTTGAGCATGAATATGGGCTCATACCGGGAGATTATCCACTCTCATTTTTTGGTGCAAATGACCCCTTGGGGATGTCTAATCGTTGGGGACGCTCTTAAGTGACCAGTCAAACAAGAACGTCCCCAACGACTATCTTTTAGCAGGTCTGGATCATGGCAATGTCGATGTTTTGGCACCGACAGCGAGCGCCCACCAGAGCGAACAAATTGGCATGAAAAGAGGACGGCATAGACCTTCTGGTCATGCCGTCCTCTTTGAATGACAAGTTGTCGCTCTGGTGGGCGCGCAGCGTCAACTAGTTACGCGGTTTGGTAAAACCGCGTAACCCAACTAGAAGCGGTTGCCGCGGAAGCCGCCGCCGTTGCGGCCGCCACGATCGCCACCGCGACCGCCGCGGTCGTTACCACGGTTGCCGCCGAAGCCGCCACGGTTGCCACCGCGATCGCCATAGCCACCACGGTTGCCGCCAAAGCCGCCGCGACCGCCACGGTCGCCGCCACGGTCACCAAAGCCGCCACGGCCGCCACGATCGCCACCGCGACCGCCGCGGTCACCGCCACGGCCACCGCGATCGCCAAAGCCGCCACGACCGCCACGGTCGCCGCCACGGCCACCGCGATCGTCACGACCGCCGCGAGGACCGCGGTCCTCGTCCAGGCCCATGGCGACGAGCGGAGCGATGACCTTATCGAGAGCGGTCATCAGCTCGGTGGCCTCCTCGTAAGAAAGCTCGGGCAGGAGCTTCTCCTTCTTGTTGGCAAGCTCGACCAGGCCCTCAGCGGCATCCTCGGCAGCGAAGACAACGATCTTGCGCATATCGCCCTCGGCGTCGTCGATGCGGCCGACCAGATCGGCAGCCTCGGCCTCGGCCATCAAGCCATCGAGCTCACGAAGGCGCATGCCCAGCAGGTCGGACATTTCCTTCTGCTCCATCTTGGGCTTGAGGTCAAGGAGCTTGATGGCGCGCTCGATGTTCGCCATGCGCTCGGCCTTGGCCTCCTCCTCCTTGGAAATAGCAAAGCGACGGCTACGCAGCAGGCGGGCGGCCTTCTGCATCTTGTCCATCAGCTCTTCGTCATCGTAATCAACGGCGGCCTCGACAACCTCGGCCTCCCCCTCGGCGGAAACCTCGTCAGCAGCCTCAACCTCGGCAGCTTCGGTCTCCGCGGTCTCGACTGCCTCAACCTCGGCAGCCATGGTCTCGTTCTCGGTCTCGTTCATGATCTCTTCGTTCTCAGACATGAGACTCCTTCTTGGCCCTCTCGGGCATCATCGCCCCATTCGCGGGGCCCGTCGCGCACTCTTTGCGCTTTAAACATTCATGCCTCTCGGCAAAACGTCCATTAGTTTATGGTGTCGCCCGCTAATCTAGCTGCAGAATCTATGTGCACACATTAATGCGACATGTCGCGGTATCATGACCTGAACCAAACGCATCCACCTTAAGGAGCCCGCCATGATCAAGCCCATCATGAAATCCGAGTTCTTTTTACGCCTGCCCTCCGAGGATTCCAGCCCCGAAGACGCCGCTACCGGACAGGACCTTTTGGACACGCTTCACGAACACGAGCGCGAGTGCGTGGGCCTCGCCGCCAACATGATCGGCGTGCGCAAACGCATCATCTGCGTAAAGGACGGCAACAGGACACTCCTGATGTACAACCCTCAAATTCTTGAGCAGGTCAATGCCTATCAGACGAGCGAAGGATGTCTCTCGCTGATCGGCGAGCGTCCCTGTACCCGCTATCGCCGCATTAAGGTTGAGTATTTGGACGAGAACTTCGTCCACCGCATCAAAAACTTCTCGGGCTACACCGCCGAAATCATCCAGCACGAAATCGACCACTGCAACGGGATCGTGATCTAGTTCCGCCGATTCAAGAAAGCTCCCTGCAGCAAAAACAACTGCAGGGAGCTTTTCATAGTGCGGAACTTCTATCCCACTAGCTCTGGCGGTAATGGTCAAAGAAGTCGGCGAGGTCTTCGAGGGACTCTTTGAGCACTTCCATGCGCGGCAGGTACACGATACGGAAGTGGTCGGGCTCAGCCCAGTTGAAGCCGCCGCCGCGCGTGATCAGAATCTTCTTCTCGTGCAGCAGGTCAAGGGCGAACTGCTCGTCATCGGTGATGTTGAACTTCTTCACATCCATCTTGGGGAAGATGTAGAACGCCGCACGCGGCTTAACCACCGAGATGCCGTCAATCTTGTTGAGCGCCTCATACACAAAGTTGCGCTGCTCGTAGACACGGCCGCCGGGACGGATGTAGTCGTTAACGGACTGATGGCCACCGAGTGCCGTCTGAACGATCGACTGAGCCGGCACATTGGAGCACAGGCGCATGTTGGAGAGCATGTTGATGCCCATGATGAAGTCGCTCATGCAGCGCTGGTTGCCCGAAAGCACCATCCAGCCAATACGATAGCCCGCAATCATGTGCGACTTGGACAGACCGCTAAAGGTAACGCAGGGCAGGTCGGGGGCGAGCGAGGCAATCGAGACGTGCTCGTAGCCGTCCATGCACAGGCGGTCGTAGATCTCATCGGCAAAGATCATCAGCTGATGCCTGCGTGCAATCTCGACGATACCCTCGAGCACCTCGCGCGGATAGACGGAACCCGTGGGGTTGTTGGGGTTGATGATGACGAGGGCCTTGGTCGCGCTCGTGATCTTGGACTCCATATCCTCCAGGTCGGGATACCAATCCGCCTGCTCATCACACAGATAATGTACGGGATGACCGCCGGCAAGGGTTGCGCACGCCGTCCAGAGCGGATAGTCGGGACTGGGGATCAGAATCTCGTCGCCATTGTCGAGCAGCGCGTTCATCGAAAGCTGAATGAGCTCGGACACGCCGTTGCCCGTGTAGATATGCTCCATCTGAACGTTGGGCAGGCCCTTGATCTGCGAATACTGCATAATCGCCTTGCGCGCAGAGAACAGGCCACGCGAGTTGGAATAGCCTTCGCAGTCGGGCAGCTGCTGGCGCATGTCCTTGATGACCTCATCGGGCGTGCGGAAACCGAAGGGCGCCGGGTTGCCGATATTGAGCTTGAGGATGCGCTCGCCCTCGTCCTCCATACGGGCGGCCTCGTCGACGACGGGACCGCGCACGTCATACAGGACGTTATCGAGCTTGGTGGATTTAGAAAAAGTACGCATGGTGGTGCTCCTTGCAATTTGAGCTGAGGGATGGGGTTCGGGCTTGGAATCGTTGCGGGGTGATGATGCCTCGCCTTGATCGGCGTCGCCGGCAAGCAGCCAGGTAACATCGACCTCCAAAATACGGGCGAGCAGCTCGGCCACATCGCGTCGCGGGATCGTCTTGCCGCTCACATATTGGCTCATCTGACTCTTGCCGAGTTTTTTGCCGAGCATCTCCGATGCGCGGATTACGTCCGACTGGCGAACGTCGCGATCGGACATAGTCTGTCGCAGGCGATCGCTAAACGTCTCTTGGGCCACTAGAACCTCCTTGCTGGCAAAGTTCAATTTATAGAACACGAATTGAACCAGGGTTCAATTTAGGCAGCAGTATAGCGCGGTACCTCATTCGAAAGTTCAATTTCATAAGAAAATGTACCGGACTCCGAGATTTGCCCAAAGCGGACAATGACGTGTACACGTTTAGAGGTATTCAAGGAATCGAGCAGCGGCAAGCGAAACGTCAGCTGTGCGATATATTGCATTGATCTGCCGATGAGGATGTCCCTCGAGCGGACGCACGGCAACATCGAACTGGCAGCGGCGCAAGATGAGCGCCGGAAGAATACTCACGCCCAGGCCGTCCTCGACCATAGCCATAATCGCATAGTCATCCCAGGTCGACAGCTTAGAGCGCACCGTCAGGCCCGCGCGGCGAAACAGCGGCGTAATCTCGTCGTCGCTACCGCGTTCCAGCAGAATAAACTGCTCGTTGGCCAAATCGGCAAGGGACACGACCTCCGCGGTGGCAAGCGAGGAGTCCGCTGGCACCACGGCCATCAGCTCGTCTTGCACCAACGGCCGCGACGCCATACCGGCGCCGCGTGGCTCGCGCGGAATAAAGCCCAGGTCGCAGCGGCCTTCCGCCACCCATTGCTCAATCTCGGAGTAATCACCCATCAACAGCTCGTAATCGACATCCGGATGATCGGCGCGAAAGCGCGCAATCACCGGCGGCAGCACGTGGGTCGCCACACTCGAAAACGTACCGATGCAGATCTTGCCGCGCATGAGCCCACGCATCTCATCCACCCGTCGCTGCAAGCGATTGAATTCCTCGCAGAGCGCCTCGACTGCCGGCATGACCTGCCGCCCGTCGGCAGAAAGCACTACGCCCTCGCGACTGCGGTCGAGCACCTTAAAGCCCCAGTCGGCTTCAAGATCGGCCACCATACGGCTCACGCCCGACTGCGAATAGCTCAGGCGCTCGGCAGCACGCGTAAAGCTTCCGGCGCGCACCGTCTCCAGCAGCACCTGCATCTTTTGAATATTCGTTTCCACGACATGCCTCCACCTTTACATGAGTTTTTGTCATGTTAGCCATGCATTATATTCGCTTTTCTTCTATTGCCAGTTCACACATAGTGAACATGCTCGGATATAGAAGGGATGTCAGCGCATGGACAACGGACTGTTTACGTACTTAGCAGCATTGCTATTGTTTGGCTCCAACGGCATCATCGCCTCTGCCATCGCGCTGCCGAGCTCCGATATCGTGCTACTACGCACGTTTTTGGGCGCACTCTCGCTTGTCACCATCCTCGCCATCACCCAACGCCATAAGTTGCAGGCGCCATCTCGCCCCCGCGAAGCCGCGGCCCTCCTCCTCTCGGGAGCCGCGCTGGGCGCCAGCTGGATTTTTCTGTTCCGCGCCTACCAGACGATCGGCGTCGGCGTATCCTCGCTGCTGTACTACTGCGGCCCCATCATTGTCATGGCGCTCTCCCCGCTCATCTTTGGCGAAAAGCTGACCGGCGGCAAAATCGCCGGCTTTATCGCCGTCGCCTGCGGTGCTTTTCTCATTGCGGCACAAGGTCTGGGCGGCAATATGCCCATTGCGGGTATCGCTTGCGGCATCGTCTCGGCCTTCTGCTACGCATTGATGGTCATCGCCAGCAAGGGCGCGCCACACATCGAAGGCCTCGAGAACTCCACGCTCCAGGTGAGCGCCGCCTTTGTAACCGCGCTGGTCCTCACGCTCATCACGCAGGGCGCTCCCTCATTCCTGTCCGCCGGCGTCGCCGCCAGTATTGATTGGCGCGCCGTCGTCATGCTCGGCGTCGTCAACACCGGCATCGGTTGCCTGCTCTACTTTAGCGCCGTCGCCAAGCTGCCCGTCCAGACCGTCGCCGTCGTCGGCTACCTCGAGCCGCTTTCGGCGGTCGTGTTCTCGGCCGTCCTTTTGGGCGAAGCCATAACACCGGTCCGCCTGATGGGCGCTGCACTTATCATCGGCGGCGCGCTCTTTTGCGAACTCGCCGGCAAACGCGCAAGCGCCAAGGCTGGCATAGCCCAGACAGTACGTGCTTAAAAGCCCCTGCTTTGAAATGCTACCTGCGTAGATAAATAATCCCCAGCTGAGGATTATTGTCTAAAACACCCCGATGTGCCAAACTGCTCTTATATGTATAAAGATGGCATAAAGGTCTGCTGCCCTTTGCAGAGGCTAGATGTCTAAGGGAGTCCACGTGGCACACAACAAACTAGAGGCAAGCCCCCAAGACCAGCGTGGTCAAGGCGGGCACGGAGCCATCCCCCTCTCCGCTGGCATGCTGCTCGTAACGCTCGGCGTCGTCTATGGCGACATCGGCACGAGCCCCATGTACACCATGAAATCAATCGTCGCCAACAACGGCGGCATCGGTACCGTCAGCGAGGACATGATCCTGGGCGCGCTTTCGCTCGTCATCTGGACCATGACACTCGTGACCACGGTCAAGTACGTGGTAATCGCCATGAAGGCCGACAACCACAACGAAGGCGGCATCTTCGCCCTGTTCAGTCTCGTGCGCAAGGTGGCACCGTGGCTGATTCTCCCCGCCATGATCGGCGGTGCAGCGCTGCTCGCCGACGGCATCCTCACCCCCGCTGTCACGGTCACCACAGCCATCGAGGGTCTGCGCACCATCGAGTGGGGCCACGCGCTGCTGGGCGACGGTCAGACCAATGTGATCATCATCACCATCATCATTATCTGCGGTCTGTTTGCCATGCAGCGCGCCGGCACCTCGTCAATCGGCAAGCTGTTCGGCCCGCTTATGACGCTATGGTTCCTGTTCCTGGCAGGCGCCGGCCTGTTCAACATGCTCGGCAACCTGTCCATCCTGCGCGCGCTCAACCCCATCCGCGGCATCATGTTCCTGTTCTCGCCCATCAACCACTCGGGCATCATGGTGCTCGGCTTCGTCTTCCTGTCGACGACCGGCGCCGAGGCGCTCTACTCGGACATGGGCCACGTGGGCAAGGCCAACATCTACGCATCCTGGCCGTTCGTAAAGGCGGCCCTCATCCTCAACTATCTGGGTCAGGGCGCTTGGCTGCTCGCCAACAACTCCAACCCCCAGATGCTCGCGATGGATAT
This sequence comes from uncultured Collinsella sp., assembly GCA_900542165.1. Classification (GTDB taxonomy): domain Bacteria; phylum Actinomycetota; class Coriobacteriia; order Coriobacteriales; family Coriobacteriaceae; genus Collinsella. Next base: position 94,657 of record UQMM01000002.1, on the reverse strand, counting down.
CGTTAACCCGTTCTATATGATGCTTCCCGAGCCCCTGCGCCCCTTTGCCATCGTGCTTTCGGCCGTGGCGGCCATCATCGCCTCGCAGGCGCTCATCACCGGCTCGTTCTCGCTAGTATCCGAGGCAACGCGCCTCAACCTTATGCCGCACCTGCGCATCCACTACCCCAGCGACACCAAGGGCCAGCTCTATATTCCGCTCGTCAACAACATCATGTGGGTCGGCTGCATCTTCATCGTGCTGCTGTTCCAAAACTCCGAGCGCATGGAGAGCGCCTACGGCCTCGCCATTACCGTGACCATGCTCATGACCACGACGCTTTTGACGAGCTACATCGCCGGCATCCTCAAGCACAGGCTGGGTGCTTGCGTCTTCGCCCTGCTCTTTGGTGCCATTGAGCTGTGCTTCTTCGCCTCGTGCCTCACCATGTTCTTTGACGGCGGCTACGTCATGATCTTCCTGGCCGCGCTGCTGTTTGGCCTTATGTATGTGTGGCGCCGCGGCACCGCCATCGAGCGCACGCAGACGATCCTGCTGCCCGTCTCCAAGTACATCGATCAGCTCAACCGCCTGCGCAACGACGAGACCTATCCCGTGCTCGCCGACAATCTGGTATTTCTCACCAACGGCCCCGATCCGCTCACGCTCGACCGCGACGTGCTCTATTCCATCCTGGATAAGCACCCCAAGCGCGCCAAGGCATATTGGTTCATTAACGTGCACGTTACCGACGAACCCTATACGCACGAATATTCCGTCGAGACCTTTGGCACGGACTTCCTCTTCCGCGTTCGCCTGGACCTGGGCTTTAAAGTCAACCAGCGCGTTAATGCCTACCTGCGCCAGATCGTTGGCGACTTGATGGCTTCGGGCGAGCTGCCGCCGCAGCATCACACCTACTCCATCTACGAGACGCGCGGCAACGTGGGTGACTTCCGTTTTTGCATGCTGCGCAAGATGCTTGCCCCCGAAACGGACATCAACCGCAACGACCACCGCGTGATGGCCATCAAGTACGCCGTCCGTCGCGCCTGTGGAAGCCCGGCACGCTGGTATGGACTCGAAAACTCGGCCATCATCATCGAGTACGTGCCCCTCTTTGCCCGCATGCGCCCAGCAGTCAAACTCGTGCGCACCCAGGTGCCGCTCGAGGTTCAGATCGAGGAAGCCGAAGAGATGGAAGTCGACATCTTCTCGGATGACTTGGTCAACGGCAACGAAGCCGGCAAGAACATGAATGTCGACCCCACCGAGCTGCTCGAGAGCGTCGCCGATACGCCCGAACAGCAACTCGACGGCCTCGAGAGCGAACAGCTCAACGATGCCAACTTCTAACGCCATAGCGCATTGACGACAGTGGCCCTGCACCTCATGGGAGATGCAGGGCCACTTTGCATTGCAGTAAAGCTATCGGCTACGAACGGCGCGGCTCGGGAACCACGAGCCTATCGGGGCTCGCGCCCTCGGCATCCATCAGGCTCACGTAGCGAATCGACGGATCCCCATACATCGCGTAGTAATAATTGCCCGTACGCGCGCTAAAGCATCCGGTATAGATAGTCTTCTCGAACTTGCCATCGCCCATCCTGGACGCCCCCTCAATCATCACCACGCCCTCGAGTGAACGGAACATGCGGACGACGTTTTCGGTCTCGCTCTCCTTTTGCGGGTAATTGGCATTGAGGTACGCCGCCTTTACAAAACGGCTCGGCGAATAGCAGTCACCCGGAATACCGCGCATGCCGGCACCCGCGCCATAGGGCTTGAGCTCGGCGCCACGCCATGTCGCCGTCTGCGGAAAATCGCTTGTGGCCGTGATATAGGTGCGCAGGTTTTCCATGTGCCACGGGAAGGTGGGCTGATTGGCAAGGGTATCGACCGGATCGTCGTATACATGCAGACCGTCAGCCATCATCTCGACCACGATGCTACGCTGGCTGTCGCCGATAATCCAATGGAGCAGCGACACGCCCAGCCCCTCTCCTGCAGATTTAGCAACAATCACCGTATCGCGCAGCGCAGCCTCGACCTCGTCGACCGTCGAGAACGTCGCTGCCACCCACAGGGGAAACTCATAGGCCGCAATATTGGTCTTGCCGTCGACAGGGTCCTCGGCATACTCGGCATAACCCGGGAAATTGAGACCCGCCACGGCGAGGCCCGCATCGTTGCCGCAGTCGAAGAACATAGGGTAGTTCTTGTAATCGATGCACATACCGATCACCGCGTGCGCCGCTGTCGCGTCATCGATAAACGAATACGGAATGTGAAACCCGCGCGGCATAACGCGAACCTGTTGGCCGTAATCAAAGCTCCAGTCGAGGTTGCGGCCTAGATACATGTGGCCGGAATTATCGGTAAATCGAATGCTCGTACACATAGCGCCTCCTAGCTTTACGTCCTTGTTAAGGTTATTGTCACCAAACAAAAAGGCGCTAAACACAAAAGCCCGGACATGACAACAATGTCATGTCCGGACCAAAAGAGACGAAGTGCGGTGCTTTGGTCCCCTTAGACCAACTTTCCAAGACAGTGATCGATCATATGCTGGATCATCTGCGCCTCGAAGCCCACAAAGTCCTGCTTGCGCTCGCGCATCTTGCCGTCGACGATCACGTCATAAGCAACCTTGCACTTGATGTAGCGCGTGGACTTGGTGACCTCCTCGTGCGTCAGGCAGCTCTCCTCCATCTTGCTGGCGCCCAGGCCAAACACCAGACGGGGGTTGTAGAGCACGTGGGGCTCGCCGGCGTCGTCCAGGTAGACGCAGACCTTCTTGGTGACGCCAATCTGGTTAGCGGCAAGGCAGCCGGCATCGTCGAGCGACTTGATGGTATCGATCAGGTCCTGTGCGACCGACTCGTCCTCGACGGTCGCAACCTCGCAACGCTGGGACAGGATAGCCTCGTCGTGGCAAAGCTCTTTAATCATACGTTCCTCCATAGGGGTCGTTGTAACCGCTTAAGTATACGGTACCCACACATTTTCATGCGAAAAATACCGTCCGTCTGCTACAAAGCGCCGAACATCAACATGCGAGGAACAACAGCGTCGTAAAGGGGCTATAGTGGGTGAGTTCGTGTCAATCGGCCTAAACTCGGGGCCGAACAAGGAAAGGGTATGCATGGACGAACTTTTTCACGTCAGTGAGCGCAAGTCCACAATCGGGACCGAACTTCGCGCTGGACTGACAACATTCCTGGCGATGGCCTACATCATCGCCGTCAACCCTGCGGTGCTCTCGGGCGCCGGCATCGATGCGGGAGCGCTCGCCTGCGCCACCTGCCTGGGCGCCGGCATCATGACCATCTGCATGGGCATCTTCGCCAACCGCCCGCTCGCCTGCGCGTCGGGCCTAGGCGTCAACGCGATGATCGCTGGAATCACCACCACCGTCTGCGGCGGTGACTGGCACGTGGCCATGAGCGTCATCTTCCTCGAGGGCGTCGTCATCTTGCTGCTCGTGCTTTGTGGCCTGCGCGAGGCCATCATGGACGCCATCCCGGTTGTCCTGCGTCACGCCATCTCGGTGGGTCTGGGCCTGTTCATCGCCATGATTGGCCTGTGCGATGCCGGCATTATCACCGCTGGCGCCGGTACACTCGTCGGTCTGGGCGACATCACCTCCCCCACCTTCATCGTCGGCATCATCTCCATCCTGGTGACAGTCGCCCTCGCCTGCCGCAACGTCCCCGGCTCTCTGCTCATCGGCATCGTCGTCGCCGTCATCGCCGGTATCCCCCTAGGTGTGACCCAGGCTCCGACCGGCATCATCGCCCCGCTCGACTTCTCGAGCATCGGTGGCCCCATCGCCGACGCCGGCGGCGTGCCCGCCATCGTCAAGGTCCTTACCGACCCCGCGCTCCTCGTCATCTCGTTCTCGCTGCTCATGAGTGACTTCTTCGACACCATGGGCACCGCGATGGCCGTGGCCAAGCAGGGCGAGTTCCTCACCGACGACGGCAACGTCGAGAATATCAAGGAGATCCTGATCGTCGACTCCGCCGCCGCTGCTGTGGGCGGTTTCATGGGCGTCTCCTCCATCACCACCTTCGTCGAGTCCACCTCTGGCGCTGCCGACGGTGGCCGCACGGGCCTCACCTCCGTCACCACCGGCGTGCTGTTCATTCTCGCCGCGTTCTTCTCCCCCATCGTCACCATCGTTTCCAGCGCCGCCACCTGCGGTGCCCTGGTCTACGTCGGCTACCTCATGATGAGCGAGGCCTCCGAGATCGACTGGTCCGACGTGTCGCAGGGTTTCCCGGCGTTCATGATTGTCGCCGGCGTGCCCTTCACCTACTCCATCTCTGCCGGCATTGGCCTGGGCTTTATCGCCTACGTGATCGTCGCGCTCTTTAAGGGCGAAGCCTCCAAGATCAAGCCGCTCATGTGGATCGCAGCCCTTGCCTTCCTCGTCTACTTCTTCGTGGCGTAACGGCATAGTCTGCTAAAGCAGAACATCAAGGCGCGGAATCGCATCGAGCGGCTCCGCGCCTTTCTTTTAGCGTCTGCCCCCGTGCCAGCGTGCGACAATTGAGGCTGTCAATATCACAACACCGAGAGAAGCCTGCCTTGGAAGCGCATCAGAAGCAGATAACCGTTTATTCAGAGCGTGCGGAAGGTACGCCCGTCATCTACCTCCCCGTGGTTATGGGCGACGGTAGTGAAGTCTACGAGCGCTGCCGAGAGCTCGACTGCCCGCCGTTCACCCTTGTCGCCATCGGAGGACTCGATTGGAATCGCGAGTTGAGCCCCTGGGAATGCGACGGAACTATACGAGATGCCGAGCCCTTTGGCGGACAGGCTGCTGGTTTTCTTGACGAGTTGTTGAAGCAGATAATCCCCCAGGCCGAATCATCGCTCCCACAACCGCCCGCCTGGCGCGGCGTTGCCGGCTACTCGTTGGCGGGTCTTTTTGCACTGTGGGCACTTTGGCAAACAGATGTCTTTGAGCGCGCGGCGAGTGCGTCGGGGTCGCTGTGGTTCCCCGGCTTTATCGACTACGCGCGCGAGCGCACGATGACAGCTACGCCCGACGCCGCCTATCTTTCGCTCGGTAAAAAGGAAACCAAGACGCCCAACCGCATGATGCGGCACGTGCTCGACGATACGCGCGCGATGGAAGAGCTGTTTATCGAGCGTGACGTTCCAACAACGCTGGAGCTCAACCCCGGCAATCACTTTGCCCAAACTGACCTGCGCATGGCGCGCGGCATCCACTGGATACTGACGCATTAAAAATGGCGTCCACGCGTACGCACGGGCGCCATTTTTTGATTTAGCTGAACACAACTACTATTCGACAGTCTCCTCGAGTTCAGATACGGCGGGCGTCGAGGATTGGGACATGGAAGTCCTTTCATGATGGAAGGGCGATCAGGCATATCGGATAACCTGCCCGAACGATACGATCCGAACCATTGCACGTGATACACCATGTCTCGCACGCGACGTCACCTGCAAACGGTAGCGTTACTTCCAAACGCGCTCAGCAATGCGCTTGACCAGCGCGATCTTTGCCCACTGTTCGTCCTCGGTCAGCTTGTTGCCAATCTCGCAGCTGGCAAAGCCGCACTGGGGCGACAGGTACAGGTTCTCGAGCGGCACATACTTCGCAGCTTCGCGGATGCGTTCGACGATAACGTCCTCGTTCTCGAGCTCTGCCGCCTTGGTGGTCACCAGGCCCAGCACGACCTTCTTGCCGGGAGCAACGTACTTGAGCGGCTCAAAGCCACCGGCGCGCGGCGTATCGAACTCAAGGTAGAACGCATCGACATTCTCATGCGCAAACAGATACGGAGCGATAGGGTCGTAGCCGCCCTCAAAAGCATAGGTGGAGTGGTAGTTGCCGCGGCACACGTGCGTGTTGATAACCAGATCGTCGGGCTTGCCCGCGATGGCGGCATTGTTGAGCGCCACGCCTAGCTCGGACACCTTTTGCAGGTCAACCGGGCTCATGCCGGTCTTGGACACAAAGTCGGTATCGCAATAGATGCCCCAGGTGCAGTCATCAAATTGGATGTTGCGGCAGCCCGCGGCATACAGGTCGGCAATCACGGTGCGGTATGCTGCCGCGATGGCGTCGGCGAGCTCTTCGTCGGTCTTATAGACGGCACGCAAGCTCTCCTGCTGGCCATCGCAGCGGTCGAGCGTGACTTCGGAAAACGTCTGAATCGGCGCCGGAATGGTTTGCCGTGCGACCTGGCCCTCCCCCTCAAGCGCCTTGACGAACTTAAAATGCTCGACGAACGGGTGGTTCTCGCCGCTAATGGGACCGGTAACCACGGCGGTGTCGGCCGTCGTCTCCTCGTCATGGAACATATAACCCGTGCGTGAGGCACGGCGCTCAATGCCGTTGAGCCCCCACATAAAATCGAGGTGCCAGTAGCTGCGGCGGAACTCGCCATCGGTAATCACCTGCAAGCCGGCAGCCTTTTGCTTAGCCACCAAGTCGCGAATGGCCTCATCCTCGACGGCCTTAAGGCCGGAAGCGTCGAGTTTACCCGCGACATAGGCGGCACGGGCGTCCTTTACAGCCTGCGGACGAAGAAAGCTGCCGACGATATCGGCGCGAAACGGCGCGTTCGGTTGAATCGAAGTGCTCATAGATATCTCCCTTTGCATTGGTTGCTTTACTGGGACAGAGTATGAGCGCTCATATGGTCATCGTAAAATATACGTTTATAACAGTTTGATATAGATGCTTCCTATATCAGTCTGGACTGTCATAAAGAGACTTGAACCGTGCGGAGCACAGCAGCCTAGATATGCTGACGAATCGCGTCGATATAGGCCCGACCGTAGCGCGTGAGCGTCGTGTTCTTGCGCGTGATGATGCCAATCTCCATGTACTCGTCCACGTCGAGCGGAATCGAGATAATGCCGGGGCCGTTGAGCTCGTGGCTGATCACGCCCGAGCATACCGTGTAGCCGTTGAGGCCCATGGCCAAATTGAACAACGTCGCACGGTCGCGCACGCGGATATTTTTGCGACGCTCGAACGTCGAGGTCAGCTCCTCGGAATAGTAAAACGAGTTGTAGCTGCCCTGCTCGTAGGACAGGAACGGGTAGTCTTCCAGATCCTCGAGCGTCACGCTGGAGCGGCCCGCCAGCGGATGGTCGGCGCAGACGAAGACATGCGGCGTGGCGCAGAAGAGCCCTTCGAACACGAGCTCGTTGGCGGCAAGCATGCGCTCGATGACCTCGCGATTGTGCTCCGACAGATACAGGATGCCGAGTTCGCTTTTCATATGCGCGACATCCTCGATAATTTCGTGGGTCTGCTCCTCGCGCAGGGTAAAGTCGTAGCGCGCGGCATCGAACTCGCGGATCACATCGACAAACGCATTAACGGCAAAGGAATAATGCTGGCAGCTCACACTAAAGTGCGGCACCTGCTCGGACGTACCTTTGTACTTGCCCTCGAGCAGGTCGGCCTGGTCGAGCACCTGGCGCGCGTACCCCAAGAAGGTCTCGCCTTCCTCGGACACAATGACACCCTTGTTGGTGCGCTCAAAGATATGCACACCCATCTCGTTTTCGAGATCGCGGATCGACGCGGTAATCGAAGGCTGCGACACAAAGAGCCGGCGCGAGGCCTCGGTGATGCTGCCGCATTCGGCAACTTTGACGACATATCTGAGTTGCTGGAGCTTCATGGCTTTCTCCCTAGACGTTTGTGACGTCGAAACCCGCCGTGTCCATTTGGCTCATAAACAACGGCATCTCCCCCGTCGCGGCGCAGGCGGCAATCTGATGCAGAGCCCCGGCAACCGCATCATCTGCCGCAGCGCCGATATGCCAGCGTGCGGCAGCCGTGACGGCCTCGTTGGCATTGGCGACTGCAACGGAGTTGGGAACGGCATCGATCATGGGCAAATCGTTATCGGAATCGCCGAATACGGCCACCTCGTCGGGCATCAGGCCCAAAGCACGCGCCAGCTCCAGCGCAGCGCAGCCCTTGTCCCAGCCGGTCGGAAGAACGTCGAACAGGCGCACGCGGTTGTTGGGAAACACGAGCGAGAGCTCCGGCACCTCAGCGGCAACACGCTCGCGCAGCTCGGCGAGCTCCTCGCGCGAACGGGCACTCCAGATATTCGCCTTGTATACCGGGGCATCGTCAACGACAGGACGACAGGGAGCCTCTTCGCCCTTGAGCCACGCGTTGCCGCCTGACTTCATGGCGCGACGCACACGCTCGGGATCGCTTGTCACGCAATAGGCATCGTTATTCCAAAAGTCATCACCCAGACGGTAGACCTTCAAATACGTATCGTCGGTCTCCTGTTCAAAATAATCGGCTAAGCGCATCAGAGCATCGTTATCGATTGCGCGCGAAGCGACTACTTCGCCATCGACAAACATCACCTGGCCGTTGCAAAACGCACCGGTCGAGAAGCACTCGGAGCGATTGCGGAACATCCAGCCCATCGCGGACGGCTGACGACCCGAAACCGGACCAAAGTGCAGACCCACCGCCTGCATGGCGTGAATGCCCTCAATGGCGTAGTCGCTGGCGCCGTCATGCCCGGCTGGAATCAGTGTATCGTCCATATCGGTCAGCACAAGTTTGATCATAAGGTCCCCTCGGTCATTCTTAATCCCATCTATTGTACCGACCTGCCAAAAAGGGACAGGTTTATTTCGGCAGGTTTCATCTGGGAAAACGCAAAGTCCCAGTTGTTACCTGCCAAAATAAACCTGTCCCTTTTTGGCAGGTGCGCTAGTATAGGGAACAACAGATTCGATGCGGGAGTGCCGGCGGTGCAAACCACAAGGCTGAGAGGGCAATGGGCCCAATCCTTTGAACCTGTCAGTTAATGCTGGCGTAGGGAGCATGCCGCCTTTACAGGGGCGCTGTCTATGCACAGCGCCCCTTTTCTATGCCAAGGAGGCATGTGCAGTGATTGATTCGGAACAGCTTAAGCAAAATGTGGTCAAGGCCGTGGAGGAGATTCGCGCCACCAATCCGATGGCCGGCTCCATCACCAACACGGTGACGATCGACTTTGTCGCCAACGCGCAGCTCGCCGTGGGCGGATCGGCCGCCATGGTCTATCTGCCCGACGAGGGCGAGGCACTCGTTGCCGGCGGCGGTGCCATCTATCTCAATATGGGCACGCTCTTTCCCATCTACGAGCAGACGATTCCACGCGCGGCCAAGGCGGCACACGACGCCGGCAAGCCCTGGGTGCTCGATCCGGTGGGTCTGGGCATCGGCAGTCTGCGCACCCAGCTGGTAAATGAGCTCAAGCAGTACAAGCCCGCCATCGTGCGCGGCAACGCCTCCGAGATCATAGCGCTCGCCGGCCTGTGGGGTCTTGAGGGCGAGGCGGCCGATCTGAGCCGCGTGCGCGGTGTCGATACCACCGACACGGTCGACGCCGCCCGCGCTGCCGCCGTGGCGCTCGCCCGCTACACCGGCGGCGCCGTAGTGGTCTCGGGCGAAGTCGACCTAATCACCGACGGCACGACCGTGGCCAAGTCCCACGGCGGCAGCCCGCTCATGTCCAAGATCACCGGCTGCGGTTGCTCGCAGGGCGGCGTGCTGGCCGTGTACGCCTGCGCTGCCGATCCGTTTACGGCAGCCATCTGCGGCACCGCGGTCTACAACGTTGCCGGCACGCGTGCCGCCGCTGTCGCCGATGCCCCGGCAAGCTTTAAGGTCGCCTTTATCGATGAGCTCTACCGCGCGACCGCCCAGGACATCGCTGATAACCGACTCGAGCTCGAGGAGGCATAAGCCATGTCCGAGCCCGCAACCAATGCCGGCATGAACACGCTCGTCGCTGTGGCCATCGCCCCATGCGGCACCGGCGATGAGCTATCCGCCGAGGTCGCCGAGGTCGTGCGCGTCATTCGCGAGAGCGGCCTTCCCAACCGCACCACCTCGATGTTCACCGAGATCGAGGGCGACTGGGACGAGGTCATGCAGGTCGTGCGTGACGCAACCTTTGTGTTGGCGAGCAAGGGCATCCGCACCGAAGTCGTGCTCAAAGCCGATATTCGACCCGGATTTACCGACACCATGACCGGCAAGCTCGAGCGCATGGAAGCACAGATCAAGAAACAGGAGGAAGCACGATGAGCATCCGCGACAACCTTGATATCTCGGCCTATCTGGTGCTCGGCCCCGAAAACACGCTTGGGCGCCCCGTGGGCGATGTGGTGGCCCAGGCACTCGACGCCGGCTTTACCTGCATCCAGGTGCGCTCCAAGGTGGCAAGCGCCCGCGAGATCATTGCACTGACCGGCGACGCCGCGCAGGCAATCGCACAGGCTGGCAAGACCGGTCAGGTCGCCCTGTTAATCGACGACCGTCTGGACTGTGTACTCGCCGCGCGCGAGCAGGGCATTGCCGTCGACGGCGTGCACGTAGGCCAGAGCGATATTCCCGTCGAGGTCTGCCGCAAGCTTCTGGGCCCCGATGCCATCGTGGGCCTTTCGGCCCGCTGCGAGGAGATGCTCGAGTACGTCAAGACCGCCGACATGAGCCTAGTCGACTACCTGGGCATCGGCCCACTCCACGAGACCGAGACCAAGCGCGACTGCGGACGCGCGGCCGACGGCTCTATCATCACCAAGAGCTTTGAGGACCTGGCCGCCCTCCACGCGGCAAGCCCCGTGCCCATCGTGGTGGGCGGCGGCGTCAAAACGGCCGACCTGCCGCAGCTTAAGGCCACCGGCGTCGATGGCTTCTTTGTGGTGAGTGCCGTCTGCAGCGCCGATGACCTCTACGCCGCGGCCAAGGAGCTCGTCGACACCTGGCAGCAGGCGTAAAGTCTAGGCCGAGCAGCTTATTCGCGGCCTCATATCTTCAATAGCGGCGGAAAGCGCATCCCGGTTCGAACGTCCATTCCGGGATGCGCTTTCCGCATGCAACCCCTACCCTGCCAGATACGCTTCCAACGCCGGCAAAGTCGCCTCCGCATCACGACGGCCGACCTGGTAGATGCGCTCGAGCTCATCCGGTTCGCGGCACAGCGACGGCACCTTCACCGATTCGCTCGGCCGCACCACAAAGATTTCGCCGGCAGCCTCGCGACGTGCCAGGTCATCGAGCGTGGCATTGTAGACCTCATGCCGATGCTCAAGCGCCGCCACAAACTCTGGGTAGTGGCGGAACACGCGCCGCAGCATAGGCATCACACTGTTGGGCTGCTTTACAAAGCCCGCCGGCTGCGTCAGCACCACCACGTTACAGTCGTAGCCCTGCGCAAACAGCCAAGCGCTGGGAATGGAATCGGCCACGCCGCCATCCAGGTACTTGCGGCCCTCAATGGCGACAGGACGCGTCGCCACGGGAATCGCCGACGACGCGCGAATCCACTCGATATCCCTCTCGTCGCCATAGGGCAGGTCATGGTAGACGGCCTTGCCCGTCTCGATATCGGTACACACGCACGTAAACCGCATGGGGCAGGCGCGATACGCCTTCAGGTCGATGGGATCGCGCTCGATGGGCACCTCGTGATAGGCAAAATCGGCATTGAACATATCGCCGGTTCGCAGCCAGCTGGTCACGCTTGCATAGCGCTTGTCGGCACAATAGGCCTTGTTGTAGCGAATGGCGCGGCCGATCTGGCGCGATTTAAAGTTGTAGCCAAACGCCGCACCCGCCGAGACACCCACCATATGGTCGCAGGTCAAACCGTGCTCCATCCAAACGTCGAGCACGCCCGCCGTATACATACCGCGGTAGCCGCCTCCCTCGAGTGCCAGCCCCACCGTGCGCGTCATATTTGGCTGTGTCATGCGACCATCTCCGTCCCCGCAAATTCAAACGGAACAAGTATATCCGTCAACATATACCGCCCCAGTCGCATTTTTTATGCGCACCCAGGCGCTGCCGTTTGGCGAATAATAGCCGCCCGCAGCATGTGCGCCCATATACAATTGTGTACCCCATATACAATTGTGCACTGTTGTTTATACTACGCAGCAGTTATCAACAGCGAACATTAGCCGGCAAAGTAACCCGGCAACGCAGCAAGGCGGGGGCCTGGATACACGCAAAACACCGAGCAACGACGCGTGTACACAACGAGCTCGCCCGACGCAATCCGCCCCGACCTCAGAAAGCCGCTTAGAATATGGAAACCGTCAGCAATTACACCGAGACGCTCGAAAAGACCGTCCGTGACCTTCTCGAGCGTCAGGGCGATCTGATTAGGACTGCCTTTACCGACCAGCTTACCGGGCTTGGCAACCGCGGCGGCTTTGCCCGCTCCTTAGAGGAAATCTGGGAACAGGAACTGCCCGTGACCATGGCATTTATCGACATCGATAACCTCAAGCACTGCAACGACGTCTTTGGGCATGACGAGGGCAACCGCTATATCTTGCAGGTAAGTCTCTATCTTAAGCTGTATATGAAGGTGGGCGAAGCGGCGTTTCGCATAGGCGGCGACGAGTTTGCCATCCTATCTACGATTGCGACCGAGGACGACCTCGCCGATCGTCTGGAACACTGCCGAACGATCCTGCTCAAAAACAACGATTCCGAGATGCCCCGCTCGTTTAGCTACGGAGTGTCACACGCCGACCCCGCCCTGGGCGAAGCCCCCAATCGCATGACGCTCGATGCCGACCATCGCATGTACGACTACAAGCTACGTCATGCCTTGCATCTTGATCGACGCAATATCACGCAAGTCCACGCCGACGACTTCGAAATAAGCGATCGTATTTTCGACGCCTTTTCGATGCTCAACGAGGGCCGTTATTTCTTTATCGAGAACTTGGATAAACATCGCACCCTTTGGTCACAAAACGCCTTGCGCGATCTCGGACTTCCTTCAGAGCACATAGACAACTGTCGCGATTGCTGGAAAAAGCGCGTCCATCCCGATGACCTTGAGGCTTTTACCGACGACATCGACCAAGTCTATAACGGCTCCAAGCACCATCGCGTCATGCAGTATCGTGTACGCAACGCCACAGGCGACTACGTGCTCTGCCGTGCTCGCGGTTTTCGCATCGATGGGGGCGAAAACGAGCCCTCGCTCTATGTCGGCGAGCTCGTCAATCATTCCCTTGCCGAGACCGTCGACGCCGCCACGGGGCTTGGAACGCAACGCATGCTGGTCAACGCTATCGATGCCTGTCGCCGTGACCACTGCAAAACAGGACTCATCGCCGTGCGCGTCCGCGGCACGACGAAGCTCAACGAGCTCTATGGAACCGAGGCGGTCGACAGCATGCTTGCCGAATACGCAGGCCGTATGCTGTCGATCACCCGCGGTAGAAGTCGCGTCTTCCGTTCACGAAGTGTCCAGTTCGTCGTGCTCAGCAACGCTTTGGACCACGGGGCATTTGAACTCCTGACCCATCGTCTAAAAGAGACCATTTTTGCCCCCGTTCAGATTGCGGGCGACAACATCACTCCCGTTTGCATTGTCGCCCCGGTCTTTTACGAGCGCCTGGACTACCAAACATCTGCTGTTTTGTGCGAACTCGACCGTCGCCTTCGCACAGCTGGCGGGCTTGTCCCCAACGACAGCCTCCCTATACCCGAGGTCGAGCGCAAAAGCGCCATCGCCGAACGCATCGATATGCTCACCGGCCTCTGCCGACCCAGCGAGTTTATGCGCCGTGCCAATGCTTTCATCAAGGCAAGGCGCGACGACGCTTGGTGTATCGCCACCGTCGACATGGGCCACATGCGCCTATTTAACGAATGGTATGGACAGACCGAAGGCGACCGTATGCTTACCGATGTGGGCACGGTGCTCAAGGATATCGAGAACGCCGACATGGGCGTCGCGGGATACTGGGGGCAAGACGACTTTTGTCTGCTCATACCCTTTGAGCACGATTTCGTTCACCGAGTCTATGCGCGCGTGCGCGAGGCTGTAGCCAAGCACGACGACGGCGTAGGCTTTTGGCCGTCCATGGGCGTATGCCCCATCGACGCTAGCGAGGAAATCACCATCGATGCGCAGGCAAAGGCCATGTTTACCAATCGACGCGCCAAAAACGACTTCAAGGAGCGCATTGCTATTTTCCGCCCCGAGGAATATGAACACGAGATTGCGTTCCACCGCACGCTGACCGAGTTCCAGTACGCGCTCTCAAACGGCCGCATCACGTACTATCTTCAGCCCCAGGTCGATATGGAAACCGGCGAGATTATTGGCGCCGAAGCACTCACCCGCTGGATTGACAAGGACGGCTCTCTCATTTCGCCCGCAACGTTTATCCCCGCACTCGAGGAAAGCGGCTTTGTAGTGACGCTCGACAAGTACATTTGGCAGGGTGTCGCCATATGGCTTCGCGAGCGTCTCGATCGCCGTCTTCGCGTAGTTCCAGTCTCGCTTAATGTGTCGCGCGTGGATATCCTTGCCTGCGACGTTGCCGAACATATAGGGGCGCTCGCCGCCCAATACAACCTACCGCCCGAGCTCATGCGTATCGAGATCACCGAGACGGCTTATACGGGAGAATCCGAGGCCGTGGATAAGCTGACCGCAGATCTGCACACCCGCGGCTTCTCGACCTATATGGACGATTTTGGCACCGGCCAGTCCACGCTCGCGATGCTCAAGAACGTCAACGTCGACGTCATCAAGCTCGACCGCACCTTTGTGCCCACCGACCGCGATCAAGGCCGCAGCACGCAAATCATTTCATCGATGCTCGAAATGGCGCAGTCGCTCCATCTGCCCGTCGTGGTCGAAGGCGTCGAGACAAATGAGCAGGCGAACATGCTACGACAAATGGGCGCCCGCTACGCTCAGGGCTTCCTCTACTACCGCCCCATGCCGGCGAAGGATTTTGAGGCATTGCTCGATGGTGGCAATAACAACTGATACGCTCGCGCGCAAAACGCCACCGTCGAAGGGGACATTTGTCTCCATTAGCTAACTTATATCCCCAATTCAAACCGAATTGGGGATATGATACAAACCGTTGTTCCGCCCAAGGAGGTTATCCATCATGAACGAGTCATATCGCCTGGGCGAGCAATCGATTATTGCCTATCTTCAGCGACTTGCGAACGGCGTCTCGACCGCTGAACTCGATGTTGCCGCGCTGCCCGCTGGGCTACGCGCCGTTGGTGAGCAACTGCAAAAGACGCATGCCATCCTGCAACAAGAGCGCCAGCTGCTTGAGCGCAACGCCTATATCGATCCGCTCACCAACTTGGGCAACCGCAACGGATTCGACCGTCACGTCGAGCAACTCTGGCGCAAAGGCGACCCCTTCACCTGCGCCTATATTGACATCGACCATCTCAAGCATTGCAATGATAGGTTTGGCCACGCCGAAGGCAATCGCTATATTCTGAGCATCTGCCGCACGCTCTCCGAAACCATGGAGCACGATGAGATGCTGTTCCGTATCGGTGGAGACGAGTTTGTGCTTATCTCGCTCTCCGCAAACGAGACCGAACTCGAGCAGCGCTTGGAGCAGGTACGTACTGGGCTGATCGAGGCGAGCTCAGGCGGCAAGGCGCCCATGATCGGCAGCTTTAGCTTTGGCTGCTCGCGCGTCGACCCGCTTGCCGGCGACACGCGTCGCCAGATGACGATGGATGCCGATCGCAAGATGTATCGCTATAAGCTTATGCATCGTGTGCAGCAACCGAAAGACAGTGACGCGCCGCAACGCCCAATCGTCGATCAGCTTCCGTGCAACGACCGCGTATTCCAAGCGATCTCTATGAGCTCCGAGACGCGCTATCCGTTCATCCTTAACCTCGATACTGGAGAATCGCAATGGTCGGTTAACGCCGTGCGCGATTTTGACCTGCCCTCCCAGCACCCTTTTAACTCACTCGACATGTGGCTCGCCCGCGTTCATCCCGAGGACCGTGACAACGTACGCGTCGAGCTCGATATGGTGATAAACGGCACGTGGCACTTCCACTACATGCAGTATCGCGTAATGGACGCCACCGGAGCGTACGCGCTTTGCGACTGCACGGGCTACCGCTTGGACGGCACTGATACCGAGCCTAACATGTACGTGGGCATTATCATCAACCGAAGCCTAGCGGATACGACCGACTCGGTAACGGGCCTGGGCGATGTCCACGCCCTGGTCAACGCTATTGGAGAGATGCGCCGCGTGCCGCGCGAGGCAGGCTTTATTGCCATTAAGGTTGACGATATCGCCGAGGTCAATGCCCGCTTTGGATTCGATGCAGGTGACCGCGTGCTCGCCGAAAGCGCCGCCTGCCTTATGGAATGCTCGCGCGGCAAGGGTCGCCTGTTCCGCTCGACGGGGCCGACATTCGTGGCGCTTTTCGACGACTTTGATCCCGAAGAGACCGACGCGATCGCAGACGAAATCGAACGGTTCCTGGGTTCTCCCGTGCTCATCGGCTCGCTTGAATATCAGCCGCCCATTCGCGTGGCCACGCTCCATCTGGACGGCGTCGACCGTCAGCCCGTTTCCATTTTGAACGAACTCAAAGCGCGGCTTATAGAGGCGCCGCAAGTACCGGGCACCAAGCTGGACTAGCGTCATGGGGCGCGATGTGAAACACAAGCCGTTTCACATCGCGCCCCACGCCACCTGCCCTCTCGTGCGATAATCCTCCGCAGAAGTCACCGACAGCAGAGGGAGTTTGTGATGAAGGTTCTTTTGGTCAATGGCAGTCCCAAGGCAAACGGCAACACCGCCCGCGCACTCGCCGAAGTCGCCGAGCAGCTCAATACCGAAGGCATTGATACCGAAGTGTTTCAGCTGGGCGCCAAGCCCATTCGCGACTGCATCGGCTGCGGTCAGTGCGGCAAACTTGGCGGTCGCTGCACCTTTGACGACGACGTGGTGAACGAGCTGATCGCTGCCGCCAAACAGGCCGACGGTTTTGTCTTTGGCTCGCCCGTCTACTACGCGCACCCCAGCGGCCGCATCCTTTCGGCCCTCGATCGCGCCTTCTATGCAGGCGGGCATGCCTTTGAGCACAAACCCGGCGCCGCAGTCGCCGTCGCCCGTCGCGGCGGCACGTCGACCACCTTCGATGTGCTCAACAAGTACTTCACCATTAAGCAAATGCCCGTGGTTGCTTCCACCTACTGGAACAACGTGTTTGGCCGCGTGCCCGGCGACGCCGATGGAGACGCCGAGGGCCTTGCCACCATGCGAAACATCGGCAAGAACATGGCCTGGCTCCTGCGCTGCATCGAGGCAGGACAGGCCGCCGGCATCAACGCGCCCGAAGCCGATCGCGCAACGACCAACTTCATTCGATAAGTCCAGCGGTGGTCACCTCGATGTTCTATCAATGTCAGCGAAAAGCCAGCTGATGAGGCAAGGTGCCTTGAAAGAGGAGGGCGCTGGGCTTTTGCCCGCGCGCGACGATTGAAAGGCAGATTGCCCATCAGATGGCTTTGCAGCGTCGAGGTGACCGCCGTTCGTTAGAACGGCGGAACAATATATGAATATTCAAATCTTCGGCACCAAAAAGTCCTTCGATACCAAGAAGGCGCAGCGTTATTTTAAGGAGCGCCGCATTAAGGTGCAGTTTATTGACCTTAAGGAAAAGGAGATGAGCAAAGGCGAGCTCACAAGCGTGATGCAGGCAGTTGGCGGCATCGACAAGCTGCTCAACCCCAAGGCCAAGGACGAGGAGACGCTCGCGCTCATTCAGCACCTCACCCCTAGCCAGCGCTTCGACAAGTTGCTCGAAAACCAGCAGGTTCTAGCCGAGCCCATCGTGCGCAACGGCAAAAAGGCCACCGTCGGTTATTGCCCCGATGTATGGGGAGCCTGGGAGTAGCTTGTGTTATTTGCCGGCGCGTGGGTATAAGAGCAGGCGTTTGGCATAAGATTCAACTGTAAGCCATGTCTAACAAAGGAGGGCACATGCCCAACAAACCCGTGAAGATCATCATGCTTACCGGATACCTCGGTGCCGGCAAGACCACGCTGCTCAACCACATCCTCGCTAACGACGGCGGCATCCGCGCCGCCGTGATCGTCAACGATATCGGCGAGATCAACGTCGACGCCAGCCTCATCGCCGACGGCGGCCTTTCCGAGACCGACGACCTCATCCCGCTCACCAACGGCTGCATCTGCTGCACGCTTTCGGACGACCTGGCCAACCAGCTGCAGGGCATCGCCGATTCGGGCAACTTCGACTACATCATCATCGAGGCCTCGGGCATTTGCGAGCCCATCCCCATCGCCTACACCATCTCGAGCTTCTGCGACGAGGCCAAGGTGGGCGGCGAACCCAAGCTCGCGCTCGACAACATCGTGGCCGTGGTCGACTGCGCCCGCATGTACGACGAATTCAACGGCGGCCGCGACCTGCTTGCAGAGGATATCGACGAGGACGACATCGAGAGCCTGCTCATCCAGCAGATTGAGTTTTGTTCCACGCTCATCCTCAACAAGACCGATACCGTGACGCCCGAGCAGATCGCCGAGCTCAAGGCCATCGTGCGCAGCCTGCAGAAAGACGCCGTGATCGTCGAGGCCCAAAACGGCGAGGTCCCCATGGAGGAGCTGCTCGATACCGACCGCTTCGACTTTATGCGCGCCTACAACTCCGCCGCCTGGATCGAGGCCATGGAGCATCCCGAGGAGCACGACGACCCCGAGGTGCTCGAGTACGACATCGAGACCTTTGTGTACTCGCGCCGCAAACCGTTTGACCTGCAGAAGTTCACCAATTTTGTTGAGCAGGAGTGGCCCGACGAGGTCATCCGCGTCAAGGGCCCGCTGTGGCAGACCGGCAATCCGGACATGTGCTACATGTTTGAGCAGGCCGGCCACCAGATGCGCCTGATGGAAAACGGCCTGTTTGTCGACTCTGCGCCCGAGGGCGAGAAGCAGAAGATCATCGATGAGAACCCCGAGATCATGCAGATTTGGGACGACGAGACGGGCGACCGCATGACGAGCCTGTGCATCATCGGCCGTCACATGGACAAGGATGCGCTCATCGCCTCCCTCGATGCCTGCCTGACCGACTGGCACCGCGCCTAGGTTTATCCAAGCGGGCATTTTTCCGCCTACGCAACCGCCAAACCACCACGAAGGTGCCCTTCGTGGTGGTTTTTCGTTCTGAGCCAAGGAGATTCATGTTCAATATCGTGCTGTATGCACCCGAGATTCCGGCCAATACGGGCAATATCGGCCGTACCTGCGTGGTCACCGGCGCCCATCTGCATCTGGTGGAGCCACTGGGCTTTTCACTCGACGACAAGACGGTACGTCGCGCCGGCCTGGGCTACTGGCAAAACTTGGACGTGACGACCTATGCCGGCTGGGAGGATTTTCTTGCGCGCAACAACCTCTCCCCTGCCGATGGTCGCCTGCATCTGCTGACCAAAAAGGCACGCCGCACCTATGCTCAGAGTACCTACCGCGATGGCGACTACTTGGTCTTTGGCAGCGAGAGCTCGGGCATTCCCGAGCCACTGCTTGCCGCGGCGCCCGCGCGCTGCGAGCGCATTCCGATGCTGCGCGATTGTGACTCACTCGACAACGCCGAGGCATGGGAAGCCCACGAGGAATCGCTCGGGCATATCGAGGACGGTCACGAAGCCATCCTTCGGCAGGACATCTGTGGTAACTTCATCGACCCGGACGACTACCGCATCAGCGCACTCAACCTTTCCAACAGCGCCGCCATCGTCCTCTACGAGGCCCTGCGCCAGACAGGCTTTGCCGGCATGTAAAAACCTGCCATTAGGGGACGGGGTAGAAATGGTAGACAATTTGATGAGGGTAGTATTCTTACGCGGGCCCGCTCCTTCCCTCAGCATTTATCCAGTTCACGCCCTTAAGCCAAATAGTGCCACCGCGTTGTCAATTCGTCTAGTTAAAGCGAACGATTAAACGGCGGGCGGTCAACAATAGTTGAATCCGCCCGTCTCCAACGATCAAACGTCGACGGACTAACGCCCAATAGTGCGGCAGCATCCCGCCTTGTCACCCCACCTCCTTTAAATGATTGGACAACTGAGCGATAGTTTTCTGGACGCTCGATCATTGGGCGTCCAAATCGAATGCCGCGTGATCGCGCCGAAGCAATACCTTCAGCTTGTCTTTGCTTTATGTTTTCGCGCTCCACCTGAGCCACATAGCTCAAAACCTGAAGCACTAGATCGGCAATAAAAGTCCCCGTAATTCCATTGGGTTGCTCGCGTGTATCAAGCAATGGTATATCGAGTACCACGATGGCAACGCGTTTGTCCATCGTTATGCGACGCCATTCATCGAGAACCTCCCGGTAGTCGCGACCTAATCGGTCGATACTCTTAATCACCAGAACGTCCCCTTCGCGCAGACGACGAAGAAGACGCTGGTACTGAGGACGCCTGAAGTCCTTTCCGCTCGCTTTGTCAGCGTAGATCAAATTCGTTTGGACCGGAAACCGCTCCAGCGCATCCAGTTGGCGATCCAGGTTCTGATCTGCTGACGAAACTCGAGCATACCCATAGATTCTGTTTTTCATGATTGCCCCTATCAGCCGCACGATGGCAGCATCAGCTCATTTGAGAGCCCACTCACAATAGGGCGTGCAAATTTCGCGAATGGGTTGAACCCATTTTCGGGCTCCAACGTAAGTTATTCAAGCACCACTTCGATAACGCGCGACGCCAACCTGATACTTTGAAATAAAATTAATCGTTTTTAACTGAAATTAACTAGAATAAAATGAAGTTAACCCGAGACGCTAAAGGAGGGCATTGTGGAATATCTCGAGAACCCATTTACCCCCAGTTTTGGTGAGGTTCCAGCCCATCTCGCTGGCAGACAACAGATTATTCGGGATTTGGACCGTGCCTTCTTGAGCCAGCGCAGGCGCCCAGAATTGACCTCGATCTTCTCAGGCGCGCGTGGAACCGGTAAAACCGCTCTCATGTCGTCGCTCACGACAATGGCGGAATCCCACGGCTGGATAGCCGTAAAGACGACCGCGCTCCCGGGAATGCTTGAGGAAATCGAGCTCGGGACGAAACGCGCCGCAGCCCATCTCATCGACTCGTCCAACCACTTCGAAGTCACCGGTCTCGGAATTGCGCCGCTTGGCAACATTGAGGTCAGTCGCGTTCACGATGCCTCAACTTGGCGTTATCGCATGAGCGACATTATCGACCAGCTCAACGAGGCGGGCACCGGTCTGCTCGTCACAGTTGACGAGGTGGACCCGACACTCGACGAGATGATTCAGCTCGCAGCGACGTATCAGCACTTTGTGACCGATGGGAAACGCGTCGCCCTGCTCATGGCGGGACTTCCCAACAACGTCTCGACGTTGCTGAACCACAAGACGGTCTCGTTCCTTCGCCGCGCCCAACAATATCATCTGGGTCGCATTGCCGACTATGACGTGCGCGAGGCCTTGATTCGCACAATCCAGGAAAACGATCGACTGGCAGATGCTGAGGGAATCGATAGAGCCGTTCGCTCGATCTCCGGTTTTCCCTTCCTATTGCAACTTGTAGGCTACCGTGCCTGGGATCTCACAAGCGATTCGAAGGAAATCTCGTCACGCGACTTTGACCTAGGAATCAAAATCGCGCGCGACGAGATGGACGATCGAATCCTCGCGGCAACCTATCGAGAACTCACTGCAGAGGACAAGCGATTCCTCATCGCCATGCTCGATGACGAGGAAGAATCCACCACCGCTGACCTTGTCGAGCGCCTTAAGCGTTCGCCGCAGCAGGTCTCCCGCTACCGACGCCGAATGATAGATGCCGGCATCATCGGGGAACGAGGACGAGGGCTCGTCGCATTTGAATTGCCATTTTTCCGCGACTATCTCGCGGCTCAATGCGTGAAATAGGCATCAATGAGGCAAAGGGACTGTCCCTTTGCCTCATTGTCTATAGGTAGCGGCCGGTGATGCTTGCAGAGCAAGCTGCGATGTCGCCCGGCGTGCCGGCGCAGACGATTTGCCCGCCCGCGTCGCCACCGCCCGGGCCCATGTCGATCACGTAATCGGCGTTACGGATAAGGTCGAGATCGTGTTCGATCACGATAACCGTGGCGCCCTTGGCAACGAGGCCGTCAAACACACTCAGCAACACCTGAACATCGAGCGGATGCAGGCCAATCGTAGGTTCGTCGAACACGAATACGGCATCGTCCTGCACACGGCCCATCTCGCTCGCAAGCTTAAGGCGCTGTGCCTCGCCGCCCGAGAGCGCCGGCGTGGGCTCACCAAGCGTGAGGTAGCCCAAACCCAGGTCGTG
Organism: uncultured Collinsella sp.; assembly: GCA_900542165.1. Taxonomy (GTDB): domain Bacteria; phylum Actinomycetota; class Coriobacteriia; order Coriobacteriales; family Coriobacteriaceae; genus Collinsella. The sequence continues at coordinate 72,490 of UQMM01000002.1, read as the reverse complement.
CAAGGTCTGCAAACGCGTCTGAACTTTCTTGAGCCCCACCGTGGCGTCGAGGGCCTCGTCCACGCTCATGTCCATGAGCTCCGGCAACGTAAGCAGGCTCCCGTCCTTGCCCTCGCGATGGATATGCGAGGCGGCTTCCGCGTAGCGAGAGCCGCGGCATGCGGGGCAGATGATCTCGACATCGGGCAAAAACTGCACGTCGAGCGATATCGAGCCCGTGCCGTCGCACGTAGGGCAGCGTAGGGCACCGGTGTTGTAGCTAAAGGCGCCCGCCTTATATCCCGCCGCCTTGGCCTCGGGCGTACGGGCAAAGGCGCGGCGCAGCTCGTCATGGATGTCGGCATAGGTCGCTACCGTCGAGCGCACATTGGCGCCGATGGGCGTGGCATCAATCAGGTTTGCGCGTGCGATACCCTCGGCGTCGACCCAGCGCACATGTTTTGGCAGGCGCTCGCCAGCTGCCTGCGCCTTAAGCGCCGGGATAAGCGTCTCGAGCACCAACGTCGTCTTGCCCGAACCCGAAACACCCGTCACCGCGACGAGACGCCCGCGCGGGATATCGACTTCGAGCGGCTTGACGGTATGGATGGCATCGGTTGCCATGCGGATGTGGCCCTGGTCGAACATTTCGTCGTCAGTCACCCGCGGACGCAAGCGCTTGGAGTCCGATCTCAAAAACGGCGCAATGCGGCTGCCCTGCGATTGTTCGACCTCGTCCACCGTGCCCGCGGCGATCACGTTACCACCGCCCGCTCCGGCAACGGGGCCCATCTCGACCAGATAGTCGGCTTCCGCCAGCACGCGCGTGTCGTGGTCGACAACAACCACGGTGTTGCCGTCATCCACCAGATCGCGCATCACGCCTACCAGACCGTCGACATTTGCCGGATGTAAGCCAATCGAGGGCTCGTCCAGCACATAAAGCACGCCCGTCGATCGGTTGCGCACCACGCGAGCGAGCTGCACGCGCTGGCGCTCACCCGTGGAGAGCGTGGCACCGGCGCGATCGAGTGAAAGGTAATCGAGACCCAGATCGACCAGACGGCGGGCCGTGCTCAAAAACGAATCACAGATGTCCGTCGCCATGGGCCGCATCTCGGCAGGCAGCGTTGCGGGCACCCCGCGCACCCATTCAATCGCCTCGCCCAGCGTCATGGCCGCCGCCTGCGCCAGATTGATACCGCGCACCTGGGGCTGGCGCGCAGCCTCGGAAAGACGCGTGCCGCCACAGTCACGGCATGGTCCCTCGCGCAAAAAGCGCACAACGCGCTTAAGTCCCTTGTCGTCCTTAACCTTGGCGAGCGCATTCTCAACGGTATAGACGGCGTTGTAATAGGTAAAGTCGAGCGGCGTGGCGCCCTCGCCGTTTTTGGGAACGTAGAGAATGTGCTTTTTAACCGCCGGACCATGGAACACGATATCGCGCTCTTGAGGCGTGAGCTGGTTAAACGGTACATCGGTGCGCACGTCCATCTCGCCGGCGACCTGCTTCATCAGATCCCACATAAGCGTGCCCCAAGGAAGCACCGCGCCCTCATTGATGGTCTTTGACTCGTCGGGCACCAGGCTCGCCTCGTCCACCTCGCGCATGACACCGGTGCCGCCGCAGGTAGGGCACGCACCACCGCTATTGAAAGCCAAATCCTCGGCACTCGGCGCGTAGAACTCGCGACCGCACGCAGGGCACGTGAGCGACAGGCCAGCGGCCACGTTAAGGCTCGGTTCCACGCGTGCCCCGCAGTGCGGGCACACGTGATGGGCGCAACGGCTAAAGAGCAGACGCAGGCTATTGTTGAGCTCGGTCATGGTACCAAAGGTCGAGCGCACACCTGGCACGCTGGGGCGCTGATGCAATGCGAGCGCCGCCGGCACGTGTAGCACCTCGTCCACCTGGGCGTGTTCGGCCTGCGTCAGACGACGGCGGGTATAGGTGCTGAGCGCCTCCAGGTAACGGCGCGAGCCCTCGGCATAAAGAACTCCCAGCGCCAGCGAACTCTTGCCCGAACCCGACACGCCAGCAATGCCTACGAGCTTTCCCAGCGGGATATCGATATCGATGTCCTTGAGGTTGTGTACGCGCGCGCCACGCACCTCGATAGCCTGCGGGCTCATCTTCTGTTCCGTCACCTTTATCACCCTACTCGTGTCATAAAATGCGATCGCGAATGTACGCGCCCAGCATGGGCACGGTAAACCGGACGAGACCGTATCCGGCAGCCTCGATGACGCGCTCGCGAATCAGGCTTGCGCGATATTTACTCGCCCAGCTCTGGGTGCGATCACAGCGCTCAATGATATCCGCCATGCGCGTCGGTTTACCCTCATCAGCAGCCATAGCCTCGATAAAGAGGCGTTGCGGACTGCGCAGCCCGTAATACAGGGGCGCGTCAACCGCTTCGTAGAACTCGGAGACGGCATCCGCATGGCCATCCTCGGCATCGTGCCTTTCGATGACCTGCGAGCCACGTCGGACGGCAGACCGCCACATGTAATATCCCACCAGCTGAACCATATAGGGATGCCCCATGCTTTTGCGCGCCGCAAGGTCCGCCGTCTCCGCGTCAACGTAAAGACCAGCGTCTTTGACCGTCTGGATATATGAATCGCGCACCTTGGGCAAAGATATCGCCCCCAGCGTACGCTGCTGGGCACGCCGCAAAAACGTCACGCTCGGCTCTTCGAGCAGTTCGTCAACCATACTGGGTAAGCCGGCGAACACCAGCGCAAGACCGCGCTGGTCGCTATCGGGCAAGCCCGTGGCATCCTGGTCTCCGAGCACCTGCTGGTAGAGAACGGCAAGGGCCGCCAGTTCCTCGATAGACGCAGATTGCGCCTCGTCAATCGCAAACAGGATGCCCTTGCCTGGACCGAGCTTCTTGAGCCGCTCGTTGACCAGCCCTCGCAACGTCTCGCCCTTTGCCCGCGCCGCCTCGACCGACATCCGGCCAAACGACGGACCGAACTCCATTGACGTCACAACGGGTTTATTCGAGCGAAGCGCGTCGGCCAAGCGGTCGAATAAGCCAAGCGAAGCGGAATCGGAGACAACCGCCCATCCGCGCTCGCTGGCCAGACGTTGCAACTCCCGCAGGAGAACCGTCTTGCCGCAGCCGCGGTTTCCCGTAATGAGCATGAGCCTGCCCGGCGCTCCGGCGCCGTTATCAAGCCCTTCCTCGAAATCTTCGATGACCGACTCGCGACCGATGAGTATCGGAGGCCGCTTGCCAGCCGTGGGCTTAAAGGGATTTGGATTCATGTCGGCCTCCTCGGATTGGCAAACCCTGGCAATAGTTATACCAACTTATACCGAGTTATACCATTAGCATGTGACAAAGGAACTGTCCCTTTGTCACATGTGGCCGAAAAACTCGGCGTCTGCTGCTCGCCAGGGGCGGAAGGTGGAGGGATCGACCTTTACGTGCGCCGCGGCGGGCACGTCGTACCATTTGACCGTGTAACCGGCGCCGTGAGAGCAAAAGACCGAGTCGGGCGTGTTGGGCAGATCGGCCTCTGGCTCATAGTCGGCAGTCTCGATTACGCGCTCGGCATCATGGCAAGGCGCATAGCCGGCAAACTCTAGATACAGATGACCGCGACCGCTCGTGTAGGCAGCCACCTCCAGCGCGTAATCCTGCACCTCGGATGCTGGCACGCGACCTACAAGCTTCGCCCGGTCTCCCGCCATCGTCGGCGGCTCGTACTCGGCACCCATGCGCGTGGCATCTGAAAGCGCCCGGCCCACGCACTCCCCTGGCACCTCGAGCTCAAAGTGGTACCACGGCTCCAACAGTACCGCCGCGCCGGCCTCACGCGCCTGCATAAGCCCCTGGCGAATCGCGCGGTACGTGGCCTGGCGAAAATCGCCGCCCTCGGTGTGTTTGGCATGCGCGCGGCCGCCCGTGAGCGTAATGCGCACATCGGTGATGGGCGAGCCGGTCAGCACACCCAGGTGATCGCGCTCCATGGCGTTGGTGAGTGCCAAACGCTGCCAGTTAAGATCGAGCTCGTCGGTCGAGGTCACGGTGCCAAACTGCACGCCCGAACCCGCTGGCAACGGCTCCAGGCGCAGATGCACCTCGGCATAGTGGCGCAGTGGCTCAAAGTGGCCCACACCCTCGACCGGCTGCGAAATAGTCTCCTTATAGAGAATGCCGCCAGACTCAAACGCAACCGAAAGGCCAAAGCGATCTGCCAACACCCGCTGCACGACCTCGAGTTGCACGGCGCCCATCAACTGCAAATGAATCTGCTCAAGATGAGTGTTCCAGCTTACACCGAGCATGGGATCTTCGTCCGCCAGCTCAGTCAGCGCTTGGAACACCGTATGGACATCGTGTTCGCCCGGAAGCACCGTATAGGTGAGGACTGGTGCAATGACGGGCGCATCGCCCGCAGGCTCCGCGCCCAGGGCGTCCCCTGGGCGAACGTGCGCAAGACCCGTCACAGCACAAATACCGCCAGCAGCAACTTCTTGGGCAAGCTCATACTTTTCGCCGTTATAGATGCGTACCTGATCGACCTTCTGCTCCCATGCCTCGGCGCCGGAACGTCCGTCAATCATCTGCTTGGCATGCAGCGTGCCGCCGGTCACTTTAACCCAAGCCAAGCGCTCGCCGCGATCCCCGCGGCTGACACGATAGACGCGCGCGGCAAACTCCGGAAGCCATGCCTGTTCACGCATCAGCGTGCATATGCCGTCCAGCAGCTCGTCCACGCCTTGGTCCTTGAGCGCCGAGCCGGCAAAGCAGGGAAAGAGCTTGCGCTCGGCAACCATGCGCGACAGCGTTGCAACAGAAAGTTCGCCCGTCTCTAGAAACTCCTCGAGCGCTGCCTCGTCCAACGCGGCGGCGTCCTCCTGAACGGCGCCGCCCGCCAGCAGTTCGCTGGCATCCAGGCAGCCCTCGGAAAGACGTTGCCCAAGTTGTGCCAGCAAAACATCGCGGCCGGGATTCTCCAAATCGATTTTGTTGATATAGATGAACGTCGGGATGTCATAGCGTGCAAGCAGGCGCCACAGGGTTTCGGTGTGCCCCTGCACGCCGTCGTTGGCGCTCACAACTAAAATCGCGTAGTCCAGCGCGCGCAATGTGCGCTCCGCCTCGGCCGAAAAATCGACGTGGCCGGGCGCATCTACGAGCATGACGTGGGTATCGCCATGGTCGAGCACGGCCTGCGACGAGAAAATCGTGATGCCACGCTCGCGCTCGATCGCGTCAGTGTCCAGATGCGAATCGCCATCGTCCACGCGGCCGCGCCTGCGAATGCGACCCGCGTTAAACAGCATGGCCTCGGCCAACGTGGTCTTGCCGGCATCGACATGCGCCAAGATTCCAACGACCGCTTGCTTCGACATGGCTCTCCTCTTATTGCAAGCCCATCGCACGCGGCAACGGGCGTCCTCGTTCCACACTGGATGATACAATTTACGGGCCGGCGGGCGAAGCGAGCCCTATCCCCCGACCGAGCTCATCGCCCCGCGTTGCCGCGCGGCGATTTTCGTAGGTTCGCGCCTTGCGAAAGCCGGCACCTCCCCTTTTTGTCTGCCCGGGCTCATCTGGGGCGATAACAACGCAAGCCCCGCAACAACGCGTTTTACCAAAAATGGCCCCACTCGGGGCCATTTTCATTTCGGTGAAACGCTGGTATGTGACTCGGCCTTTATGCCTCACGCAGCCAGTCAAACGCAACACGCGGCGTGCCGTCCGACACATGCACGACACCGGCACGCTCAAACCCCGCTTTAATACTCGCGCCCTGCATGGGCAGGTTGTCCCGATGTGTATCGATACGCAGGTGGTCGGCACGCTCTTTGGCAAAGGCGAACATCGCAGCCGCGATACCGTGCACGGTGCCGTCGGATGCCACACGGTGCAACACGGCGTACGGAGTATCGCTGCGCCATTGCCCGTCCTCAATTACGTCATAGCACTCGTCCGGACCCGGCAAAAAGGCAAACGTCGCCACCACGCGGCCGTCGACTTCGCACACGTAACTGCCGTCAGCGGCAATATCGGCAGCCAGTTGCTCGGCCGAAGGCGTGCCCTCGGGCCACTGCGTGGCGTTGCCATGCGCGCGCATAAAGGCGCGGGCCACGTCATAGATAGCCATGACGGCGGGAATGTCGGTATCGAGGGTTTTTCTGATCATCACGCGGCGACCTCACGTTTATTGGTATCACTTTGATTGGGCAATGATACCAACGTTTGGAGAAGGGTGCGAAGCAGATGGGAAGCAAAAAGCGAGCCGCCTGGTCAAAGGCCAAAAGCGAGTTTTTGGGCGCTGCCACCGGCGGCGATATGAGCGACCTGTTTGCGCGCGAGAATGATCGCCGCGACGCCCTGGACGCCGAGCGCGATGAAGCCTGGCGCTACAAATCGTGCGGGCGCAAAAACCGTTACGACACGCGCGCCGAGGCCGAGGCCGTTATGGCCGACTGCGAAAACCGCGGACGCCGCGGGCTGGCCTGCTACAAATGCGAATACTGCGGCGGCTGGCACCTGACGTCGCACCCTTGGAAATAGACCCTGCATCGGCACGGCATTGACGGAGCGCCAGCCATCGCACGCAAGCTACGGGCGCGGCGGCACCAAAACATCGTAACGAACGGCCTTGCCCGCAAGTTGATAGCTCGGCTTAACGCCGGCAAGCAGTGGCCCCTTCACCGGTCGCTTGATAACGACCTTGCGCGGGTGCACCGCAAGCGCAGCTTCGACCAACGTCTCCTCATCGGCGCACGGCTGTTCCAGATGATGCAAGAGTTGGAACTTCTTTTTAACCGCCGCGCTCTTGGTGCGTCCGGGAAACATGGGGTCCAGATACACCACGTCAGGAGCGGTGAGCTCGCCCTGCCCGATCAGCTCAGCTGTATGGCGAAGGCCGGCAATGCTATCCTCGCCCGCATGTAAGCGCATGCGCGACACGGCAGCCACAAGCGCCGGATCATCTGCCGCGCGATCCAGGGCATCCTTGAGGAGCGCCGCGATCACGCAATCCTGCTCATACAGATCGACGGTAAAGCCCGCGGCCGCCAGCAGCAGCGAATCCTCGCCAAAGCCTGCCGTGGCGTCAATCGCCCATGGGCTCTCGATGCCTTTTGCGCGCGCAGCCTTTACCAGCAGTTCTTGCTGCAGACGGCCCTGCTTGAGCCGTGGAAGCATGCGGCCAAAATCGGCACGCAGCTCCATCGTGCCGTCGGTGAGCGTGAGGCCCTCGGGCTTCCCGGTCAGCTCAAGCCCCGCGGCCCGAGCAACAGAAAAGGGATCGACGACGCCCATGGGTACTCCTTAACAAGCAAAACGAATACGTGAGCGCCGTTTATGCCGGCACCCAACCGTCCGCTATTGTCCCACATGCGACATGGCCCACAGCATCCCAATGCAAAGCACCGCCATCAATCCCGTGCACACGGCAGCGATCACAGAATCACTCATGCGCCTTCCCAACGATCGCGGCTCACGCACTTGCCCTGCTCCGTACATCATGGCTCCTCCTTGAGACCAACTCCTTGTTACGGCCTCATCATCTCAGCGCCGCACATGAGCTGCCATCGATTTGGCTTACGTCCAGCTTTCCCTTTTGAAAGGTTGGGTTGGGCCGCGCGGGCTCAAAGCGCTTTCAGGCGCATGCATCGCCGCGTTGAACTACAATGTGCTTCACCATATGTGCAGCACATTGGGTGCGCCAAGTTGGCGTACTCGTATCGAAAGGACCAGCCATGAGCTTCACTCGCAAGACTCTCAAAATCCTTGCTCTCATCTACTTTGTTTTGGGTATCGCCAGCCTCGTCACCGCCGGCGTCGGTATCGCCACGGGCGGTCTCGATTCCACGTACGGTTCGTACGCCACGCTCGCAGCGGTCGTGCTTATCGCCAAGGGTCTCGTCGACCTTGCCGCAGGCGTCGCCGGTATCAAGGGCGCCAACAAGCCTTCGCAGGTGGACGGCGCGTTTAAGCTCGGTATTGTTGCCGCGGTCGCCACGCTTGCCCAAGCGGTGCTCACGCTTCCCGCGTTTGGCGGCGACGCCATCAACTTTGGCGCCTTTGTCATCGTGGTGTACGACCTGTTCTTTGTTCAGCAGGCACACGCCGTTAAGGCCGAGAACAAGGACCGCCTATAAGCGCTCGCTTCTCATAACCTCTGCAGCCAAGCAACTAAAAAGGGCCGATCGCGCATCTCCGCGGTCGGCCCTTTACGTTTGCCCAGATAAAACCTACCAAAATAAACCTGTCCCTTTTTGGCAGGTTGTTAGCTGTGGCGGTACTCGGCGATGATGAAGTCGATGTCAGTCTGAAGGGTATCGAGGTTTGCCAGGCGCTCTTTGTCGGCGGGGCGCGTGCGGTAGTAGTACGGCGTCATCTGGAACACCGCCTCGATGTCCGCTTGGGTCTGAAGCGTAATATTCGCAGACACCCGCTGCGTTCCGACCAACTCGAGCTCGGTGGTCTGCGGCAGCTTCTCGTCATTAAGATATGGCGTGTCGTAGAGCACCTCCTTGAGCCCAAACAAATGACGGGCACCCGGCACCACGGTATAGAGTGAGCCCTCTGGCGCCAGCACGCGGGCAAACTCACGCTCGTTAAAGGGAGCGAAGAGCTCGGTCACCATATCGAAGGCGCCATCAGCCACGGGGATGTCCTTCATGTTGGCCACGAAGTAGGTCGCGTCGCCGCACTTGGCGGCAAGGCGCACCATCTCTTTGCCCAGGTCGAAACCGTAAGCATCCACACCCGGCACCGCGCCCATGGCGCTGGTGTAGTAGCCCTCGCCGCAGCAAATATCGAGCAACGTCATGGGGCCGTTCGTAGACGCAGCACGCCCAGACGCCTGCTTGCGCACCAGCTCAACCATCGCATCGCGCAACGGCGCATAGTAACCGCGGTTCAGAAAGTCGCGACGGCTGCGTGCCTGCGACTTGGGATCGCCCATGGAGTCGCCGCTCTTGGACGAGCGCAGCAGATATAGATAGCCCTCGCGCGCACGGTCAAACCGGTGTCCGCCCGCGCATGCAGCACCGCGCTCATTGTCCACCAGCGGCTCATGGCAAACGGGACACAACAACATGGCAACTCCTTAGCGTGAACAACACAACGCCCACCATTGTCTCACGCCTCCCCCACCTAGTCATTGGAGACGTTCTTGAATGACTAGTCGTTTAAGAACGCCCCCAACGACTAGTCGATTAGGAGTATCATCGTCTGCGCAAATAAGCACGAAAGAGCATGTTAGAGATTGAGAGCGTATGGCTGATACCGCATCTAAGCACATCGATATGACCACCGGCTCGCTGTGGCGCAATATTCCCCTGTTCGCCTTCCCCGTAGCCGCCACGAGCATCTTGGAGCAGCTGTCGAACCTCATCGCCACGGTCATCATCGGTAACTTCTCGGGCGACCAGGGAACCCTCGCCATGGCGGCGGTCGGCTCCAATGTTCCGCTTACCAGTCTTATGCTCAACCTGTTTATTGGCATGTCGCTTGGCTCCAACGTGGTCATCGCCAACGCTATCGGCCGCAACGACCAAAACATGGTCAAACGCGCCGTCCATACCTCGATTTTAATGGCGCTCGTGGGTTTTGTCGTCATCGCGCTGGGCGAGATCTTTGCCGAGCCTATGCTCGCCGCGCTCAACGTCCCTGCCGAGACCATGCCGCTCGCTTCGCTCTACCTACGTGTCTTTTTGCTCAGCATGCCCTCGATCTTGCTCTACAACTTTGAGGCCGCGATCTTCCGCTCCGTCGGCATCACCCGCATGCCGCTGCAGGCGCTTGCCGTGTCCACCGTCCTCAACATTGGCCTGGACCTCATCTTTGTCCCCGTACTCCACTGGGGCGTCGCGGGCGTCGCCATCGCCACCGCCATCGCCTACACCGTCAGCGCCGCCACGCTCTTTATCCGCCTGCTCAAGACCGACTCCGTCGTCCGCGTCACCCTACGCGACCTGGCTATCGACCCCGTCGCCCTCAAGCGCATCGTCAAGATCGGCCTGCCCGCCGGAATCCAAAGCGCCGTCTTTGCCGTCGCCAACATCATCATCCAGTCTGCCATCAACAGCCTGGGCACCGAGGTCATGGCGGCATCGAGCGCCGCTATGAGCTTGGAGTACGTATGCTACAACCTGCTCAACAGCTTTAGCCAGGCTTGTACCACCTTTGTAGGACAAAACCACGGTGCCCGCCAGATCGACCGCTGTACCAAGACGCTCAAGGTCTGCCTGGTCGAAGGCGGTATCGTCGCGCTCACCACGATTATCGTTATTGTCGGCCTGGGGCGCGAGATCTTGTCGCTGTTCAACAGCGATCCCAACATCGTCTCGATCGGCTATATCCGCGTGTGCTCGATCTTCCCGGCGTACGCCTTTAGCATGTTCTACGAAAACATGTCAGGCTACCTGCGCGGCTTTGGCATCTCGCTCACGCCCGCCCTCATCACCATGATCTGCGTCTGCGGCATCCGCTTCTATTGGGTGTTTTGCGTGTTCCCGCACTTCCGCACCTTTGCGAACATCATGATGGTCTACCCCATCAGCCTGGGCACCACGGCGTTCTTTATGGTCGTGGCGGTACTACTCTGCCACCCGGCACGCACCTATCGCGCCACCCAAGCCAAAGCGGCTGCCCGCTAAACACCGCACTCAACGCCACGCCAGTCATTAATTGACAATATGCGAGCTCATATAGTCGATAAAGCGCCTCGTGGCGATGGGCATGGTATCCCAGCTGCGCCAGGCCGCTACTACGTCGCGCGAGGGAGCGTGCACGATGGGCCGCACGCGAATATCGGCTCGCATGCCCTCAACGGTACGGCGATATAGCATGCTCACGCCTAGGCCCTCCTCCACCATCGCCATGATGGTGTAGTCGTCGGTCACCTCACTCGTCACATACGGCGACAGGCCATGCGCAGCAAATGCATCGAGCACCAGGCTCTGTTCGCCCTCATCCAGCAGCACAAACGGCTCGGACGCCAGGTCGGCGAGTGTCACCTTTTCCTTTGCCGTCAGTGGATGCGCGGCCGGCAATAATGCTACCAACTCGTCGTGATAGACCACGCGCTTCTCGAGACCAGCGGTAAACCCGCGTGCCGTAAAGCAAAAGTCAACCACGCCATCGTGCACCCACTGGGCGTTGCGCGTGTAATCGCCCTGCTTGAGGGTAAAGTGCACGCCCGGATGCAGGGCCCCAAAGTCGCGGATCACGCGCGGCAACACGGTTCGACTCACGTTGGTAAACGTCGCAATGCGAATATCGGTCGACGAAAGCCCCAGCAGCTCCTGGCGCTTGCCCTCGAGCTCGGCCTCGGCAGTCACGATCTGGCGCAGGTACGGCAGATATTGTTTACCGTCGCGCGTAAGCGTAACGCCCTGCTTTCCGCGCTCGATAAGCGTGGTACCCAGCTCGCGCTCGAGCGCTTTGACGGCCTGGCTCACCGCACTTTGCGTATAGCCCAGCTCGTCCGCCGCGCCCTTAAGACTGCCGCGATCGACCACCATACAAACAATCTGATACCGCGATGTCATCGTGCCTCCACATCAATGCAGCCGTAAAACGTTTTGTCAGCGCTTTTCGCGCCTACTTTAGCATTTCTTAATCATACTGAAGATACATTCGCTTTACTACATCCACATCTGGGAGCAGAATCCTTTGTACGAAACCGTTCTGTAACAAAAGGAGTCCCATGGATCGCAAAAAAGCAATCGCGCTCTCATTTTCCGTTCCCGTCGCATGGGGCTTTTCGTACCCTCTCATGAAGATCGGCATGGACAGCATGAACGCCACGAGCATCGTCGCGCTACGCTGCATCATCGCCTTTGTGGTCTGCCTGCTGCTCTTCCACAAGCGCGCGTTCCGCATCAACCGCGACCTTATGGTTCGCGCCGCCATCATCGGCGCCATCATGGCAACCGAGCTCACCTGCATGTGCCTGGGCTCCAGCCTCACCTCTGCCTCCACTGCCGGCTTTTTGCAGAGCCTGACGGTCGTGATCGTGCCGTTTGCCAACGCCGCCCTGCTGCGCCGCGCCCCCGAGCGCAAAGTGCTCATCGGCACCGCCATCGTCACCTGCGGCATGTTGCTGCTCTCGGGCACCGACTTCACCAGCCTGAATCCGGGCGCGCTCATCATGCTGCTCTCCGCTTTTATCTATGCCGGCCACATTATCGTAGCCAAGCGCTTTGTCGAAGAAGTCGATCCGCTTGCTCTGGGCGTTTGGCAGCTGGGCTTTGGCGGCCTGTTCTCGGGCATTGCCGCATGCGTCTTTGGCGGCTTCACGCTTCCCAGCACGCCCAGCGAGATCGTCGTTGTCGTCGCGCTCGCACTCATCTGCTCTGCCTACGGCTTTATCACCCAAACACTCGTGCAGCCCCACGTGCCTGCCGAGACCACCGGCTTCGCCTTCTCGCTCGAGCCGGTCTGCTCCGCCGTCTTTTCGTTCTTCTTGGTTGGCGAGGTCCTGAGCCCCATCGCCTTCTTTGGCGCCGCCCTCATCCTAACCGGCGTCATGGCGGCAACCGTGCAGCTCCCGCGACTTCATGCGCATGCTCACGACCATGCCCGCATGGCAGGAACGCCCGAGCGAGCCTCGTAAGCGCCTCACCTTTTGTAGCCGTGGCATAAAGGTCTCCGGACGCCTTTACAATAGATACCGACAGAGCATCTGACGTAAAGGAGCCCCATGGACGCCGCGACCCGCGACCGCAACATAGCAACTTGGTTGGGCGATGCGCCGCAGCCGGTACGTGACACTACGAACCAGCTGCTCGGGCGCATCGCCCTTTTGCGTGCCGAGCAGACCATCTACCCGGCACAAGACGACATCCTCAATGCCCTCGCCTACACGCCGGCCGACCAGGTCGAGGTTGTCATCTTGGGTCAAGATCCCTATCACGGACCCAACCAGGCAATGGGGCTGTCGTTCTCGGTCCCCGCGACGCAAACCAAATTGCCGCCGAGCCTGCGTAACATCTATAAGGAACTCAAAGCCGATCTGGGTTGCCCCATTCCCGCTACGGGAGACCTAACCCCATGGGCACAGCAGGGCGTCCTGCTTCTCAACACTACGCTCACCGTGCGCGAACACGCCGCGAACTCGCACGCCAAACTGGGCTGGAGCACCCTGACCGACTATGTTATCGAACGCTGCTGCCAGCTGCCCCAACCGGTAGTCTTTTTGGCATGGGGTCGCTTTGCCCAGCAGATGGTCGAAGGCAAGCTCGCCGCTACCGGCGCGGGCAAGGCAACCGGCAAGTTTTGCTTGGCCTCTACACACCCCTCGCCGCTTTCGGCCAACCGTGCCACGGCAGAACTCCCCGCCTTTATGGGGTCGCGTCCCTTCTCAGCAGCTAATCGGCTACTCGAACAGTACGGCTCGACCCCCGTCAACTGGACTTGCATCGGCTAAAAATCGATGCATCAAAAACGCGCCCGACGGCTTTCCATCGGGCGCGTTTCCTATTCGGGCCAAATAAATTGTGTGCGGCCGGCCTCGCCGCCATCGATCAACAGGCTCTGCCCGGTCATAAACCGGTTGGTCACGCCCACAAAGTAAATCCACTCGGCGATCTCTTGGGCGGTAGCCCAGCGTTTAAGCGGCGTGAGCTCCATAATCTGGTTCCACAGGTGCTCGTCTTCCATCACACAACGGTTGAGCGGCGTGATAACGCCACCCGGGTCCACACTGTTGGCGATGGCCTGCGGCGCCAGGCGGTTTGCAAGGTTTTTGGTGTAGGCGATAACGCCGCCCTTGCTGGCAGCATAGGCGGGAAACTCCGATCCCGTATGCCCGCTCGCCGACCCCACATTGACCACGGATTTAATAGCCGGCGTCGGCTTGGCGGCAAGCCCCTCCCCCACAAAGGCGTAGCGCTCGGTCACGTTGATGGTGCCACACAGGTTGGCGGCGATGTCGTCGGCCGAATCCTGCGTACCGGCAACGTTGACGATTACCTGGGGTTCAAGGTCAACTGGAAACGAGTCCGGCTCGCGGACGTCAACGATCAGATGGCGGTAGCGCTCGTGTTCGATCGCCGCCGGCAGCAGATCAAAGCCCACGACCTCGTGGCCCTCGTCCAAAAAGCGCTGCACGCACGCGGCTCCGATACCGCCCGAAGCGCCCGTGATCAAAACCCGCATACTTGCTCCTTAGGCGGTTGCGTGGCGCTCGAGGTACTCGGAGCCCACATTCTCACGCTCCCAGCCGCGCACGACCTTGTAGCCCACGGGGCTCAGGAAGACCTCGCACAGCAGCTCGGCGACAGCGCCGGTCAGCGAGCACATAAGGACTTGCACCCAGGTCCAACCAAAGAACGTGTGGCTCACCACAATGGCAAAGACCAGGTTGTCGATAAACTGGCCAACACCCGTGGACACATAGGAACGGAAGGCAAAGCTCGCAAAGTTATTCTTCTTGAGCATACGGCCAAGCGACTGGTTGAGCGTGGAGTTAACCACGGCAGAGACGAGCATGGCAAGCGAAGAGCCCAGCACCACGTACCAGGTGCCGCCGATGGTGGCGTTAAGGGCGGTGTTGACCTCGATCATGCCCGTGTCGTAGTAGGCGCCCCACATGCCGGGCGTGAGCGAGCATGCCCAAAAGCACAGGCTCACGGCAAGGTTGACCGCCAGTGCGAGGATAGAGATCTTGATGGATGCCTTGGCGCCAAAGCGCTTACAGATCATGTCCTGGCACAAAAACGAAACCCAGCTCACCACAAAGCCGCAATCGAGTGCCAGATACGGCAGGCTGATAAGCTCTTTGTTGGCCAGCAGGTTCATCATGATGACGCTCACGAAAAACAGCGAAACCGTTGCCGCGGGAATGCTCCGCAACAGGACCTTATAGTCCTCCATGACCTTCTTGATCATTATGTACTCCTTTGGTTTTAGGTTTAACGAGCAGGATATCGGACCCGAACTGCTCGGACGCCTCGGTCTTAAGACGACGGTGGGTATGATAGCCGCTCACACGGCATCAGGCAAGCAACCGGCGCGGCAGCCCCGCAGGGCCACCGCGCCGATGCGCTAAAACGCTACGTTGCCAAACTCCGACAGGATAAGGTCGGGGTTGTGGTCAGTTGCCCAATCCACGTTCCACGGGCTCGTGAACAGCAGCAGCTTACCGCCGCGCATGTCCTCGACACGCAGCGTGTCGCGCGTGAGCGAAAGGCCCGGGATATCGATAGTGTCGGGGTCGTTCTGGATCCAGCGGATGTCCGTATAGGGCAGTGGCTGGCGACGAACCTCAACACGGTACTCGGCCTTGAGGCGGCGCTCGAGCACCTCAAACTGCAGCACGCCGACCACGCCCACGATGACGCTCTCCATGCCGGCACCCAGCTCGCGGAAGATCTGGATGGCACCCTCCTGGGCAAGCTCCTCCATACCCTTGACGAACTGCTTGCGCTTGAGCGTGTCGACCTGCGTAATGCGAGCGAACATCTCGGGGGCAAACGTCGGGATCTGCGGATACTGCACGTGGCGCTTGCCGGAGCACACGGTGTCGCCGATGCTAAAGATACCCGGGTCGAAGAGGCCCACGATATCGCCCGCGTACGCCTCGTCCACGATGGCGCGATCGTCGGCCATCATCGACGTGCCCGTGGCGAGCTTAAGCTTGCGGTTGCCCTGCACGTGAAAGGCATCCATGCCGCGCTCGAACTTACCCGAGCAAATGCGCACAAAGGCGATGCGGTCACGGTGGTTCTTGTCCATGTTGGCCTGAATCTTAAACACAAAGCCGCTAAAGTCGTCGCGGCAAGGATCGACCGGCTCACTGGTGAGCGTATCGGTATAGGCGCGCGGCGTCGGGGCCAGACGCAGGAACTCCTTGAGGAAGGGCTCCACACCAAAGTTGGTGAGCGCCGAGCCAAAGAACGCCGGGCTCAGCTTGCCGCAGGCCACGGCATCCAAGTCGAGCTCGTCGCCGGCGCCATCGAGCAGCTCGATATCGTCCATTAGGTTCTTATGGTTCTCCTCGCCAATGAGCTCATCCATGGCGGGGTCGCCCAGCTCGGCCTCGACCTCGGCGACCTTCTTGGTGGCGTTGGCGTGACCATCGCCCTCAAAGGCGATAACGCGACGGGTCTGACGATCGAACACGCCGCGGAAGTTACGACCGCCGCCGATCGGCCAGTTCATGGGATACGTATTGATACCCAGGACATTCTCGATCTCTTCCATGAGCTCAAACGGGTCGCGAGCCTCGTGGTCGAGCTTGTTCACAAAGGTGAAGATGGGAATGTGGCGCAGCGTACAGACCTTAAAGAGCTTTTTGGTCTGGGCCTCGACGCCCTTGGCGCCGTCGATGACCATGACTGCGGCGTCGGCGGCCATAAGGGTACGGTAGGTATCCTCCGAGAAGTCCTGGTGGCCGGGGGTATCGAGGATGTTGACGCAGGCGCCGTTGTAGGTGAACTGCAGCACCGAGGAGGTAACGGAAATACCGCGCTCCTTCTCGATGTCCATCCAGTCCGAGACGGCATGCTTGGCCGAGCTCTTGCCCTTGACCGAGCCGGCAGTCTGGATGCTGCCGGTATAGAGCAGCAGCTTCTCGGTAAGCGTGGTCTTACCGGCGTCCGGGTGGCTGATGATCGCGAATGTGCGGCGCGACGAGATTTCATCCGACAGGCTTGCCATGCGGATCCTTTCTTGCATTGAGTGCATTACGTCGTTGTAACCGCACTATTGTAGCCGCGAAATCCCGCTCTAGGGCGCCTATCAGGACAAATTCATCAGTTGGGGCCTGGGTAGCCGGGCCAATCGGTATTTGCCTCTTGCAGAACTGTGCATAGTGTGTATATACTGTGCTTACCGGTTATATACACGTGTAGCCCAACAGCTAAGGAGCCGCTGTGGACATCATCCTATCCAATTCGAGCGACAAGCCCATCTACGAGCAGATAACCTCGCAAGTCAAAGCTCAGATCTTATCGGGCACGCTCGTTGCGGGAGCCAAACTCCCCAGCATCCGTGCACTCGCGAGCGATCTTGGCGTGAGCGTCATCACCACCAAGCGCGCCTACGCCGACCTGGAACAGCTCGGGTTTATCTGCACCGTGCAGGGCAAGGGCTGTTTTGTCGCCGAGGGCAACCAGGAGCTCTTGCGCGAAAACCAGCTCTGCCATATCGAAGAGCTGCTTGCGCAAGCGGCGAGCCAAGCCGAAGCCTTGGGCGTCACGCGCGACAAACTGCACGAGATGCTCGACCTGGTAGCCCCCGAAACCATGCAGTAGCCATCTGCAAGAAAGGCTATACCATGCAAAACTTGCTAGAACTCAAAGGTGTCTCACGCCGCGTGAGCGACTGTTTTTCGCTGCGTGATGTCACGCTCGCCGTGGAGCCCGGCCAGATTGTTGGCTTTGTGGGCGCTAACGGTGCCGGCAAGACAACGACCATTCGCGCCGCGCTCGGGCTTATCAAGCTCGATGCCGGCGAGGTGCGCCTGTTTGGGCAGCGCTGTGGCGCCGACGCGCCCGATGAGACACAGCGCTGCCTGCGCTCCCGCGTCGGTCTTGTCCTGGACACATGCCCCTTCCCCTCCACGCTCAAGGTGGGCCAGATCGAGTCGCTCGTAGGCCCGGCGTACCCCACGTGGGACCGCGAAACGTTCGCCGGATTCATCAACCGGTTTGGCCTCGATCCCAAGACAAAAGTCAAGGACCTCTCCCGCGGCATGGGCATGAAACTGCAGCTTGCCTGTGCACTCAGCCACAATGCCAAGCTGCTCGTTTTGGACGAAGCCACCGCGGGCCTCGATCCCATGGCACGCGAGGAACTGCTTGATGAGCTGCTTGCCTTTGTCGCCGACGGCCAGCACAGCGTGCTGCTC
This sequence comes from uncultured Collinsella sp., assembly GCA_900542165.1. Taxonomy (GTDB): domain Bacteria; phylum Actinomycetota; class Coriobacteriia; order Coriobacteriales; family Coriobacteriaceae; genus Collinsella. The sequence continues at coordinate 54,670 of UQMM01000002.1, read as the reverse complement.
TCGAGCCACATTACATCCGACCTCGATCGCGCCGCCGACCGCGTCATCTGCATCGATAACGGCTCGATTATTTTTGACCTACCGCGCGAGGATATTACCGACCGCGCCGGCATCGCCCACTGTACCCAAGCGCAGGCTGCCGAGCTTATGGCTTGCGTCGAAGGCGCCCGTGCCGTTCACCACGTCTACAGCGTGGACGTCCTCGTACCCAACCGTCGCGAAACGCTCGAGGCCTTTCCCGAGATTCCCTGCGATCGGGCAACCATTGATGACTATCTGCGCCTCACGCTGAAAGGGGCTTCGAAATGAAACGCGCCTTTATATCCGAGCTCGCCATCGTTCGCACGCTCGTCCCGAGCATCGCAGGTGTCGGCCTGTTCATCTTCGTCGTGCTGACCGCCGTCAGGGCATCGAATGGTGATTCCGATATGAGCGCCGCCGGCGCCTTCGCGATCAGTGCCATGTCGCCTATCATGGCCATGACGTCGCTGGCCGGGCTCGACAACCAAAACGGATGGGAGCGCTATCGGGCAACGCTGCCCATCTCACGCAAAGACATCGTCAGCGCACGCTACCTGTGCATCACTATTTTCTCGGTCATCATGACGTGCGCGGCCGTGCTGTTGAGTATCGTCGCCATCCCGATCTTAAACAGCGTGGGTATCCCCTCCACGGGAGAGACCGTCTTTGAGACCGCAATCGCCTCGGCAATATCGATGCTTTTCTCCCTCATGGCGGTGTTTTTGGCACTGCCTCTGTTCTTTCGATTTGAACACATGAAGGCGCAACGCCTATCCGTTGGTCTATACGCCCTATACATGTGCCTTATCATGGTCACGCTAAACTCATTCAACCCCATCAGCAACCAGCTCATGTCGATGATTGCCGGGGCGAATCCCGATCCTTCCGTTCTTGGCTTCCTGTGCGCAGGAATTGCCGCGCTGGCAACGGTCGTCCTTGGCGCTGTCAGCTGCGCCATCAGCACCAAGGTCTACCGGGCACGCAACCTATAGGCAAGCGCGGTATCATTGGACATGCGCCATAGATCTGGCGTGGTCTTTTTTGAGGAGGCGCTCAACCCGTGTCGTGGGTCGTCGCAGCATTTGCGTCAGCATTCTTTGCCGGCATCACATCCATCTTGGCCAAATGCGGCATCAAGCAGACCGACTCCGATGTCGCGACGGCCATTCGCACCTGCGTGGTGCTCGTTTTCGCCTGGGCAATGGCGGGCATTTCTGGATCCATTGGAACCATTGGCAGCATCGAACCCAGATCCTGGCTCTTTCTCGTCCTCTCGGGACTCGCTACCGGCGCTTCGTGGATCTGTTACTTTAAGGCGTTGAGCATCGGAGACGTCAATAAGGTCGTACCGGTCGACAAGATGAGCACCGTGCTCGCCGCGCTGATCGCCATCGTGCTTTTTGGCGAGACGAGCAACCTTGCGGTTAAGCTCGTGGGAACCGCCGTCATTACCCTCGGCACGTTTTTAATGACCGAGAAGCAGCAATCCGCCGGGCCCGAGCAGCAGCAAGACCGGACCTGGCTCGCTTACGCCCTCGGCGCCGCCATGTTCGCAGCACTCACCTCCGTCCTCGCTAAGATCGGCATCGAAGGCGTCGAGTCAAACCTGGCCACGGCAATCCGCACCTGCGTGGTACTGGTTATGGCATGGGCAATCGTGGCAGCTAAAGGCAAGATGGGCCAAGCCGTGCACGTAGACCGCTACGAGCTCGTATTTCTCGCGGCATCGGGCATCGCGACCGGAGCATCGTGGCTGCTCTATTACTATGCCATCGCCGCAGGCCAGGTGAGCGTCGTGGTGCAGATCGACAAACTATCGATTGTCGTATCGGTACTATTTGCGCGCTTGGCATTCAACGAAAAACTCTCACGGCGCAGCGCCATCGGTCTCGCCCTCATCGTACTGGGCACCGCCGCGCTCGCAGTTTGGAAGTAGCGCGGCCAGCAGCCGCTACATCCTCACACCTGGCTTAGGATGCCTGTACTGACCGTGGGATGCTGTGCGCTTACCGTGCGAGATGGCAAATTTGGGACAACGGTGCAGGCAACGAAGGCAGGCTGCGCACTCCGGCTTTGTCCAGACGGGAAGGCCGTCGCGCATCTCAATCGCCGCCATGGGGCAGCGCTTGGCACACAGGCCGCAGCCGATGCAGCGATCGGCATCGACGGCAAACTTGCTCGTCTGTTGCATGCGCGGCAGCCCAATTGCGTGATACGCGCACGATGCAAACAGAGGCACGCGATGGCGCATCATGTTACCCGTGCGGCGTGCCCGCACCGCCTCGATCACGGCATCAATCTGCGCCTCGGCAGCTCTATTGATACCCTCAACCTTTTGAGGGTCAGACAGGTCGAAAACAGGCGTCCAGGTATCGGGCATCTTGACGCTCATCGCCGCATCCAACTCGAGCCCACGCTCGTGCAGCAGGTCGCGGGCAAACTTGGCAGATTGGCCGGTCGTCGAACCGTACGTCGAAACATAGAACGTATAGGGGCGCTCGCCGCCCTTTGCACCGGCAGCAATCGACAGGTCGGCAGTCTTCAAAAACTCGATCATCGGTGTCGGCAGACCCCAGGCATACACCGGAGCAACAAATCCCAGCTGGCAGGGGCCTTCCGTCGCAACAAGGCGAAGGGCTTCGGCATCAAAACGCTCAATCGACACAACCTTGTCGTCTGTCGCCGCCGCAATGCGACGCGCCACATGTTCGCTGTTCCCTGTCGCGCTAAAGTACAGGATCATCTCGTACCTCTGGAATTGACTCGTGAAAAACCGCGCTACTTGCGCAGCGGCTTGGGCAGTGGAATGCCGGCGGCGATGACGGCCGCGATGATCATGCAGACGATACCCTTGAGTGGGAAGCACATGAGCAGCAGGCCCACGACCATGACCGGCTGGCGCATGACGGCGCCCATCGTCGATGCCGTGCAGACGGCGACGCAAAAGACCGGATCTGCGCCGGTGAGGATGGCAAGGCCATAGCCCAGGCTTACGCCCGAGAAGATAACCGGGAAGAAGTGACCGCCGCGCCAACCAAGGTTGATGAGGGCGGGCGTCAGCATGGCCTTGACCAGACCGGTCAAAATAAGCACGCCGGCGGGGATGGTCAGATAGGTTTCCATGAGCACGTCGGCCTGGGTCTCGCCGGCAAACATGGTATAGGGCAGGACCGTGCCACAGATGGCGAGTGCCAGACCGGCCAGCATGGCCTTGACGACAGGACGCTCCCCTATTGCATGGGACAGTGCCTCGCTTGCATGCTCAGAGACAAAGTACAGCCAGCCGCAGACGGTGCCGATCAACGACAGAGGGACGAGCCAGGTAAGCTCTAGGTTGCCCACCTCGGCGGACTCGAACCTGGGCATGCCCATGCCGCCGCCCACAAGCTGTCCAAGCAGCAGGTAGGTGCCCAGACCGCCGGCAATCGCAATACCGTAGACCACCGTCTTTTGCGTCTTGGGCAGCTTGATGGTGATCTCGCCGGACGCGGACTCATCGTCGGCGTCTTCACCCTGGCCGTCGGTGCTACCGGCAAGCGGCGCCACAAAGCCAAAGACGGGCGCGGTAAAGAGCGCCGTCAGGGCAGCCTGGGTGCCCAGCAACGTGAGCTCCCTAAACTCGGCGCCAAAGCGACGCATGCGGTCGCCGACCCAGCTGCACAGACCAGCGATAACGCCGGTCAGGCCGGCCTCCGGTCCAATGCTTCCGCCAAACAGCAGCGGCAGCAATGCCGCGAGCGAAAGCTTGCCCAGGTTGTCGTACGGGTAGCGCCCGTCTTGCTTAACCTTAGCCATCACCTGGTTGAGGTCATCGGTCTTGGTGCCTGTCATCTTTTCGTACAGACCGATTAACAGGCCGCCCAGCAGGCAGACAAAAAACGGGTACGGCAAAAAGCCAAACGGGCCGCTGGCAAGCTCGGGCGAAGAGACGCCCAGCGCGTGCGGAATCTCGGTCCACAGATAGTCGATACCGTGCTCCATCGCAAAAAAGAACAGCCAGACTGCAGCACCCGCGAGTGCACCGGTCACGGCAACGCTGACCAAAAACAGCGCTCGGTTCGTGGGTTTGGCAAGGTTATCCATCGGGTCCTCCCGCGGTCAAAGTCGACATAGATACGTTTTATTGTAGAGCGAGCGTTGCCCGAACGAGGCAACCATCCGCGCTGCAAACGGCACCATTGGGAGCCATAGTGGGGCAGGCTCAAGACTTATCCGTTGATAATCGAGGCAATCTCGGGCAAATCGTCGGCAAAGTAGATGCCGTGCTGGCGCCTTGGGCTCGAAAGCCCTTTATCAATCATGTGCCCGAGCAGCGCCTTGAGGTCGTTGTAGTAACCGTCCAGGTTATACAGAATGCACGGAGCACTCAGGTGCCCCAACGATACCGCGGACATGACCTCGGCAATCTCCTCGAGCGTGCCCGTGCCGCCCGGAAAGGCAATGAACGCATCACCGAGCTCAATCATCTTGGCCTTGCGCTCCGCCATATCGCTCGTCACGATAAGGTCGTCGATACCGTCATGTTGAAACTCGGCCTCGATAAAAAAGCTCGGCTCAACACCCGTCACGTGTCCGCCTGCCTCGAGCACGCTATCGGCGAGCGCGCCCATCAGGCCCGATTTGGACCCGCCGTATACCAGCGCGTGCCCGTTGGCGCCAATCCAGTTGCCCAGCTCCTGCACCGCGGGCAGAAACGCCGGGTCATTGCCGGCACTGGCACCCAGATACACGGTGATATTCATATTTGGCCCCCCTTGTTGTGGCGCACGACGTTCGTCTTAGCGCTGGCGTCGACGATACTCGCGCACGCGACGCGAAAGGTCGGCAAGTTCGTCGCGATCGAGCTCTTCCAAATGCTCCAGATCATCCATAAAGCGCGCCATGGTGTCCTTTTGACGCATCTTGATAAGCGTATTGCAGTAGTTCACCGCCACGCCCGTGAGCATGGCGATGTAGAAGATGCTGATGACGCTCAGAATGACGGTAATGGCGCGGGCAACCGGTGTCTCGGCCGGAATGTCGCCAAAGCCGATCGTCGAGACCGTCTCAAAGCTAAACCACAGGCCATCGCCAAACGTGAGGGTCGTGGGCTCGGACAGCCAAACGGCCGTCGAGCACAGCAGATAGAAGATAAGAAACAGGCCCGTGATGCACGCAAAGCCAGCCTGGCGCAACACGTCGGCAAGCGTCCTCAACTTGTTCATCGCGACCCCTTTTCCCAGACGCCCAATCACGTTCGCTCGGTATTGTCCCACGCCTCCCCCGCAAACGAAACTAGTCATTGGGAACTAGTCATTGGGGACGTTCTTAAATGACTAGTCAAACAAGAACGTCCCCAATGACTAGTCGTTTAAGAACGTCCCTGATGACTGCCGGGCGGGAGCGTTTAGCGGTACAGCTGCCGACTGGGCAGGCTGAGCTGGTATCCTTATGCGGTAATGTCTCGATTCGTTAGGATTGCATGTGAGAGCTGCCACTGTCCTTCGTTCAGTTATATATCGCACCCTGGCCGTCGCGCTTACCGCGCTCGCCGTACTGAGCACCGTCGCGCCTGTCCAAGCTTTTGCCGCTGACTCTAGTCAGCCAGTCAAGACGGTCCGCGTTGGTTGGCTCGTCAACAACGAAGGCTTCCAGGACGGCACCCCCGGCGAGCGTCTCTCGGGATGGGGTTACGAGTACCTCCAGACCCTGTCGTACTACACGTCCGGCTGGCGGTACGAATACGTCTCCGGCACCTTCACCGAGCTTATGGACATGCTCGAGGCAGGCGAGATCGACCTCATGCCCAACATCTCCTACTCCGAGGAACGTGCCCAAAAGCTGCTCTTTTCCTCGAACCCCGAGGGCACCGAGCGCTACTACATCTACGCCAGGCCCGACCGTGACGACCTTGCAAAGGGTGACCCTCAAGCACTCCAGGGTCTCACTATCGGTTGCAACCCCGACGTCATGCAAACCTTCGTTGGCCAGCAATGGCTCGCCAGCGAAGGAATCGCCTGCACATACAAGGAGTATGACGGAGGATCCGATCTCTTTGACGCGCTCGCAAACGACGAAGTCGATGCCGTCATCATGAACGACACAATCTCGTCGCCCAATGCCTCCCCCATGTTCTACATTGGTTCGAACGACTACTACTTTGCCGTTCCCAAAAGCCGTCCCGACCTGATGGACGACATCAATGCTGCCATGACGGCAATCGCCCGCGTCAACCCACGCTATAACGACGAAGTAAAATCTCACTACTCGACCCAAAACAGCGGCTCATCATCGCTCAACGGACCCGAACGTTCCTGGCTCAAAGCAAATGACAACACCATCACGCTCGGCTACATTACGGGCAAACTCCCCTACTGCAACGAGAACGAAGACGGCGAAATGGAAGGCTCGCTCGCATCGCTTGCGACGACGCTACACGATAAATTTGGCATTACGGTCAAAACCGTCGCCTTTGATAGCTACAAGATGATGTCAAAGGCCCTGTCAAAGGAAAGCATAGACGTTGCGCTGCCGGTATACCGAGATTACTGGTTTGCCGAGCAAACAGGCGTTGTGCAGTCGGTATCGTTGGGAACCATATCCCTCACCGCTATCCACACCGGCAGCAACCTGAACAAAAACCTTCAGAACATCGCCTGTACCAAATCATCGTTTGTCAACAAAAATGCACTTGAAAGTCTGTTCCCCACAGCGACCGTAACCGAATACCAATCCGACGATGAAGCGTTCGACGCCCTCAGGAAGGGAACGGCGCACTGCATCGTCGCTCCCAGTTCACGCGTAAAAACCATCGGTGACCGTTACGATCTCGAGGACTGCGAGACGACCGAGCTCCCTGACACCTGTGAGCTCTCGTGCTGGATTTCGCGCGGAAAACCCGAGCTGTTGGGAATCATCAACAAGGGCATCATCAATGCCGGAGAATCGCTCTCCGCAAGCAATTTCTCCTCCACGTCGTACACGGCCCAGGAATCCAACACGCTTCAATTCCTTTATCGCAACCGCACCGCCATTGCAGCTACCCTCATCGGTATGTTGTCGGTCGGCATCGTCCTGCTCATCTGGGCGCTCGTGCGCGCTCGAACCGAGCGCAAAAAAGCCGATGCTGCCAACGCCGCTAAGACGGCATTCCTCACGCGCATGAGCCACGACATCCGTACGCCGCTCAACGGTATCCTGGGCCTTATCGAGATCGAGGAATTGAAGGAAGGCGATATGCAAGTCGCCCGCGAGAGCCGTGCCAAGGCGCGCGTTGCCGCCAATCACCTGCTCTCGCTGATCAACGACATCCTCGAGATGGGCAAAATCGAAGACCGCAAGCTAACACTGGAGCATGCGCCTTTTAACCTCAAAGAGCTCTGTGACGATACGCTAGTGCTGTGCAAGCTCCGCGCGTCCAGTAACGGCATCACAATGCAGGACAATAGTCTGCCGTACGCCACGGGGCCATACATGATCGGCAGTCCCACCCATATCCGACAGATCATGATCAACCTGTTAGACAACAGCATTAAGTACAACAAGCACGGCGGCTCCGTCACCTTTAGTTCAAAGACCAAGCCACTCGATAACGGGCGCGCGCTCTTTTGCTTTAGCGTTTCGGATACCGGCATTGGCATAGCTCCCGAGTTTTTAAAGCATATCTATGAGCCGTTTGCCCAAGAAGGTGACGATGCGCGCAGCAAGTTCCAAGGAACCGGCATGGGCATGCCAATCGTCAAGTCGCTTATTGAGCTGATGGGCGGCACCATCGAAGTCACCAGCGAACTCCATGTGGGCACCACGTTCTACGTGGAAATTCCGCTCGATATCGACAAGAACCCCCGGGCGCGGGCGAATACGGTCGAGAGGGCGCTCGACTGCTCACTCGTCGACATGAACGTGCTGCTCGCCGAAGACAACGAATTGAATGCCGAGATTGCCCAGACGCTGCTAGAATCCGAGGGCGTCGTGGTCACCCGCGCCGTCAACGGCAACGAAGTCGTCGATCTGTACCTGTCTCATCCCGCCGGCAGCTTCGATGCGATCCTGATGGACATTATGATGCCGGACATGGACGGCTACGAGGCAACCCGCGCGATTCGTCTGAGCGAGAAGGTCGATGCAGCCGATATCCCCATCATCGCGCTCACCGCCAATGCCTTTGCCGAGGACGCCAAGGCGGCACACGACGCCGGTATGAACGCCCATCTGTCCAAACCGCTCGACTTTAACAAGCTCAAAAACATACTCGCCCGCATCAAGAAAAACGGATCCGTTTCGCTATAGTTTTTGCAGCAACCACGCACGACCAGAAAGGAAGCCAACGATGTTTAGGCCCTTACGTCGAAAGAAACGCGCCATCACCGACGAGGAAGCGCGCAAACTGCTCGCCACCTGCAAGCGCGGCGTCTTTGCCGTCAACGGCGACGATGGCTACCCGTACGCCATTCCCGTCAACTACTTCTTTGACGCCGAGCACGACAAGATTTATTTCCATGGCGCCAAGGCTGGCCACAAGGTCGACGCACTTAAGCGCGATGACAAGGTCTGCTTTACCGTTTACGGCAACGAGTGGCACCAGGACGGCGACTGGGCTCCCTACGTTATGAGCACCGTCGTCTTTGGCCGTTGTCGCCTGGCGAATGACACCCCTGCGTTTATCGAGGATAAAGTCCGCCAGCTCGCCCTTAAGTACTACCCTTCCGCCGAAGAAGTCGAAGAGGAGATCGCCAAGGACATTAAGGGCGTCCAGCTCTACGAGATTACGATTGAGCATCTTTGCGGTAAGCAGATTCAAGAAAAGTAAGTCCCTCAGCAGGCCTCATCAATAACAATATGGCCCGGTTCCAACCCACCTTGGAACCGGGCCATATGCCTATAGAGCGTCGGCGGCTATGTGCGCAAGCGCCTCAACGAGCTCCTGCGAACTCACGGGTTTACTCAGGTGCGCGTTCATGCCCGCCTCACGCGAAAGCCTGCGGTCGTCGGCAAAGGCGTTGGCGCTCACGGCGATAATCGGCGTGGTCGCGGCATCCTCGCGATCGAGTGCTCGAATCTGACGTGTGGCCTCAAGGCCATCGATGCCCGGCATCATGATGTCCATCAACACCACGTCGTACTCGTGCGGCACGCTCGCGGCAAACATCTCGACGGCAGACTCACCATCCCTAGCGTGTGTCACGACGGCACCGGCACGGCTGAGCGTAAACTGCGCGATCTCGGCATTCAGATCGTTATCCTCTACGAGCAAAACGCGCAAGCCCTGGAGTGCATCGCCGTCTCCCGCGTCCACGCGCACAGCCTGAGGAATCTCGGAGCGCTTGCATTTCTCGAACGGCAGGCGGATGGTAAACGTCGTCCCCTGCCCCAAGACGCTCGTAAAACTCATGGTTCCGCCCATAAGCTCGACCAACTGTTTGGCAATAGGCGCCCCCAGGCCAGTTCCCGATGAAGTGTCTTCCACCTGTTGCCCCTCACGGCAAAACGGCTCGTAGAGGCGCTGTTGGAACTCCTCGCTCATGCCAATACCGTTGTCGGCGATCGTGTATTCATAGACGGGGACGCCATCCGCTGGCTCCACCTCGCGGCACACCAGGCGAACATAGCCGCCTTGGCGGTTGTACTTGACGGCATTGCCGGCAATATTGAGCAACAAGCGCTTGAGGTGCGTCACGCTCACCCGCGCATAGGGATGATTAAGCGTCTGCTGGTCGCAGATAATTGTCACCAGACGCTCCTCGGCCTGGCGCTCCAGAATATCGCGCACCTCGTGGTTGAGGGTCACCAAGTTTGTGGGAACAAGCTCCAGATCGACCTGCCCGCTCTCCAGGCGACTCATATCCAGGGCCTCGTTGGCAAGGTCGAGCAGCAGTCCCGATGCCGTCCAGATCTTTGAGCGGCACTCGGTCTGCTTTTGCAGATCGTCCGCATTGGCATCGCCGACCTCGACCATGCCGCGAATGCCGTTGATGGGCGTGCGCAGATCGTGGCTCATGCGACGCAAAAACTCCGTCTTTGCCGAGTTGGCAGACGAGGCCTCACGCGCTGCCTTTGCCAGCTTGTCGCCATAGTCGCGCTCCTGCTGCAGCAAGTCCGTCAAACGTCGACGATCAGCGCGGCGACGCACCATCACAACAACGGCTATAACACCGCTGTAGAGCACCAGCACGCCGGCAGCAACAGCCGCGACGACCTCAAAGTAGCGCCGCGCCGAGGCATAGGTGTACACGTAGAACCCGCGCGCTTTTCCAAATGTGCCCAAATACCACTCGCCGCTGGCGTTGACCAGTCGGACTTTGCCGGGCAGGCATCGATCCTTAATACCGTCGACAATAAAGACATCCGTTGCAGGCAGATTGAATACGCCCAATATGGTGGGTTCAACGGCATTGGTCGCAACGACCTTGCCATCGCTTTCAATCACGATATTGCCACTGTCGATGGTCTCATAACCACCGAGCAAGCTCTGCAGTTTGAGCGTATTGCTTGCAACTGCCTTCGCGCTCTGATGCCTGACCGCGATAACGATGCCCTCGCCATCTTGCCGGGTCACGCAACCAATGTCTGCAACCGAATCATCCGAAAGCGTAATGCGAGCGGTATAGGACTTAAGCGGATGGGCTGCCACCTCCAGCACGGGTGCTTCCTTGAGATACGTAGCGAGCGACTCGTAGCCCACGCCATCCGTCGAGGACTCGGACACCAAATTGCCCGATGCGTCCGTCACGATCAGTGCGCTCACGTTGAACTGGTCGGCATATTGCTCCAGCATGGCGTTATCCACCGAACCGTCGCGCTCCATATCGCGCGCTGTCTCTCCGGCGATCTCCATAACGCGAATCAGGTTTTTGGTCGTATAGGCGCTATTGAATGCATCGTAGGAAAGGCTCTGCGTCGCCACGTAATCGACAACGTCGGCAAAGCGCTGCTCGGCTTGGGCCGTCGTGTAACCGTAGCTCATCATGCCGGCAACAACCGAGAGCGCTATCCCCAGCAGAGCGACAAGGAGCCATGCCCCTGCCGAACGATTGCCCCGCTCCTCTACGGCGTGGTCGGGCGCATCGATCATGACAGGCCCTCCATATTCAAAAATGGCGAAGGGTCATCCAAGTACTTTGACACCAGGCGTTCCATGGTGCCATCGGCAAGCATTTCTTGGTAGGCATGAGTGAGCTTGACGTCGATGCCACGCGTATCGTTGATATCGAAAGCGGTGCCCAAACCGACCTCTAGCAGCGGCTCATCCAAAATGCGATATGTCACACCATAGTCTTTTTCGTAGGTGAGGAACGAGGACTCATGCGCGGCGATAGCGTCGACCAGGCCCTCGACGAGCGCCGGGTTCAGGTATGAACCGTCCGAAAAGCTGTAGAGTTCCTTGATCTGCGGAACGTTTTCATTTATGCGATTGAGCAAAATGTCCTCGGGCTTGGTGGTGGACTGAACCGCCACGATCTTATCCTCAAGATCGGCAAGCGTGTAGATATCGCTCTGGGGATCGACCGCGACCACCTGGCGGCTCGCAAGGTACGGGCCGGCCCAACGATATTCGTTTTCGCGACCCGTCATACTAAAGCTGCCCATGACACAATCGAGTTCGCCGCTCGCCAGCAGCTCCTTCTTCTTTTCCCAGTCGATCAGCTGGTATTTTGGCTTGTAACCAATGCGAGCCAAAGCCTCGGTCAATATCTCGACATCCAGGCCAACGATATCGCCGTACTCGTCGGTATACACAAACGGTGGATAGAGGTCGCTTCCGACGTTGAGCGTCTTAAGGTCGTCGTCTTTGACTTGCGAGGCGTCCAGACCTTCTAATGCAGACGTCGAGGCTCCGTCATTCGACCCGGAGCAGCCAGCTATCGCTACGACAAGGGCGCTCGCTACTGCAAGCACAACAAGCAACGATATGGCAACCGAGCGGCGAGGTCTTTTCATCGAGCTCCATACGATCCTGTTTACAGACTGAAATGGCTAAAGATAATAGCAAACAAAACCACACGAGCACCCAATTGTTACAGATGCTTTACTATGCGGGGCCTTCCAGCCAACTTGGCAGAAGGCCCCGCATGCAGTGCTCACTTACCGTGCATTAAAAACGTAGCGGTCCAGGCGGTCGCACGCCTCCCTTACGCGCGAAAGCGGCAGCGCCAGATTCACGCGAATGTGGCAGGGCCCGTGGAACGGACGGCCGTCCTGATACCCCACGCCCACGCGCGCCCCCTCGTCGAGCAGCCACTGAATATCGCGGCCATGTTCGCGACACCACTCGGTGCAGTCCAGAAACACCATGTACGTGCCCTGCGGACGCGAAAACGCAACGCCCTTCCAGTGTTTTTCTGCATACGTGCAGAAGTACTCGATATTACCGGCAAGCACCTGGTTGAGCTCGTCCACCCACTCGTAGCCCTGCGGCTGGTAGGCACCGATAAGCGCATGCATGGAGAGGACGTTCATCTCGTTGTAGTGGGTCTCGTTGGACACGGCGCAGATGCGGTCACGCAGCGTCTCGTTGTAGATGATGTGGTAGCTGCCGACCAGACCCGCCAGATTAAACGTCTTGCTCGGCGCATAGAGGGCGACCGTGCGCATGCGAGCATCCTCGCTCACCGACTGCGTCGGGATATGCTTGTGGCCCGGCAGGATGATATCGGACCAAATCTCGTCCGAGATCACCACGCAATCGTGCTGACGATAGATGTCCATGGCGCGCTCGATCTCGTCACGCTCCCATACGCGGCCGCAGGGATTGTGCGGCGAGCAGAACACCGCGGCATGGATGTGGTTTTGGGCGAGCTTGTGCTCCATGTCCTCAAAGTCCATACGCCACACGCCCTGGTCGTCGAGCTTAAGCGGGCTGTGGACAATACGATAGCCCGCGGCTTCAATGGACTTGGTAAAGCCGATGTAGGTGGGGCTGTGGACCAGCACCGCATCGCCCGGCTGAACATACGCACGCAGTGTCGACACGACACCGCCCAGCACGCCGTTTTCGTAGCCGATATGTTCAGGGCGCAGGCCCTCGACGCCATTGCGGCGGCTCTGCCATTCGATGATGCGGTCGAAGTACTCGGCGCGCGGGTTAAAGTAGCCAAACATGGGATGCTGAGCGCGCTGAATGATGTACTCCTGGACCGTGGGCACCGTGGCAAAATTCATGTCGGCCACCCACATGGGAATGCGGTCGAAGCCCTCGTCGGGTGCGTTCGGAGCCATACCGGGGATCTCGCCCCAGGAGTCAACGGCGATGGAGTCCATGCCGTGGCGGTCGATAAGCGAGCTAAAGTCGTATTTCATGCTGAGCTCCCATGCAAAGTAGACTGTTTCGATAGGCGTTATTGTCCACCAGCGTGGGCGGTTTTGGCATGGGGTTTGGCGTTGTTTTTGACGGATACGGACGGATGGTTAGTCTTGCGCGTCGTTGACGGCGACTACGGTTAGCTGGGTTTCGTCGACCGTAAACGATATGTCGAGCCCGGCGTAGGCCAGATGGTAGACGCGGTTTGGTTCGTGCTTGCTGCCCGCGCGGCGCGGATCTTGGCGTAGAACCTCGACCAAGCCGGGGAGCTTTGCGGGCGGGACCATATCCTGCAGTGCTTGCGGAAACTTAACATCGAGCTCTTGCCACGGAGCATCCTCGATCCAGCCGCCGGTCGCATCCGAGTGGCAGTCCGCAAACGGAATGTAGGGCTTAATGTCGTAGATGGGCGTGCCGTCGCGCAGATCGGCCCCCAGCACATAGATGATGGGGCCATCGTCGGTGAGCTCGACACGATCGAGCTTGACGCAGGTGAGACCGATGGGATTAGGGCGAAACGGGCTGCGCGTGGCAAAGACGCCCACACGCTCGGCTCCACCCAGGCGCGGCGGACGCACGGTCTTCGACCATTTTGCGTTGGTACCGGACCTGTCCTGCGTTTTGGCATCGGCGGCTATGTCCTTAGCCGTGCCGCCGGGCGTTCCGTTTTCGAAGCGCCACAGCAGCCACAGGTGAGAGAAGGAGTCCAGACCCTCAACCGCTGCATTGGAGGCAAATTCCGGCTCAAAAACGATGCGTCCCTGCAGATGAGGCGCCAAAAAGCTGTTGCGCGGAATGCCGAACTTCTGCGGCAGGTCGGTATGTATGTGTGCAATAGGTTCCATGCCGGTCATTGTACGGCATGGAGGCGTGGGACGCTGCGCGCAATTCTTCGCCGCGGTCCCCCGTCATGCAACCAACGGTTGCTTGGAAGGGCACCTGCCGCCGCGTATGCTTAAGCCATCAACCAGCAGAAAGGAGCCGCTATGGCCTTTGCAGAAAAGCTCATCGCTGTCCGTCGCGTCCATCACCTTACCCAGGAGCAGCTCGCCGCCAAGCTCTTCGTCACGCGCCAAGCCGTGAGCCGCTGGGAACGCGGCGAAGTCACCCCAGGTATCGACATGATGAAGCTCATCGCCGCCGTAACCGGCGAGCCCCTGTCTCACCTGCTCGAAATGCCCGAGCATTATTGCCAGAGCTGCGGCATGATACTCACGCCCGACGACTGCGGCACCGATGCCACGGGCGCCACGACCGACCATTACTGCAAGTGGTGCTACGACCACGGCAAGTACACCTACGACACCACCATGGAGGCGATGATCGAGGATTGCGCCCCGCGGCTGGCGCAAAACACCGGCATGTCGCTCGACGAAGCCGTCTCGCTCATGGGCGCCGTCCTGCCGCAACTGGAGCGCTGGCGCACCGTGCAGGAAAACGAGGAGCGCTACGGCGCCGAAGCGCGGGCACGCTATGGCGATGAGGCTATCGATGCAGCAAATGAAACGCTGCTGGACATGGACCCCGAGACATGGAACGACATGAAGGAACTTGAACGCACTATTCTGGGTCAACTCTCGATTGCCATGGGCATTGGCGACCCAGGGAGCAACGAGGCCCACAAACTTGTCGCAATGCACCGTCGATGGATTGCCCTTAACTGGGGACGCGAGCCCCAAGACGAAGCATACCTGGGCCTCGCCCACGGCTATCTTGCCGATCAGCGCTTTGTTGACTACTACGACAAGCCCTGCGGCACCGGAGCCACGGCGTTTCTGATCCAGGCCATCGAGTCGTCGTTGACGCGCGCATAGACCGCGGCTGCTTTGGGTATTTCAATCGAAACCTCAACCGATTGGAGACCCATGGCTACTAATCATGAGCTCACGCTGTACGTTATGACCGGCTGCCCGTATTGCATAAAAGTCAAGCGATTCCTTGCCGATAACGGTGTGACCATCCCCGAGCGCAATATCTCGACCGATACCGAGGCCGAGCAGACGCTCATCGCCGTCGGCGGAAAACGCCAGGTTCCCTGCTTGTTCATCGACGGCAAGCCGCTCTACGAATCGAGCGACATCATCGCGTGGGTGCAGAAGAACCTGCTCTAGTGCAACATAGTCGTAGGGGACGTTCTTAAATGACTAGTCGTTAAAGAACGTCCCCTACGACTAGCTAGCCGTGGAAGCGGGCTGTGGGTGCGAGTGGCTGCTCGCGAAAGACGCGCTCGACGGCGGCGCGGTATTCGTCGACCTTTTTGGTCTTACGTACGAGTTTGTGAACGGTAACGGGGTTGGCGAAAGCGCACTTGGCGTAGAACCACCACTCCTTCATACGAAAAACCGCATTACCGCCAATCTCTTCTGCATAGGCCGCAAACAGCGTATCGTGGAAACGCTGCAGCTCAGCAGCCGTTGCAGCGGGGCCGCCCTTGACCATGCGAGCCAGCGCGGGGTTCGCAAGCAAGCCACGCCCCAGCATCACATGGCGTGTCCCGGGATAGGCCTCCATCAGTGCGTCCATATCCTCAAGATCGAAAATGTCGCCGTTGTATGCCACCGGAAACGGCGCCCGTTCCAGCGTCTCGCCATAAAACTCTTTGCGCGGCGAGCCCGTATAGCGGTCCTTCTGTACGCGCGGATGCACGATCAGCTCTGCCAGCGGCATGTGGCAATACAGATCGAGCACGCGCTCGTATTCGTCGTCACCCTCCAGCCCCAGCCTGGTCTTTACCGACACCGGCAACGGCGATCGCTCGCACACATCGCTTAAGAACGCCTCGAGCTCGTCGAGATTGCGCAAGAAACCCGAGCCCTTGCCCTTAGCGACAACCGTTCCCGAAGGGCAACCCAGGTTGAGATTGACCTCCCGATAGCCCATGTCGGCGAGCACCTGTGCCGCCCACACAAACTCGTCCGCATTCTTGGACATAAGCTGGGGGACGACATTGAGTCCCTGGTTATTGACAGGATCGACCTCTTTAAACGCCTTGCCCCCAAAGCGGTTCCCCACCCGCGGCGGCGGCAAAAACGGCGTGTAATAGCAATCGAGCGCACCAAAGCACTCCGCATGCACGCGACGGAACACATGCCCGGTAATCCCCTCCATAGGGGCCAGCGAAAGGATCATCTACTCTTCTCTCATATCAACGGACGTGACAAAGGGACTGTCCCTTTGTCGCATTATTCAGAGCGCAGGGCTTCCACGGGGTCCTTTTTGGATGCACTGCGGGCCGGCAGCAGGCCGGCAACGACCGTCAGCAGCACCGAAATTGCAATGAGCACCAGCGCATCCTGCACGGGCAGACTCATTAGGTTGGGGACCTGTTTGGCCGCAAGCGCCCAAGCATTGACCGGGAAGCTCACGAGCACCACGACGACAATGGCAAAGACGCCGGCGATGAGGCCCTCGATAAAGGTCTCGGCGTTGAACACGTTGGCCACGTTGCGCTTTGACGCGCCAATCGCGCGTAGGATGCCGATTTCCTTCTTGCGCTCCAGTACGCTGATGTAGGTGATGATGCCGATCATGATGGAGCTCACGACCAGGCTGATGCTCACGAACGCGATGAGCACCAAGCTGATGGTATTCACGATATCAGTCACCGAGCCCATGATGATGCCCATGTAGTCGGTGTACGAGATTGCCCGCTCGTCGTGGCCGGCGGCTTTGACCTGCTTGTTGTACGTATCGATATGGTCGAGTACGCGCTCCTTGGCCTCAAAGTCACGCGGGAAAATCTTAACCGAGATGGGGTCCGCCTCGTCCGCATAGCCCAACGTGGTCAGATTGTTGTCGTAGGTGAGCTTCGACGCCTTGGCATAGCTCATCATGAGCGAACTCAGGTCCTCGGCGTCCATGTTGAAGTGAATGGCATTGGCAAAGGCGCTCGCATCGACACGCATGGCGCCCGCCAAGTTGGCAATACTCGACGACATCTGCGTAGCCATCTGTCCCATGAGCCCCGCCGCGCCTGCTTTAAGCTGGGACGATACCGTCGACGCTATCTGCTCGCTGATTGCCTTCATCACCTGATCCATAGCCTGCTGAAGATACGGAGCCAGCTGCTTTTGCACATAGTCGGTCATCGCCTGTTGCAGGCGCTCGGCCAGGGCATCGCCGCCGAGCGCCTTGAGCTGTGTCAGGTATTGCTGGGCCGCGGTATCACTCTCAAGATACGTCGAGAACGCGGCGGCAAGCTTTGACGCGTCCTTAAGATCTTCGGGCGTCAGCGCCTTAAACTGTTCCGACTGCATAAAGCCCGTGAACAGCTGGTTGGCAAGCGTTCCCACCTGCTGCATTTGCTCGGGCGTGAGTTCCAGACCGTCAAAGATGCCCGAGAAATCTGGGGTTGGCGCTTTTGCCATGATGTCGCTGAAGTCGATGTCCTTCCCAACGCCCGAAAGGTCAATGTCCAGCCCGGACAAGTCGATACCAGAAAGGTCCATACCGCCGGCCGCACCCGAGAGTGCAGACGCATCAAACGAGAACGCACTCTTCAGCGCCGCCTCGTCCACGCTGAACATGCTGCCCAGATCCACGCCTTGCTTGGCCTCGCCCTGCAGTTCATCGAAAGACTTGCCCGTAAAGACATCCGTCTCGGGATGGGCAAGTTGCTCCTTCACAATCTGCGAATCGGCAGCGCGCTCCATAAGCTGGCGAGTCAGCGCATGCATATAGGCAATGCCTGGGGACAACGCGCTCGCGTTGGCCGTCTCGTTGGGTCGCACCACGCCCACAATGTGCACGTCGATACCGTCGGCAACCTTGGCTGCCATAAAGTCGGCGTCGCCAGACATGTCAGTCCACATGCCGGTCTCTTCGTTTTTGCGATAGGCATCGGCCGGCGACAACACCTTAAACGTCGTGGACAACGCATCATCGTAGGTAAAGTCGGTGCCGGTCTCGGGCGTTTCGACCCCACCGTCAGCCGTCATAGCGCTGTTTACCAGATCGTTGAGCTCATCGATATCCAGCGCACCGATGCTATAGAGCGTATAGTCGCCCACCGTGCCGCGGCTCGAAAGCACCATCACGGCTTCGTTGGCAGACGTGGGCCAATGACCGGCGACGACATCGTACTGGCTGTCGAGCAGGCTCTGGTCGTCAATCATCTCGTTAAAGACCGAGGTTCCCATGGATTCCATGCTCACCGTTGCCGCCGAGCTCGCACCTCCGCTCATGGCCTCGGTCATGGCGTTGGGAACAAGCCGAACGGGCTTCTTGTCGCCCTTACCCGCACGATAGACAACCGGCGATACACCGTAGCCGTACTGAATGGCGTTGACCTCTTTATCGATGCCGTCGCCACCGGCATCGAGCCATGCCTTAAAGCTCGTCATGTCGTTGGACTTAACGCTCGCAAACATATCCTTTACGGCCGTGACCACGGGAATCTTATCGGTTCCCTGAGCCTTGCCGCCGACACTGTCGTCAGACGAATCCACGCTTTCAGACGAGCCATCATCCGCAGCCCCCTGTCCGCCCATCATGGACGACAGGTCGTAGTCCTGCTTGGAAATGGTGAGCGGGTAGCTCGAGAGCGTATCCTCCTCGACCTTTTTGATGTAGCCGTTTACGCCATTGGAGAGCGCCAGGATCGCCGCGATACCGATAATGCCAATCGAGCCCGCAAAGGCAGTCATGGCCGTGCGGCCCTTCTTGGTCATGAGGTTTCGGGCAGAAAGCCCCAGCGCCGTCACAAAGCTCATCGAGGTTTTGCGCGTAGGCTTGGCCTCGCGGCGCGCGGCCTTGGCAACATCGAAGGGATCGGAATCGTCGGTGATCTTGCCGTCCGCCAGATTGACGATGCGCGTGGCATATTGGTACGCCAGCTCGGGATTGTGCGTGACCATGATGACCAGGCGGTCGCGCGCCACGTCCTTGAGCAGGTCCATGACCTGTACGGATGTCGTTGAATCCAAAGCGCCGGTCGGCTCGTCGGCAAGAACGATCTCAGGATCATTTATCAGGGCGCGGGCGATGGCCACGCGCTGCATCTGCCCGCCCGAAAGCTGGCTCGGGCGCTTGTTAACGTGCTCGCCCAAGCCGACTTTCTCCAACGCCTCGCGCGCACGCTGGCGGCGCTCGGCATGCCCCACGCCCGTGAGCGTGAGCGCCAGCTCCACGTTTTCCAAAATGGTCTGATGCGGAATGAGGTTATAGCTTTGGAACACAAAGCCGATGCGGTTGTTGCGGTAGGCATCCCAATCGCGGTCGCGGAAGTCCTTGGTCGAGATGCCGTCAATCAGCAGGTCGCCAGAATCAAAGTGGTCGAGTCCGCCGATAACGTTGAGCATCGTGGTTTTGCCCGAACCCGAGGGACCCAGAATGGCCACGAACTCGTTATCGCGAAAAGACAGGCTCACGCTGTCGAGCGCCACCTGCGTAAACGACTGCGTAACGTACCTTTTGCAAATACCTTTGAGCTCCAGCATGGACGGCAACCTCTCCTGCGCAGGCACCCTGCCCGCTCTCCTCCGCCGTTCGTATTCGACGCGTTTGTCCTACTCTATCCCCATTTTTTGCCGACGCCAGTGAGGAATGTAACAAACCGCGCCAAAAAACGAACGGGACGGCGCCCAAAAGAAGAGGTCCCGAGCGGGACCTCTATATGGTGGAGCTTATCTTGAAAGGTAGCGGACTACTTCGTACAGCGGCGCACGATCATCGCCATGCTTTGCGCGTTTTCTACTGCTCGCTATTCGCAATCGCCTGGTCGATAAGCTTGTCGAGCGCTGCGCGCTGCTCAGCGGAGCTGATGGCGCCCACGATGGGCTCCCCTACGATGT
This sequence comes from uncultured Collinsella sp., assembly GCA_900542165.1. Classification (GTDB taxonomy): domain Bacteria; phylum Actinomycetota; class Coriobacteriia; order Coriobacteriales; family Coriobacteriaceae; genus Collinsella. The sequence continues at coordinate 34,582 of UQMM01000002.1, read as the reverse complement.
TGCCATTCTGATCGATGACATACGTTGTCGGGAACGAGAACAAATTTGACGTAAACTTACCGGCCTCGCTATCCGACTTGAACCAGATGTTCTTATATGTCACGCCCTTCTTGCTCAGTACGTCCTTGGCATCTGCAATCTCGCCCTTGTTGCCATCGAGCGTAAAGGAATTGACGCCCACGACCTGGCCGCCCTTCTTGGCAAGCTCCTTATTCAGGTCCTCAAGGTCGCCCAACTCACCCACGCACGGCTTGCAAGTGGTGAACCAGAAGTTCATGACGGTGACCTTGTTCTTAGAGAACAGCTCGTCGCTGTTCACGTCGTTGCCATCCAGGTCCTTGCCCGTAAAGCTGGGGAACTTCGTCGCCTCGCTCGAAGCATTGGCACCAGCCGTCATGCCAGCGGCCGAAGCGTCGACGCTCTCGCCTGCGCTCGGCGTGCTTCCACAGCCGGGGAACTCCTTCTCCAGGCTCTCGAGCTTGTCCTCGATCTCCTTGATCTGCTGTGCACCGGCCTTGAGCGTCTTAAGCTCATCCGCCGTGAACTCATCCTTGGCGCCGTCGATGGTCTTGAGCAGGAAATCGCCGTAATTGCTGCCGTCCTCAATCATTGCCGAGTCTTTATTTGCCGCATTGAATACCTTTTCCCACAGCGCGTTATCACTCGAAAAGATATCGTTCTCCTTCTGCATGAGTTTTGTATACAGCTCGGCGGCCTCATCGGCATTGGTCGGCTTCTGCGCAGTGAGTTCTGCGATCTTAGGATCGGAGCTCGCAGATTCGCTCGCATTGCCACTGGGCGCCGAACACGCCACAAGGCACAAGGCCAATACTGGCACCATAAACAGGGCCGCAATCTTAGAAAGCTTCATGGTCATTCCTCCGTTTTGTCGAAGCTTGTTTACTTTTTATCGGCGGTCAAGGGGAGCTTTTCCGCCGACACATCCAGGCCATAGCGATAGCTGATGGCGTCGACGGGACAGACCCCGATGCACTTTCCGCACCGGATACATTCGGCATGATTGGGCGCGCGGACCACATCAACGTCCATCTGACAAACCTTTGAGCACTTGCCGCACGAGACACATTTGCATGCGTCAACCCGAATCCCCAGTAGGGACACCCTATTCATGAGCGCATAGAATGCGCCGAGTGGACAAATCCATTTGCAGAAGGGGCGGTAGAACAAAACGCTCAGCACTACCACGGCAATGAGAACGGCAAGTTTCCAAGTAAAGAGATGTCCCAGCGCAGATCGAATTCCGGCATTGGCAGCCGCCAGCGGAATGGCACCCTCGAGCACACCCTGGGGACAGATGTACTTGCAAAAGAACGGATCTCCCATCCCCAGATCGTTGACCACCAGCACAGGCAGCAATACCACGGCAAATAGCAGTACAACGTATTTGATATACGTAAGCGCCTTGAGCCTTTTCGTCGAAAACCTTTTGCTGGGAATCTTATGAAGCAGCTCCTGCAGCCAGCCAAACGGACACAGAAAGCCGCATACAAAGCGTCCCAGCAGCACGCCGAGCAAAATGAGCGTACCGGTGACGTAGTAAGAAAAGTTGAACTTGGATGAACCTATCACCGACTGGAACGACCCGATGGGGCACGCACCCGATGCCGCGGGGCACGAATAGCAATTAAGTCCAGGTACGCAGACTGTTTTTCCCGCGCCCTGATAGATGCCGCCTTTGGCAAAGTTTGGCAGGTGAATGTTGGTGACGAGCGTCGCCGCCGCCTGAATGAATCCGCGAAATCGGGCCAAAACATGCGACGCAGTGTTTTCTCTTTTATCCAATTCCGATACACTCCAAGCACAGCCTAATCGCTTTGGCCAGCACGGCATCCGCCTCGCCACGCATAACGCCAAAGCACACCATGGCAATTCCGACGATCAACAAAGCGACCTGTACCACGGGTTTTACCGCTTTGAACAACCTGATCACTCCTTTCGTTACGCGACCATTGGACCATATCGACCATAAAATCCGTGTTAAGCGTGATTTGAAATGTGCAAGGAGACTGTTATGCGTATTTTGATCGTCGAAGACGAGCGAGCACTGTGCGATGCAATCGCGCGCAGCTTGCGAAACTTGGCGTACAGCGTCGACTGCTGTCACGACGGACAGGAGGCGCTCGACCTACTGGACGTTGAGGCCTTCGACCTCGTGGTACTCGACCTCAACCTTCCCCGTATCGACGGCATGACCGTACTCAGGGAACTTAGGAAAACTGACTGCGAGACTAAGGTACTGATTCTGTCCGCACGCGGCGAAGTATCCGATAAAGTCGCCGGACTCGATGCCGGCGCCAACGATTACCTCACCAAGCCGTTTCATCTGGACGAGCTTGCGGCAAGGATTCGCAGCCTTACCCTCAGACGCTTTACACAAAGCGACATAGTTTTAACCTGCGGAAAGCTCCGCTTTGACACCAAGGCGCGCATCGCTTCCGTGGACAGCGAGGCTTTATCTCTTACGCGCAAGGAAACGGGAATCTTGGAATACCTGATGCTCAATCAGGGGCGTCCGGTAAGTCAAGAGGAGCTTATAGAGCACGTTTGGGACAGCACCGTGAACAGCTTTAGCAACGCAACCCGCGTTCATATCTCGTCACTCCGCAAAAAGCTACGCAGCGCTTTGGGATACGACCCGATTCGCAATCGGATTGGAGAGGGCTACGTTATGGAGGATGGCGAATGAAAAGGCTTTCGCTGCAATGGCGCATAACGATCATGACGGCACTGCTGACGTGTGCGGCGTGCATGCTGACGAACTGCCTGGTCGGCTATACGGGCATGCGCTACATGGATGCCATCGGCAGCGACATCTCGGCATTTAACGCAACCGGCGAAGATTCGCTCCAGGCGTTCGACCCAACGAAAGCGGCCCTCGATGACAAGGTCACGATCGTCGTAAACGACGCACAAGAGTCTTTTGGCACGACAACCTGGTACATCACGGCTGGAGTCACACTCCTTGGCGGCGTGCTGGCATACTTTGTGAGCGGCCGTGCACTCAAACCGCTACGGGCTTTTGCAGCCCAGGTTGAGCGTGTGCAGCCTGACAACCTAAGCGAAATCCGACTCAGTGAAGATGTACCCACCGAGCTACAGCGATGCAGCGTCTCATTCAACGACATGATCGCCCGGCTTGGTGAAGGGTTCTCTGCACAGCGTCAGTTTACCGGCAACGCTGCACACGAGCTGCGCACCCCACTTGCCCTTATGCAAGCACAGATTGAACTATTCATCTCCGAGCACTCCGGTTTGCAACCCGAAACAGCCGAGTTGCTTAGCCTGCTACAAGAACAAACCGAGCGCATGTCTCGAATGGCCAAGGTATTGCTCGAGATGAGTGAGCTCCGCAGCGTTCCTTGCGAGGACGATGTGGAACTTGGTCCCTTGTCCGAAGAGGTCCTCACCGACCTTGCGCCACTTGCCGAAAATAAGGGCATAGCCCTCAATTGTGCTGGAGACGCTTTAGTAATCGGGAGCGACACGCTCCTCTATCGGCTGGTGTTTAACCTGGTCGAAAATGCCATCCATTACAGCCGCCCCGGCTCGACTGTCAACGTCTCCATCAGCGACAGCGACAACCACGTGCTCCTGCGAGTCAAAGATGAGGGCCCGGGAATACCCAAGCAGTACCGAGAGAGCATCTTCCAGCCGTTCTTTCGTCTAGACAAATCCCGCAGCAGGGCATACGGCGGCGCAGGACTCGGGCTAGCGCTTGTTTGGGAGATTGCAGCACTTCACGGTGGCACGGTAGAGGTCGAAGCAAGTTCCGAGAACGGGACCACCATGCTTGTAAGCCTTCCAAAACGATCCGAAGCGTTAACCGAACAGTAAAACGAAAGGGGTCCCGAGCAACAGGAGTACAATTGCTGCTATTGTTGCCAGCTGTTGGGAGATGGAAGATGGACTGCGATGGCTACCCATGCGTTCCCATGCCGTTGATGTGCACCGCCTTTGTGCCGGGGCAGATTGACGCTGCGGTTGCAGGCATTTCCGACCCCAATTCGCGCGCCATTGCCACGGCAGAAGCGCTGTACTTTCGCGGACAGGCCGCCCTCGCTGCCAAGACGGCGCGCCCCCATCTTGACGCCACCGATCCCGCACTGCGCTATTCCGCATGCTTTATCTGCGGATACGCCAGTCTGTCGCTCAACCGTATCGCCGACGCCCGCCGGTGCCTTGCTGGCATCCTCGATACGCCGGCCGACGAGGAATCGCCCACCATCCACGCCACGCATATCCTGTTCGCCTCGGCCGCAAGCGTCCTGCTGCACTTGCCTTCCCCGTATTCTGCCGAAGAGTTTTATCCACTTGCGGCGCATCTGCCCGAAGGCCTGCGCCTGTTCGCCAGCTACGTGATGGCGCACGCCTTGTATCTGCGCGGCGAATACGGCCGCAGCCTGGGCATGGCGGAAAACGCCCTGATCATGAAACAGGGAAGCTATCCGATCTCGGAACTGTTCCTGCACCTGGCAGCCTCCATGGCATGCATGAGCCTCAAGGACATCGACGCCGCAAAGGCACACTTCGGAGCCGCTTGGGGCATTGCGCGCCCCGACGGCCTTATCGAGCTCATTGGCGAGCACCACGGCCTTTTACAGGGGCTCATCGAGGCGTGCCTAAAAACGCAATACCCCGACGACTTCGCGCGCATCATCGAGATCACGTACCGCTTCAGCTACGGCTGGCGGCGCATCCACAACCCTGATTCGGGCGAGGACGTGGCCGACGATCTAACGACCACGGAATTCACCATGGCCATGCTCGCCTGTCGTGGGTGGACCAACGCCGAAATCGCACGCCATATGGGAGTATCGCCGGGCACCGTCAAAAACCGCCTATCCGGCGTATACGCAAAGCTTGGTATCGGCACACGCGCCGAGCTGGTCGCGCATATGTTGCGTTAACAACCGGGCTGCCAAGCGCATCGAACGCGTTCCGGAACCCGGCGCTTCGCTCGATCAATTTGGACATTTTGACCCTTGAACGGCACTACCACCACGGGGCACCTTCTCGCAAAATTGGATTATTTCCACCGATATCTGCGGGATGGGAGCCCAAAATGCTTGATCGCCGTTCGCTACTCGTTGCCGGAGCGTCCTCACTGGCGAGCATTATGTTGCCGCGCGCGCCGGGAAGCGCAAACGCCTTCATATTGCCGTTCGCGCCCACCGAAGCCTATGCCGACGAAAAAGACCCCTTCAGGGTGCTCGTTCTCTCGCGCACCATGTTCGGTGTGGTCGTGGTCGACGTCGCCAACAAGAATACGCCCATCACGGGTGCCCAGGTCACGCTCACATCGCGCTATGCCGCAGGCAGGCAGCTCACCGCCACGACCGATGACGAAGGCACGGCCATCTTTGAGGTCGCACCGCTTTCGGAAGGCTACGTGGACGAGGCAACGCTTCTCGACGCGTACGACTTTAACGGCGGCATCTCCATTAGCGTGGCGGGCTACCGTGATGTCGAGATTCCCCTTGCGCGTATCCAGGGCGGCACCGCTATTACCGCACCCACGCGTCCGCTTTCCGACGGCGAGCCGTACTTTCGCCAGCTCACATTCGACGAATGGGACATCCAGTACGCCGACGCCACGTTTATGGCACTGCCGAAGGACGACGCCGGAAACGACCAACCCGACACGCACGCCTTTACCGTGCAGGCGCATCTGCCACAGGGTGGACAGGCAACGCTGCACATCAACAAGGTAATGCCCGCTGCGGGTAGCTCGCCCGAAACCGTCACGCAGATTGGCCAAGTCAAGGCCAGTGCATCGGGTTCGGACAATCTGGCAACGTTCACACTCGAAGACAAGTTTCTCGACGCGGCATCGGTCCTTCTGGAAGAAGGATGCAAGCTGCGCTTTGTCCTCGACTATCAGGGCAAAACCTACACGCTCTCCTCCCCCATGGCCGTTGTCACCGCACCGGCCGCAAAGGCGGAATCCGGATCGACCACTATCGTCCCCACTACCATGGACCAAGAGATCACTCCGTTTGATTTTCCGGCGGCGTTTCCCGGCATCGGCGGCAACAAGTTCACCTGCTGGATGCCCTCGTTCCCCATTCTGTTCGATTTCTCGTTTGCCGGATACGTGCTGTTTGGCGGAGGATACAAACCAGCCAGCTATATGAACGATTCGGGCAACCCTGATCCGGAATACTGGAAGAAATCGCCGCGCGAATCGGGCGCCAAGCAGGCAAACCGCTACCTCGACGAGATGGAGGGGAAGTGGAATCAGTACAAGAGTATGAGTGCCGGTTCGGGCACCGATCCAAGAAACACTAAGCTCCTTCGCCACCATTGCACGCCGCTGTTCACGATGGATATCGCCACACAGCTGTATGGCTCGCTCGCCTACGATTGGGTGGGCAAAACCTGGGGCAACAACAACGATCCCGCATACGGCAATATTAAGGCACTCTTCCAGGTAAGAACCGACCTCAATTGGACCGAGCAGTTCACCTTGGGACCGGTGCCCTTTTTCCTAAACGTCAACCCCTGGGTGCTGGCGAAGCTGGCGCTCGCCGTGGGTGCCCACACGCACGGCAGCGGCGCGGCGTTTTTCAAGAACATTTCGCTCGACTATTCCAACACGTCGGGCTCTTTCACCATCCAGATCGGGCTTGCCGTCACCTTTGGCGCCGGCGTTGCAGGCGTCGCCTCGTCTGCCGTGCGCGGCGCCGCATCCCTCACGTTGTTCATTGGGTACGAGAAGGCGGATGGACACCAGCTTCCGCGACTGCGCGTAGGTGCAGACGTCGATGTCGATGTGATACTCCAGTTCGTAATGTTCAAGTGGACCACCAAAGCTTGGTCGGGATCGTGGCCCACACTCCTCGATTCGTGGAATATGTCGGTGAACAACGGCGACCAGTATGTACTCCAGTGCTCTGAGCTTGCATTGGGTGGGGATACGCCTTATACGCTGGATGCCTGCTTCGGCTCGGCCGGCAACGCCGAGGCAGGTGGTGTGCCGCAGTTTATCGCATCGGCCACCATCGTCACCAACGCCGAGCTGCTCGCACGCGCCGAGGTTAATGCCACTGCCGCAAACGTTGCGCCTGTCGTGCGCGATTGGAATCAAGCGGTCACGCGCATTGAGCTCGAGGCGGATGCAGAGAGCGACGACACGGGACAGGTCGAGCATTTCGTCCACGCACTGATAGAGAACGACGAAAACGCCGCGCCGATGTATGAGTATACCTACATCGTTCAGGCGACGAACGCCGTTGCGGACCCCAACGCCAATTCTGCCGGCGTGTCGGAGGACGAGCGTGGCGGCATAAAACCCTCGAGCGACAACGTGCTGTTTACTGGCGTGCTCAGCGAAGCTCACATGAAGCTGGCAATGATCGCCGGCGTAGAATGCCTGTTCCGTATCGCCTCGGTGCGCTACGGCGACAATGGCCGCTCGCGCCTGGTGGTGCACACAAAGGCAAACGGCACGTGGTCCGCTCCCACGCCCGTGGACTTCCCCCTTGGCTTTGGCGAGGGCGACGTGGAGCGCGACGGCATATTCGATTACGACTTCGACGTAGTGGAATATACGGACGGAAGAGAAAACCAGGACGCTTACGTGCTGCTGGTCTCGGGCGAGCGCCCCGACGGCGACAACACCTTTTTCGATGCGGCGAGCACATCCGGCATACTGTCCGTTGTGCGCCTGCGCATAAGTAATAGCGAAGTTCGCGTGATATCGCACACGTCGTGGCGCAGCATCTCGCGCGGGCGCCTGCAGGAGGACGGTTACCATTGCCTGCAGTGCCCGCGTATCACAGCGGGTAAGACGCTGGTCGACGGCCGCCTGTCGGGCGCCTATCTCCATCGCCGCGGAGCCACCTCAGAAAAGGCGCTGGGCAATGAGGCAGAGGTTGCGCTGGAGTGCTTCACCCTGTGGTCGGACGTTTCGGGCGATAGCCTGACGTTCCGCCAAGTTCTCCGCTTTCCGCAGGCACCGTCGAGTATCGAGCTGGGCGCGCCCGAGAATATCAACGGCAAAATGGTGGTGCCCGTTGCGTACGAGACCGCAGACGGTTGTGGCTGTGCATCGTATGCAGTGATCGGCCAGTCCATCGCGGGTTGGGGCGTTATGCCGCCAGATGCCACAGTACCCCGTGCGGTGCCGTGGCCACAACATTCGGGCTTTTTGGCCACCGTCAACGAGCAGCTGCAGCATATTACTTGGACGCGAGGCGCATCGGCATTTGCAACGCAGCCCGTGGGTGCCGCAGGCTGTGGCCCGGCATCGTTTAGCGTAAGCAACAACGGCAGGTGCGTGCTCTATGTAGAGAACACCGACGGCAAGGTGGGACAGACCTACGACGAAGAAGGCAACCCGGTAGCAGTGATGGGCAAGCACTTCCGCATCTTCGCCAGCACCTTGGCAGGCGATCTGTTCACGGAACCGTTCGTGATGTGCGAGCTGGACCATCCCGTCGATCAGATAACGACATTTTTGACGTCGGGAGGCATGCTCTCCGCGCTCGCCACGCACATTGTGAGCGCGGAGAAGAGCGAGGCAGAGCTGCACGGCATCGAAGTGCCCCTGGTGGCGTGTGCCACTCCGACGGGCGCGGTCGCTACCTCGGGTGCGGTGGTGCCCGGAGCAGCAGGCGAATCCTTTATGGTCACGGTGCGAAACGACGGCAACACCTTGCTGACCGCCGGCACGATCGATCTGTACCGAGAGGGCTCCAGCCAGCCGTTCTCCAGCGCATCCATCGGGTTCGGAGCGAATGCACGCATGGCATCAATCTACGATCCGGAGCTCGCCGAGGATGCTTCGGCCAACGACATGGCACGCGTGAAGTACGCGCTCGAGACGCTGGGCGCACGTTTTGCGACGCACCCGCTGGTTGCCGACAATGGCAACGCCGTGCTGGCACCAGGCTGCACGGCACAGTTCCGCATGAGCTTCGCCATTCCCGAGAGTTGGAGCGACGAAGTGGGCAAACGCGTAACGCTGTATGCGAAAGCGCGTGATCTGGTGGCGCTCGATCCCGTAACGCTCGAGGAAATTCGACCAGGCGCAAACTCGGCGCTGGGTGCCGTACTGCACGAGCTTCATGTGCCCGACGCGGCATGCGAACGCTCAGAAGTTCAGGTCGGCGTATGCGACAGCGCGGATACGACAGGACTTCACGACGCCCCGATGACGGTCGACGGCGATGGCGGCACGAGTGGAGGTGGCTCCGGCGGAAGCAGCTCCGGAGGCGGCAGTGGATCTGGCAGCGGCAAGAATCACGGCAATAAAAAGCGCTCCGGAAAAGCGGGCGCGCTTGCGGGCACGGGCGATGTCAACGCTCCCCTTACGGCAGCCGCCGCAGCACTCGCCGCGGCAGGCGCCGGCCTCGTCGCCTACAGCGCCCGCCGCACGGCGCTCGAAACCGACACCGCCAATGAGGCCAATTCGGATGAGCCTCGCTAGCTCCTAGTTACTTTTGTGAGAGACGCCGACTCGGCTTATCGAGCACCAAAAAGGGCTGGCCCCGATAACTCGGAGCCAGCCCTGAGTCGCCTGACATGGGAATCACAGCGTTACTTGAGCTTCAGCGCCTCCATCATGGGCACGGCGGCGTCCCAATCGATCTTCCAGCCAATCGACACGCGGACGGTTTCACCCGTTGCGGGAGCCGTCGCAAACAGCGTATGGCCGTTGTCGGGACCGGTAAAGCGCAGCCACGTTATGCCGTTGTACTCGACCTGGTCGGTTGTTGTCTCCTTGCCTTCGTAGACCTGCTCTAGGCTTGCAACCTCTTCCTCCGGCGAGCGCGGGAAAATGCTGATGTTCAGGCGTCCTCCAGTCTCGTCGTGGAAGAAGTTTGCCTTTTCGCGCTCTTCGTCGGACGAATCCAGCGTGTACCCATCGGCGGCCTCGATGCTGTACGATGCGCAGTCGATGCCCGTTAAATCTGCCTTCTCGCCAGAATCGGCCACGCCGCCGGCCGCCTTGAACTCCTTGGTCTCGCAGTCCGTGGTGTCAAAGTGCATGGCCTCATGATTCTTGGCAGGGGCGTAAGCGTCTACGAACTCGACAGTGATGGGCCCGTAGTACGCCGTCTTGGGCGCCCAGAAGTAAACATACTCAACGGTCTCGCCCGGACCGATATCTGGCCTCTCGGAAAGGTCAATTCCCTTGTGCAGATCATCGGGAGCTTCGCTTGCGACGTAGTCGAGCACAGCCGCCTTGCCGGAAGTAAACAACGGGTCGCCTGCCTCAAGATCGCCCTGGGCAGCATGCACGTTAAAGGAACTGAACGTCCTGTTCTTTGTGTTGTTGTTGGTGATCTTGATGTGCAGGTAAAAGCCGTCCTGCAGCTTGGCATCGCCGCGATAGAACGTACCGTGAGCCACCGACTCATAGGTAATGCCTGCCACCTCGACCGTCTGCGAATCATAGGCCCTGGGCTTTTCCTGCACAGGCGCGCTGCCGCCCGAACCGCCAGGCGAGCCGCTCGGAGCACTACCGCCACAGCCGGCCACTGTACACGCCAGCACGGCCGAAAGCGTCACGGTGGGAATTCCTAACAGCAGTTTCTTTGTCATGGGCCTCATCATTCTCACCGCTCCTTTCGGCTTGCAGCTCATCCATTGCCCGAGTCCCAAGTCGACCCCGTGGCATCGGCTTCCACTATGAGCGTATGACGAAACACGGCGCCGGCGAAGTGACCCGTGGCCCAAATAACGACCCACCAGCGTTCCTTATGGGCCAAAAGAACTCGCACATGCACGCCCCCGGCCCATAAAACGAGACGTCTGTCCCAATGTTCGATTCGATCCAACAATCCGCATGGCACGTTTTTGACAAACGCATCCAACCGCAAACGCAGCAAGACACATTCGGCCGTCTTCAAACTTACTCGGACAAAACCGACTCGGATTTGTCCGAGTAAACGCTGTTCCACCAAATTCCGAACGATTGTTCGATGGATTTCGTGTTGGTTGGAATCGTCTGTGGGCTGGGCTATGCTACCTTGACTATCTATATGACTTAAACGCAGCAAAGGAGCACCGAGAGAGCGAGTATGGCAAAAAACACCGCAAACTATGGTAACGACAGTATCCGCCAGCTCAAGGACGAGGAGCGCGTACGCCTGCGCCCCGCCGTCATCTTTGGCTCGGACGGGCTCGACGGCTGCGCGCATGCCGCCTTCGAGATCCTGTCCAACGCCGTTGACGAGGCGCGCCAGGGCTACGGCAAGCTCATCACCCTTACCGCCTTTCGCGATGGCTCTATCCAGGTAGAGGACAATGGCCGTGGCTGCCCGCTCGACTGGAACCCCTCCGAGAAGCGCTTTAACTGGGAGCTCGTCTTTTGCGAGCTCTACGCCGGCGGCAAATACAATAACAACCAGGGCGGCGACTACGACTTCTCGCTCGGTACCAACGGCCTGGGCTCGTGCGCGACCCAGTACGCCTCCGAGTACATGGACGTCACGGTTTGGCGCGATGGCAACAAGTACTCCCTGCACTTTAAGAAGGGCAAGGTCGTCGGCGCCAAAAAGAAGGCACTCGAGATTGAGCCCAGCGACGAGGACCGCACCGGCACCACCATCAAATGGCGCCCCGATCTTGAAGTCTTTACCTCCATCAGCATCCCCCACGATTGGTATCGCGAGACCATGCGCCGCCAGGCCGTGGTCAACGCCAACGTGACCTTCCGTCTGCGCATCGAGGGCGACGACGGCGAGTTTTCCGAAGAGGACTTCTGCTACCCCAAGGGCATCGAAGACTACGTGCTCGAGAAGGTCGGTACCGACTACCTCACCGAGCCCTTCTTTATCGAGGCCGACCGTCGCGGTCGCGACCGCGAGGACCTGCCCGACTACAACGTCAAGATTACCGCGTGCATGTGCTTCTCGCGCACCTTCATGATGCAGGAGTACTACCACAACTCGTCATGGCTCGAGAACGGAGGCTCACCCGAGAAGGCTGCCCGTAGCGCTCTGACCAGCGCCATCGATGCCTACATTAAGCAACAGGGCAAGTACAACAAAAACGAGAGCGGCATCAAATGGCAGGACGTCCAGGACTGCCTGGTGCTGGTGACCAACTGCTTCTCCACCCAGACGTCCTACGAAAACCAGACCAAGAAGGCCATCAACAACCGCTTTATCCAGCAGGCTATGACGGCCTTCTTTAAGGAGCGCCTCTCGACTTACTTGATCGAGAACAAAGACGCCGCCAACAAGATCATGGAGCAGGTGCTCATCAACAAGCGTTCGCGCGAGAACGCCGAGAAAACGCGCCAGAGTATCAAAACCAACCTGCAGCAGAAGACCGACATGGCCAACCGCGTGCAGAAGTTCATCGACTGCCGCTCCAAGGACAAGAGCCGCCGCGAGATCTACATCGTAGAGGGTGACTCGGCAGCAGGTGCCATTCGCACCTCGCGCGATGCCGAGTTCCAGGGCGTCATGCCCGTCCGCGGCAAGATCCTCAACTGCCTGAAGGAGGATTATCCGCGCATCTTTAAGTCCGACATCATCATGGACCTCATGCGCGTGCTGGGCTGCGGCGTGGAGATCAAGGACAAGCGCATCAAGAACCTTGGCGCCTTCGACCTGGACAACCTCAACTGGAACAAGGTCATCATCTGTACGGACGCCGACGTCGACGGTTATCACATCCGCACGCTCGTACTCACCATGCTCTACCGCCTGGTGCCCACGCTTATCGACGAGGGCTACGTGTATATCGCCGAGTCGCCGCTCTACGAGATCAACTGCAAAGAGAAGACCTACTTTGCCTACACCGAGCTCGAGAAGAACGGCATCCTTAAGGAGATCGGCGACCAAAAGTGCTCGATCAACCGCTCCAAGGGTCTTGGTGAGAACGACCCGGACATGATGTGGCTCACCACCATGAACCCCGAGACGCGTCGCCTGATCAAGGTTGAGCCCGAGGACGTCACCAAGATGGAAACCATGTTCAACCTGTTGCTGGGCAACGACGAGGCGGGCCGCAAGCGCCATATCTCCGAGCACGGCAAGGAATACCTGGACCAGCTGGACCTGCAATAGCAGTAAATCGACAACGACGGCCCATAAGAAGTTCAAGAGGAAATCGTGGCAAAGAAGAAGACGAAGAACCAGCCAAAGAAAAAGCAGGTCAACGCCGAGAACGTCATCGGCCTGCACTCCGAGGTCACCGACCAGCCGATCACGCAGACGCTCGAGGTCAACTACATGCCCTACGCCATGAGTGTCAACGTCTCGCGTGCGTTCCCCGAGATTGACGGCTTTAAGCCCTCGCACCGCAAGCTGCTCTACACCATGTACAAGATGGGCCTGCTCAAGGGCGAGCGCCAGAAGAGCGCCAACATCGTGGGCCAGACCATGAAGCTCAACCCGCACGGCGACGCCGCGATCTACGAGACGATGGTGCGCCTGGCGACGGGCAACGAAGCGCTGCTTGCGCCCTTCGTGGAGTCGAAGGGCAACTTTGGCAAGTACTATTCGGGCGATCTGAGCTACGCCGCCTCGCGTTATACCGAGGCCAAGCTCTCCCCCATCAGTGCCGAGATCTTCAAGGACATCGACAAGGACCCGGTCGACTTCGTCGACAGCTACGACGGCGCCATGAAGGAGCCGCGCCTGCTGCCCACCACATTCCCCAATATTCTGGTTTCGGCCAACAAGGGCATCGGCGTCGCCATGGCATCCGACATCTGCGGCTTCAACCTCAACGAGGTCTGCACCGCAACGATGCACTACCTGCAGGACCCCGACTGCGACCTGCTCGAATATATGCCCATGCCCGACTTCTCGACCGGCGGCGAGATTATCTACCGCCGCGAGGAGATGGAGAAGATCATCGAGACCGGCCTTGGCAGCTTCCAAATCCGCTCCCGCTGGCGCTGGATTCCCGAAGAGCGCATCATCGAGGTGTACGAGATCCCCTACACCACCAAGACCGATGTCATCATCGAGCGCATCGTCAAGCTCTCCAAGGAGGGCAAGGTCAAGGAAATTGCCGACATCCGCGACGAGACCGATCTTTCGGGCCTTCGCATCGCCATCGACCTTAAGCGCGGTGTCGACCCCGACAAGCTCATGGCCAAGCTCTATCGCTCGACCACGCTGCAGGATTCGTTCTCGTGCAACTTCAACGTGCTGGTCGATGGTTACCCTCGCGTTATGGGCGTGCGCCAGATCCTGCACGAGTGGGTCAAGTGGCGTATTGAGTCCACGCGTCGCCGCATTAACTTTGACCTAGGCAAAAAGTCCGAGCGCCTGCACCTGCTGCACGGCCTCGAGGCGATCTTGCTCGACATCGACAAGGCCATCGCCATCATCCGCGGCACCAAGCTCGAAGCCGAGGTCGTGCCCAACCTTATGAAGGGCTTCGACATCGACGAGACCCAGGCCGAGTTTGTTGCCGAGCTTAAGCTCCGCAACATCAACGAGGAGTACATCCTCAACCGCACCAAGGACATCGCTAAGCTTGAAGGCGAGATTGCCGAGCTTGAAGAGATCCTCTCCAGCGAGGAGAACATCAAGAAGGCCATCAGCGACGAGCTGGCCGCGGTCAACAAGAAGTACGTGATGCCGCGGCGCACGGGCAGGATCGAGCCCCACGAGGTCATCGAGGTAAGCCTGGAGCCCGAGGTCGAGGAGTATCCGGTCACCATCATGCTCTCGCGCGATGGCTACCTTAAGAAGATGACGGACCGCGTGCTTAAGAAGGCCACCACGCTCAAGTACAAGGACGGCGACAAGCCCTTTATCGAGTTCCCGTCCTCCAACACCCACGAGCTGCTGGTCTTTACCAACAAGAGCCAGGTGTACAAGTGCAAGGTTGCGGCGTTTGAGGATACCAAGTCGGCCCAGCTGGGCTCGTACCTGCCGACCGATCTTGAGATGGAACCCGATGAGAGTGTCATCTGGGTCATCGACCCCGAGGACTACAAGGCCGACGTGCTGTTCGTCTTTGAGAACGGCCGCGTGGTGCGCGTCGCGCTTTCCGGATACGTCACCAAGACCAACCGCAAGCGCCTCAAGAACGCCATCTACGGTGGCAGCAAGCTGCTGTATGCCCAGGTGCTCAAGGAGGACCGCGACATCGCGCTGGTCTCGAGCGACTATCGTTTGATGAACTTCAACACGTCGCTGCTCAAGACCAAGACGACCACCAACACGCAGGGCGTCCAGGCCTTTACGGCCAAGAAGGGCCGCTCGGTCACCACCGTCGGCACGACCGAGGAGATTCTTGGCGCCGGCGTCTCGGCCGAGAAGTTCACCGCGCAGAGCCTGCCTTCTGCCGGCGCCCTCATGAAGGAAAATGACATGCCGAGCTTGTTTGACTAAAACAACGGTGGCCAAACCGTCATGGGTTTACAAAGCAGCGGGGGCCGGAGCGCAGCAACATCGCGCTTCGGCCCCGCTCGCTGCAACGTAGCCGGAATAATAGGAATCCCCGTTTTTCACTCCTGCAATCCCACGGAACAAGACATGTTAAGCCGTTAGCAAAACTTGCAAAAGTTAGCAAAAGTTGCAAAAATTAGCAAAACCTGCAAAGGGCCACCATGGATTGCAGCAAATGTCTCCGCCATGCCAGGCATGCTCGAAGATATTATCGAGCGAACCAAAGAAGCCGCAGATAGCTACCTCTCACAGCCTCACGCGCGCATAAACGGTGTTCAAATTGGCCCAATGGGCATCGATTGGACATATGCTCAAGAGGCCCGGGGCAACTGGCGCACGCGCATGAATGGCGTCTTCAGGCAACTCGAGAAGCATGACATCGGGCTTCTCTCGAAACGACCTATCGGGAGCTTTCCGATAAAGACATTGAGTTTTTGCTCGCGATGCTGCCCGATTCTGGCCCCAGCAGGGTCTCGGAGATAGCCAAACGCATGGGCGTCGCCAGCAACTACGCAAGCCAATACAAACGCCGCCTCCTGGAGGACGGCGTCATTGGAGAGCGCGGGCGTGGTCTCGTTGGCTTTGACATTCCCGCGTTCAGGGAATTCTTGAACGAGAAGGCATTTTAGCACGCCGGAATTGTCCGCGGAAGCATCAACGCATGGCAATCAGCATTCCTCTTGGTAAGGATAGCAAACATTTTCCACCAACACCGATTGCCATGCGTTCTTCTTGCCCTTAGGCGAGCTTGCGAGCGAGCTCTCGCACCTCTTCCAACTTGGGCGACGATGCCATGCTATCGCGCTCGGTCATACCGCTGATGGCGACAATGCCCTGGTCCTCCCACTTGCAGTACGCGCAGGTCGACTTGTACATAGCGATCGCCGCATCATAGACGCCCGCGCTGTGGCTATCGAGCAAAAGGGCCGTCTTGGTGAACGGGAAGCCCGTAGCACCGAAGGCGTATAGGCGATCGATGGCGGCCTTCTCCTGCGCAGTGATATCAAACCAGTAGATAGGCGAAGCGAAGACAACCATGTCGGCGTCTTTCAGCGACTCGATCACGTTGGCCATGTCATCCTTCTGCACGCAAGTGCCCTCGTGGGCGAAGCAATACTGACACCCCAGACAACCAGCGATTTTCTTACTGGCAACGCGGATGACCTCGACCGTATGGCCACCCTCACGCGCGGTCTCAGCAAACGCCTCGACCATGGTGTCGGTATTGGCGCCCTTGCGCGGGCTGCCACTCAATACAACGATATTCATAGAAATCTCCCTCCTTCATGCCGCAGGCGCGCGGCATGTTTTCTTGTAGCCAAAACGGATGGAGCTATTCAAGCACCTCGTTTCAGCTACTCCCACTCTTTAGAAGAATCGTTGCTGGAGACTTGGCATTGAATCGAGGCACGCCTTATTTCAGATATTCCTCAAAGAATGCCTTCAGCTTTCCAAACGGAATGATGTCCATCTGATCGTAAAGGTCGGTGTGGCTGGCACCAGGGATAATGAGCAATTCCTTGTTGTCCCCCGTCAGCTTGCCGTACGCGGTTTCGCTGAAATAGCGGGAGTGCGCCTTCTCGCCATGCACCAGCAACACAGCAGAGCGGATTTCGCTGCTGTATTGCAAAATCGGCATATTCAAAAATGACAGCGAAGACGTCGCATTCCAGCCACCGTTGGAGTTCAGGCTGCGGGGATGATAGCCTCGCGGAGTTTTGTAGTAGGCATAATAGTCCGCTACAAACTGCGGCGCATCCTCCGGTAGCGGATCGACCACGCCGCCCGCCAGCGCATAGCTGCCGTTTTTATAGTCCTCGGTGCGCTGCGCGTTCAGCGCTTTCCGCTTTTCAAAGCGCGCCTGCTTGGAATCCTCGGCGTCAAAATAGCCGTTTGCGGTCACGCGGGTCATATCGTACATGGTCATAGCCGCGGTAGCTTTGATACGGGTGTCGATGGCTGCCGCATTGACTGCCATGCCGCCCCAACCGCAGATACCGATGATGCCGATACGCTCCGGGTCAACGCTTTCCTGCACAGAGAGGAAATCCACCGCTGCGCAAAAGTCCTCGGTGTTGATGTCCGGCGATGCTACATAGCGGGGCGTGCCGCCGCTCTCGCCGGTATAGGACGGGTCAAAGGCAATTGCGAAAAATCCCAGCTCCGCCATCTTCTGCGCGTACAGACCGCAGGACTGCTCTTTCACCGCGCCAAACGGGCCGCTAACGGCGATGGCGGGCAGCTTGCCTTCCGCGTTCTTAGGCACGTACACGTCGGCAGCCAGCGTGATGCCGTATCGGTTGTGGAAGGTCGCCTTGCTGTGCTCAACCTTGTCGCTTTTGGGGAATACCTTGTCCCATTCCTGCGTCAGTTTCAACTGCTCCATGCCTAAGCCTTCCCGTCAATCGCTTTAAGGTATTGCTCGTCGTCCACGGGCTCCAACCACTCGTTGGAGGCCTCCTCGCCCGGAACCTCCACCGCGAGATGGGAGAACCAGCTGTCGGGCGCCGCACCGTGCCAATGTTTCACACCCGGGGCGATGTTGACCACGTCGCCAGGGCGCAGTTCCTGTGCCGGTTTACCCCATTCCTGGTAAAGCCCTCGACCGGCCACGCAGACGAGGATCTGTCCGCCACCGCTTTTGGCGTGATGGACATGCCAGTTGTTGCGGCAGCCGGGCTCAAACGTCACATTGTAAACGCCGACTTGCTCGGTGGAAAGGGGCGCGAGGTAGCTTTGCCCGATAAAGTACTTCGCAAACGCGTCGTTGGGGACACCGATAGGAAAGGCCATCTCGTTTTGATGCTCAGCTCTTGCATCAGCGGCATCATCATCTGCCCAGACCTCCTTCGCCATGCGAAAGGCCGCCCACGCCTTGGACCATCCCGCATAAAACGCCGCATGCGTAAGGATTTCCGCTATCTCAGCCCTAGTCACCCCGTTGTTCTTTGCGGACATCAGATGATATTGGAACGAGGAGTCCGTCAGCCCCTGTGCCATCAAGGCAACCACCGTCACCACGCTGCGGTCTCGAAGGGAAAGCCTGTCTTCTCGGCTCCATACCTCGCCGAACAGCACATCGTCATTGAGCTGTGCAAATTTGGGGGCAAAATCCCCCAGGGCGTCTCTGCCCGCCGTCTGTTTAATTGCCATGATCGATTTCCTCCTATCGATGGTTCTGGACACGAATCCGTCTCCGCGCGGCTAAGTAGCCCGCCAAGATTTCCATGCCCATTCGTCGCGCCCGTTCCAGAGCGGGATGCCCGGCGATATCGCCCACACCGCTCACGCCGCCGGCGAAAACCGTTTTGCCCATTACGGATCACCCCTTGCGCTACCGATTTATATTGACGAGAATGAAGGTAATACCTAAACCTGACTTTAGGTCAAGGAGTGAATTCGAGATTTATTCGGAGGGGCCATGTACACAATCGGACAGGTGGCGGAAATGTTCGGCTTGCCCGCCTCAACGCTGCGGTATTACGACAAGCAGGGATTGTTCCCGGGGCTGGAGCGGACGTCCGGCTTTCGTCGATTCGGCGACACGGAACTCGAGGCGCTTCGAGTCATCGAATGCCTGAAGAAAGCGGAGATGGAGATCAAGGACATCCGTCTGTTCATGGAATGGTGTGCGGAGGGCCCGTCCACTTACCCCCAGCGCAAGGCCATGTTCGAGGAGCGTAAGGCCCATATGGAGTCGGAGATCGAGAGCATGAACCGCGCGCTGGACATGTTGAAGTTCAAATGCTGGTACTACGGGCAGCTGAATCAGGGCAACAGCGAGGCTGAGCTGAAGGCACTGATTCCCGACGGCTTGCCAGAAGGAATCAAAGAGGCCTACGAAAACGCTCACGCTCGATAGTGCCGTCCGATGCTCAAAGGAGTTCGTCAAGGAGTTCTTTTTCGGGTAACAATGAAAAAAGAAGGCCGCCGAACCAGAAGATTCGGAGGCCTTTATTCCTGCCACTTTGCTGATAGCGCAGTTCAGTGGCGATGCCGAAACGATCGATAATCCTCTTTGACGCTTGTTTAGCGAAATGGGAAGCGCATGACAGCCATCCAGCGAGCCCTGGGGTATCCGGGCAGAAAGGGCCTGTTGGCGAAATGGATCGACCGCTACATCCGCTGGGGCAAAAGATCACTTGTCCAGCGGCTGCATGATTTCTAATATGATTCCATCTGGATCCCGAAAGTAGAAGGCTCTGCTCCGGCCAAAGCCATCCTGCCGAAAATCAAATATCTGGGGAGCGGAGAAACACTCCACACCCTGCTCCACCAGTTTTTGATAGACCGCATCGGCATCCTCTGCATAGAAGCAAAGTTCTGATATGGAAGTTGTGAAAAGATCCGCGGGCTTGCGGTGAATTTCATCCTCCACAAACTGGATTAGTTCCACCGGCGGCATATGCAGCTGATCCGAGCCGTTCAGATAAGCAACCCGAGCCTTGCAGTTTTCTCGCCGGAACATTGCCTCCGTCTCTTTGCCCTCCATCAGGAGCTCCCCCTGATACTGAAGGCCCAGCACATCCCGATAAAACGCCACGGAACGGCCCAGGTCGCTGACAGTCAATCCCACATGGTAGATCTGTCCAATCATAAGTTCCTCCTCGTTAGTTGTTTTCTGCTGGTTCAATGAAGGCATGGAACAGAAAGGCAAGCCCAATTGTTAAGATAATGTGGCAGATTCCGGCAAGCCCTCCGATTATGTGATCCATAAAACTACCCATCGGAACTGCTTCGGTAAGAATAACGAAAGCACCAGGTCAAATGCCCCTATGGGTACCAAGAAGCTCAACTGGTTATTAAATGGGTACCGAACGTCAATGTAATCTTTGCTGAATTTAAACTTAATATCAAGGCTAGCTACGCGAATAATTGCTCATAAAGGGACACCCCTGAAAAATTGATGCCCCGATATCCAGCGTTGTCTGAGCTCACAGCAACCATGAGCTCAGACGACTTGCTGCAGAAAACCGATACGATACAAAAAAGAGAAGTGCCCCGTGATACCACAGGGCACTTTTAACAACTAATGCTCTTTTAAACGGAATTATTCCCACTCGGTTTCGAAACTTGAATTTTTTTGAAGTTTCGAAACCGAGTGGGAATATGCGCAAAGACGCGTCGGAGGGGTAAGCCCCAGCCACGTCATGTCGGCAGCGATGAAGGGCACGTCCGCGCGTTCTACAATGCGGGCACCAGAGATGAAAACACAGTCTACATCGGGTAGTCGTGGGCGTGCGGGAGTCCGCATCAGTAACCTGCCTCCTTGGTTGTCCCTTCTCTGCATGGTCGTCTACATAAAGGAGGAACCAGCCATGCAGATCAGCGTGTCGTCCACCCTGACCGTATATCAGGACGGCCAATTCTGGGTCGGGCTGGCGGAGCATGTCGGGGGCGGAAGGTACGGCGTCGCCCGCATCGTCTTCGGCGCGGAGCCGTCCGATGAGGAGATTCTGCAATTCGTTGTCGGCAAATGGGAGAAGCTCTCGTTCTTCGGTGGCAAGCCGGCTGAGGCAAGCAAGCCCGCGAAGAACCCCAAGCGGCGCGCCCGCGAGGCGGCGAAAGCACTTAAGTAGCCGGCGATGAGCACCAGAGGTTCAAATGCTGGTACTACGACCAGGCGATTCAGGATGGCAACGAGAATAGAATGAAGGCGCTGATCCCCGACGATTTGCCGGAAGAGATCAAAGATACCTACGTAACGCCCACGCTCAATAATGCCGTCCGATGCTCAAGGGACCTTGCTCTATGGCGACGCCGAAACAGCATCAGGCGGTACTCGACGGTATCAAAACGCAAGCTCAGAAGCCAGTTCCCGTTATTCCCATAGGCATAAGCGCATCTGTTCGCGATTGCCTATCGATACTCTGCCTCGAGCACGGCAGACACCGCATCGAGGAACTCCCGCACATGGTCTGCGGGCTGCAGCGAATGAAGCAGTCCGTAAGACACGAGACAGTTCCAATCGGTAGGGACGGTTTTGAGCATGGGGTGGACGTTGGCCCACAACGGCAACGTCGCAAGCGCGAGGTCCTCGTTCGCGCCGCGATTGAACACCTCCGCCCGATATTGCGGGAAGTCTACGAGCGCGATTTGAGGATGATGCAAGAGTATCTCGTCGCGCACGCGGTCGATTTCGGCGTTCCAGCCCCGGCGTATAAGCATAAGACTGTGATTGTGGAGGTCGTCGAATGTGACGATGTCGCGTTTGGCGAGTTCGCTGTCGACGGGAACGGCGCACCAGAGCGGCTCGCGCGAAAGCTCGAGGCCCAGGCACCCGCGCTCTTTAAGAAAGGCATCGTCGAAAATCCCCACCACGATATCCATGTCTTGCCCGAGGTTCGCCAAACCGCGCGCCGCCGAGGGTGTGTTTTCAAACGTGACCACCTGAAGGCTCATGCCAGGGCAACGTTCCTTCACCTTCGGCCACAGCTTCGTGAGCGGCGTGCTGGGCGTCATGAGCGACACTCCCACGCGGATGATGCGCTTCTCTCCGCGCTCGGCGACGCGGGCGCGCGCGATTGATTCTTGAGAGTACTGCACGATATGGTGGGCGTCGGCGAGCAGCGACCTGCCTGCTCGCGTAAGTGAAAGCCCCTGATGCGATCGGTGGAACAGCGTAAGGCCTAGCCGCGACTCCAGCAGGTTCATCTGCTTGATGACGGCCGTGGGCGTGATGAAGGACTCTTGCGCCGCCTTGGAGAAACTGCCCGCCTCCGCCACGCGGATGAAAGTGTCAAGCTGTGGGTTGTACATCGATCCTCCTGTCACGCATTATGTGCCGTATATACCCCATGGTTATATCCATCATTCCAACGTGAACTTCTCGCACGTCAGTAAACGCCGTAGCCTTGTATTCGAAAAGTCACCATTAAGGAGGAGACCAT
The DNA here is from genome assembly GCA_900542165.1 of uncultured Collinsella sp. Lineage (GTDB taxonomy): Bacteria > Actinomycetota > Coriobacteriia > Coriobacteriales > Coriobacteriaceae > Collinsella. The sequence goes on along the minus strand of UQMM01000002.1, from coordinate 12,303 downwards.
GGAGTATCTGAAGCTCAACAACGACGTAGAGATGCCCATCGAAGGTTTGGGCACCTTCCTCATGACCCCGGCCGAGGCCGAGGCGGCCGCAACCGCCGCGCTCGCGGCTGGCTACGAGCACATCGACACCGCCAACGCCTACATGAACGAGCGCGCCGTGGGCCGTGCCATCGCCAAGAGCGGCATCGCGCGCGACAAAATCTTCGTCTCCACCAAGCTCTGGCCGAGTGTCTACGACGCGGACATGCCGGCGGTGGACGCCACGCTCCAGCGCCTGGGGCTCGACTACGTCGACATGCTCATCCTGCACCAGCCGGTAGGCGACTACCTGGCCGCGTGGCGCACGATGGAGGAGGCGTACCGCGCGGGCAAGGTGCGCGCCCTCGGCCTCTCCAACTTCCCGCAAGACAAGATCGCCGAGGTCATCGAGGTCGCCGACATCAGGCCGCAGCTCGTGACCGTTGAGCGCCACCCCTACCACGCCCAGCGCGACCTGCGCGCCTACCTCGCGCCGTACGGCACGGTGATCGAGGCGTGGTACCCGCTCGGCCACGGCGACAAAGGTCTTCTGGAAGAGCCCGTCTTCGTCGCTCTCGCCGAGAAGTACGGCAAGACCCCGGCCCAGGTGATCCTGCGCTGGCACGTGCAGATGGGCACCTCCATCATCCCCGGCTCCAAGAACCCCGCCCACATCGCCGACAACGCGAACATCTTCGACTTCTCCCTCACCGAAGACGAGATGGCCGAGATTGCCAAGCTCGACGGGACCATGACCTACTACACCGCCACTGAGGAAGCACTCGCGGGCTACCTGGCCATACGCCCCGATTTCGACTCGCAGGAGTAGCGCTCAGACGATAACGGACCAACCAAGCCGCCGCCGAGGACCAGTCGACTGTCGAGGACGAGCCCGCCGCAGTGCCCGCTGCAGACGGCAACGTCCTCGTGGCCTACTACTCGGCACAGGGCCACACCGCTGTCGTAGCTCAGGCCATCGCCGACGAGCTCGGCGCCGATCTCTTTGAGGTGACGCCTAGAGCCCGCGGGTTATAGCCCCGTGCGCACCCCAGCGTTATAGAACCCTCACCAACGGAAACTTCCGCCGGCGCGGCGCCCCTCGTATGGTGGATACGTCAAGTTGCGAGAAAGGAAGGCACCATGGACTACATCACCTTGAACAACGGCGTCAGGATGCCGCAGCTCGGCTTCGGCGTGTATCAGATCCCGGACGCCGCGGAATGTCAGCGCGCCGTGGAGGACGCGCTCTCGGTCGGCTACCGGCTGCTCGACACGGCCGCGAGCTACGGCAACGAAGAGGCGGTCGGGGCCGCCATTCGTGCGAGCGGCCTGCCGCGCGACGAGGTGTTCGTGACGACCAAGCTGTGGATGTCGGATGTGAGCTACGAGGGGGCCAAGCGCGGCTTCGACGCGTCGCTCAAGAGGCTGGGGCTCGACTACGTCGACCTCTACCTCATTCATCAGCCGTTCGGCGACGTCTTCGGCGCGTGGCGCGCCATGGAGGAGCTCTACGAGCAGGGCGTTATCCGCGCCATAGGCACAGCTAACTTCTACCCCGATCATCTCGCAAACCTCATCTCGTTCAACCGCATCGCCCCCGCCGTGAACCAAGTCGAGTGCAACGTGTTCTTCCAGCAGCGCGAGGCGCAGGAGTACATGGTCGGCAAGGAGGTAGCCATGGAGGGCTGGGCGCCCTTTGCGGAGGGCAGAAACGACCTCTTCCGCAACGAGGTCCTCGCTCGCATCGGCGAGGCGCACGGCAAGACGGTCGCCCAGGTCGTGTTGCGCTGGCTGCTGCAGCGCGGTGTGGTCTGCATCCCTAAGAGCACGCACCGCGATCGCATGGAGCAGAACTTCGACGTCTTCGACTTCGCGCTGGGCGACGACGAGATGGTCGCCATCGCCGCGCTCGACACCGGGCGCAGCGCGTTCTTCGACCACCACGACCCCGCCACCATCGAATGGATGTCCGGGCTCGTGCGCAACGTGTAGACGAGCGTCAGACCGCACTGATAACTTACTAGGAGGAATTGCTATGAACTCATTCACGTACGACTGCCCGGTCAGGAACTACTTCGGCGAGGGGGCCATGGACCAGGCACTCGACGCCGAGATGGGTGCCATGGGCAAGACAGTGATGCTCGCCTACGGCGGAGGCTCGGTCAAACGAACCGGCGTCTACGGCCACGTGGTCGATAAGCTCATGAGCGCGGGCAAGCGCGTGGTGGACTTCGGCGGCATCATGCCCAATCCGACCTACGAGAAGTGCCAGGAAGGCGCCGCGCTCGCACGCGAGGAGCAGGTCGACTTCATTCTCGCCGTCGGCGGCGGGTCGGTCTTCGACTGCTGCAAGGTAGTCTCCGCGCAGGCGATGCTTGACGAGGACATCGAGACGTTCGAGCACGCCGACGGCAAGATGCCGAGTTCGTTCATCCCCATGGGCTGCATCGTTACGCTCTCCGGCACGGGTGCCGAGCAGAACAACGGCGCCGTCATCACCAACGAGGAGACGCACGTGAAGGGCGCCTATCTGGGGGCGATGCCCATGTGGGCGGCGCTCGACCCGGCACTCACGCTCACCGTACCGCACGCGCAGTTCATGAGCTGCGCGTTCGACACGCTCTCGCACTGCATGGAGAGCTATTTCGGAAGCCCGCGCGGACGCAACGTCACCGACGACATCAACCTCGCCATCCAGCGTAACGTCATCAGCAACATGCGCCTCATCGCGGACGACGACCAGAACCTCGATGCCAGAAGCGAGCTCGTATACGACTCCGCCATGGCCGAGAACGGCGTGCTCAAGATCGGCAAGTCAACGGACTTCCAGGCGCACATGATCCAGCACCAGTACGGCGCGTACACCCACACCAACCACGGAATGGGCCTCGCGGTCATCCACCCTGCGCTCTACCGCCACCTGGCCCCCGAGGCGCCCGCGCAGTTCGCCCGCTGGGCGCGCGAGGTGTGGGACGTCGACGCCAAGGGCAAAGACGACCTTACGGTGGCGCTCGAGGGCATCGACCGCCTGCAGACGTTCATCGGCGAGATGGGGCTTCCCACGAGCTTCGCCGAGATGGGCTCCGACGCGTCCGACGAGACGCTGCACAAGGTTGCGGACACCTGCGTGCTCACCGGCGGCTGCGCCAAGAAACTGGAGCGCAGCGAGGTGTTTCAGATTCTGACCGAGTGCCTCTAGATCGGCGGTGGGTGATCCGCCCGCGCCGAAGGAAACCGTACGACTCCGAGATGTCATCGTAATCGTAGGACCCGGCGAGCCCGCCGCGCCTGATGAATCCGTCGAAGTCGTCGTCGACGGCCCCCTGCTCGTCAAAGTAGAAGCGGTATTCGCCGAAGCTGAAGGGGAGGATGTGTACCTCCCCGTGGCGCCCTGTGAACAGGGTCGCCAGGTCCGAACTCAGGAGGAACGCGTTCGATCCCGTGAGGTAGATATCCCATCCGCCACGCGCGTGAATGCTGTTAATTGCTTTCTCGAACCCCTCACACAGCTGCACCTCGTCGATGAAGAGACGGTTGCGGGCGCCCTCTTTGTGCCGCTCTATGATTTCGCGATGAAGCGCTGGCACTCGAGCAGTAGCTCGTTGTCGAGGTCCAGCAGATCGATGTAGACGTTGTTGGAGGATGAGTCCTTCCGAGCAACGGAGGTGGAGAACGCCTTCATGAGCTCGGACTTGCTGGAGCGGCGCATCCCCGTGATCACCTTGATGTCCCAGGTGCCCTACTTCTCGCCCTCCAGCAGCCCCACGATGCGGTCGATGTCGACGGCAAAGCGAGGCCTTCCCTCGCGCTCGTAGCGGTCGAGGTATGCCTGGCACTCGGAGACAATGCGCTTGGTGTTGCCGTCGATGATGCGCTGGAGCGTCTCGTAGTAGGCCGAGCCCTCGGTCCTAAAGCGGCGCTGGTAGGCCTTGGTTATGGGGAACATCTTGATGTAGTGGATGCCGTGGCGGCAGCCGGGGCGCGTCGTGGGGCGGGGTGGCAACGCAAAGTACTGGTCTTTGGGCACGTTAGGGGCGATGTTGGAACGCAGCGGCACGGCGAAGTCCCTGCGCTTCCCGCGGAAACGCAGCCTCACCACCACGATGCAGGGGCGATTGTGCTTAAGCATGAGCTCGCGGTCGCCCTCGACGAGGTCGAAGAAATCCTGAGAGATGGATACGATCTTCATCGGTTACGCCCCCTTCATACGAAGCGGGGCCCGCATCGCTGCAGGCCCCTACAGGTGGGCGATATTCTACGCCTTGCGGCACCCCGTCGCCCACGGAGGTTAAACGTACACGTAAGCCGTACTCTGAAAGCCGCGGCTTCCGGCAAGTAGTTTATACCACGAAAGGTCGCTTTCAATGCGCATAGCTCGCAAAATAACACTCGCTGGGCCGTCACCCCTGACCGTTACCCTCCAATCTTCATTGAAGTCAGCAGGTCAATTCATATAGTCATGGGGGTTTATCCTGAAGGAAATCAAATTTATACCCCCATAACTAAGGAATTTTCTATTCCCACTCGATGGTTATAGTTTTGCCGCCCCGTCATTCCAGTTGCGCCCAGTTTTCGGTGCCGCCTCGAGCCGAGTACCGCCGGGTGACACCATGTCGCGTTTCGTCGGCTTTGGGGACAAAAGCTGGGACAACTCTAAAAACTTTTTTCAAACTCAGGGCTTTGAGTTTTTGTTTTTGTCCCAAAGGGCACAGCGAGCCGCCTTTGGAGGCTCGATATCGCCGAAAACGCCCGTTTTGAAACTCAACCGCCCTTTTGCCCGCAAGCCGCCAGCTGCAATCGCAAGCGAATCAACGCGGGCGGCTTTCATGCTGATTGAAAAACCGCAGGTCGCAGCTCTTCGTCGTCCGCGGGTGAAGTGAGTAGTCTCAGGTGGCTTGCCCATGAGTTGGCGAGCGGGCTTTGAGATTCCGCCGACGTCTGGAAACGCTTCGAGCTCCCTTGAATTTCCGGACAGTACATGATATAAGGTAATTGGTTTTCCGTTAGGAAGGCTTCCAAGTGCCGGGGACGTTTTCCCCGGCTTTTTTCTTATCCAGGAGAACAATGCGAGAACTCAGCATCTTCGTCGACGAGTCGGGAAGCGACGGCCTCTCCGACCGCCACTACCTGCTCACCGTCGTCATGCACGACCAATCCGAAAACATCGCGAATTCGATCGCGGCATATGAGGGCGCCCTTCGCGCCAAGGGGCTCCCGGACATACCCTTCCATGCGTCGCCGCTCATGAACGGCAAGGACCAGTACTCGGGGCTCGACCTGAGGACGCGCAAGATGATGCTCGGCTCGTTCCGCGTCTTCTTCCGCCACATGCCCGTAAAGTACCACACCTTCGCATACGCGACCAAGCAGTTCGCCTCGCTCGACAAGCTCGCGGGGGCGATGCGAAGGGATATCGTGAACTTCCTGTTCGACAACCTCGCGGAGCTGCAATCCTACGATATGGTCAAGGTCTACTACGACAACGGCCAGCACTCCATCGCCGAGTCGCTGCACCGCGCGGTCGAGTACGCGCTGTCGAAGGACGCCGTCGTCTACCGATCGGCGCAGCCCTCCGAGTACCGGCTTTCGCAGGCGGCGGACTATATCTGCACCATGGAACTCACGGCAATCAAATACGCGGAGCACACCGCCACCGCGACGGACGAGAAGTTCTTCGGCAAGTGGTCCGATTTCAAGAAGGGCATACTGAAGGAGACGCGCAAGAAGCTCGTCTAGGGAGGCGATCAGCCCTTGGCGGAGCGTTTACCGACAATGGAGTCTGTTACGCGGGGGGGGTTGATAAGACGCCACCTAGCTGCATAATAGGTTCCAGTTAGAAACCCTCGGGTTTGCGGGGCAGAATCGTGAAAGCGATTCTGCCCTATTTTTTTGAAAGACTGCTCGTCCAATGGCTTCTGCATCAGATAAACCACTTGGAGCAGAAGCCGATTTGGAAGACCGAATGGACCAGCATCGAGATTCCTAAACAGGCCATCATCACGCAAAACCCGATTCCGCCCCATTTCATGAAGGGGTCTTTGCCCAGCCTGTCGGAATCCCGTTCAGATCGGTCGGGTGAATAGGTGTCGGCGTACACGTCGACCCTGGCAGACTCTTTTGAAAGCAGCTCGAGGGCCTCGTCGAGGTCGCCGGCGAGCTTGTCCCCGTCGATTCCGACCTTGAAAAGGTGCGTCTCGTCATGCTGCTTGAGCGCCGATTCATCCTGCAGCAGGTAGAACCTCTCGCCGTTCACCCCGTTCGCCAGAGCGGTCCTCTCGCTCGAGAACGATCGGATCTCCCTCTTGAGCCTCGAGAAGGCCCCCTTGCCCTCGATTCCGAACTTCTGCGCGAGCGACTCAAGCTGCCAGAGCAGGTCGTACAGCCCCACCGCGGGCAGGAGTCCGGTCCCGTACGCCTTTTCGAGCATCGTCCGCTCGAAGCGGTCGTATGCTTTGATTGCCTCGCCGTAAGTCAACGTGGTCCCGATCGAGGGCATCTCATTCATCTGCATCGATTCTCCTGTCCGCCGATTAGAGGCTGCTCGCCTCGCCGAGCGCTGCCGTATTCGCCGCAAAGCGCACCCCTCCAGAGGTGAGCTCGACGGGGTGTCCGGATTTAACCAGGTCGCAAAGGGCGTATATTCCATATCCCGCCACCCCGGCAATGGAAACGACGAGGCATCCGAGGAGGCCGGCCTGAGGCCCGGTGATGCCGTTCGTCGCATCGACAAGGGATTTGAGCATGCCCCGACAATCGCTTGCTTTGTTGTCCACCGCATCAATCACCGCGTAGCTTGTAGCGGTGCGTTCCATAACGTCGTTCATCTGCTTACCTCCATTTTCCCGTTGATCCGAGCACGTATCCGCCCGCAAGGCCTAAAAGAAGAGCCACTGCACCCGAGACGAGCGCAGGAGACGGCCTCCGCGCCTGAGATACCGAGCAGGTCTCGCTCTCGGGAGCGGAAACGCGAGCGAAATCCTCGCCCTCTTTCTCCTCCGCAACCGATCGGGCGATCAGCGAGAGGGCCTCGTGCAAGGTTGCTGACACATACTCGAAATCGATCTCCGGCTCGATCTCGATGGGATGGTGGGCAGCCTCAAGCGCCGCCTTGATGGCGGAGACGTCTTCGGCCCCTAGGACCTCGTCGCCTCTCAGCAGCTCCTCGACTCGACGCGCGATGCTGCCCGTGCTCTGAACCTCGACTCGATCAGAATCGTTCCGAATAAAGGTCTTCTCGTTGGCGTTGACGACAAGGGAGACGATCCTTTCATCAGGGAGCTCGCGCCCAATTGCGTTGGACACTACCTCGCGCAAGACGTAACGTTTGGAGGCCATCCTCTCCCCGACGTTGCGCATGCGCCCGCTTCCGTCCTCAAACCTCAGGATCCCGTCGCTCCCGATCGCGGCCGAGGAGGAGTAGTTCTTCACTTCGACTATCACAAGACCCTGCCGGCTGACGAGGATCTGGTCGAACTCATCGTGCTCGCCCTCGTAGTCCAGCTCGGCATTGATCAGTTGCTCGAAGCCGGACCCGACATGCTTGATCGCGTAGAAGACCCGTCGTTCCCCGGCAAAACCCCTGATTAGGCCAGCGTGATAGGAGCTGAATCTCTTCAGCGCCTCTATTGCCGCGAGATAGCTTGGGACGCCCATGAGTCCGAGCTCTTCGCCTCGAGCAATAAGATGGTCGATGACGTGGTAGGTCTTCACGCTGGAGCTGTACTTGTCTTGAAACACCGTTCTGCATATTGCTTGCTCGAAATCGTTATGCCGTTCGAGAAGGGCCGGCACCTCGAACGATTTCTTGGTCAATTCGCATTTCATCGTTTAATCCTTTCGTATCGGATGACTTGATTCTCTCAACTTGATAGACTCGTGTATAGAAGCTTTTCACGAGCATCTCAGTGGTAAATGGAAGAGAGAAACAACATGGGACGAGTCTTAACCGATCAAGAAATGAAAGACGCCTGGGGTGAGCGATTTAAAACCGAGAGGAAAAAATGGTATGCAACGCAAGAGGACTTCGCGAATGCAATGCAGAAAGAAGGGCATGCTACGACGAAGACCACTGTTGGACGCTGGGAGAAAATCGGCGGCAAATACGGCAAAGAAAAACCCGGTTTCCCATCGTTTCCCACGATGCAAACGATTTCAAGACTCCTGAAAGTCCAGATTGGATACTTGATCGGCGAATCAAAGGGAAGGACGTTCGACGAGCAGGAGGTTTCGGAATATCTCGGAATAAGCGTGGAGGCGGTCAACGCGCTTCGCGAGCTCGCGGCGAGGCCCGGCGCCAATAGCAGCCCGTTTAAAGAAAAATACGGTTTGCCAACGACCTCTTATGCAGACACCCTCGGAAAAGTCCTGACGAGCAGTAGCTTTCGATGTCTTATTGACCATCTGAACGAGGTGGATTGCGGCATCTCCGATTTCACTGAGAGAAATTCCCCTAAATCCCGGAACGACAACGCGAACCTACTGGAAAGCGAACGCTGTCGCGAATATCGCCTTAGCCCAGAATCGAATCCGGAACGATTCGATCATGATGGGCACTTGGTCAACGAGAGCGGTGCAAGAATGTTCGACCCAGAAGACCCGGAAAGGCTTGGAGAAGAGGTCATCGGCATGAGGAATAGGGTGCGAATGGCGAAATGCCTGCTGATAGACGACCAAATGGCCATGGTCCGCGAGGTCTGGCCTCAAGTCGTTCAGCTCGATGAGGGCGTGGCGGACCTCGGCGATATTGTCGTTCAGGCGACCGAGAACAGCTGCAGGGTAACGGAGAAGCCCTAATCGAGCCGCCGACGCCCGCTCGTCCACCCCAGCTTGCCCAGACGGCCCTCCCGCAATGTCCTTGTCCCGGCGGGTGGGTACCATTTACCCGGGTGCACCTGGGGCAACGGGCTGAAAACCTGTGCAAGGTCGCTCGCAGAACACGCAACATCAAACACGACAGAAGAGGCGAACGACAGATGCCAGACCCCGGACGACAGCACCGCGGAAGACGAGCATTCCGACCACAACCGAACAACTCCAGCTACTAGGCAGGCGCCCGCATGGGCGCCTTTTGCTTTTCGGGGACTTAGCTTGCAGCTAAGGCATGCGGCTCATGGCCGTTTCGTGAAGGCCCGACCAGCTCGACCCACCTCGACCCATCCCCGCTCCCGCCGTGCGCGCCAAGCGCCATCAGGCGGTTCAATCGTCGCGCAGACGAAAAGGCACACGGTGTCGTGCAGTGTCCTCGCGCGGTGCCGCACGGGAAGATTGGAGGAACCATGGCAAGCACAGCCGAATGCGCCGCGCCCGAGGGCAACCAAGATCGCGGCGAATGGATGACGGTGATCGAGATGCAGGAGTACATGAGGGCGAGCCGAAACAAGGCGTACGACCTCATCTGGTCGGGAGAGATCGACTCGTACAGGCTCGGAAGGAAGCTCCTGGTTTCGAGGGCGTCCGTGGACGCCTACATCGAGTCGAGGAGCGGCAGGAAATGACGGCGGCGACCGCCCCGGGAGCCGCCCGCGGCCGGGCACGCGAGGGAGCCTCGAGACGAAAGGAGCTCGAGGACGACCATGACCAAGAGCACTAGCAGGAGCCAGGTGAGGCTCATCGCATCGACCAACGCGATATTCGGCGCCGACGAGGCGTGCGCGATGCTGCACATCAGCCGCGACGCCATGTACCGGCTCGCCAAGGACCCCGACGACCCGTTCCCGATCCGCTACATCGGCGGCAAGACGCGCGACGGCATCGTGCTGCACGACGAGCTCGTCGCATGGGTCGAGCGCAACAGCGTCGTCGGCTCGCCCAGAAGGGACTAGCGCCGATGGCGGCCGCAGGCCCGAGGGGGCGCGACGGCCCCTCCCCGCGCGAGTTCACGGCGGTACGGCACTTCATGATGGCGGACCTGGGCCTCTCCGGCCTTCCCCTGCTCGTCTACGCGCGCATCTTCGGCTTCTTCGACGGCGGGTGCGACTACTTCGAGAGCAAGGGCAACCTGGCCCGCTTCCTCAACGTGCAGGAGCGCAGCGCCCACCGCGCCATCCGCGACCTGCTCGACCGGGGCCTCATCGAGGAATGCGGTGTGCACGCCCCGGCGCGCGGGCATGCCACGAAGCGATATCGCATCGTGCGCGAGAGGCTGCCGCCCGGAGCGCTGGCAACCCCTGACGATTCGTCAGGGTTCCAGACGCGAAAGGGTGACGAAATGACAGGGTTCGCCGAGAACAAGGGTGACGAACCGTCAGGGTTCGCAGCCCAAACCCCTGACGGGATGACAGGAAAACCCCTGACGATATGCCACCCAATAAGCAAAAGGGACAACAAGGACTTCAGAAGATAAGGAAGGGGCGCCCGATGGACCGAGCGGGACTCATCACCCTGGAGCAGGCCCGGGCGGCCGGGCTCTCCTTCGACGAGCCGGAGCCGAGGGCGTGCCCGCACTGCGGCGCCGCCCTCGATCCGCTCGGCGCGGCGCTGGCGGGCAGGGTCGCCTGGGTCTCCGCCGCCCCCTGCCCGTGCGAGGGCGCAGCCAGCGAGCGGGAGGCCGAGGAGCTCAGGCGCGCGGCCCTCGCCGCCAAGGAGGAGGCCGCCCGCCGGGAGAAGGCGCTCTCGCGTGCGGGCATCCCCAGGCGTTACTGGGCCGCCGAGGCCGACCGCCCCGAGTTCGCCGAGTACATCGCCTCGTTCGCGGGCAACGGGGGCGCCGGGCTCTACATACACGGGGGCGTCGGCGCCGGCAAGACGCACGCCGCCTCCGCCATGGCCAGGCTGTTCGCCGAGGCCGGCTACGACGTCGCCTTCACGACGGCCAAGGGCATGCTCGAGCGCGTGAAGGCCACGTTCGACGAGGGCGGCACCGAGGCCGCCGTCGCGCGGTACGCCAAGTGCGACGTCCTCGTGCTCGACGACCTCGGCAAGGAGGACGCGACCGAGTGGTCCGTCGGCACCGTGTTCAGCGTGCTCGACGCGCGCTACGAGGACATGCGCCCGACCATCGTCACGTCGAACTACGCGCCGGGCGCGCTGGCGGACAGGCTCGCAAGGCGCGGCGAGCGCGTAACGGCAGAGGCGATCGCGAGCAGGATCTCCCAGACCTGCAGGCCCGTCTACCTGGGCGGAAGGGACAGGCGCCGGCTCGGCTAGCTTGTGCGCTTCCCGTGGAGGCGCGGACGGCTCGACCCAGCTCGACCCATCGCGGGCGGCCCCGCCCTCTGCCGCAATCGAAATCGCTATACACGTCTTGGGCGGCGCCGACGCGCCGGCACGCACGCCTGCTCCGACTCGCACCGTGCCCCCATCGCGAGGACGCCGCCCGCCAAGCAACAAACGAAAGGCGGAGGGCCCATGGACGGCTTCGAGAGGATAACCGGCCGCGAGCACGACGGGCTCGTGGAGAAGTGCCAGGAGAACGGCTGGCTCAAGGTCGGCGGCTTCGACTGGCAGGACGACCCGTTCCTCGAGGAGTACCCCTACGAGTTCTCCCGCACGGACAGCGTCGACAGGCTCCGCGAGGCGCTCGGCTCGGGCAACTGGGCCATACGCCAGGGGTTCTGCTACCGCGACCTCGCGTTCATCCAGCAGGTGAACGGCGGCGACGAGTGGTGGACGCTCAAGCGCGACGGCGACGCGTGGACCGGCTTCGAGAGCTGGAGCTTCGGCGCCATCGCCCAGGAGCCCGAGCGGTTCGAGCGCGCCATGCGCGACATGTGCGAGGCGACGCCGGAGCAGTGCCGCAGCGGCGAGTGGGCCCATCTGCACGAGAAGGCTCCCGAGCCGCTGGCGCAGCGCGCCGCGTCCGCCCGCGAGGCGAGCCGCGCGCACGCCGGGCAGGAAGCCCGCGCCCCAATGGCGCGCGAGAGGGCCGTCGGGGCCGAATAGGGACGACCGGGGCGCGAAGGCGCCCCTTTTTTTCATCTCGACTGGAAGGGAGGCGCGGGATGGCGAGCGACTACGGGGACGAGGCGGGCGGCAAGCTGCTCGACTGGATGCTGAGGATCGGCCAGGAGGCCGGCGCCGAGGCCATGGCGCGCAGCGCGAGGGAGCTCTCCGAGCGCCTCGCGGGAATCCGCGGGACCATCGCCGGCGGGCGCGCCGAGGCCATCGCGGCCGAGGGCGCGCCGACCTACGCGAAGCTCAGCCTCGAGGAGCTCTCGGGGCTTCCCGAGTACGCGACGATCAAGGAGGTCGTCTCCGACAAGCTGCGCGCCGCCTCGGTCGAGCACCACATCATCCCAGGCGAGGGCCGCGACTGGCTGCTCTTCAAGGTGGAGGACGCGCCCGAGG
>UQMM01000001.1 GCA_900542165.1 uncultured Collinsella sp. | reverse complement strand
GGCGGCGAGGCCGTCGTGGTGGCCGACAAGGTCGAGGCGGGCGCCGAGGCAACGCCTTGGCCCCAGGACGCCATGCAGGCGGCGGCGGACCGCAAGGCGGCGGAGCTGCTCGCCACCGAGCGCGCCGTGACGCGCACGGACGAGTTCAAGAGCGTCTACAAGCCCGTAGAGCCGTGCATGGCGGTGGCGATGAACTACAGGACCGGCGGCGTGGTCGGCAAGCTGGCAATCCAGAAGCAGTCGCTGACGCTCGACGCCGGCTGCGTCATAAAGCACACGGCGAGGAGGTACGAGCGATGAGCGATTCGACGGTCGAGATCAAGGGCGCTGCGGCGCGGCTGGCGGCGGCGATGCCGTCGGGCGGCAAGCGCCTGACGATGGAGTTCGGCACGGTCGTCGGCGTCCATGGCACGGCGCTCGACGTAATGCTGCGCGGGGCTGTGGTGACGGTCCCGATGGTGCGCTCCTGTACGGGGTGCGTCATCACCGACCGTGCCGTGATCCTGTCGCAGGGCCCGCTGGCCGTGTGCATCGGAACGATGGCGGCGGTGTAGGCCGGCGTTACGGGGGCCCGAATCTGCAATGTGGCAGGGGATGGGCCCCGCAGTCTAATGAACGGGAAGGAGGCCGGATGGAGGTGCTCAAGCTCTTCGCGCCGTATGGCCCGGGCTGGCTCGGCGGCGTGCTGCTGGCGCTGATCGCCTTCTATTTTGGGCGGCAATTTTTGGCCGAGTACAAGGTCCAGAACGAGCGCAAGGCAAACCTCGACCTCAAGCGCGAGGAGCGCAAGCAGGCCGAGGTGGACGAGCGGGCGCAGCGCGACCGCGAGCGCTCGCAGATGGAGGGCCGTATTGCCGCCCAGATGGAGCGCAGCAACACCTTGATTGAGGGGATGAAGACCCTCATGGAGTCGGTCGTCGCGTCAAATGACGTGTTGCACGCCGATCTGGTCCACAGCCAGGCGCGCAGCCAGGGGATGGCCGAGAAGGTCGACCACATCTACGACCGCGTCGACCTCATGTACAACAAGGAGACAAGCAGATAGGAGCAATCAAATGACTGAGATTCAGGCCGGCCTCACCGTCGCCACGGTGCTCGTGGTGCCGTACATCGTGCAGGCCATCAAGACTAAGGCCATGACGGGCAGCGTCGCCCGCTGGACGGCCATCGCCGTCTCGGCGGGGTGCGGTGCTCTCACGGCCATGGCAGGAGGCGTGCCCACCGACCCCTCGGCGTGGGTGACGTCCATCTTCGCGTGTGTCGGCGGCGTGCAGGTGGCCTATGCCGCCTTCAAATCCGTCGGTATCACGGACAAATGGCTCGACGCGCTGCTCGCGCTCGGCGACATCAAGGAGGACTAACATGGCAGATTTCGCGAACGTCCAACCGGACGAGTACAAGCTCCTCGGCTGCAACTTCTCGGCGGGACGACCCTTCGGCATCAAGGGCGTCACGATCCACCATATGGCGGGTGACCTCAATGCGGCCCAGTGCAACAGCATCTGGGCCGCCAACGGCTGCTCTGCCCACTACTCGGTCGACCGCAACGGCTACATCGTGCAGCACGTCAACGACACCGACCGCGCCTACGCTTGCGGCGACGGCATCGGCACGGGCGGCGGCAACGACACGACCATCAGCATCGAACACGCCAACAGCGCGCGCGGCCCGTGGACGGTTCACGAGGCCGCTATCGAGAGCGGTGCGCACCTCGTGGCGGCGCTGTGCCTGTACTACGGGCTGGGCCGCCCGGCATGGATGGTGAACGTGTTCCCGCACAAGCACTGGTCGTCCACGGCCTGCCCCGGCGAGCTGGCTGGCTCGCAGCGCGACCACTACATGCAGCGCGCCGTCGAGTGGTACGACGCGATGGTCGGCGGCGCGCAGCCGTCCGCGCCGACTGTGCAGCCCGCGGCGACCCCCGCTGCGCCTTCGGCGTCGCAGGGCGCGCCGGGCGGTTTCCCTCGCTCCACTGGCGCCCGTGTTCCCGTACACTACTCGCTGCACCTTAAGGGTGGCGGCTGGCTGGACGAGGTGACTGACTTCGGTGCCGGCGACGACGGCTTCGCGGGCTACCCGTGCCGACAGCATGACCTCCTTTGCGCCCGAGTTGATCGCGGTACGCTCAAGTATCAGGTCCACACCGTCGAGGACGGCTGGCTCGACTGGGTTGCCAAGGGCGACCGCAACGACACCGTAAACGGCTGCGCCGGTATCGCCGGTCATACCATCGACGGCGTGCGCATGTACTACGTGACGCCGGGCGGCGAGGAGTACAAGCAGGCGTGGTACCGCTCCCAGACCACTGCGCGCGCCGGATGGCTGAACACCGTGTGCGACGACGGCTCTACCTATAGCGGCGACGACTACGCCGGTATCTACGGCGAGCCGCTCGACCGTCTGCAGGTCTGCGTCACCGACGGGGTGCCGTGGTAATGGCTTTCGTCATGGGCGCGGCGCTCGGCGCGATTTTGGGCAGCTTCGTCACGGTTGTCGCGCTCGCCCTGATCTGGGGCGGGAGCGACCGCGGGCGATAACAGCAAAAGGGGCCGTGGCGGTTCGTCGCCACGGCCCCTTTCTCGTATCCCTCGAATATCCCAAGTGGGCGTAAAACCCTAAGTACGGTCAGTGTGTTGCGGTACGTTCAGCGTGTTTTGCCTGTTGGTCAGCATCAATAGCGAGCTGCGGCAAACTGTCTCAGTACTGCCACATGTGATTGACGGGGCCGGAACCTTTGCCCATGTCAAAGCCGGCGGCGAGGGCGCCCGTTAGGTAGGCCTTGCCGGCGTTGACGGCGTCGGCAAGATCCATGCCCTGAGCCAGCGCGCAGGCGATGGCGGACGAGAGCGTGCATCCGGTGCCGTGCGTGTTGTCAGTCTCGATGCGCTTGTGGCGGAACCACGTGGTGAGTGGATCTCCCAGATGGTTGCCCTCGTCATCGAGTGGCGCGGGTTCGGCCAGTACATCGTTGGCCTCGTTGACAAGATGCCCACCCTTAACGAGGGATGCGCAACCAAAGCGGCGGGTGAGGAGCATGGCAGCATTTTGCTGCGTGCGCTCGGAGTCGACCTCGTAGTCGAGCAGGGCCATGGCCTCGGGAATATTGGGCGTGATGACGGTCGCCAGCGGGAACAGGCGGCGGGTGAGTGCCTCGGCGGCATCTTCGGCAATCAGCCGTGCGCCCGAGGTGGCTACCATGACGGGGTCGACTACCACGTTTGTCGCGTTCCAGGCGCTCAGGCGGTCGGCGATAACATCGATAATCTCGACAGAAGAAACCATGCCAATCTTGACGGCTTTGGGGCGGATATCGTCAAAAACGGCATCGATCTGCGCCGCGACAATATCCGGGGAGATGTTCTGCACGGCGGTGACGCCCAGGGTGTTCTGTGCGGTGATGGCGGTGATGGCCGTCTCGGCATACAGACGGTGCGCCGTGATGGTCTTGATGTCGGCCTGAATGCCGGCGCCACCGCTGGAATCGGATCCTGCGATGGATAGAACGGCAGGTACCTTACTGCGATCCATGTTCGCTCCCTTGTTCGGTCGGAATCAAATGGGTCTATAAGCCAGCATTATAAAGATGCCCGGGCCGACTCTGTGTCGAACCCGGGCAGGCGATGCAATCTTTACGCAAATGTAAGCAAATGTTCACGCGTCAACAATTGACAGGCGCCAGCTCGCCGCCAGAAGCGGCCGCGGCGACAGGGCTAGTCCTCCATGCCGAGGTCGATCGTGGTGCCCTCGAAGATCTTGTTGACGGTGCGGACAGCACACATCTTGCCGCACATGGTGCAGGTGCCCTCAGTGGCGGCAGGGGACTCCTCGTAGCGCTTCTTGCCCGTAACCGGGTCGAGCGCGCACTTCCACATGGCGTCCCAATCGAGCTTGCGGCGTGCCTGGCCCATCTTGTCGTCCATGTCGCGGGCGTGGGGCACCTTTTTGGCGATGTCGGCGGCGTGTGCGGCGATCTTGGTGGCCATGAGGCCGTCGAGCACATCCTGGGCGTTGGGCAGGCATAGGTGCTCTGCCGGTGTCACGTAGCACAGGAAGTCGGCACCGGAGCTGGCGGAGATGGCGCCGCCGATGGCAGCGGTGATGTGGTCGTAACCCACGCCGATGTCGGTCACCAGCGGCCCGAGCACATAGAACGGAGCATTGTGGCACAGGCGCTTCTGCAGTTTCATGTTGGCAGCGATCTCGTCGAGCGCCATGTGACCCGGGCCCTCGACCATGACCTGGACGCCGGCGGCCCAAGCGCGCTTGCACAGCTTGCCCAGCTCGATCATCTCGGCGGTCTCGGTGGCGTCGTTGGAGTCGTAGAGGCAGCCCGGGCGGCAGGAGTCGCCGAGCGAAATCGTCACGTCGTACTCGTGGCAAATCTCGAGCAACTCGTCGTAGAACTCATAGAACGGGTTCTCGTTACCGGTGACCTCCATCCAGCCAAACAGCAGTGAGCCGCCGCGGCTCACGATGTTCATCAGGCGGCCGGTCTCCTTAAAGGTCTTGGTGACTGACTTGTTGATGCCGCAGTGAATGGTCATAAAGTCCACGCCGTCCTCGGCATGCGCGCGCACGACTTCGAACAGGTCGTCCTTGGTGAGCTTGACCAGCGGCTTTTCCATGTAGCCGATGGCGTCGTACATGGGGACGGTGCCTACCATGAGCGGCGTCTCGTCGATGAGCTGCTGGCGGAACTGGCGCGTCTTGCCCGAGTTGGAGAGGTCCATGATGGCGTCGGCACCAAAGTCCTCGGCGATCTTGACCTTCTTCCATTCCTCGGCAGCATCGGCCTTGTCGCCCGAGATGCCCAAGTTCACGTTGACCTTGGTGGACAGGCCCTCGCCGACACCAAAGGCGCGCATGCCCTTTTTGATGTGCACAATATTGGCGGGAATGGCGATGCGGCCGTCTGCCACGCGCTCGCGGATGTATTCGGGGTCGCGATGCTCGCGCTCGGCGACTTCCTTCATCTGCGGCGTGATCTGCCCGGCACGGGCGAAGTCGATTTGCGTGACGAGCTTGGGCTCGGTCTGTGTGCTCATTGGCACGGCTCCCTTCGTTGGCATTACCCATATCAGGTTTGCGGGTCAGGGCGGGCGCGCCCAATCTCAGCCTGCCGTCTTGTCCTGCAAGCTCCCCGTTTATGTCATGGGCTCAAGTATAGCCTGAATGGGTACGATGGGGCCAACGAGCGTGCCTGTGGGGAGGCGAACATGGAAGACAAGCATCTATATCGAGAGACGCAATGGGACGTATCGGCCGAGGAGGGCCGTGCGCACCATGGCCTTGTCGCGATCGGTTTTGCGGTGCTTGCCGTGCTGGTGATTGCCTTTTGTATCTGGACGTTTGGTGGTCGCGGCGGCGCTGCATGGGAGTTCGAGGCTGATGACAGCCTACCGATTATGACGGTGAGGAGTACTGGCGGTAATGCCAATACGCTCGCCGTTCCGGGCGATTATTGGTACCCGCGCGATGAGTTTGTGCAGTTGCAACTGAGTGGTGGGTCCATTCCAGGTGAAGAAATCGAATGCGTGACGTTTGACGCGGCGCTCAAAACGCTCACGGTGAAGCTCAAAGATCAAGGAGATGCGCCCACGACCATGGATATCGCCCTGACGGAATGGCGTCTGGAACCTCCGTCGGGCGTTGCGGTATCCGACGTAGGGCACGTTAAGATTACCTACCAAGATGGCTCGACGAGCGAGATTGCAAAGGCCGATGGCTTGGCGGAGTAATGGGGTGTTTGGAAACGGCGGGCCTATTGTGCCTGCGCGTTCATGAAAACCAGGGTGTTTTTGTCTGAAAGCTCGGGGATGTGCCGATAGCCGATGTTGAATGCGGTAAGTTCGCTTGCATCCTCGAGCTTGTTTTCTGCCATCCACCGCACCATGGAGCCGCGCGCCTTTTTGCTGGCGGTCGACCGTTGGATGGGCTTCCCGTTGCGGATACCCTCGCCAAAGAGGCATGTGACGGCCGTGGCGTCGTCCGCGAGGTGGGGCAGAACGGCTTTGGCATACTCTACGCTGGCGAGGTTGACGATCGTGGTGTTTGAGCCTGCCGGGGCGGTAGCCCGTGCGAGCTTGTCGCCCCAAAACGCGTAGAGGTCTCGGGCATCGTCGACGGCGAGCTTCGCGCCCATCTCCAGCCGATACGGTTCGACGGCATGAAAGGGACGAACGCACCCGTAGAGGCCGGAGAGGATCCACAGGTGGCTTTGCAGCCAGGCGAGCTGTTCGGCATCCATTACCTCGGGTGCCATGCTCTGGTACTGAATGCCGTGATAGGACATGATGGCAGGGGAGATGCGGCGCGCGATATCGGGATCGGCAAGATCGCCGTTTCCCAAGATGGGCTCGAACTCATGCAAAATGTCGAGACAAGGGGCCAGCAGCTTGTCGCTGACGTTCCACAGAGTTTGTAGACCGCTGTCGCCTTCGGTTCGTTCGATGTCCAAGAGCGCATGGTGCAGCTGGGCGGTCTCGCGCGCAAAGGGCGGAATCCCCTGAACTTCAAAAGCATCTTGTGCCGCGCGCATCTGCTTGGCGGGCGAAATGATGACCTGCAGCATGGACTCTCCTCTGCCAAAAAGGAAGTTGCGGTGGAATACGGTCTGTTTTGGCCGTTTATGGGCCAGTTTAGTCCGTATTTCACCGCAACTGACGAAGGGTTGGTTAGGCTCGCTCGATGAAGGCCTTGTAACCGCGATATGCCTCGTAGATGTCGGCCTTGTTGGCGACCTCCCACAGGGCGTGCATGGACAGGACGGCAACGCCGGAGTCGATGACGTTCATGCCGTACTTGGCCATGATGTAGGCGATGGTGCCGCCGCCGCCCGCGTTGACGCGACCGAGCTCACAGGTCTGGAAGTCCACGCCGGCCTCGTCCATGATGTCGCGGACGAGGGCCACGTACTCGGCATCGGCGTCGTTGGAGCCGCCCTTGCCGCGGCTGCCCGTGTACTTGTTAAAGCACAGGCCGCGACCCATAAAGGCCGCGTTCTTGGTCTCGAACTTGCCGGCATAGCCCGGGTCGAAGCCGGCGGACACGTCAGAGGAGAGCATACGGCTGCGGGCGAGCGCGCGGCGCAGGGCCAGCGGGCTATCCTCGCCGGCGAGCGTCATGATCTCGGCGACGGTGTTCTCGAAGAAGCGACTCGTCATGCCGGTGGCACCCACGGAACCGATCTCCTCCTTGTCGACGATGAGCGTGATGCTCGTGCGCTCGACATTGGCCACATTAATCTGGGCGAGCATGGACGGATAGGCGCAGACGCGGTCGTCGTGGCCATAGCCCAGAATCATGGAGCGGTCGAGGCCCATGTCGCGGGCGGGGCCGGCGGGCACGACCTCGATCTCGGCGGAGAGGAAGTCCTCCTCCTCGACGTCGTACTGCTCCTTGAGGATGTCCAGGAACATCTGCTTGACGGGCTCCTTGGGGGCGTCCTTGTCGTCCTCATCGAACTTGACGGGACGACCGCCCACGATCACGTCGAGGATCTCGGCGTCGACGGCGTCCTTGGCAGGCTTGGACATCTGCTCGCTCGAGAGGTGGATCAGCAGGTCGGAGATGGTAAAGACCGGGTCGTCCGCCTTGTCGCCGATATTGATGTCGACGGTGGTACCGTCCTTTTTGCAGATGACGCCCACGAGTGCGAGCGGGGAGGCTACCCAGTGGTAGCTCTTGACGCCGCCGTAGTAGTGCGTGTCGAGGTAGGCCATGTCGCCGGCCTCGAAGGCGGGATTCTGCTTAAGGTCCAGGCGCGGCGAGTCCACGTGGGCGCCCAGGATGTTAAAGCCCTGCTCGAGCGGGGCGGTGCCCAGGTTGACGAGCATAAGGTCCTTGCCGTGGTTGGCGGCGTACACCTTGTCGCCCGCCTTGAGCTCGCGGCCCTCGGCGATCACGGTCTCCAGGTCGACGTATCCCGCCTCCTCGGCCATCTTGATGCCGGTCTTGACGCACAGGCGCTCGGTCTTGTTCTCGCTCAAAAACTGCTTATAGCCGCGGCAAAGCTCCTCGAGCTCCTCGACTTGCTGTGGCGTGTACTTTTTCCATGCGCAGGGACGCTCCATGACGCAGGCTCCTTTCGGATCGATCGTGCTGGTTGATGTACCGTGAGCCATCGTATCACGCGCGGGCTCGCGGTGGCGGGGGAGCTTGATGTGCGGTGGCCGCGGGGCGGGGAGCGTGTAAACTGGAGTAAGCAAACCGTGCCCAGCCCAAAGCGAGGTATTTAATATGTCTGACAAGCGCCGCACTTTTGCCGTTATCGACGGCAACTCGCTCATGCACCGCGCCTTCCACGCCGTGCCGCCGACCATGAACGCGCCGGACGGTCGCCCCACCAACGCGATCTTTGGCTTTCTGAACATGTTTCTTAAGATGATCGATGCCTTTAACCCCGACGGTGTGGTCGTGGCGTTTGACAAGGGCAAACCGCGCGTGCGCATGGAGATGCTGCCGCAGTATAAGGCGCAACGCCCGCCCATGGACCCCGATCTGCATGCGCAGTTCCCTATGATTAAGGAGCTGCTCACCGCGCTCAACGTGCCGATTCTGCAGTCCGAGGGCTGGGAAGGCGACGATATCCTGGGAACCATGGCGCGCCTGGGTGAAGAGGCCGGCTGCGACATGCTACTGGTGACCGGCGACCGCGACATGTATCAACTCGTGACCGAGCACGTCAACGTGGTCTCGACCCGCAAGGGCCTGTCCGACGTGGCGATCATGACGCCCGAGAGCGTGGACGACCTGTATCACGGCATTACGCCGGCGCTCGTGCCCGATTTTTACGGTCTAAAGGGCGATACGTCGGACAACATTCCCGGCGTACCGGGCATCGGCCCCAAAAAGGCGAGCGCGCTCATCGCACAGTACGGCAGCTTGGACGAGGTCATCGCGCATGCCGACGAGGTCAAGGGCAAGATGGGCGAGAACCTGCGTGCGCACATCGACGATGCGCTGCTGAGCCGCAAGGTCGCAACCATTCGCACCGATGCGCCCGTCGAGCTCGACTTTGACGAAACGTCCTTCCCGGCGTTTTCTGCCGACGAAGTGTCCGCGGCGCTGGGCACGCTTGGTATCACCGCCATGCAGAACCGTTTCTTGGCGCTGATCGGCGGCGAGGGCGGGGCTGCTGCTGCCTCCAGTGTGTTTGAGATGCCTGCTATGGTTCGCGCAGCCGCCGGCGATGCCGACGCGCTTGGTGCCGTTGCGGCTGAGGTCTCCCGCGCGATTGATGCCGGCGAGTGGGTCGCCGCCGTGGTGGACGACGACAAGGAAGAGGGCGCGCTCTTTGGACTGACGCGCACGCTGTGGTTGGCGACGTCCAAGGGCCTGTTCGCGCTCGAGGAGGGCGACAGCGCCTCCACTGCCGTAGTCGATGGCTTCAACTTCGCTCACGGTGTGATCGCCGGCGTGCTTGCGCGCCTGTTTATGGAGGGCCGCGTGGCGAGCCCGGATACGAAGGCGCTGCTGCACGAGCTTTCGCCCATCGATTCTTCTGAGCCCGAGCTCATGGATCCGCTCGCTGCCGATTCCACGCGTATCTTCGATACCGTGGTCGCCGCTTACCTGCTGGATTCCGATCGCTCCGAGTTCGATGAGGCATATCTTGCCGATACGTATCTGCAGATGGCGCTGCCTGCGGTGCGCGGCGCAGAGGGTGCCGGCGAGGACGCTCCAGCGCCTGCCGCCCGTACTGCGGCTCTGACGCTGGCGCTCGTGACGCCGTTGCGCGAGTGCATGGCCCGTGAGAACGCCGCCAACGTGTTCGATGGCATCGAGATGCCGCTCGTTCCGGTACTTGCCAAGATGGAGCGCGCGGGCATGCTCGTGGACCCCGACCGCCTGCACAGTCTGTCCGAGGGTCTGGCGATCCAGATCACCGAGGTCGAACGAAGCATTCGCGACCTTGCCGGTGACGAGACCTTTAACATCGGCAGCCCCATGCAACTTTCGCATGTGCTCTTTGATGTGATGGGCCTTCCGACCAAGGGTCTCAAAAAGACCAAGCGCGGTTACTATTCGACCAATGCCAAGGTACTGAGTGATCTTGCCCGTGACCACGAGATTGTTCGTTTGATCTTAGACTGGCGCGAGAAGTCCAAGATCAAGTCAACCTATCTGGACACGTTGGGCCCGCTGCGCCGCGGTGACGGTCGTGTGCACACCACGTACAACCAGACCATCACCGCGACGGGGCGTCTGTCTTCGAGCGACCCTAATCTGCAAAACATCCCGACGCGCTCGGAGCTGGGTCGTACCGTCAAGACGGCGTTTTCGGCAGGCGAGGGAAGCGTCTTTTTGGCGGTGGACTACTCGCAGATCGAGCTGCGTCTGCTGGCGCATCTCTCGGGTGACGAGCACTTGGTGCGCGCCTTTAACGAGGGCGAGGACTTCCATGCCGAGACGGCGGCGCGCGTGTTTGGTGTGCCGGTGTCCGAGGTAACGCCCGACTTGCGCAGTCGCGCCAAGGCCGTGAACTTTGGCATCGTGTATGGTCAGCAGGCCTACGGCCTGTCGCAGTCGCTGCATATCTCGATGGCCGAGGCGCGCGACATGATCGACCGCTACTACGAGGCCTACCCGGGCGTGCGCACGTTCCTCGACAACGTGGTGGCGCGCGCCAAACAGACGGGCTACGCCGAGACCATGTACGGTCGCCGGCGTCATATTCCGGAGCTCAAGGCCAAAAACCCGCAACTCCGCGGTTTTGGCGAGCGCACGGCCATGAACCACCCCATGCAGGGAACCGCCGCCGACATCATCAAGATCGCGATGGCCCGCGTAAGCCGCCGTCTGGAAGAAGAGGGCTTTGCCGCCCACATGATCTTACAGGTGCACGACGAACTGGACTTTGAGTGCCCGGTCGACGAAGTCGAGCGCCTAACCACCATGGTCCGCGACGTCATGGAGCACGTCGTAGACCTACGCGTACCCCTAATCGCCGAAGCCAGCACCGGCATAACCTGGGCCGACGCCAAATAGGGAAGCGCCCACAGTTCCAAAGTAACCAAACCAAAAGGGGGCTCCTTGCCAACAAGGAGCCCCCTTCATTCCAAAAAATCAGCCAAGTATCTAGACACTCAAGACACCATCTAGGCGGCAAGCAAGTAAACCTAGGACCTGGTCGGGCGGCGCGAATTAGTTTTTCGTAGATTCCGCACGAGCCGGAAAGCACTTAATGTGCTTTCCGAGCGAGCCCAGGACCTGACCGAACGAAAAACTAATCCGCGCCGCCCGGCCAGGTCCGACGAGCCACGTTACCGAGCCGCCAGGATGGCGTCGATGAGCGTCAGTACGCCCCCGTCGTTGTTGCTCGGAATGCGCCACTTGGCGTGCGCGTTCATGTGCTCCTCGGCATTGTCCACGATAAAGCTGTGACCGACGCGCTCGAGCATGGGGATGTCGTTGTAGGTGTCGCCCACGGCGGCAGCATCGGCAATATCGATGCCCAGGTGCTCGCACAGGTGCGCGACGCCGGCACCCTTGTCGACGCCCAGGTTCATAAAGTCGATCCACTCGCGCCCGGCGTTGGTGACGTAGAGCTTGTCCGAGAACTCGGGGCTATAGGTCTCGCGGAAAGCGGGCTCGGCGTCGTAGCCGGGGAAGAAGACCGAAATCTTGTTGGACTCGAAATCAATGCCCTCAAAGCTGTCGACGTAGTTGATTGTGTTGTAGTAGACGCTGATCTCGTCGTGGTATTGATGGTCGCGGGCAAGCACATAGAACTCGTCGTAGCAGCACAGGACGGGAACAGCGCGAGGATCCTCCGAGGCGCGGCTCAGGACCTGCTGGTACAGCTCCACGTCGATAATGCTCTTATAGATATAGCTGCCACGATAGATCACGCATGCGCCGTTGTCGGGACAAAAGGCGAGGCGGTTCTTGATGCCCTCGAACATTTCTTCGAGCTTGGGGGCGGGACGTCCGCTGGCGGGGCAGAATACGATGCCAGCTTCGGCGAGCTTGTCCAGGCGTTCGTCAAGGCCTTGCGGCAGCACGCGCTCGTCGGTCAGCAGCGTCTTGTCCATGTCGACGGCGATGAGCTTAATGTTTCCGATATTGGCGTCCGATTCGTAAGTTTGCATAAAAGCGAGCCTTTCGTTTCGAAATTGTTTCAGACGTTATAACCATCAACTCGTAGTCAGGCGTATTTTCGCAGGATTGGCGCGCGTTTGCATCATCATTCACAAAGTAATGAAAAAACTTTTCAGAAATTTGAATTTGTCGCTTGCGCAGCGTGCACTTTATCGTAATATAGCGAACATCGAAAACGGAGACGGCAAAAGAGCCGCTTACCGAGGAAAAGGTACCGTTTGCGATATTTGAATTGCGCCCGGCGATACGTGAAAGGAGAGGCAGATGCAGTTCGTAAAGATCATCACCACTGCAGACAATGCCATCCGACGCCAGCGCGCAATTTCCCGACGACGATAACAATCGTCTCTGTCCGCATGGGGCGAATTGCCTCAACAGAGTCATTTTGAGGTCGTTGGGTTTTAGCACGACATTGCTGCATGTTTCTAGGGCATGTATGTGCTGATTTTTGCTATTTAACCTGATATTGCACGGTATGTGACCTTGAAATGACTTGCAACTGACCGATGTTCTAACTAGCTACCAAGGGCGAAAGGAAACAGCCATGAGCAAGGAAAAAGTCGTTCTCGCATATTCCGGTGGTCTTGATACATCCGTATGTGTCAAGTGGCTCCAGGACGAGAAGAATCTCGATGTCGTTTGTGTCTGCGGCAATGTGGGCCAGGAGGAGACCGGCCTGGACGCCAAGAAGCAGAAGGCCCTCGACCTGGGCGTTCTGGATTGCCAGGTGCTCGACCTGCGCGACGAGTTCTCCGATGAGTTCCTGACTAAGGCCATCGCCGCAAACTCCATGTACGAGAACAAGTACCCGCTGCTCTCCGCCCTGTCCCGCCCGCTGCTCGCCAAGAAGCTTGTCGAGGTCGCTCACGAGTTTGGCGCGACCTACGTCGCCCACGGCTGCACTGGCAAGGGTAACGACCAGGTTCGTTTTGAGGCTGCCGTCAAGGCCCTCGACCCCGAGCTTAAGGTTATCGCCCCGGTTCGCGAGTGGGATCTGAAGTGCCGTCCCGACGAGGTCGCCTACGCACACGCCCACAACGTGCCGGTTCCCGAGGGTGCCAACGACAACCCCTATTCCATCGACGACAACCTGTGGGGTCGTGCCATTGAGTGCGGCCACCTGGAGGATCCCTGGAACGAGCCGCTCGATGACGCCTGGGTTATGACCAAGAATCCCGAGGACACGCCCGACACCCCGACGTATACCGAGATTGAGTTTGAGGCCGGCAAGCCCGTCGCCGTCGACGGCAAGAAGATGAAGCTCTCCGAGATCGTCATCGCCCTCAACAAGATCTCCGGCGACAATGGCTTTGGCCGCCTCGATTTGGTCGAGGATCGTCTGGTGGGCCTCAAGAGCCGTGAGTGCTATGAGGTTCCCGGAGCCCTGACGCTCATCACCGCCCACAAGGCACTCGAGGACATTTGCGTCGAGGGCGACCTGCTCAAGACCAAGATCAAGCTCGAGCAGGATTGGGCGACCGCCGTGTACAACGGCCAGTGGTATAGCCCGCTCAAAAACGCGCTCGATGCCTTTATGGCCGACACCCAGAAGTTCGTGACCGGCACCGTCCGTCTGAAGTTCTTTAAGGGCAACTGCCATGTCGTCGGCCGCAAGAGCCCCTTCAGCCTCTACGACTACGGTCTGGCTACCTACGACCGCGACACCACGTTTGACGAGAAGGCCAGCGCCGGCTTTATCGAAATCGACACGCTGTCGCTCAAGACGTGGGCCAAGGTCCAGGGTCCCAGCTCTGCTGCCGCTCAGGCTTAAGTCTTCCTTCCCTTGGTATCCGCGCGGCCCATCCGCGTGATACATAACGGGCGCATGGGGTCCCTACCTTTCGTTATGCTTGCTGACACTTCTTAACATCGGTGGCCCCTACGTTCCGCCCGCATATATGATGCCGCGACTGCGGCTGAGTCCGAGCCCCGCCGGGGTTGTCCGGCGGGGCTCCTTCTATCAATTTGGCGGCTCTGCGCCTATATATATGAGGAGTACCTACTATGTTTGACGCCATTGCACACGCTTTGCTTTCTCTTGCCCCCGAGTTCGACACCGCCAAGGTGGAGGAGGTCCCCATGAGCCTGAAGGCTTGGATTGACGGTTCGCAGGGCAACATCCGGAGGGAGACGTTGGGTGCCAAGTGCATGGTGCGTCACTTCTTTGCAAATTAGCTACATGGCCCTGCGCGCAGCGGGGAATGTGTAAAACTAGCGGTTGGTAAATCGCTTTAGCGACATGGCGCATTGCTTTGGGCGCTTGTTTTGGTATTTGGAGAAAGGAGACGGTTCCATGGCTCTTTGGGGCGGTCGTTTTGAGGCGGGCGTGGCCGAGGTCACGCAGGAGTTTGGCGCGTCGCTGCCGGTCGACAAGCATCTCTATAAGCAGGATATCGCTGGCTCTAAGGCGCATGCCAAGATGCTGGCCGCCCAAGGCATCATCAGTGCCGAGGACGAGCAGGCGATCGCCGAGGGCCTGACCGGAATCGAACAGGATATCGATGCCGGCAACTTTACCTTCGATATCAACGACGAGGACATCCATATGTCCATCGAGAGCGAGCTGACGCGTCGCATCGGTGAGGCCGGTAAGCGCTTGCATACCGGGCGTTCGCGCAACGACCAGGTGGCGACCGATACGCGCCTGGGCGTCAAGGCGCTTGCCAAGGAGCTCATGGAGGCCAATCTTGAGCTGCGTCATGTGCTGGTGGATGCGGCTAAGAAGTACGACAAGGTGATTCTGCCGGGCTACACGCATATGCAGCACGCTCAGCCCGTGCTGCTCTCGCATCATCTGCTGGCGTATTCCTGGATGTTCGCGCGCGACTTTACGCGCCTGGAGGCCGCCTTTGATGCCGCCGACAACTGCCCGCTGGGTGCTGCCGCGCTTGCCGGTACGAGCTATCCGCTCGATCGCCAGATGACGGCTGCCGAACTTGGCTTTGCGGGCGTGATCCCCAACTCGCTCGATGCGGTTTCCGACCGTGATTTCCTGCTCGATCTGCATTACGCCGGCTCCGTCATGGCGATGCACCTGTCGCGTCTTTCCGAGGAGATTGTGCTGTGGTCGAGCTCCGAATTTGGCTTTATCACGCTTTCAGACTCTTACTCCACCGGCTCGTCTATCATGCCGCAGAAGAAGAACCCCGACTTTGCCGAGCTTATCCGCGGCAAGAGCGGTCGCGTGTACGGCAACCTGGTGCAGTTGCTCGTGACCATGAAGGGCTTGCCGCTCGCTTATAACAAGGACTTGCAGGAGGACAAGGAGGGCGCGCTCGATACCGCCCATACGCTCATGCAGTGCCTGTCCGTTATGGCCGGTATGATTTCGACTTGGACCGTCAACGAGGATGCCATGGCGCGCGAGTGCGGCGTGGGACACCTTGCCGCCACCGATGTTGCCGATTACCTGGCCAAGCGTGGCCTGCCGTTCCGCGAGGCACATGCCGTGGTGGGGCATCTGGTCCTGATGTGCGAGAAGCGCGGCTGTAATCTTGAGGACCTGCCGTTTGAGGTGTTCCAGGAGGCAAGCCCGCTCTTTGAGCGCGACATTACCGAGGCGCTCGACATCCCGTCGATTGTCGCCGCGCGCACGACCGAGGGCGGTACCGCTCCTGCCGCCGTTGCCTCGCAGCTGCAGCGTGCCGAGTCACAGCTCGTGGCCGACGAGGGCGCGTTTGGATCGCTGACCAAGGTCGTCGAGATGGGCCACGGGGCAAAGTAGAGGTTTGGCTGAAGCCGTTTTTGCCATTTATTGAGGAATCGTATTTTGCTTTACGGGCGCCTTCTGTTGCGGGCGCCCGTATTTTGTTGCTATGGGGGAGGGGCTTGTCGAGAACTTCTGTAGGACCTTTGGGCAGGTTGTGAAGGGGATACGTTCGCGGGTGGCAACCGACCGTCTGCTCTGTTCGATGCGGTTGATGGGCGGTCGGATGGTACTCTAATCGGGCTTCGAAACAGAAGTGACACATATGGAACGCTTCAATAAATTGCAACGTTTCAATAAACAGCTTTTTGTTTAACTGCAGCTAAAACTCTGTTACGATGCAGTCCAGGCGGGTGCCGGAATGGGACTTGGGCACGCGCGAACCTACTTGAAAGGCTACCTTATGGCTATCGAGAAGACCTTCATCATGATTAAGCCCGACGCCGTGCGCGACCGCAAGATCGGCGAGATTGTTGCTCGCATCGAGCGCAGCGGCCTTGTCATCGAGCGCATGGAGATGACCACGCTCGAGCGCGCTACCGTCGAGGAGCACTACGCCCATCTGGCCGACAAGCCCTTCTTTGGCGGTC
This sequence comes from uncultured Collinsella sp., assembly GCA_900542165.1. Classification (GTDB taxonomy): domain Bacteria; phylum Actinomycetota; class Coriobacteriia; order Coriobacteriales; family Coriobacteriaceae; genus Collinsella. The sequence continues at coordinate 121,521 of UQMM01000001.1, read as the reverse complement.
TCTGTGACTTTATGACGAGCGGTCCGGTCGTCAAGATGGTCGTTTCCGGTCTCTCCGCTGTTGCTAAGATGCGCACCCTCATGGGCGCTACTAATCCGCTTGACGCCGCTCCTGGTACCATCCGCGGCGACTTTGCCGTCGATGTCAACGCCAACGTGATCCACGGCTCCGACTGCCTGGAGAACGCCGAGATTGAGATCAAGCGCTTCTTTGGCTAAACCAGCTTTGACTCCTTAAAGCTGTTAGCGTGTGGCTTGGGCGCCGCGGAACTCCATCCGCGGCGCCCTTTTATTCCAAAATCTATGAAGGGGCCCGTTCGGTCATGAGTTCCGAGCGGGCCCCTGCTGTTAGCTTGTGGCACTGAGTTGTTTAGGCCTCGTCGACGACCTTGAGTCCACGGGTCTGGTCGATCTCGTTGAGGAGGTTAACGCGACGCTCGTGACGACCGCCCTCAAACTCGGCGTCGAGCCACTCGTCGACAATCATCTTGGCGAGCTCGGAGCCCACGACGCGGGCGCCAAAGGCGAGCACGTTGGTATTGTTGTGCATGCGGGAGAGCTTGGCGCTGAAGGGCTCGGAGCACACGACGGCGCGCACGCCCTCGACCTTGTTGGCAGCCAGACTAATCCCGACGCCGGTGCCGCAGATGAGGATGCCCAGGTCGACGTCGCCGTTGGCAACGGCCTTACCCACCTTGTAGCCGGCGATGGGGTAGTCAAAGCTCTCGGAGGTGTCGGTGCCAAAGTTCACGACCTCGCAGCCGCGCTCCTTCAGGTGCTCGGAAATGATGTTCTTGAGCTCGACGGCGGCGTGGTCGTTACCGATACCGATCTTCATGGATGGTTCCTCTCTGGTCTGTGCGGCGCAAATGCTAAAGGTGTTTACCGCGTTCGACTGCATGATAGCGCGACTTTTGCGTAAACGCTCGGGCGTTTTTTGGTCAAACGCTTTAGCATGCAACAAGACTAGCTTTTCATGAATTAATGCCGTCAGATTGCGCTTAAGCGCCGTCCGTCGGAACCATGGTTGCGGTTTTTGATGCATTGTTATCAAATAAAGGAACTGACCATTCTTGAGAGCCCAGCCCGTTATGCAAGCAGGAGATACCTATGCCTACCGATTCTCTTCGTGATACCGCGTTTTGCGATGTTTTGAACCGCGAGCTTGTCTGCGCGCTCGGCTGTACCGAGCCCATTGCCGTTGCCTATGCAGCGGCGCTGGCGAGCCAGACGCTCGGTTGCGAACCCGATCATATGGATGTTGCCTGCTCGGGCAATATCATCAAGAACGTTAAGAGCGTGACCGTGCCCAACTCGGGCGGCATGCACGGTATTGAGGCGGCGGCCGTGCTGGGTGCCGTGGGCGGCGACGCCAAGAGCGCGCTCGAGGTGCTCGAGAGCGTTGACGATGAAGACCGTGCTCGCGTGGCCGAGCTCCTCGCCGATGCCGGCTACTGCGATGTGTCGCTTGTCGAGGGCGTGCCCAACCTCTACATCAAGGTGACTGCCACGGCCGGGGGCCATACCGCGGTCGTCGAGATTACCGACCACCACACTAATGTTACGTGCCATACACTCGACGGTATTCCGGTGTGCGGCAAGTCAGCGGGGGAGTGCGCCGCCTGCGCCGAGCGCGTCGTGGCCGAGCGGGCGGCAGATAGCGCTGACACGCCCATGTCGATGGAGTCCATCATCGACTTTGTCGAGGACGGTGACATTGAGGGCGCCCGCGCTGCCGTTGAGCGCCAGATTGAGCTGAACGGTGCGATCAGCGCCGAGGGTCTCGCGCACGCTTGGGGTGCCGAGGTGGGCCGTACGCTGCTGGGCGCTCGTGCCGATGACGTCGCCTGCCGTGCCCGTGCCCGTGCTGCTGCCGGATCTGACGCCCGCATGAACGGCTGCGCGCTGCCGGTCGCCATTGTGTGCGGCTCGGGCAACCAGGGCATTACCTGCGCATTACCCGTCATGGAGTATGCTGAGTTCCTGCGTTGCGACCACGAGCGCCTGGTGCGCGCCGTGATGCTGTCCGATCTTATCGCCGTGCATATCAAGAGCTATATCGGTGCACTCTCGGCGTTTTGCGGTGCTATTTGCGCTGCGTGCGGCGCCGGCGCTGCGATTACCTGGCTGTGCGGTGGCACGCGCGAACAGATTGGCGCGACGGTCTCGAATACGCTTGGCAACGTGGGCGGCATCGTGTGTGACGGCGCCAAGGCGAGCTGTGCCGCCAAGATCTCGGCTGCCGTTGATGCGGCGATTCTGGGCCACGATATGGCCATGCAGGGTCGCGGCTTCCGCGCCGGCGAGGGCCTGATCCAGGATACCGTTGAGCAGACAATCGCCAGCATGGGCTACGTGGGCCGTGTGGGTATGAAAGATACTGACGTCGAGATCCTCAACATCATGATCGGTAAAACCCAGGTTTGTTAGTTACGCGGTTTTACCAAACCGCGCAACCAGCCGACGCTGCAAACCCGCCAGAGCGGCAATCTGCCTTTCAACTGCGGCGGCATGACCAGAAGGTCAATGCCGCCTTGTTTCAAGGCATCTTGCTCGCTCTGGCGGGTTTTCGCTCATATGACCCAATCCGCTGTCAAGAGCCACAATGGCCCCGCCGACCGCTTGCAATCGGTCGGCGGGGCCTGCCGTTAACCCGTCCCGGTCCGCCCCCGGCATGTCATCGACGCCTTCGGCTCAGTCTCATATCCGCGGATACCGTTCTGCCGGCCCGCACTCCATTCCTTCGGCGGGGTTCCCCAAGTCTGTCGAGGCGCATGCGGAGGGCTCCGCGCGCACAGCGAAATAGGGGGTATCCCCGAAGGCCGCCCGGCTCGCCGGGACGGGGGCTATGTCTATTCCGCGCCCTCCCGGCACATCATGCCGAGGGCCCAGAGCCACCTCACGAGCTCGGCCGCGGTGGCCGCGTTGGCCTTCGCCGCGGGCATGCCGCGGGCGAGCATCTCCTCGCGCCGCCGCAGGAGCCGCTCGGACCCCTTCCTCCCGTGCATCCTTATCTCGAGGGGCACGCCCGTGTCCCTCGGCATGAGCTTCGGCTGGTGCCGTGCCGCGGCGTAGCACCATGAGCCCTCAACGGCCAGCTTCCTCACGAGCGCGTTGCCCGCGCCGCTGATGCCTCCGAGCCGCACGGAGTCGCCGCTCGACCTCTGGCTCGGCGCGAGGCCGAAATAGGCCGTGACCTGCCTTCCGGAACGGAACCTCGTGAAGTCGCCGACCTCGGCCGAGAAGGCCGCGGCCAGCGCGAAGGCGCAGCCCTTGATCGACTGGAGGGCGGCCACCTCCGCGGCGATCGGGCTGGCATCCACGGCCGCCCTGTACTCGGAGAGCAGGTCCGCCCGGGCCTCCGCCGCGGCCTCGACCTCGTTCCTCAGGGCGGCGAGCGCCCGAACCCCGCCATCGTCCTCCGGCCTGACCTTGTCGAGCCACCTCAGGAAGTCGTAGGTCCAGTACTTCCTCGGGTTGCCGGCGGGCGTGGTGCCGCCGTAGACGAACCCCCGCCTTGCGAGGAAGGCGAGCAGCCGCTGCTTGGCGGTCGCCAGGCGCGCGGTCGCCCCGTCGTAGGCGCCGGCGAGGTCCCTGATGCCTTCGACCTCGGGGGAGGGGACCCATACGGGGGAGATGTCGTGGGCGAGTATCGCCTTGGCCATCCTGGCGGCGTCGTTCCTGTCGTTCTTGGAGGCCGAGTCGGCGGCCGACCTGGGGATCTTCGAGACCGCGGCGACGACGCACTCGACGCCGAGCCCGGCGAGCTCCCTTTGCGGGGCGAAGCCGAGGTAGCCGCTCTCGTAGGCCGCGAGCGACGGCCCGGGGAACCCATCCATCCACCCGGCGATCTCGCCCCAGGGGTTGCCGGGGAACCTCCTCGTCACGGCCTCGCCGGTGTCCGCGTCGAGGGCGCAGACGGTGGTCGACCTCAGGTGGACGTCCATCCCGAACGCGGTAGAATACTTTGGCATGGGAGCCTCCCAACCTCGTTGCGGCGCGGCTGCGCCTATGGCACTTCAACATCATTGTCGCAGCCCCGACCCGCGGTCACGAGCGGGGGCTCCTATCTTTTTAGTGCCCTCGGATTGGGTCATAGTGTCTGTCGTTGCCAAAACAACGTCGTTCCCTTGGCTGGCTTAAAGTGGCGCTTGTACCTGTGGCGTTGCCATCGCTGCCGAAGGCGGCAGCTGGGGACGTTCCTTTTCTGCCGGCAGTTGGGGACACTCCTTGTGCCAGCGTTGCATCGAGTGCTTGGGAAGATGCGACCCGGTTTTTGGCCGAATAGTGGGTCGCATTTTCCGGATGGGGTGGGTTGCGGAAAGTGCGACCCGGAATATTGCTCTGAAACGGGATGCCGTTTCTCCGACGCGCCTCAAACGGAAAGCGCATCCCATTCCGGAGCTCCAAAACGGGATGCGCTTTCCGCGCGGAAGAATTGTCGCAGCTGCGTTAAGCAGTGTCGCTCGTTACTCGCCCAGAATCAGCGCCGCGAGCTCTGCCTGGGTGTCCACCACGTAGTCGGCGCCGGCGGCTTCCAGCTCTGCGCGGCCGCGGAAGCCCCAGCTGACGCCCGCGCTCTTAAGGCCGGCGTTGTGGCCGGTCAGGATATCGACATTGGAATCGCCCACATAGAGCGTGGTTGCCGGATTGGCACCCAGCTCCTCCATCACATGTAGCGTGACGGGTGCTTCGGGCTTGGGCGGAAACGCATCGACACGGCCCTGTACCAGCGCAAAGCGCTCGGAACCAAAATACTTCTCGATAAGCGGAGCCGCCGAGATGTGGTCCTTGTTGGTGAGCACGGCAAGCTGCACGCCCGCGGCACGCAGGCGGTCGAGCATCTCGATTGTGCCGGCATAGGGGGCGGTGTGGTCCTCCTTGTGCTCGCCGTAGTAAGCCCTAAACTCGGCAAGCGTCTGCTCAAACATACGGCCGTCGCCCGCATACTCGGCAGGCATAAAGCGCTCAACCAGCTTGAGCATGCCGTTTCCCACCTTGTAGCGGTACTCGTCGACGGCAAACGTAGGCCAGCCGTGCGTCTCGCAGGTATGGTTGCCGGCGGCCGCCAGGTCTTCGAGCGTGTTGAGGATGGTGCCGTCCAGATCAAAAATCACATGGGAAAAAGCTGCTGCCATGAAAGCTCCCGTCATTGGGTTCCAAAACGCACCCCATGATACTGGGCATGCGTGCCGGGCATGTTTGGAATCTGAATATCTTTAATAGCCCTGAGCCTTTGTTGTTAGCAAATTCTCGGCAGCTGCTCTCCTACGAGCATGTCGAGGATGCGAGTCGATCCCCAGCCGGTGCGCACGCGCACGGCGGGTCGAGCGCTCGATCCAAGCGGCACCACGCGGCCGATAATCGCGGCGTTCTCGCCGTAGCGGGCGGAACGCATGGCGGCTAGAGCCGCATCGGCTTGCTCGGCCGGCACGACGGCAACCATCTTCCCCTCGTTTGCCACCTGCAGCACATCGTAGCCGAGCATCTCGCAGGCAGCCTGCACGTCGGGACGCACGGGCACGGCATCCTCGTCGACCTCCATGGCAACATTGCTGGCCTGGGCAAACTCGTTGAGTGTGGACGCTAGGCCACCGCGCGTGGGGTCGCGAAAGCAACGCGTGCCGGGCGCTGCGGCCAGAACGTCGGCAATCAGGTGGTTGAGCGGCGCGGCATCGCTTTCGATCGTGCTCGAAAACGCCAGGCCCTCGCGTTGGCTCATGATGGCGATGCCGTGGTCGCCCAGCGTACCCGAGACCAGGATGACATCGCCGGGGCGGCAGTTGGCGCCGCTGAGCGCCACGCCCGTGGGAACCTCGCCCACGCCGGCGGTATTGATGTAGACGCCGTCGGCCCCGCCGCGCTCGACCACCTTGGTGTCGCCCGTGATTATGGACACGCCCGCCTCATGCGCCGCCTCGGCCATCGTCTGCACAATCTGGCGGAGCTTATCCATGGGATAGCCCTCTTCGAGGATAAATCCGCACGACAGGTAGCGCACGTTGGCGCCTGAGGTCGCGACGTCGTTGACGGTTCCGCACACGGCAAGGCGGCCGATGTTGCCACCGGGGAAGAACTGCGGCGAGACCACAAAGCTGTCGGTCGACATGGCGATGCGCCCGCTCGCGGGCAGCGCGGCGACGCCGGCATCGTTGCCCTCGAGCAGCTCGGGCGACCCAAAGGCATCCAAAAAGACCTCGTCGATGATGCGTTTCATCATCTGGCCGCCGGAGCCGTGACCCAGCAGGACGGTGCTATCGGTAACGCTATGGGACATATCGAAAACTCCAATCGTGGGTGGAATTATATGGGTGAGGCTCAGCGTCGACCGGTCCGCCGTCCGTTAGAACGGCGGAACCAATTAGCCTCGGTAGCGGAAATATGCTGCGCAGCTGCCCTCGGAGCTCACCATGCACGGGCCGACGGGGTGCTCGGGTGTACAAGCGTGGCCGAACAGAGGGCAGTCGCTCGGCGTAATGGCCCCGCGCAGCACGTCGCCGCAGCGGCACCCACGCGGCTCGACCGTCGCCTCAACGGGCACGTCAAAGCGAGCGCGGGCATCAAAGCGCGAGAACTCGGGGCGGATGGAAAGGCCCGAGTTGGCAATCGGCCCCAGCCCGCGCCACGTGGTGTCGCATGGCTCAAACACCTGCTCGACCAGCTGGCGCGCCACGGGGTTGCCGTCTGTGTTGACGCCACGGCGGTAGGCGTTGCCAATCGCGGGCTTGCCCTCGACAACCATCTGGACCAGCATGCAGATACCCTGCAGGATATCGACCGGTTCAAATCCTGTGACCACGCCCGGGGTATCGAACTCATCGACCAAAAAGCTAAAGGGCGTCAAGCCCGTGATGGTGGCGACGTGGCCCGGCAGGATAAAGCCGTCGATGGTGGTCTCGGGATCGTTGGCGATGGCACGCAACGCCGGCGGCGTGGTCTTGTGGGCGCAATAGACCGAAAAGTTCAAAAGCCCACGCGCCTCGGCCTCCAAGATGGCGGCGGCGATGGTGGGCGTCGTAGTCTCAAAGCCCACGCCCATAAAAATGACCGGGCGATCGGGGTTTTGCTCGGCAATGTCGAGCGCGTCGAGTGGGGAGTAGACGATGCGGATGTCGCGCCCTGCCGCCTTTTGCGCAGCGAGCGAGGTGGACGATCCGGGCACGCGCATCATGTCGCCAAAGGTGGTGATGATGGCGCCGTCGATGTTGGCGAGCGCGATTGCGTGGTCGATGTCGCGGTTGGCGGTAACGCAGACGGGGCAGCCCGGTCCGCTCAGCAGCTTGAGCCCGGCCGGCATAATGGAGCGAAAGCCATAGCGGCCGATGCTCACGGTGTGCGTGCCGCAGACTTCCATAAGGTTGATGGTGTGGTCGCCGACGAGTTCATGGATGCGTTCGATGAGCTCGCGGGCCAGCTTGGAATCGCGAAATGCCGAAAAGTCGATACCGGAGCGAGCCGGCTGTCCGGCCGCCACTAGTATGCCTCGGCCGGGTTGCTGGCCAGTTGGTCTTCTTCGACCAGTTCGGTCATGGCATTAACGAGCTCGAGCGTTTCTTGCGCTTCCTGCTCGTCGACGATCTGGATGCCAAAGCCGGCGTGTACGAGAATATAGTCGCCAACCTGCGCCGTCGGCACGAGTCTTAGCGAAACAGGGCGCTCGATGCCCATCATGTCGACGGTGGCCTTGAGGTCGTCGTCGCGTTTGACTACTTTACCGGGAACGGCAAGGCACATATTGTTCCCCTTTTATACGCTTTGCGCTGGACGGGCGCTCAATAATCCATCAGTTGATGGTAGCGCTCGCGGGGTTCGCGGGCAAACGCGTTACGCCTGTGAGACGGCGGCGTGCGAGGGCGAGCTACTGTGATGCAATCTGCGCAAGACGAGCGCTTGCGACCGCCGCCTGACCGTAGGCGATGCAGCCGTCATTGACGGGTACGGTGTGGGGGACAAGGACAGTAAGGCCCGCGCTTTTGAGCTCGCGGGCGAGGAGCTGAAGCAGAAGTCGGTTCATGAACACGCCGCCCGAGAGCGCGACGGTGTCGATGCCCTCGTGCACGCAGATATCGCTGGCGATGCGCGCCGAGGAGCGCGCGATGCCGACATGGAAGTCGAGTGCGAGCCTGTTGGCGGGCGCTCCGGCTTCAATTCCTCCCAAAAGTGCCTCAAAGAGTGCTTTCTGGTCCAGAACATAGGGGCCGTCCAGCCACGATGGGTCAGATGCGGAGTAGCCGGCGTTGTCGTCGGGAAAATGGGCGATTTCGCTGTCGAGCGCGCGCCAGGCGGCGGCTTCGAGCTCGATGGCGGGTTCGCCCTCGTAGGTTGCCTGGCCGCAAATGCCCAAAATCGCGGTTGCGGCATCAAACAGGCGACCCATGCTGCTAGTGCGCGGACTGTTGATGCCGCGCTCGATCATCGTTGCCGTTATGCTGCGCGTTTGCTCGTCAAGGCTGTTCAAGAGCCCCGCGGCTCCCGGGTGCTCGAGCAGGTCGAGCTCGCTGAGCAGGGCAAAGGCGTTGCGGCGGGCATCGTGTACGGATGCGGCGCCACCGGGAAGCGCCCAGGCGCGCAGATGCGCGACGCGCTCAAAATCGGTGAGACGGGCGACAAGAAACTCACCGCCCCATATGGTGCCATCGGTGCCGGCGCCCGTGCCGTCGAAGGCGATGCCGAGGACGCGTGCATCGGGCGCAAGCCGGCCTGCGACAATCGCCTCTGCCATTACGCTCGCGATGTGCGCATGGTGGTGCTGGACTTCGATAAGCGGCAGATCGTGCTCGCGCGCCCATTGGCTCGACAGATAGCTGGGATGCATGTCGCATGCCAAGGCGGCAGGCGCCAGGTCAAAGAGGTTTTCCAGACGCGAGCGCGCGGCGCTCCAAGCATCGAAAGTCGCGCCGTTTTCGACATCGCCGATATGCTGCGACACAAAACAGGTCGTATGACCGTCCGAGTCCGTGCGAGTGAGTGCAATCGTGGCTTTTTGCTGCGGCCCGCAGGCGAGTACGCAGGGCGTGGTGCCGTCGAGCGCCGGCAACGACAGCGGTTGCGGCGCATATCCGCGTGCACGACGTACGGGCATGACGTCGCCGTCGACCACGCGTACCACGGAGTCGTCGTAGCGCGACAGGATCGCGCGGTCGTTGCCGAGCAGCGCGTCGGCGATGCCGGCGGCAACGAGATGCTCCCATGCAAGGGCGTCGTCGGTCTCGATGGGCTCTTCGCTCAGGTTTCCGCTGGTCATGACCAGCGCATGCATGTCATGCGACGCGGCAGCTGCAAGCAACAGATGTTGAAGCGGCGTATAGGGGAGCATGACGCCGAGCTCGGGCAAGTCGTGCGCGACAGATGGCGCGAGGGCGAGGATGTCGGGGGAACCGCCGTTGCCCTCGCCAACAGTGCGCCGGCGCAGCAGCACAATGGGGCGGATACTGCCGGCGAGAAGCTCGCGCTCAGCGTCGTCGATATGGCACAGGCGCCCGGCATCGGCAAGACTGCGCACCATGACGGCAAGCGGCTTATTGCTGCGACGCTTGCGACGGCGCAGCTCGGCCACCGCCTGCTCGTTGGCAGCGTCACAGGATAGATGGAATCCGCCCAGGCCCTTGATGGCGACGATGCCACCGCTGGCCAGCAGCTCAACGCAGCGCTCGATGATAGCGTCGCTGGCCTCGCGTGTGGTGCCGACGGCCGGTGTCGCGGACGAATTCCCGCACGCATCGCCGTTCACAGCCTCACGCCACGTAATATGCGGCCCGCAATCAAAGCAGGCATCGGGCTGCGCGTGAAAACGCCGGTCGAGCGGATTGGCATACTCCGCGGCACACTCGGGGCACATGGGAAAACGGTCCATCGAGGTAGCCGCTCGATCGTAAGGCAGCGAGCGGATGATGGTAAAGCGCGGTCCGCAGTTAGTGCAGTTGATAAAGGGGTAGTGATAGCGTCGGTCGGCGGGATCGAACAACTCGCGCAGGCAATCGTCACAGGTGGCGATATCGGGCGAGACAAGTGTGGTGTGCGCGGTCTGGTCCTGCGACGCCACAATGTGAAAGCCCTGCTCATCGGCAGTGCTCCAACCGCCAGGCTCCAAATCCGCAATATCGACTCGCTCAACGCGAGCCGCCGCGGGCGCATGCTCAGAAAGCGCAGCGACAAATCCGTCAACCGCCTCGGCACAAGCGTGCGCCTCGATATGCACGCCGTCGCCCGCATTGAGCACCCATCCGCAAATGCCATGCGCCATGGCCTCGCGATACACAAACGGTCGCATGCCAACGCCCTGCACAATGCCCGTCACATGAATATGCACATGCCGCATGCGACACCCCTCATCAAAACCGACCAAAAAGGGACAGGTTTATTTTGGTAGGTAAAACGCTAAACCTGCCAAAACAAACCTGTCCCTTTTTGGCAGGTGCGCTGCGGGAAATTCCGCTACAGCCCCAGGCTCTGCTTGGTGGCGGCGCACGTGAGCTCGCCGTGCTTAACGCCGCGCAGGCCCAGCAGGCGGTCGGCTAGTTCGTAGACGCGCTCGCCGCGACCCTTGAGCGCCAGAATCTCCAAGCAGTTGTGGTGATCCAGATGCACGTGCATGGTCGATACGATCTCGTTGGTGTAGTCGTGCTGCACCTCGTCCAGGCGGCGTGTCAGATCGCCGGTGTGATGGTCGTAGATCATGGTGAGCGACCCGATAACATGCTCATCGGGCGTGCGCATCTGCTCCTTGGCGATCGAGGCGCGAATCAGGTCGCGCACGGCCTCGGAGCGGTTGGCCACGTCGCCGCGGCGCGCGATCTGTTCGTCAAAACGGCGCAGCAGGTCGTCGGGTGCGGTAACCGAAAAACGGACCAGCTCGGAGCCGGAGCCACTACAGTGGCAGCCCGCGTCACCGTCCGCCCCGTGCGGATGCTCGTGCTCGTGCCCGCAGCCGTGCTCGTGTTCGTGTTCGGACACCCTACACCAGCTTCACGGATCCGACGGAGTTGTGGTCGGCCTCGATGGCCTCTTCGTAGCCCTCGAGCGCGTCATGCGCCTCGTGCAGCGCGGCCATGGCTGCCTCGAGCTTGGCGCCGATGCGCTCCATGTCAAAATTCTCGGTCGCATGCAGCAACTGATGGCTCCATTCGTGAGCGAGCTCGATGGTGTCGTCGACCTGCTTGACGCTCATGGCAAGCTGGCTCATGTTCATTCCAACATCATGCATGGAAAATCTCCTTTTGTATGGGGCAGTTCAGTGGTTCAGATTTTACTACGCCCGCTCTGCGCGCAGCTGCATAAGAAAACGGGTACGAGTCTGTGCGACCCGCACCCGTTCACTGGGGGCTGTTTGTGACTACCATACTATCCGTGGTTGCACTCGGTGCATCCAGAAGTCCGGCGAGCGGTGCAAAACCGCTCATAGACGGCGAGTAAGTAACAAGCGTATTACAGATGCTTCTCCAGCAGCGCCTGCAGCCTCGCCTTGGGTAGAGCGCCAACTGAGCGGTCAATCTCCTCGCCGTTCTTAAACACAATCAGCGTGGGGATGCTCATGACGCCATACTTCATGGCCAGGTCCTGGTTGTCGTCGACGTTGCATTTGGCAACGGCAAGCTTGCCCGCCAGCTCATCGGCAACCTCGTCAACGATGGGCGAGAGGGATCGACAGGGCCCGCACCACGGTGCCCAAAAATCGACCAGCACGGGCAGGCTGTCGTTAACGATGGAATCGAAGTTCTCGGGGGTAATCTGATTAATGTCAGCCATGGTGACCTCCATAATGCGACGCGGCTCGGCCGCGTAAAACTCAGTACGACCGTGCTTATACCCAGCCGCCCGCAAAGCAACCACTCGCGGGCAGCTCTTTTATATAATGGTGGGCACGCAAACGATTGGAGAGCGCATGTCCACGTCACAAAGCCAGAAAAAAGAAGCCATCGCCCAGGCGGCCGAGCAGGAGCTCACATCGCTTGCGGTCCGTGGCGTGCGTATCGCGGGCAACGCGTGCTCGCCGATCGTGCTGGTCAAAGGCGATTTGGACGAGGCCGAGCGTTCGGGTGGCGAGCTTGCCGCCGGCCCGGATGGCGCGGCGTTGCGCAAGGCGCTTGGGGCCATCGGCTACGCGCCCGAGGATTTTTGCGTGCTGGCAAGCGTCGCCGGCGTGGGTGACGGAGCGGTCGCGGTGGGCGAGACTCTGCCGTGCGAGCTGTTCCGTGAGGCGCTTGAGGCTTTGGACCCCGAGGCGGTGCTACTGCTCGACAACAACGCGGCTGACGCCATGCGCGAGACCTACGCCGATATGCTCGTGGCGATCGATGACTTCGACACCGCCATGCTCAAGCCCGGCTTGGTCGCCCATGTGCAGGGTCGCCGCGTGCTCGCGCTCGACGGTTTTGAGGCGGCGCTCACTGACAAAGCCGCCAAGCAGCGCATGTGGGCATACATCAAGCAACTGACCCCGGCAGCCGCTCCGCTGTAGCGGATTGGCGCCGGCGAGCGATTGTCTGGCGGGCAAGGCACGCCTCGAGATCGGCGCCGCACTTCTACATCACAGCGCGCAGCTCAAACCGATCGCCGTTAATGCGGAACTGACAGTTGCCGTTCATGCGCTCCACGGCAAGTTTGATGCTCTTGGTGCCAAAGCCGTGGCCCGCATGCCGGGTCACGGGCATGCCGTCGACCATGCGCGGCGCGCGGTCAAACGTGTTGGAAACTAACAGCAGCAGCTGGCCGTCCTCTAATCGCAGGTCAAAGTCGACGAATCGCTTTCCTTGGGGTGCGGCGCTTGCGGCGGTGATAGCGTTTTCCAAGGCATTTGAGAGCACGCTAAACAGGTCGGCGTCACCTACGTGGATGGTTTCGGGTACGGCGGCGCGCAGGTTGGCGGTAATGCCGTTTCTATTGATATCCGAGTTAAATGACGAAAGCGCGATGTTTACGGTCTCGTTGGCACAGAAGCGGCGTACGGCGGTGCGGTCGCCGGCTTCGCAGAGTTCGTCGATGCGTTTGAGCGCCTCGTCGGTGTGGCCCTCCTCAATTAAAGCGGCCAGGCCGCGTAGGAAGTGGCGCATATCGTGGCGAAGAATCGACAGCTCGCGCCCAGATTGACGCCAGGCCTCGAGCTCTTTAATGGCGGCGCTGTCGCGGGTTTCGAGCATCCAGCGCTCTCGCTCGGCGGTTTCCTTTTCTTCGTATTCGCGCAGGTAAACGGCAAGAAACATAAGATAGAAGGCACAGAGCGCAAATGCCAAAAACTCAACCGTTACCACCGAGCCCGAGTGGAACAGCGTGGTGTAGACGTTGGTGGCATAGTCAAAGACGTAATAGACGAGCGGCAGGATTAAAAGGATGCCCAGCTCGGTGGTGCTTTTAATCGCCAAGCGCGGACCGATGTCGCCGGCCCAATGCAATAGGACGGCAAAGACGGCGAGTGTGGTCGCAATACGCGCCAGATAGTACGCGATCTGCGAATCGGTTGCGGCAAAGGCGGCGATGCCCATCCAATTGCTGAACTGGCAGCTCAGATAGGCGCTGGTAATGCCGAGCACGGCAAGCAGCGGGCTCAGGCGGTAGCGCGCGCACAAATAGATGACGAGCGGCAGATGCACGACGAGCGGATATACCTGGCGGGCGAAAAGCTCGCCGCCGACGGCATTGGCGAGGCCAAATGCGCATCCAGTTACGGCACCGACCAGCACCAGTTCAAGCGCATGACGCCGGTTGATCTCGATACCGCACAGCGCCGCCGAGGCAAAGACGCCAAAGAGCAGCGTCGTGGCGTGGTGGATTGCCCAAAGGACCATTTCGACCGAGGAGGCCATCAGTGTCTCCCACCCTCAAAGCGAACCGCAAAGTAGGCGTCTTGGAATCCCTGCTTGCAGCTGCGCGAAAGCGGGATGCACGCACCCGAGCGCATGACGATGTCCGTGCGGTCAAAGTGATCGATATTGCGCAGGTTGACCTGGTAGCTGCGGTGGCATTTAAAGAAGGTGGCATTTTGCGCCAAACGGTCCTCGACGCTGCGGAACGATTCGAGTGCCTCGATATCGCGTCCGTCGCGCAGGTGGAAGACCACGTGCTTGTTGCGCGCCTCGGCATATTCGATGTCGGACAGGCGCAGGGCGTGGTAGCCAAAGGACGTTTTGATTACGAGTTCGTCGGTTGCCGCCGGGCGCACGCTCGAAAGCTCGTCGAGTAGCTGCGCCAGGCGTTCGTAAGTCACAGGCTTGAGCAGATAGTCGAAGGCGCGGACCTCGTAGGACTCCAGTGCAAACTCGGGCGATGAGGTGAGAAACACCAGACGCACGGCGGTATCGGCCTGGCGCAATTCGCGCGCGGTGTCCATGCCGTTGACGAGCGGCATGATCATATCGAGCAAGATGATGTCGGCGCGCGATGCGGCATGGCGGGCCAGCAGGTCCTCGCCGCGCGTGACGAGCGCAACATCGACCGCCGTGCCCGTCTCGCTCGACCAACGGTCGATCATCCGGTGCAGTCTATCTAGAAAAGCGACGTCGTCGTCGCAGGCAATAATCTTGAGCATTCTGAGCCCCCTTAGTAGTTCGATTTTGCCACATTGGGTGCGGACCGCTCGCGGAGGCGTGTCCCATTTGCGCCCCACGTCGCGCAACTCGCGCCGAGCGGTATTGCGGTGGCGAAAGATGCCTCCTGCGCTATCGAGAGCTCGGCTATCCTCGGCTTGCCAGTTCGAAAATGGACCTGCCACATGATTGAATCTTTATTTCAACTTTACACCTAGGTTTACAGCTGTCTTGTCAGCTGTAAACCTAGGTGTCATACTAAAACCCCAAGATTCGCCAAAAGAGAGGGGCCTTGATGGCACAGAGCGCGAACATGGATGCGTCGGAGCTCGCACGCGATATCGCGGCCGGCCTAGCATCGGCAACGACGGCAACGGAGCGCGCGGCACTGGTGCCCGCAGAGCTCGTCGAGGCCATTCAGCAACTAAAAACCCAACGTGACGCGGTGATCCTAGCGCACTATTACGTGGCGCCCGAGGTGCAGGCCGTGGCTGATTACGTCGGCGATAGCTTCTACCTGGCCAAGCTCGCCAAGAGCCTGCCACAGCGGACCATCGTGCTGTGCGGCGTGGAGTTTATGGGCGAGAGCGCCAAGCTGCTCAACCCCACCAAGACCGTGCTGCTGCCCGAGCCGGGCGCGGATTGTCCCATGGCTCATATGGTCAAGCGCGAGACGGTCGACGCCGCCCGCGCCGAGTACGGCGACGACCTTGCCGTGGTGTGCTACGTCAACTCCACGGTTGAGATCAAGAGCTGGAGTGACGTGTGTGTCACCAGTTCCAACGCCGTCAAGATCGTGTCCGAGCTGCCGCAGCAGCACGTCCTGTTCATTCCCGACCAGAACCTGGGCCGCTTCGTAGCCGAGCAGGTGCCGCAAAAGCACGTCATCCTCAACAACGGCTACTGCCCGCGCCATCACATCATCACCGTCGAGCAGATCGTCGACGCGACGGAGGCCCACCCCGACGCGCTCGTGCTGGCGCACCCCGAGTGCAAGGCCGACGTTCTGGCCGAGGCCGACTACATCGGCTCCACCGCCGGCATCATTAAGTATGCCGAGGAGTCCGACGCGAGCGAGTTCATTATCGTGACGGTCCGCGGCGTGCTCTACGAGCTCGAGCGCCGCTGCCAGGGCACCGGCAAGAAGTTCTATTTCCCCGCGGTGCAGCCCACCTGCGTCAACATGGACCTCATCACGCTCGAAAAGCTCGTGCGCTGCCTGGAGACGGGCGAGGGCGAGGTGCAGATCGGCGTCTCGGACGAGGCCGCCGATCAGGCCAAGCTCACGCTCGACCGCATGCTCGAGTACGCAGCGCGCTAGAACAATGTGGCAGGAGGGACGGTCCCTTATGTCACATTCAAGGGAGAGGATTCCTGTGGAAACCAAGCAATACCCCGATATGGAGTGCGACGTCGTCATTGCCGGCTGCGGCGTGGCGGGCCTGTACGCGGCTCTTAACCTGCCGACGAGCACGCGCGTGATCATGCTTTCCAAGGGCGCTGTCGACGAGTGCGATTCGATGCTCGCGCAGGGCGGTATCTGCGTGCTGCCCGAAGGCTCAGACTACGATGCCTTCTTTGAGGACACCATGCACGCCGGTCATTACGAGAACCGCCGCGAGAGCGTCGACATCATGATCCGCTCGAGCCGCTCGGTCATTAACGACCTGCTGGCGATGGGCGTGGATTTTGAGCGCAAGGCCGACGGCAGCCTCGACTTTACCCGCGAGGGCGCGCACAGCCGTCCGCGCATTGCCTTCCATGCCGATATCACCGGCAAGGAGATTACGACCAAGCTGCTCCAGGCCGTTCGCAAGCTGGATAACGTGCAGATTTTGGAGCACGTAGCCATGACCGATATCCTGACGGGCGAGCGTGACGGCGCCACGGTGTGTGCCGGTGTCGTCGCCGTTTCCGTGGACGAGGACAACTCGGTTCGCCCCGCCGACGAGCTGGCAAATGCCGCCGAGGGCGTGCATGCCGGTAAGCCGTTTAAGATCCATGCCCGCCATACGCTGTGGGCGACGGGTGGCATCGGCGGCGTGTACGATCACTCCACCAACTACCCGCAGCTCACCGGTGACGCCTGCTACATCGCTCAGGGGCATGGCATTAAGATGGAGCACCTGGACTACGTGCAGATCCACCCCACGGGCCTGTTTTCGCCGCAGCCGGGCCGCACCTTCCTGATCAGCGAGAGCTGCCGCGGCGAGGGCGCGATTCTGCTCAATGCCGCCGGCGAGCGCTTTACCGACGAGCTTCAGCCGCGCGACGTTGTCGCCGCCGCTATTCGCGAGCAGATGAAGCAGGACGGTACCGAGCACGAGTGGCTGAGCTTCGCCCCCGTCGAGCGCGATGTGGTGACCGGGCACTTTGCCAATATCCGCGCGCGCTGCCTGGAGGACGGCCGCGACATCCTGGACGAGCCCATCCCCGTCACGCCCACGCAACACTACTTTATGGGCGGCGTATGGGTCGACAAGGACGGCCGCACCTCGATGCCCGAGCTCTACGCCGCGGGTGAGACGGCCTGCAACGGCGTTCACGGCAAAAACCGCCTTGCATCAAACAGCCTGCTCGAGGCGCTGGTCTGGGGTCGTCGCGCCGCGTGGTACATGCGTACCGGCGAGTCGCTGGCCGTGGAGCAGGCGGGCGATCCCGCGCTCGATGGCCGTCATCGCGCCCTGAGCGCCGACACCCTGGCAATCGATGATTTGGCCCGTGCCGCCGGCACGCAGGCCGTGGAGGAGTAGACCATGAATCCCATTACCATGAAGCTCGTCGTCGATGATCTGATTCTGCAGGCTCTGCGCGAGGACATTACCTTTGAGGACGTGAGCACGGTGAGCGTGTGCCCCACGGCGCGTCCCGCCACGGTGGAGCTTATCGCCAAGGCCGACGGCATCATCGCCGGCTTGGATGTGTTTGCCCGCACCTTTGAACTGCTGGATTCGCAGAGCTCGGTGCTGCTCGACGTTGCCGATGGCGACGAGGTGCACGCCGGCGACCATGTGGGTCAGGTGCGCGGCGACGCGCGCGTGCTGCTTTCGGGCGAGCGCGTGGCACTCAACTACCTGCAGCGCATGAGCGGTATCGCTACCTATACGCACCAGATGGCCGCGGCGCTCGAGGGCACCAAGACCGTGCTCGTCGATACGCGCAAGACCACGCCGGGCATGCGCGTCTTTGAGAAGGCCGCGGTCGAGATTGGCGGCGGCAGCAACCACCGTTACAACCTGTCGACGGCCGTCATGCTCAAGGACAACCACATCGATGCCGCCGGCGGCGTGACGCGTGCAATCGAGATGGCGCGCGCCCATGCATCGTTTACTGCGACGGTCGAGATCGAGTGCGAGAACCTGGACATGGTGCGCGAGGCCGTGGAAGCCGGTGCCGACATTATCATGCTCGACAATATGACCCATGACGACATGGCGGCCGCTATCGAGCTTATCGCCGGTCGTGCCAAGACCGAGTGTTCGGGCAACGTGGACGCCGACAACATTCGCGCCCTGGCCGATCTGGGTGTCGACTATATTAGCTCGGGCGCCCTGACGCACTCTGCGCCGATTCTCGACCTCTCGCTTAAGCACCTGCGTCTGCTGGACGGTAAATAATGGACGCCCGCGAGCGTCGCCGTGCCATCATGGGCGTGCTCGAGCGAGCCAAGGGCCCCGTCTCCGGCAGCGCACTTGCTCGTGAGGTGGGTGTGAGCCGCCAGATTGTCGTGCAAGACATCGCCCTGCTGCGCGCCGATGGGCACGATATCGTGGCGACCAATCGCGGCTACGTGCTGCAGGAGGCGGCGAGCAGTCCGGCTGTTCCCACGCGCTTGGTCAAGGTTCGCCACGGCGTGGAGCAGGCAGGCGATGAGCTCACGAGTATCGTCGACGCCGGTGGTGCCGTGCTCAACGTGATCGTCAATCACCGCGTGTACGGTAAGATCACGGCCGACCTGGACATCCGCAATCGTCGCGATGTTGAGCGCTACCTGCACGATATCGAGAGCGGCAAGAGCTTTCCACTACTAACGGTGACGAGCGGCTACCACTTCCATCGCATCGCGGCGGAAGACGAGCAGACCCTCGACGAGATCGAGGCCATGCTCAAGGAGAAAGGCTACTTGGCTGACCTCATGCCCTACGAAGACGACCTATCGTAGCCGATGCTGCAAACGCCCCTAAGCGGCAATCTGCAGCGGTGCCAAATTAGTTATCCGCACAAACAAAAAGGAGGCCTCCGTGGCGATGCGGAGGCCTCCTTTTTGTGCACGGTGTACTTTTGAGTGTGCAAGTGGGGGAGTTGTTACTCCTCAACGATCTCGGTGATCGCGCCAGCGGGGCAAGCGTCCTGGCAAGCGCCACAGGCGACGCAGGAGTCCTCGTCAGCGACGGTAGCGACGTCCTGGAGCTCCAGAACTCCAGCGGGGCAGGAGTCGACGCAAACGCCACAAGCGATGCACTCGTCGGCATCAATTACGGGATGAGCCATGGTAGTTTCCTCTCTGTTGACCGACGCTACAGGCGATGCGCGCCGGTTTGATTCGGGCAAAAACATACCACGGGAGCGACCGTTTGCAATACCCTCTGGCCGGCATCTTCACACCGTTCGCCGAGTATGCCAAGGTTTACTAAAAAACGCGCAGGTGGGGCCGTTGAGCTGCGCAAATGTTAGCTAAAGGTGACTTGAAATATTGAGCTATTGGGCGCGCTTGCGGAAAGGGCATCCCGTTATTTGGCCGAAAAACGGGTCGCAGTTTCCGGTTGGGCCCGCTAGCGGAAACTGCGACCCGGTATCAGCTCTCAAAACGGGATACGGTTTCCGGTTGAGCCTTCAGACGGAAACCGCGGCCCGGAATCCACGCTCAAAACGGGACGAGCTTTCCGCAAGGCGGCCCCAGGCACCCCCGGACGCAAACCTCAGCCATCTCTACATAGATCTCGATAGATTTGCCGAGAACTCAATCAGCGCGTCTACCTGCGCATTTGTGAACCTAAACTCTCGGCAATAAGAAATCTTATATGAATTGACTTAGATTTTGTATATTCCGGCCCATAAGGGGATACACTACATCCTGAAAGACAAGCCGAAACACCGCTCGGCAGACCGCCGAGTCGGTGCAAACGCACAAGAGAGAGGGAATTTCTAATGGGCAAGATTCTTGGTATCGACCTTGGTACTACTAACTCCGCAATGGCCGTTCTCGAGGGCGGTTCTCCGACCATTATCGTGAACGCCGAGGGCGACCGCACCACCCCGTCCGTCGTGGGCTTCCGTGCCGACGGCGACCGCGTCGTGGGTAAGGCCGCTAAGAACCAGGCTGTCACCAACCCCAAGAACACCGTGTTCTCCATCAAGCGCTTCATGGGCCGCAAGTACTCCGAGTGCACCTCCGAGATCAAGACCGTGCCGTACGAGGTCAAGGAGGGCCAGGGTGGCCGTGCCGTCGTCGACATCGAGGGCAAGGATTACACCGCTGAGCAGGTGAGCGCCATGACGCTCGCAAAGATGAAGGCCGACGCCGAGAAGTATCTGGGCGAGACCGTCACCGACGCCGTCATCACCGTCCCGGCCTACTTCAACGACGCCCAGCGTCAGGCCACCAAGGACGCCGGTAAGATCGCCGGCCTCAACGTCAAGCGTATCGTCAACGAGCCGACCGCTGCTGCTCTTGCCTATGGCCTGGACAAGCAGGGCACCGACCAGCGCATCCTGGTCTTCGACCTGGGCGGCGGCACCTTCGACGTCTCCATCCTCGACCTCGCCGACGGCGTGTTTGAGGTTCTGTCCACCTCGGGCGACAACCACCTGGGCGGCGACGACTGGGATCAGCGCGTCATCGACTGGATGGCCGATAAGTTCCAGCAGGAGAACGGTGTCGACCTGCGTCAGGACCCCATGGCCCTGCAGCGTCTGAAGGAGGCTGCCGAGAACGCCAAGAAGGAGCTCTCCGCCGCCCAGCAGACCACCATCAACCTGCCGTTCATTACCATGAACCAGTCCGGCCCGCTGCACCTCAACTACACGCTGACCCGCGCCGAGTTCGAGAAGATCACCCGCGACCTGCTCGAGCGCTGCAAGCAGCCTGTCACCAACGCCCTGCGCGACGCCAAGCTTAAGCTCTCCGATCTGACCGAGGTCATCCTCGTCGGCGGCTCCACCCGTATGCCCGCCGTCCAGGAGCTCGTCAAGACCATGACCGGCAAGCAGCCCAACATGTCCGTGAACCCCGACGAGGTCGTTGCCGACGGCGCTGCCGTCCAGGGCGGCGTGCTCACCGGCGACGTCGAGGGCATCCTGCTGCTCGACGTTACCCCGCTGTCGCTGGGTGTCGAGACCATGGGCGGCATCATGACCAAGATGATCGACCGCAACACCACGATCCCGACCTCCAAGACCGAGGTCTACTCCACCGCTGCCGACAACCAGACCAGCGTCGAGATCAACGTGCTCCAGGGCGAGCGCGAGCTTGCCCGCGACAACAAGTCGCTCGGTAAGTTCCAGCTGACCGGTATCCCGGCTGCCCGCCGCGGCGTGCCGCAGATCGAGGTCACCTTCGACATCGACGCCAACGGCATCGTCAAGGTCTCCGCTAAGGACAAGGGCACCGGCAAGGAGCAGCAGATCACCATTTCCGGCTCTACCGCTCTATCCGACGACGAGGTCGATCGTATGGTCAAGGACGCCGAGGCTCATGCCGAGGAGGACAAGAAGCAGAAGGAAGAGGTCGAGGTCCGCAACCAGACCGACAGCCTGTGCTACTCCACCGAGCAGACCCTCAACGAGCTGGGCGACAAGGTTTCCGCCGACGTGAAGTCCAAGGCCGAGGCCGCTATCGCCGACGCCAAGAAGGCGCTCGAGGGCTCTGACGTCGAGGCCATCAAGGCCGCCGGCGAGTCCCTGCAGTCTGTGGCCTACGAGCTGGCCCAGGTTGTCTACGCCGACGCTCAGCAGCAGACCGACGGTGCCGCCGGCGCCCAGGCTGCCGACGATGACGTTGTCGACGCCGACTACGAGGTTGTGGACGACGAGGACAAGTAATCATGTCCGCCCGTAAATCTCGCACGGAGGCGGCTGCCGCTGGTGTCGCCCCCGTTGACTCTGAGGAGAAGGACGTGAAGATTCCCGTAGAGGCCGTCGACGATACCGAGGCCAACGAGGCCGAGGCCGCCGAGGCTGCCGAGAACCAGGTAGAGGATTCCAACAAGGAGGCGACGATGACCGAGGACGAGATGGTGGAAGCCGCTATCCGCGCCGGTGAGGAAGCCGCCGACAACGACTTTAAGTTCAAGTTCGAGCAGGCCCAAAAGGAGCTTGCCGACGTGCGCAATGAGCTCGATGCTGCGGCAGAGGCTCAGAAGGCCGCCGAGGACAAGGCGAAAGACGCTACCGAGCGCACCGCCCGCCTGCAGGCCGACTGGGAGAACTTCCGTCGCCGCACCGCCAACGAGCGCATCGCCGAGCGCGAGCGCGCGACCGAGAAGCTTGTCACCGCGCTGTTGCCGGTGATCGACGATATCGAGCGCGCGATCGACCATGCCCGCAGCCAAGAGCTTTCCGACGACTTTAAGCAGTTCGTCGACGGCGTCGATGCGGTTCATGCCAAGCTGCTCGATGTGTTTGCGCACGAGGGCGTTGAGCCCATCGATCCCAAGGGCGAGGCGTTCGATCCGCTCGAGCACCAGGCTGTGGGCCGCGTCGAGGACGCATCGCAGTACGACGAGACCGTCAACGACGTGTACCAGAAGGGCTACCGCATGGCGGATCGTATTCTGCGTTCCGCGATGGTGACGGTGACCTACGGCGGCGAGAAGCGCCCCGCACCGGAGCCCGAAGCGGCGCCCGAGGATGCTGCGGCCGATACGGCCGAGAGCACCGAGGAGTAATTGTGAAGGGCCCCGGGGCAACACCCGGGGCCCTTTCTGGCCTAGTGCCATATGAAAGTATGAGCCGCCGCCCGCTGGGCGACGGATGAAACAGGAGAGGAGCTACGATGGCTGCAGGCAAAACCTTCTATGACATCCTGGGCGTATCCAAGAGCGCCTCCGACAAAGAGATCAAGAGCGCGTTTCGCAAGCTCGCGCAAAAATATCACCCCGATGCCGGCGGCGACGAGGCCAAGTTCAAGGAGATCAGCGAGGCCTACGAGACGCTTTCGGACGAGAAGAAGCGCAAAGAGTACGACCAGATGCTCATGTTTGGCGGTATGCCGGGCGCAGGCGGCGCGTATGGCGGCGGCTACGGTGCCGGCGCGGGTGCCAGCGGCTGGGGCGACATCTTCGACAGCATCTTTAGCGGCAACGGTGCCTGGGGTAGCGATTGGGGCTCGGGCTTTGCCGGGGCTGCGGGCGCTGCCGGTGCCGGCGCGGGTCGCAGCCGCGCTCGCAAGGGCGGCGACCTGTCGTTGACTGTCGACGTAACGGCCGAGGATGCGTTCCGCGGCGTGACGCACAAGGTCACCTACCGCATTCCCTCGACAGGCGAGCAGCAGACCATCACGGTCTCGGTGCCTGCGGGCGCGGTCGACGGCGGCAAGCTGCGCTACAAGCGTCGCGGCGAGTATGGCGTTGCGGGTGGCGAGCGCGGCGACCTGGTCGTGACCACGCATGTGGAGGAGCACCCGCTGTTTAAGCGCAAAGGCGCCGACGTGACCATGGAGGTACCGGTCTCGGTCTACGAGGCGGCGCTCGGCTGCACGGTGGACGTGCCGACGCCCGGCGGTGCGACGGTTCGTCTGAAGGTGCCCGCGGGTACCCAGACGGGCAAGAAGTTCCGCTTTAAGGAGATGGGCGCGCCCGACGTTAAGCACCGTGGCCGTACGGGCGCGCTGCTCGTTGAGATCAAGGTGCAGGTTCCCACGAACCTGTCCGATGACGAGCGCGATGCCATGACCAAGCTGCGCGAGGCCGACACGCGCGACTACCGCGAGAAGGTCAACCGTTACAAGGCGACGTACTAGTCTGGTTGTGGCGTACGCCCGCGCCCGCGGGCTTATGATGGACGATAACGAGACGGAAAGGGGTCAGGTAGCATGGCCGAGGACAATAGGAACAAACCGCTGTACATGATCAGCGTGGCGGCCGAGCTGACCGGCATGCATCCGCAGACCCTGCGCGTCTACGAGTCCAAGGGCCTGGTGAACCCCCAGCGCTCGGGCGGTAACACGCGCCTGTATTCGCGTGCCGATATCGAGCGCTTGGAGCTCATCAACCAGCTGACCGACGAGGGCATCAACCTTGCCGGCGTGGTGCGCATCCTCGATATGAAGGAGCGTGCCGAGGAGCGCGAGCGCGAGAACGAAAAACTCCGTGCCCGCGTGCGCCAGCTCGAGGACGAGCTGCACGAGTACAAGATGCAGAAGAAGATCACTGCCCTGGCCCCGCGCGATGGCTCGGTTAACCCCGAACAGGTCATGCGCAAACTGCTGGGCGCCGGCGGGGATCTCTAGGTTCCGCCGTTCTAACGAACGGCGGACCGGTCGACGCTGCGCGCCGCCCAGAGCGACAATTTGTCATTCAAAAGGCAAGGCATGACCAGAAGGTCTATGCCTTGCCTTTTTCATGCCAACTTGTTCGCTCTGGGCGGCGCTCGCTGTCCGTCCTCTGCCTGCGGCGTTGCCTTGCTCCGGATGCGGTAGTCGTTGGTAGTCATTGGGGACGTTCTTAAATGACTAGCCAAAGGGACGCTCTTGCGGCACTTGGCACTTGGGGACGTTCCTTTTGTGCCGGCACTTTGGGGCACTCCTTGTCAGGAGAGTGATGCAAGGGGATCGTTCTATGCTTTACCGAGATAAAGTGAACGTGCAGATTCGTAACCCACTCGCAACCGTTCTATGGCACGATATTGAACGAATGTATGCTATGCGCCCAAATCTTTTGGGCAGAGTGGGAGACAGTATGGTCAAGCTGTACGAGGACGGCATCTACCTGCGCGGCGGCAGCGAGGTTGTGCCTGCGGCCGAGGCTGCCGAGCGCGGTATTACGCAGACGCCCGAAGATGCCAAGCGCGGCACCATCGCGTATTCGATTCTCCAGGCACACAATACGTCCGGCAACCCCGAGGCGCTCAAGATTCGCTTCGACGCCATGGCGAGCCACGACATTACCTTCGTTGGCATCATCCAGACGGCGCGCGCCTCGGGCATGGAGCAGTTCCCGCTGCCTTACGTACTCACTAACTGCCACAACTCGCTGTGCGCCGTGGGCGGCACCATCAACGAGGACGACCACGTCTTTGGCCTCTCGGCGGCCAAGAAGTACGGCGGCATCTTCGTCCCGCCGCACATCGCCGTCATCCACTCCTTTATGCGTGAGAACTTCGCCGGTTGCGGCAAGATGATCCTGGGTTCCGACTCGCATACCCGCTACGGCGCTCTGGGCACCATGGCCGTGGGCGAGGGCGGTGGCGAGCTGGCAAAGCAGCTGCTGCGTGACACCTACGATGTTGCCTATCCCGGCGTCGTTGCCATCTACCTCACGGGTGCCCCGCGTCCCGGTGTCGGCCCGCACGACGTTGCGCTTGCCATCATCCGCGCCGTCTTTGCCAAGGGTTACGTCAAGAACAAGGTCATGGAGTTTGTGGGCCCGGGCATCGCGAGCATGACGACCGACTACCGCAACGGCGTCGACGTCATGACCACCGAGACCACTTGCCTGTCGAGCATCTGGGCCACCGACGAGGACGCGCACGCGTTTCTGACCATGCACGGCCGCGGCGACGACTACCGCGAGCTCAAGCCCGCCGATGTCGCCTACTACGACGGCTGCGTCGAGGTCGACCTGTCGAGCATCAAGCCTATGATCGCGCTGCCGTTCCATCCTTCCAACGGCTTTGAGATCGACGAGCTCAACGAGAACCTCGAGGACATTCTGCATGAGGTCGAGCTCGAGGCCGCCAAGATCGGCGAGGGCAAGACGCACTTTAGCCTGCTCGACAAGATCGTCGACGGCAAGCTGCACGTGCAGCAGGGCGTTATCGCCGGCTGCTCGGGCGGCAACTACGACTCCGTAGTCCAGGCTGCCCGCGTGCTCAAGGGCGCCAACACCGGCTGCGGCGAGTTCTCGCTGTCGGTCTATCCCACAAGCCAGCCCGTGGCGCTCGAGCTTACACGCCGTGGCTACATCTACGACCTTATGGAGGCCGGCGCGATCGTGCGCACGGCGTTCTGCGGCCCGTGCTTTGGCGCCGGCGACACGCCTGCCAACAACGGCCTGTCCATCCGCCACACCACGCGCAATTTCCCCAACCGCGAGGGTTCCAAGCCGGGCAATGGCCAGCTGAGCGCCGTGGCTCTGATGGACGCCCGCTCCATTGCGGCGACGGCTGCCAACGGCGGCGTCCTGACGCCGGCGACCGACCTGCCCGAGGAGACGTGGGACGAGGCCTGTGAGTGCACCTTTGACGACGCGCCGTACAAAAAGCGCGTGTACTGGGGCTTTGGCAAGGCCGAGCCTGCCGACGAGCTGGTCGAAGGCCCCAACATCAAGCCGTGGCCCGCGATGGAGCCCCTCGGCGACGATATCCTGCTCAAGGTGTGCTCCAAGATCATGGACCCGGTCACCACGACCGACGAGCTCATTCCTTCGGGCGAGACGAGCTCCTTCCGCTCCAACCCGCTGGGTCTGGCCGAGTTTACGCTGAGCCGCCGCGACCCGGCCTACGTGGGTCGTTCCAAGGAGGTCGATGCCGTGGAGAAGCGTCGCGTTGCCGGCGAGGCCGCGGGCGGCCTGGCGGCGCTCGATGCCGAGCTTGCCGGTGTGTTTGAGGCGCTGGCCGGCGCGGGTGTCGCGGCCGACGCCAAGGCGACCGAGTACGGCTCGATGCTCTATGCCAAGAAGCCCGGTGACGGTTCTGCCCGCGAGCAGGCCGCGAGCTGCCAGCGCGTAATTGGCGGCCTGGCCAACATCGTCCACGAGTACGCCACCAAGCGCTATCGCTCCAACGTGATGAACTGGGGCATGGTGCCCTTCCAGATGGAGGCCGAGCCCAACTTTGAGGTGGGCGACTATGTCTTCGTGCCGGGGATTCGCGCTGCGCTCGATGACGACCTAAAGGACATCGCCGCCTACGTGGTGCGTGCCGACGGTGCGGTTGAGCAGATCGAGCTCTACATTGCCGATATGACGGCAGAGGAGCGTGCCATCGTCAAGGCTGGCTGCCTGATCAACTACAATAAGTTCAAGGCCGCTGCCGAGTAACGCACTTAATTGTCCGCCCGGGGCTTACCCTTTCCCGCCCGCTCACGCGCTTCGCGAGGGTCGCGTTCGGGAAAGGGTAAGCCCCGGGCTACGTTTCTGCGTTCTCGTTGGGTCTTGAGGGACGCTAATAAATAGACTTGCTTGATGCCGCCTCTGTTATCGGGGCGGCTTCTTTTGTCGAAAACCACCATGAAGGGGTAGGCGCCTTTGCGGTGGTTCCGTTTGTCTCGACCTGTAACATCTGGGCCCCTATTTGACGAGCGGCTGTTACAGATTGAGACAAACAATCGCCGCCGATCATTTCATCTCGATCTGTAACATCTAGGATCGAAAAGGGCCGCTAGATGTTACAGATCGAGACAGTGGAACATCGGAACCGAAACCACCACAAAGGTGCCTGCCTGGCGGGTCCTTATTTCGATGGAGCCCAGGTTATTTCATCGTCAAATAGCCAAGTGCGTGCTGAGTCACTGTCGCGCGCTGTCTGTGGATCGGGCTCGCAAGTTTGTTCGTAGGCATCCTCGGTACACCGATCCATAAAATCGACGACTGCCGTCTGGTCGCCTTCCATGACGTAGATCACGTTGCCATCCGAGATATAGACTCCCGGCCCTTCGTTGTCCACGTAGCCGGGGTCGTATGAAACGTTGCACAGTCTGCTCCCGTTTGCCGCATCGAGTTCAAGGGTCGAATAATACCCGCCATTCATTTGGCCTTTCTTGGCTCGATATATTGCGGCGCCGTACCATCGCTTAAACGTCTTGCCTTTGAGTAAACTGGTTGCCTTGCCGATAAGCTGCTCATCTTGGGTATAGCGCGTGGCTCCAAGTTCGATTCGGGGATAGTTACTGACCCCAAGCGCTGCGGGCGTACCGTCGAAATCGACGGTGACTGAATCGGGTTTGACGATATCGGTGAGGATTTCGATGGGGTAGCTTACGGTTTCAATCGCCGCCTGCGTTGCCGAGGCAGGGAGAAATGCGAGATAGATAATGCCCACGCCGACTGCGGTAATTGCAAACGCTAAGACGAGCAGGCCGATATAGGTGGAGCGTTTCACGGTGGGGCACCTCTCATGCAATATGCAATCATTAAGATAAATGATACAAGCTTACGACAATATTCAAAAGAAAGCGACCGCCCGGAATGAGAGGGCTAAAAGGCCCTATTGGGCTTCGATTTGACCTCTAATAGAAATAATTGCCCCACTCATTCTGGGCGGGAGGTCAATAATTGAGTCCACGAGTCTTGAGCGATACTATTCTCACTAAACTCGCTATTTTCACTATAAGCACTATAAATACGATAGGGAGGACGACGAGAACATTGTGGCGTGCGATAGCTAAGCCGTTTAAGCCGGGCTCTGACCTTGAATCTCCGCCTCTATCTGTGCGAACGGACTATTGTCGGTTCTCGATTCCATCGCTGCGTTCTCGTTGGGTCTTGGGATCGCCAAACGTAGACTGGGCTTGATGTCGCCTCTTTTAATCGGGGCTGATTCTTCTCTGGACCACCACAAAGGGGACGGGCACCTTTGTGGTGGTTCTTGGTTTGTCTCGATCTGTAACAGTTAGACCCTAATTTGCCGAGTAGATGTTACAGATTGAGACGAACGGGCGCCGCTGGTCATTTCATCTTGATTTGTAACATCTGGAGCCATAAACAGTCGCTAGATGTTACAGATTGAGATAGTAAGGGGATGAGGCCGCAGCGGGTGAGTGCGCCTGTCCCCTTTGTGGTGATTTTCCATGTCATGAGAGCACTCAGAAAATCTTATATATAGAGACTTAGATTTGTGTATAAGATCGAGCAAAGCTGGCAACAATACTTCTCGAACAACGTGAAGCCGCCCCGTAGGGCGGCCGCCCCAAGAGAGGTGATTCCATGAGAATCGATAAGCTAGCAATGACGTCGCGCGAGGCACTGCAGACCGCCATGAGCACGGCTGCCGACGCGCAGGCCGGCGCGGTGGAGCCGATTCACCTGCTGTCCGCCCTGCTCGGTGCCGGCGAGCGCAATATCTCCGTGATCATCGAGCGCATCGGCGCCGACCCGGCTCAGCTTGCACGCTCCACACAGGATGCCATCGACCACGCGCCCAAGGTTTCGGGCGAGGGCCAGCAGATGGGCCTGTCCAATGAGCTCGTCCGCGTCATCGAGAAGGCCGAGAAGAAGGCCACCAAGATGGGCGACAGCTTTGTGGTGACCGAGCATCTGCTGATGGCACTTGCCGAGGACAAGGGCGAGGCGGGCCGCGTTCTGCGCGATGCCGGCGTTACCAAGGAGCGCATCGAGCAGGTCTACGAGGAGCTGCGCGGCGATGACCGCGTGACATCTGCCGAGGACAAGACCCAGTTTGAGGCACTGGAGCAGTACGGTCGCAACATCTGCGACCTCGCCCGTGCCGGCAAGCTCGACCCGGTCATCGGTCGTACCGACGAGATTCGCCGTACCATCCAGGTTCTGTCCCGCCGCACCAAGAACAATCCCGTGCTCATTGGCGAGCCGGGCGTAGGCAAGACAGCCATCGTCGAAGGTATCGCCCAGCGAATCGTGGCCGGCGACGTACCGAGCACCCTGCGCGACCGCGACCTTATCGAGCTCGACATGAGCGCGCTGGTCGCCGGCGCCAAGTACCGCGGTGAGTTCGAGGACCGCTTGAAGGCCGTGCTCAAGGAAGTCCAAAAGTCCGAAGGCAAGGTCATCCTGTTCATCGATGAGCTCCATACCATCGTGGGTGCGGGTGCCACCGAGGGCTCCATGGACGCCGGCAACATCCTCAAGCCGGCGCTCGCCCGTGGCGACCTGCACGCGATCGGCGCGACCACGCTCGACGAATACCGCAAGTACATCGAGAAGGACGCGGCGCTCGCCCGTCGTTTCCAGACCGTTATGGTGAGCGAGCCTACCGTCGAGGACACCATTTCGATCCTGCGTGGTCTGAAGGAGAAGTACGAGATCTTCCACGGCGTGCACATCACCGATAGCGCGCTCGTGGCTGCCGCCGACCTTTCCGATCGCTACATCGCCGACCGCTTCCTGCCCGACAAGGCCATCGACCTGGTCGATGAGGCCGCAAGCCGCCTGCGCATGGAGCTCGACAGCATGCCGGTCGAGATCGACGCCACCACGCGTCAGCTCACCCAGCTGCAGATCGAGGAGCAGGCGCTCATGAAGGAGACCGACGACGCCTCCAAGGAGCGTCTGGAGGCTCTGCGCCAAGAGATCGCTGAGGTCCAAGAAAAGCTTAACGTGCAAAAGGCCGGCTGGCTCAACCAAAAGAATGCTATCGACCACGTGCAGGAGCTCAAGGGCAAGCTCGACGAGGCAAAGAGCGAGGAGGAGCGTGCGACGCGCAACGGCGATTTGGGCCGTGCGTCCGAGCTGCGCTACTCCGTGATTCCGGGCCTGCAGCAGCAGATTCAGGATTCCGAGGCCGCGCTCGAGGCGCAAAAGCAGCAGGACGGCGAGGGCCTCAACGAACAGGTGACCTCCGATGAGATCGCCGAGGTCGTGAGCGCTTGGACCGGCGTGCCCGTGTCCAAGATGATGCAGGGCGAGCTCGACAAGCTGAAGGGCCTGGAGGGCGAGCTGCATAAGCGCGTCATTGGTCAGGACGAGGCTGTCTCCGCCGTTGCCGCAGCCGTACGCCGTAGCCGTGCGGGCCTCTCCGATCCGGACAAGCCCATCGGCAGCTTCTTCTTCCTAGGCCCCACCGGCGTGGGCAAGACCGAGCTCGCCAAGGCGCTGGCCGAGTGCCTGTTCGATGACGAGCGCGCGCTCGTGCGTATCGACATGTCCGAGTACATGGAGAAGTTCAGCGTCCAACGTCTGATCGGCGCGCCCCCGGGATACGTGGGCTACGACGAGGGCGGCCAGCTTACCGAGGCCGTGCGCCGTCGTCCGTATTCCGTGATCTTGCTCGACGAGATGGAGAAGGCTCACCCGGATGTATTCAACGTGCTGTTGCAGGTGCTCGATGACGGCCGTCTGACCGACGGCCAGGGTCGCCAGGTGTCCTTCAAGAACACGATCATCATCATGACGAGCAACGTGGGCTCTAAGGCTATCGCCGAGCTTTCGGGCAAGGACGAGGAGGAGATGCGTCATCAGGTCGACGCGGCCATGGCTCAGACCTTCCGTCCCGAGTTTCTCAACCGTATCGACGATATCGTGGTGTTCCATCCGCTCGGCATGGCGCAGATCGAAAAGATCGTCGATATTCAGCTCGCCGATGTCCGCGCGCGTCTGGCTAAGGAGCGCATGACGCTTGCCATTACCCCGGCGGCCAAGCAGATGCTTGCTGTGGGCGGCCTGGACCCGGTCTTTGGCGCCCGTCCGCTCAAGCGTTTGGTGCAGCGCGAGGTCGTGGATGCCATCGCCGCCGCCATCATCGACGGCACGGTGCGCGAGGGCGATCAGGTGACGGTCGATGTCGACAAGGACGGCGGCTTTACCGTCGTGTGCGACAACACGCCGGCGGCCACCTACGAGGTTCCCGACGCCGAGTAGATTTTGGGCCATGCCTTAAAATCTGCCAGCCGTCTCTAAATGCCAAGGGCGGCGGATCCAATTGGGTCCGCCGCCCTTTTTCGTGCGACAATCGTTGATGTTGAGCATGAGTACATGGCAAGGAGATATGCAGATGAAAGACGAGATCAAAACAAGTGCGCCGGCGCCCAAGCCCACGTCCAAACCGGCGCCCAAGCCGCGCGACCCCTACATTCGCGCCGAGAACGAGGACGATGACGGTTACGATCCCTACAGCGACCGTCGCCCCGAGCGCGAGCCAATGTTCGAAGCCGACCCCTGGCGCTAGTCCTGGGCTTTGATGCTCGGCAGCAGGATCTGCGCGAGGTAGTCGGTCTCGAGCTTGGTCGCAGCGTCGGCCTTGCCGTCTTTACCGACCAGTACGTTCTTGATCTGGCTATAGGTGTAGCGGTTGCCAGTCGTGAGCTCGACAAGCTCAATGGCCGTGTCCATGGGGTAGGTCGACACGGGATTCTGCGTCCGTCCGTTGATGGTCTGGGGCACCACGTACGGATAGACGGGGCCGCTGGCGTAGACGGTATAACCGTTGCCTAGGTTGGCCGCACCCAAAACCGCATCGCCCTCATCGGGCGTAAAGCTCTCGCCCTCGCGCACCGCGACGAGCGTCACGATCGGCGTATCGCTGTCGCCGGCAAGATAGATGCATAGCGTGCTGCCATTTTGCCAAGTCTCGACCTTGCCGTACCACTCGACGGGGATATCGAGCTGGTAGAGGTCGGTTGCCTTGTGGCGAGCGTCAGCATCACGGGATGCCTGTGCCTTTTGAGCGCTCACGGCATTGACGGCGGCGTCGCGCCGTGCGGTTGCTGCCTGCTGGAGCACTTTGGCAGCCGCGGCGGAGCTCGCACCGCCCTCTTCGGCATACTTGGCGGCGGCATCGATCTGGTCGTCAGTCACCGTGTCGGCCGAAGGCACCTTGAGCTTAAAGGTGGCCTGGGCACTTAGATCCTGTCCATCGCTCTTAACGGTGACCTGCGTCTTGGTGGTCGGGACGGTATAGATGGTGCCGTCGGCCGCGATGGGGGAGGCAGCGATGGAGAGCGTGTAATCGCCAGGCAGCAGTTTGATGCCGCGGCCGTGCTCGTCAACATAGAGCGTTTCGCTCACGGAGGAGCCATCAGCGTCCTGGCCGCTCACCTGTACGGGAATCTTGGAGCCGGTAGAACAGTCGAGGCCCGCGGCATGCACGCCAATCTGCACTGACATCATCGTGTGGGCATTGGCGGCGACAGCGGCAGCCTGCTCTTGCTGATATCCGTTCCAGGCGGCATAGCCTGCGCCGCCGGCGACGAGCGCGACGGCCACGACACCGGCGACCATCAGATTGCGGCGCTTGGGCGACATCTTGCGATGGCGAACCTCGGCCTCGCGTGCTGAGGGAACGGACGGTAGGGGGATATCGCCCATGGCGATGGTCTCGTCCACGGCTGGTGCGGAACCCAGGCCAGGAAGCTCGCGAGTCAGCGAATCCTCGGCCGGCAAGCTGTCGAGCAAGACGGTTTCCTCGCTCGTGTCGGATTCGGGCTGGTCGTCGGCCTCGCATTCGGTGTCTTCGTGATCTGTCTTATCTTCGGCAGGTTCAACGTCGTCTGCATCCTGATCATCGGACTGCGCCTCGGCTTCCGACTCATCCTGCACATCAACGCCCGAATCGTCAAACGCAATCTCATCGAGTGAAATCCGGTCTAAGCTCTCCAAGGCCTCAGCGCAAGCTTCTGCATCTTGGGCCGCATCCTCTTGGCCCATCGTCTCATCATTCATACATCCCCCAAGCTCAATATCGGGACAACACTGTACCCAAAAATGGAGCCATATAAAGCGCGTGCGAAATATAAGATCCGATTTAACCTGAGCGCATCGTTCGGCCGCATCCTCGCGGCGGCAAAAGGCCCCCGGAACGCGAACGAATCACATTCCGGGGGCTCTACAATGCGTTGAGTTGCGCGGAGCCGGCTATGCTGCTTCGTGCTCAAGCGATGTCTGCGCCGGGCGCGTTACTCGGCGTGTGCGTAATCCACCTTGGCGCGGCGAGCGGTAGCCTTCTCCCAATCGCTGGTGCCCTCAAAGACATCCTGCTTGTAGGGATTGCGGCCGAGCTTCTTGGCACGGTAGGCGATGTAGATGATCGCGGCGACGTTGGCGACCAGTGCGGCGATCGAGACCGCGGTAGCGGCGCCGGGGTCGAGCGTGGAGTGGGTCACAAAGATGGACTCCTCCTGGAAGTAGGGGAATACCTGGGCAAACATGCACCAAATGGCCAGCGTAAAGGCGCGGTTCTGGATCCAGCCGCCCTTGTTCCAGATAAAGGCGGCGACGGTGGGCGCCAGCAGCAGCGCAAAGCCGCAGAACCAGGAGTGGGTGGGCAGGCAGTTGTAGGTGTAGCAGAAGTTCCAGATATCGTAGGCGATGATGTAGACCCAGGTCATATCGGGCCACAGCATATCGGTCTGATCCTCGGAGGCGTAGACGCTCCACCAACCGGTCATGCAGAAGATGTTGATGATGCCCGCGATGCCGTTGAACACGTTGTTCCAGCCGGCCAGCTGCGTGGCGCCCTCGGAGGTGACCCAGGTGGACTCGCCCAGGACAAAGAAGTGATAGGCGCTCTCGAAGTCGGATACGACGGCAATCATGATGTTGATGGCGACGATCACAAACGGCCACGCGCGGAACCAATGCGCCTTGCCGATCTTTCCCCACTGGTACTTAATGGCAATGAAGCCCCAGCAACCGGCGAGCGCCGCGTATACCTTGGCGTAGTGGAACCAGCTGTTCTGGTACACATGGGTGGGGTTGGTGAGCGCCCACTCGGCACCCTGCGAGACGCCAATGGCGATGGCGACGCAGTAGATGGTCATGGCCAGCGGAGCCACGCCAAAGATGATTGCCGCGCCCAGCTTGGTGCGGCGGCCGACCTCGTTGAGCACGATCAGGCCGATAAAGACCATGGCCCAGCCGGCCCAGTGGATAAGGGTATCGCTACCCCAAACATCGAACAGCATGCTGCTCTCCTTTCACACGCCCGCGGCCCCTCTTCTGATCGCGGGCAGTTTGGCCAAATGTCGTCAGTTCTGGGGCTTGCGCTCCGGATACTTGGCGGTGTAGCCCTCGATGTGGAGTGTCGAGGCGATGATTTCCTTGACTGTCTCGTCGGGCACATCGGGGTGCGTGCGGATATACATCAACAACCCCATGATGAGGGTGTAGAACGTCTCGTAGACATGGTCGATGCGTAGCTCATGATGGGCGACAAAGTCCACCACGGTGGTGTCGCAGATATACTGCGCCACGCGCTGAACCACGTTGTGCAAAAAGCCGCCGTAGAGCGCGCCGCTGCTTGAGGTGAGCGTACTCGGCAGTTCGCGGCCGCTGGCGACCAGACGCTTAAAGAGCGGGGCGACGGTGTCGAGCGCGCCCTCGATATCGCCGACGGTGCGGCCGGCGTTCCACTGCTCGAGTTCGGAGATAAAGCCGTCGATCGCCTCGTCCATGACGGCGGTGACGGCGGCGTCCATATCGGCAAAGTAGTGGTAGAACAATGAACGCGTGCAGCCGGCTCGCTTGGTCACGGCCGATACCGATAGGTGGGACACGCCCAGCTCGGAGCTTACGGTACGTACGGCATCGAGGATCTCGCGACGGCGTTCGTCGCCCGTCAGGCGCTTTGCCGCGCTATCGGATGCGGGAACGGCATCGACCACAGAGGTATCTGCTGTGTTGTTGCCCATGTTTTTGCCGCCTTTCATCCTCTTTTGCCTGACCGTTCGCCTAACAGTCTTGAATATTGTTGACGGTTCGTCAATACTATTTTTGACACAATGTCAACAATGGCGGGTGAACGGCATGGGGGCATGCCCGGCCTGCAAAAAAAAGAGGGGTGCCGCGGTCTCGCCGGGCTGCGGCAAGAGAAGGGACAACCATGATTCTCAACGGACCGGGAATTAGCTACACCGAGCCCGATATCGGTTCGGAGTTCGTGCCGCCGCTGCCGGAGCATCCGCGAGAGGCAATCGTCAAGCTGTGCGAGCATTGCACCAACCGTCTCCTGCATCGCGACGAGCTGCTGGGCTACGAGTACTGGTCGTTTGCCGAGGCTGCAACCGACGAGCAGGCCGAAGTGCTCTGCAAGATGAAGATGCGCCGTCCCTATACGCTGCTCGAGATGGTCAAGCTCACCGGCATGCCCGAAGCCGATATCGAGAAGATGCTCGACGACATGAGCTACACGGGTCTGCTCGAGTACAACTGGGAAAACCCCGAGCGCGCCAAGCAGTGGGTGCTGCCCATGCTGGTGCCGGGTTCCGCCGAGTTCCTCAACATGCGCGTGAGCCAGCTCGAGGAGCACCCGGTCTATGCCAAGTTCTTTGAGCAGGCGTCCAAGGGACCGCTGTCCAAGGCCACGCCGATGGTGCCGCCCGGTGGTGCCGGCATCGGCATGCATGTCATTCCGGTCGAGAAGGCTATCGACGCCGCGAGCACCTCGGTGCCGATCGAGCATATCGAGCATTGGCTCGACAAATACGATGGCAAATATGCCGCCAGCACCTGCAGCTGCCGCGCGAGCCGTCGCGTGATGGGTGAGGGCTGCGCCGACGACCCCGCCGACTGGTGCATTGCCGTGGGCGATATGGCCGACTATGTGGTTGAGACCGACCGCGGCCATTACGTGACGCGCGACGAGGTCTACGACATCCTGCGCCAGGCCGAGGACAACGGCTTTGTGCACCAGATCACCAATATCGACGGCGAGAACAAGATCTTCGCTATCTGCAACTGCAACGTCAACGTGTGCTACGCCCTGCGCACCTCTCAGCTGTTCAACACGCCCAACCTGTCGCGCTCGGCCTATGTCGCCAAGGTCGAGAAGGACAAGTGCGTGGCCTGCGGTCGCTGCGTTGAGGTGTGCCCGGCCGGCGCCGCCAAGCTCGGCCAGAAGCTCTGCAGCAAAAAGGCCGGCGGACAGGTGCCCGAGTATCCGCGCCAGGAGCTGCCCGACGCCACCAAGTGGGACCACACCAAGTGGTCGCCCAACTACCGCAACGACAACCGCATCGAGACGCATGAGTCCGGCACCGCTCCCTGCAAGACGGCCTGCCCCGCGCACGTTGCCGTTCAGG
The DNA here is from genome assembly GCA_900542165.1 of uncultured Collinsella sp. Taxonomy (GTDB): domain Bacteria; phylum Actinomycetota; class Coriobacteriia; order Coriobacteriales; family Coriobacteriaceae; genus Collinsella. The sequence goes on along the minus strand of UQMM01000001.1, from coordinate 85,138 downwards.
GCTATTTGAAGCTCGCGGCTCAGGGTCGCTATGACGAGGCCCTAGCACTCATTAAGCGCGAGAACCCGCTGCCCGCTATCTGCGGCCGTGTGTGCAACCGCCGCTGCGAGGATGCCTGCACCCGCGGCCGTGTGGACGCCGCCGTGGCTATCGACGAGGTCAAGAAGTTTATCGCCCAGCGCGATCTGGATGCCGCGACCCGCTATGTCCCACCTGTGGTGACCCCGACGCGTGCCGGCGGCTTCGATCAGAAGATTGCCATCATCGGTGCCGGTCCGGCCGGCCTGTCCTGCGCTTTCTACCTGGCCGAGAAGGGCTACAAGCCCGTCGTGTTCGAGAAGAACGAGCGCCCGGGCGGCATGCTCACCTACGGCATTCCCAGCTTTAAGCTGCAGAAGGACGTCATTGAGGCCGAGGTCGAGGTCATTCGCCTGATGGGTGCCGAGTTCCGCTATGGCGTGGAAGTCGGTCGAGACGTGACGCTCGACGAGCTGCGCGCGCAGGGCTTCAAGGCCTTCTACGTTGCCATTGGCTGCCAGGGCGGCCGCCTTGCCGGCATTCCGGGTGAGGATGCCGAGGACGTGACCGTGGCCGTCGACTTCCTTCGCGAGGTTAACAGCGGCAAGATCGATACCCTGTCCGGCCGCACCATTGTGGTGGGCGGCGGCAACGTGGCCATCGACGTTGCCCGCAACGCCTGCCGTCTGGGTTCCGAGCACGTTGAGATGTTCTGCCTGGAGAGCGAGGCGCAGATGCCCGCCAGCGAGGAGGAGCGTCGCGAGGCCGTTGAGGACGGCGCTCACATCAGCTGCGGCTGGGGCCCCAAGGAGATTCACCTGGACGAGGCCGGTCGTGTGTGCGGTATCACCTTCAAGCGCTGCACGCGTGTCTTTGACGACGAGGGCCGTTTTGCGCCCGAGTACGACGAGAACGATCTGCGCCGTGTCGATGCCGACCGTGTCGTCATGTCGATTGGCCAGTCCATTGTGTGGGGCGACCTGCTGGCTGGCTCCAAGGTGGAGCTCGGCCGTGGCCAGGGCGCCCTTGCCGACCCCCAGACCTATCAGACCGCTGAGCCCGACATCTTTGTGGGCGGCGACGTCTACACCGGTCCGAGCTTTGCCATCGACGCTATCGCCGCCGGTCACGAGGCCGCTGTGTCCATCCATCGCTTTGTACAGCCGGGCTCCACGCTCACCATCGGCCGCAACCAGCGCCACTACACCGCGCTCGATCGCGACGACGTTGTGCTCGAGGGCTACGACAACGCGAGCCGCGAGATGGCGCATGTCGACCGCGAGCGCGAGAAGGCCGCGCCCTTTAGCGAGTACGTCGAGACCTTTACCGAAGAGCAGGTGCGCGCCGAGACCGCCCGCTGCCTGGGTTGCGGTGCCTCGATCGTCGACCCCAACAAGTGCATCGGCTGCGGTCTGTGCACCACCAAGTGCGCGTTCGATGCCATCCACCTGGATCGCGATCGCCCCGAGTGCTCCACGATGGTCAAATACGAGCAAAAGCTCCCAAGCCTCGGCAAGTATGCGCTCAAGCGCGCCATCAAGATTAAGTTCGGTCGCAAGTAAGTAGTCATAACGGGAACGGCGGAGGAAAAAAGTGCACGAGCTCGGAATCGTCTATCACATTATTCGCGATGTCGAGAACGTGGCGCGCGCCAATGGCGTGCGTCGCGTCTCGAGCGTCACGCTGCTGCTGGGCGAGGTCTCGGGCGTCGTTCCCGACTTGCTGCTCGACGCTTGGCGCTGGGCAGCAGATAAAAAGCCTATCGCGCAGGGCGCGGAGCTTATCGTGGAGCCCGTTGAGGCCGTGACACATTGCGAGGCGTGCGGCCGCGACTACGCGACGGTCGAGCACGGCAAGACCTGCCCCCATTGCGGTAGCGGCGAGACATACCTGCTGCAGGGCCAAGAGGTCATGATCAAACAGATCGAGACCCCCGACGAGGACCCGGCAGACACTGTTCCCGATGACCCCTCCGACGCCGTCGACGCCGTCGACGGCGCCAACCCTCTCCACATCGCCTAACATCCAATGACTACATGGGCTAGAGTTCTAAACATATTTGCTTCGGTTAGTCAAGTCATGTCTGTTTAAACAAAATGGTGGCACGCAGACGCATTGGGATCAACCTAAAAGAGGTCTTAACGAACAGTGCACCTTTATATGTCTTTGAAAGCAATCAGCAAATCACGTTTTAGCAGGCAATAAGCTGTAAACCGGCAACGTAATCAATTTGTAACAAACTTAGACGTTTAAACAAATAAACCAACCATTTGCGAATTTAGCTATAATTCCACAATCCAAACAGGTATACTCCTTTCATGTCGTGTAGGAAATACGTAGACAAAAAGGAGGTTATGTGATGGTAAGTATTGTTCTTGCTAGCCACGGGGACTTGGCAGCTGGAATCAAGCAGACGGGCTCGATGGTCTTTGGCGATCAGCCGTCTGTTGCCGTGGTCTCGCTCGAGCCGAGCATGGGCCCCGACGATTTCCGTGCCAAGGTCGAGGAAGCAGTCGCTTCCTTCGAGGACCAGGAGCAGGTGCTCTTCCTCGTTGATCTGTGGGGCGGCACGCCGTTCAACCAGATCAGCGGGCTCATCGAGGGCCACGATTCCTGGGCTATCGTCACCGGTGTCAACCTGCCTATGCTCATCGAGGCATATTCGCAGCGCTTTGACGCAAAGAACACTGCACATGCGATCGCAAAACATCTCGTGACTGAGGCTAAGGCTGGCGTGCGCGTCAAGCCCGAGTCTCTGGAGCCCGAGGAGAAGAAGCCGGCTGCGGCCGCCGCTGCTCCTGCAGGTGCCATCCCTCCGGGAACGGTCATCGGCGATGGGCACATCAAGATCGCCCACGTCCGTATCGACACCCGTCTGCTTCATGGTCAGGTGGCCACCACGTGGACCAAGCAGATCAACCCCAACCGCATCATCGTGGTTTCCGACGGCGTTGCTCACGACGAGCTCCGCAAGACCATGATCGAGCAGGCTGCCCCTCCGGGAGTCCATGCCAACGTCGTGCCCATCAAGAAGATGGCCGAGGTCGTCAAGGACACGCGCTTTGGTGACACCAAGGCCATGCTGCTCTTCGAGAACCCGCAGGATCTGCTCAAGGCCATCGAGGCCGGCGTCGACATCAAGGAAGTCAACATCGGTTCCATGGCTCACTCCAAGGGCAAGGTCGTCGTCACCAACGCCGTCGCTATGGGCGATGACGACGTTAAGACCCTCGAGGCCCTCAAGGCCAAGGGCGTCAAGTTCGAGGTCCGCAAGGTTCCTTCGGATGCTTCCGAGGATCTCGACGCCATGTTGAAGAAAGCTAAGGCCGAACTGGCCGCTCAAGCATAGTAAAGGAGGGTCCGATACATGTCTGCAATCACTATTCTGCTTGTTGCGATTGTCGCGTTGCTTGCCGGTATGGAAGGCATTCTGGATGAGTTCCAGTTCCATCAGCCGCTCGTGGCATGCACGCTTATCGGTCTCGTAACCGGTCACCTTCAGGAGGGCATCCTCCTGGGCGGTTCGCTCCAGATGATGGCCCTTGGCTGGGCTAACGTCGGCGCCGCCGTCGCGCCTGACGCCGCTCTGGCCTCGGTCGCTTCTTCGATCATCATGGTGCTCGCCCTCAACGGCGGCGCCACTGATTCGGCCAAGGCTGTTACCGCGGCCATCGCCGTCGCCGTCCCGCTGTCGGTCGCTGGTCTGTTCCTGACCATGATCTGCCGTACCATTGCTACCGCTATCGCTCACGCCATGGACGGTTGCGCCGAGAAGGGCGACTTCTCCGGCATCGAGCGCTGGCAGTACGCTGCCATCCTCATGCAGGGCCTTCGTATCGCCATCCCGGCAGTACTTCTGTGCATCATCCCGGCCGAGGCCGTTACCAACGCGCTTAACGCTATGCCCGACTGGCTGTCCGGCGGCATGGCTGTCGGCGGCGGCATGGTCGCTTCCGTCGGTTACGCCATGGTCATCAACATGATGGCCACCAAGGAGACCTGGCCGTTCTTCATCCTCGGCTTTGTCCTTGCTGCCATCCCTCAGCTCACGCTGATCGCCCTTGGCCTCATCGGCATCTCCCTTGCCCTCATCTACCTTGGCCTTAAGGATCTGGCCAAGCAGGGTGGCGGCATGGGCGGTGGCTCCGGCGACCCGCTCGGCGACATTCTGAACGATTACGAGTAGGAGGGGAGTGATACATATGGCAGAGAACAAGATTCAGCTCACCAAGGCTGACCGCAAGAAGGTTTGCTTCCGTCATCAGTTCCTTCAGGGCTCGTGGAACTACGAGCGTATGCAGAACGGCGGCTGGTGCTTCGCAATGATCCCTGCGATCAAGAAGCTCTACACCAGCAAGGATGACCAGATTGCCGCTCTTAAGCGCCACCTGGAGTTCTATAACACCCACCCCTATGTTTCCGCCCCCGTCATTGGCGTTACCCTCGCTCTCGAGGAGGAGCGCGCCAACGGTGCCCCGATTGACGACGTCGCCATTCAGGGCGTCAAGGTCGGTATGATGGGCCCGCTCGCCGGTGTCGGCGACCCCGCCTTCTGGTTCACCCTTCGCCCGATTCTGGGTGCTCTGGGCGCTTCCCTGGCCCTGTCCGGCAGCATCGCCGGTCCGCTGCTGTTCTTCTTCGCGTGGAACATCATCCGTTACGCCTTCCTGTGGTACACGCAGGAGTTTGGCTACAAGGTCGGCTCCTCCATCGCCAAGGACCTCTCCGGCGGTCTGATGGGCAAGGTCACCGAGGGTGCTTCCATCCTGGGTATGTTCATCATCGGCGCCCTGGTCGAGCGCTGGGTGTCCATCTCCTTCACCCCGGTCGTCTCCAAGGTCACGCAGTCTGCTGGCGCCTTTATCGACTGGGCTAACCTGCCCTCCGGTTCTGAGGGTGTCAAGGAAGCACTGACGATGTATAACTCCATCGGTGCTAACGCCCTTGATCAGGTGAAGGTCACCACGCTTCAGGCCAACCTCGATCAGCTCATCCCCGGCCTTGCCGCCGTGTGCCTGACCCTGCTGGTCTGCAAGCTCCTCAAGAAGAAGGTCAGCCCGATCGTCATCATCCTGGCTCTCTTCGCCATCGGCATCATCGGTCGCGTCTGCGGCTTCATGTAAGCACGTTTCGGCTTAAGACCGAGAATTGCTAGGCAAGGGCTTTTGAGCCATTGAAACGGACCGCACCCGGTGGGTACACTGGATGCGGTCCGATTGTTTTAATTGGAGGGCGAGGCGCGTATGGCGCAATCTCAGAACAGCACGGTCGATCTGGCAACGCCGGCAACCTGCCTGATGGGGCTTACCAGCCACGGTAACGTGATGGTGGGCAATAAGGCGTTCGAGTACTATAACGAGCGCAATCCCGAGGATTATATTCAAATCCCGTGGGACGAGGTCGACTATATTGCCGCCGAGGTTTTGCGCGGCACCAAGAAGATCACGCGTTTTGCCATCTTTACCAAGGATAACGGCCACTTTACGTTTACGACGCGCGATGACAAAGAGACGCTTCGTGCGGTCCGTAAGTACGTCGATGAGGATAAGCTCGTGCGTTCGCCCGATTTTATCGACGTAACGACCAAGGGCGCCAAGAGCATCCCCGCTGCCATCAAGAGCCTTTTCCACAGAGACAGCTAATCGTTGGCGATAGATGGCGGAAAATGCATCCCGGAATTTGTTCTCATTCCGGGATGCATTTTCCTTTTGAGGGCCAGTTGGGAAAGCTTGTCCCATTATTTCGCGTTATTCCGGGTTATTCTTTCCGATATTGAGGATTGCCCTCGGAAACTATTTGCTATAGAGCCTTCTCGATGAGTGGCCATGCGCTACATGGCAAAGGGGTAAATCTGCTACACTAGTACAACATGCCTCCGTAGCTCAGGGGATAGAGCACCGCTCTCCTAAAGCGGGTGTCGACGGTTCGAATCCGCCCGGGGGCACCAGGGAATATGACGGCGTCGCGGGAGCGGCGCCGTTTCTGGTTTGCGGGGGCCGCCGTGCTGCTCGCCCGTGGGGGACTGGCATCTGTTTCCTAGAGTGCGCTGCGGTAAATCTTTCTCGCGTTGTCCAGCGTGAGCTTCCTGAAGCTGCCGAAGAGCTCTCCGCGGTTGATCTTGAGGCCCGGAATCATCTTTTCGATATCGTCCTCGGTGACTCCGAACTCCGATAGCGCGCGCGGCATTCCCAGCGAGACGAAGAAATCCTGCAGCTCGTCGATGGTCGCTTCGACCGCGTACTCGATTGCCTGCTCGGGGGTTACCTCCACATCGAGCTCGTCCGCGTCCGAATCGATGGGTTCGATGCCAAGGGCCTGGGCGCTGAACTCCAGGAAGCGCTCAGGGTGCTCTCGCCATACGTAGCGCATCCAGGCGGGGAAGATGACGGCGAGGCCGGCGCCGTGCGTGATCTTGGTGTCCAGTGCGGATAGCTCGTGCTCAAGGCCGCGGCAGGTCCAATCGCCGTCGCGCAGGGCGTTATGGGCGAGCGTACCCACCCACATGATCTCGGCGCGGGCGTCGTAGTCATCGGGGTTCTCCATCACCTTGGGCGCCGCCTCCCTCGCGGCGCGCACTAGCCCGCAGGCGATGTTGTCGGTTACGCCCACGGCGGGCTCGCCGGAGAAGAGTCGCTCCATGATATGGGCGATCATGTCGGTCACTCCCGCGGCGGTCTGGCAGGCGGGCAGGCTGAAGGTCAGCTCCGGGTCGAGGAAGGCGATGGCCGGGCGGTTGAGGTCCGTGTTAATGCTGCATTTGAGGTGCTCCTCGTCGTTGCTGATAACGCAGGAGTTAGAGGCCTCGGAACCGGATGCGGGGATGGTCACCACGCAGGCGACGTCGATGCGGTCGGCGGGAACGGCGCGCTTGCGGAAGAAGTCCCATACGTCGCCGTCGTATACCGCCCCAGTGCGATGGCCTTCGCGCAGTCCATGACGGAGCCGCCGCCCACGGGCAGGATGATGTCGGCGTCGTTTGCCCGTGCGAGCTCGACGCCTTCTCGTGCCAAGCCTATTTCGGGGTTTGGACGCACCCCTCCAAGCCCGATGTGCTCCACGCCCGCGGCATCGAGCGATGCCCTCACGCGGACGAGCGTTCCGCAGCGAACTGCGGAACCCCTGCCGTAGACAATGAGCGCTCAGCGGTAGCCGGAGGCGGACAGAGTCCCCCAACCTTGTCGGTCGCTTTTCGCCCAAAGACAAAGCGGGTGGGGGAGTAGAAGGAGAAATCGTTCATGGAGCTCCAATCTGGCGTTTCGCCCTACATGCGCGGAGGAGTTTTTCGGGCGCATCGCCTGCGTTCGCGTCGCAATCTCGGCGGCGCGGTGCGGTCCGTGGATTCCATCGTATCGCCCGCGGCACCCCTTACCGACGATTGAGGCGAGTCTGCATTTCGCGGCGCGACGTCCACCTGGCGGACGATATCCGTTCGCGACACGTGGCCGTCCCGGTCGCAATAGCGTATGCGCACCGGGTTGCCGAGATGGGCCTGCGACCCCTTCTCCTGATGCGAGCGCGCGAGACGGGCGAGCAGCGGCGCGAGCACCTGCTCGACCGTCTCCTCCCGATACCACGCCGCCACGGGCAACCCGTTCACGTCAAACCCGTACGTTCGCCATGCCATTCGCCTCGCCGCCTTCGCCGAACGAAACCGCGTATCCAGACCGCCGGTCCCCCACCCAGCACTTCGACGAGCCTTCGCGCTCACTTCTGCGGTCGGGATGCGCCCGCGAGGCGCTCGGCAGGCAGCGCCATTTCCGCTCGCTGTGTCGAGCGCGAGTGTCGAGAAGTCGCCATATGCCACTCAGATGTAGCATGGAGTGCCGAAGCGCACGCGCCCGTGACGAAACACTGGCGCCAACCCGTTCCGCGCACCACCCCGCCCGTAAGGTGTGTGGCGAAAGGAGGACCAGCCGCATGAACATCCCCGAGACACAGAGCCTACCTCGATCGCATTCCGCACGAGCTTCTCTGACATTTCCGCCCATTACCACGTGGAGGTCCCCGTCGCGGAGATCGCCTACGCATACGACTACATCAATTCCCGGCATGCCCCGCGCAGGCAGGCCACGCTGAACGACGGGTCCGCGGCCCGGCAGGACGAATGACGCGCTTCGGCACAGGCCATGCCGAAACGCGTCACGCAAGCAAAGGAAGGAAGCCAACATCACATGAGCATCATCGCAGCACGCATCGACAACCGCCTGCTACACGGCATAGTGGCAACCCAGTGGGTACCCGAGTTCCGTCCGCAGCGTCTCATGGTCATCGATGACATCGTCGCCAACGACCCGACCAAGAAGGCCGCCATGCGGATGGCAAAGCCCTCGGGAGTCGCCCTCTCCATTATCAACAAGGAGACGGCTCTCACGAACTATCGGGCGGGCAAGTACGACGACCACACGGTCTTCATCGTGGCGCGAGACCCCCAGACCATCCTCGACGTCATACAGACGGGCCAGGTTGTTCCCACACTCGTGGTCGGAGGCACAGTCTTTCCCGAAGAGGGGTCAGACGCCGTCCAGGTGAGCAGTCGCGCCTACGTCACCAAAGACGAGCTGCCCGCATATCGAGCGATTGCTGGCACCGGCTGCGACATCACCGTTCGCTATGTGCCGGCCGACAAGCCCGTAGAGCTCTCCAGCATCATCACGCTTTAGCAAGGGAGTGAACTTATGACACCATCCATCATCCAGATAGCCGTCGTTACACTCATCGCCTTCATCTACGGAGCCGAGAAGAACGCGGGACAAATTCTCACGAACATGTCCGTCACGCCAGCATGGTTCGTTGGACTTGCGCTCGGCGACCCCGTAACCGGCCTCGCCGTCGGCGCCATCGTCCAACTCATGAGCCTGGGCGTGGCGGCCATGGGAGGAGCCTCCGTCCCCGACTATCCCACTGCCGCCATCATTGGCGCCGTCGTTGCCATCACCTCGGGTCAGGAGGCGAGCGTCGGCGTTGCCGCCGGAATCGCAGTCGGCATGCTCGGCCTTCAGCTCGACGTCATCGCCAAGACGGCAAACGGCTTCCTCGGGCGTACCTCGCAGCGCTTTGCCGAAGAGGGCAAGTACTCGCAGATGAAGAGCGTACTTTTCCTCGGTCCGGTCTTCTATGGCCTTACGGCGGCCATCCCCACGTTTGCCGTACTGCTCTTTGGCGCCGATGCCGTCAACGCTTTCCTCTCCGTCATGCCCTCCTGGTTCACGACCGGCCTCTCCATCGCCGCCGGTATCCTCCCCGTCGTCGGCCTTGCGATGCTTCTGTCCTTCATGCCAATGAAGAAATTCATCGCCTACGCCATCGTTGGCTTCGTTCTGGCCGCCTACCTGCAGATAAGCATTCTCCCCATTGCCCTGCTCGGTGCCGCCGCGGCCATCGAGTACTACAAGTCGCACAGCAATCCGTCCGTAAACGCCCTCGACGCTGGAGGTCTGGAAGATGAGTAACGAAGTTAACGCCACCAAGGCAAACGAAGCGCCAACCCGCCTGGCAGACGGAACGTACCAGCCAGTCCTCACCGTTTCCGATCTCGACCGTTGCGGCCGCCGCTGGATGCTCGGCGCGTCCATCTATAACTATGAGTCCCAGTGTGCCCCGGCGGTCATGTTCGCAACCGAACCCGCCCTGCGCAAGATCTATGCAGGAGACGAGGAGGGCTACCGCAGGTCACTTCTGAGCACCTATCGCTATTACAATGCGACTCCCCAGGTAAGCGGCCTGCTCCTCGGCGCCGGCCTAGCCTTGGAGGACAAGGGGCACAATGACGCCATCGACGCGGTCCAAGACCTTAAGATTGGCCTCATGGGCTCCCTCTCAGGAGTCGGCGATACGATCTTCGCCATCCTCATTCCCACCATCTTCGGCTCCATCGCCGCCTACATGGGACAGGCGGGAAACCCCGTCGGCGTGCTTCTCTGGCTCGCCGTCGCCATCGCCATCTTCGTATGGAAGCTCTTTGACTGGCGCATAGGCTATAAGTTCGGCGACAAGCTCTTCACGACCCTTGCCGAGAAGATGTCCGTTTTCACCGAGTCGACGTCGGCACTTGGCATGATGGTCGTCGGTGCGCTCATCCCCACCGTCATCAAGGTCTCGTGTGGTCTCACGTTCACCATGGGTGACGTCACGCTCGACGTCCAGACGGGCATCCTCGACCAAATCATGGTCGGCATGCTGCCCGTAATAGCCACAGCCATCGTCTACGCCCTCGTCAAGCGCAAGGTCAGCATCAACAAGATTGTCCTCGGCATCCTCATCATCTCGTGGGTGTGCGCGGCTTTCGGCATTCTTGCTGCCTAGCCTAGGGCTAGACCAACCCACAAAGGACGCATTATGAGGCACATCATCATTGCATCGCACTACGGCCTGGCAGCCGGACTCGGAGACACGCTCAAGGCCATCATAGGACCGGGGCACGACATCAGGGTTGTCTGCGCGTTTACAGACGAAACCCCGCTCGAGGAGAAGCTCGCCAGCGCATTCGAGGGCATCGCCGAAGATGACGAGACCCTCGTTCTCACCGACATCCTTCAGGGCAGCGTAAACCAGCTCGTAGCCTGCTCGGCTCCGCGAGGCGCGTTCATAGTGACCGGCGTAAACCTTCCCGTGGCCCTCGAGCTCTCGCTCCACGCCGGACAGCTTACTCCCGATGTGGTGAGGCATGTCGTCACCCAAGCCAAAGAGCAGCTCGTCTACCTCGGAGATCTTACTCCGGACGTTGACGAAGAAGACGAATAGGAAAGACGCGACAGTAAGGAGGACGAGACATGCGCAAAGTCCCGACCAATAACCAGCACCTGTTCTACCAACCGAAGGACGTGTGGGTGGGAGACGTCATGCCCTTCGGCAAGGACGGCACGTTCTATCTATACCACCAGCGTGACACGCGCGACCCCGCTCCGCTTGCCGAAGGACAGCCCTTTGGGTGGTCGCTCGCGACCACCCAGGACTTCGTGACGTACCAGGAACACGGAACGGCGATCCCCCACGGCGGAGAAGACGACCAAGACCAGTTCATCTACGCCGGAACCGTTTACGAGGCAAAAGGGGAGGTACGCGCTTTCTATACCGGGTTCAACCGCAACTACCTGCGAGAAGGCAAAACGTCCCAGGTGCTCATGCAGGCGAAGGCCTGCTCGGATGATTATGCGACGTGGAAAAAGACGGGCGTTGCAGTAGAGCTCACGCCTCAGCCAGGATACGATGGGCGCAACTGGCGCGACCCTTTCGTAATATGGGATGACGACCGGAAGGAATACCTCCTCGTACTGGGCACGCGTAAGGGAGACGACCCCTCCAAAACCCTCCAAACTGGCAGGCTCGTTCACTTTACGTCGAAGGACCTCGAGCACTGGCAGTTCAAGGGCGACTTCTGGGCCCCCGGCCTCTACACCATGTTCGAAATGCCAGACATTTTTAAAATTGGCGATTGGTGGTACCTGGTCTACTCTGAGTACAGCGACGAGAACAAGATCGTCTACCGCATGAGCCGCGATCTCTACGGTCCGTGGGAGAAGCCGAGAGATGACGCCTTCGACGGGAGGGCGTATTACGCCGGACGGACCGCCTTCGACGGATCGCGCAGGATTCTGTCCGGCTGGGTCCCCACGCGCGAGAACGACGATGACCGGGCCAACTGGCTTTGGGGTGGCTCGTTTATGCCCCATGAGGTGTACCAGCGCCCCAATGGCACCCTCGGCGTTCGCCCTCCCCAAAGCATAAAGGATGCGTTCGAGTGCCCTGATGCCGTCCCGGATATCGAGCTTCGCGGAGACCACGAACGAACGGAGTGCGTAATCACCGAAAACGCAGGCGAGATCTTCTGCTTCGAGGCAGACGTGACGTTCAGGGACGCTTGCGACTTCTCAATTCGAGCCTACAAGAATCTCGAGACCGACGAGTCGTACGAATACCGCTTCGACCTCGACGCGAATCGGCTCTCGTTCGACAAGAGCCCCTGTTACAAGTGGTTCCGCGTAATGGATAAGGGGCTTTGGAGGCCAGTCTGGCTCGAGTCCGGGCGTTCTTACCACCTGCAGCTCATCGTTGACGACAACATCCTCGTCCTCTACCTCGACGGTACCGCACTCACGACACGCGTCTGCGAGAAGTTCGGCCACTCGCTTGCTGTTACGGTAACGAATGGCGAACTCAAACTGTCCAACATAGCCTTGGCGAAGGGGCTGCGCGAACAGGAAAAGTAAGCCAGTGAACCTCGTCGCCACAGCGACTCCCCCAGCAAAACACGCGAACAACGGGTCCGGCCGCATTCCGGCGACCGGACTCGTCCTGTGCCCTGATGGCACATGGCCCCGGGCTGCCGACAGCGAGGCGGCCTTAGGGGCCTCGCCTACAGATTCCTGAGTGCGTCGACGAGGGAGACCTTGCCCGCGGTGACCTCGTCGGCCTGCTTGATGACCTTTGCGGGCACGACGGCCACCACAGCGCCGGCGGCAGAGCCGATTCGAGCGATGTGGTCAGAGACGGAGCGAACGGCGAGCCGCTTGCCGACAGGGAGGCAGTCAAAGGTGGCAAAGCGCACTCCTACGGTTGGGATACGCCCGTGAGGCGCTCGGCGGACAGCGCTGTTGCCGCTCGCTGTGTCGAGCGCAGGTGTCGAGAAGTTGCCATATGTCACTACAGATGTATCATGGAGTGCCGAAGTTCACGTGCCCGTGACAAAACGCGGGCGCCAACCCGTCCCGAGCACCACCCCGCCCGTAAGGTGTAGGACGAAAGGAGGACCAGCCGCATGAACATCCCCGAGACACAGAAAGACCTGCTTGCCTACCTCGATCGCATCACGCGCGAGCTTGGCAGCACGCGGGGCGGGCGCATCCAGAACCGTCTCGACCACTTCACCACGGCATCTATAACCGACTCGCTCGCCATCTCGCGCAGCCTGGCAAGTCAGTATCTCAACGAGCTCGTGCGCGCTGGCCTCGTGGTGAAAGCAGGGGCACGACCGGTGTGCTACTTCCACCGCCGCTCCCTCGAACGCTTCTTCCAGTCTCGCATTGAGCGTAGCACCTACCCTTCGGTCGAGCAGCTCTTCGCCACGCTCGGAAACGGCGAGCGACTCGACTTCGACCGCGCAATCGGTCACGAGCTGAGCCTTGCGCCCTGCATCAGCCAGCTCTGCGCCGCGCTCAAGTACCCGCCAGCTGGCCTGCCCATCCTGCTCTGTGGCGCCTCGGGAACCGGCAAGGGTCTACTCGCCGAACTTGCCCTCGAATACGGCAAGAACGTCGGCGTCCTGCAGCAGGAAGCCAAGCTTGTGAGCATCGACTGCTCGCATTACGCAGACGATGCCCGCGCGCTCACTCACGACCTGTGCGCAGATGGCGGGCCTGCAGATCGGGCGAGCGGCGGCATCGTTTATCTCAAGGACGTCGACGCCCTCTCACCCGCTGCCCAGGACGCGCTCTTGGAGTGGGCCTCCGCACAGGCGGGCGCCATTGTGCCAGCCCCTGCTGTGCGCCTTATCTTTGCCACCTCAAACGAGGCAGACAGTACCGAGTGCCGCAGCCTCACGCGTCGCATCCCCATGTCCGCCCAGGTGCCGTCTCTGCGCGAGCGCACCCAGGAGGAGCGTGAGGAACTGACTCTCCACTTCCTCAAGGAGGAGGGCCGACGCATAGGACGCGACATCCTCATAAGTCGCGGAGCCTTCCGAGCCCTCGCCGGCACCAACTTCGAGGAGAACGTACGCGGCCTGCGCGACTGCATCACCAACTGTTGCGCCGAGGCCTATCTAGACACGAAGGGTGACAGCCTGGAGATTCGCACCTACCAGCTTCCCTCCGCAATCCTTGCTGGCTCCGCACTCGAGCGCAGCGAGAACGACATGCAGCTCATCGACACCACCCGGAGCATCCAAAGCCAGGCGGACGACCGCGCACGGCATGTACTCGACGCCATGCTGGAGCCATACGAGAGCTATCGCGAAGGCACGCTTGATGGGGGCGCGTGCAGCGCTCAGCTGGTGGAGCGAGCCCGCGACCTCGAGGACTACCTGGCGTTCGGGCAAAACCCGGGCCGCTCGAAGTCCGACGCATACGAGCAGATCGCCGACAGCGTCGTCACTTCCGTGAACGAACTCTACTCGATCGATTTGTCCCGAAAGAGCTCGCATCTAATCGCCCAGGGCATCTGCCTCCAGCTGTGGCCGCCCGCAAGCCTCTCGCGTTGGAAGAGCTCCCATGCAAGCGAGCTTTCCGGCATGCGCGGCGTCGTGGCCCAGCGCAACCGCTTTGCCGTTACTGTCTGCGCCTGCATCGCTGATGAACTCAAGGCCACGCTCGGCATCGCACTCGACGATCTCACGTGTCTGCTCGTCCTTGCGCATGCGGCACTCGCACTCGACCCGTCTAAGCGTCGTCGGAGCGTCGGTATCGTCCTCAGTCATGGCTACTCGACCGCCACGAGCATCGCCGACGCCGCCAATCGGATTCTTGACACGAGGGTCTTCGAGGCCATCGACATGCCCTACGACCAGAAGGTTACGGACGTCGCTGTTCCTCTTCAGCAAATCATCGACCGCTTCTCCTACGCAGACGAGGTCGTCATCCTCGTGGACATGGGATCGCTCCAGGATATTTATAAGAGTATGGAATCCACCTCCGGCATGACGCTCGGCATCATCAACAACGCCTCTACCGGCCTTGCGGTGGAGGTTGGCGCCGGACTTATCGCGGGTCGCTCCGTGCGAGAGGTTCTCGACGATGCTGCGGCAGCTTGCACCTGTAATTATCACATCGTGGCGCGCAACGCCCGACCGGACGCGATTGTCTTCTGCTCCGAAGGCGGACTTGACGCAGCTGCGCGGATCCGCGATCTCGTGGCGCAGAGCCTGCCTGGCGAGTCCCCCGCGCGGCTTGTCGCCGTTGACTGGCGGCAGCTCGCCAATAACGGATCTGAGGATGCCGCCTTCTCCCAGTACAACGTGCGCTCGGTCATCGGCACGGACAATCCGCACGCCGACGGAGTCCCGTTCATTTCGCTCGAGGAACTCATCGCCGGCGAAGGAACGGCCCAGATAGACCGCGCCTTCGCACGCTTGCTCGACGCTGACAGCTTGCGCACGTTCCACCAGAATCTCGTCAAGAACATGACCCTCAGGAACGTGGTCGAGTCCATCACAATCCTTAACCCCAACAAGCTCTTCGGCGAAATCGAGAGTGCCGCAGAGCGGCTCCAGCAGCTCACCGGAGACGTGATTGGCGCTCGTGTGAGCATGGGGCTCTACGTGCACCTGTGTTGTCTCGTGGAGCGCCTCGTGACCAGAAGCCCCATCGAGAACTACGCAGACGAGCAGCGCTTCGCCAATGAACACAACGATTTCGTCGAGGCATTCCGCACGAGCTTCTCTGACATTTCCGCCCATTACCACGTGGAGGTCCCCGTCGCGGAGATCGCCTACGCATACGACTACATCAATTCCCGGCATGCCCCGCGCAGGCAGGCCACGCCGAACGATGGGCCCGCGGCTCAGCAGGACGAGTGACGCGCCTCGCAAGCAAAGGAAGGAAGCCAACATCACACGAGCATCATCGATCGCTGCGTGCAAGGCGGCGGGCCTCACCGTGTTCGCCAAGCGCGAGGAGCGTTTTGGTTTTTCGCAAGCAAATGCGGACGAAATCAGCGACCAGATTCCCGATCCGCTCAAACATGCAGGGCCCCTATGTGTTTAACCTCATTTTTCCGTGTGCGGTAGAATGGAGTCGTTGAGATCGCGAACGCCTTAAAGGGAGAGTTTTTGTGGATGCGCATCTGGATGGGGGCTCTTCCGCCCCGCTGTATCAACAGGTGCTCGATTTGCTTAAGAGCGATATCGAACAGGGGACATATCCCGTTGACTCGCAGATTCCAACGGAACTTGAGCTTTCTAAGATGTACGGCGTGGGAAGGGTCACGGTTCGCCGCGCAATAGAGGAGCTTGTGGGCGAGGGGTATCTCACCAAGCGGCAGGGGCGTGGTACGTTTGTGACCGCGACAAAGATAATTCGCAAGGTGCATCAGAAGGACGATGTTCAGAGTTTTACCCAAGCATGCGCTGAAAACGGCATGAAGGCGGGCGCTCGCGTCGTTGCCCGCAAGACCGTTGCCGCCGATCGCGACCTCGCTTCTTTCTTTGGCTTGGATGAAGGCTCTGACCTCATCTTGGTCTCACGCGTGCGTACCGCAGACGGCGTGCCGGTCCTGTTCGAGAACAACTACTATCCTGTCGATGGATTCGAATTTCTCAAAGATATCGGTCTCTCCAATTGTTCGATATTCGAGGCCGTGGGGGAGCGTACGGGTAGGTATCCCTGCTCGTCCGATCCCTGCAGGCTGGAGATCGCCCGTGCGGGAATTGATGCCGCCCGCGAGCTCAAGGTCCCAGTAGGGGAGCCGCTGTTCTTCATGAACGCGGGCTTTCTCGATTCCAACGGAGAGCGCTTCTGCTATGGCAGACAGTACTACGTGGGTTCGCGCTACAGCTTCGATATCTAGCGGCTCTGTCTCACACAGCGCTGTTCTCGTATTGCCGCGGCAGGTCCGTTTAGCGCGTAAAAGTTACCACTTATAGAACAACCTAATATGTTTCTTGACCGACGCCTTCATGCAGGTTATACATAGAACAACCTAAGATGTTTGCCTATACGTGAAGGATTTTTGGCAAGCATCGTTGCTCTGGCAGGAGGTTAAGAATGTCGGATGCCAAACAGGAGAAGCCCAAGCGCAGATTCCATCTCCAGCTTCCCCATGTGTACACCATCGCGTTCATGCTGATCGTGTTCTTCGCGGTGCTCACATGGATCGTCCCATCGGGTCAGTTCGACCGCCAGACCATTCAGACGGCCGCGGGCGAGCGAGAAGTCGCCGTAGCCGGAACGTACCAAGAGGTCGACAAGGTCTACACCGATTCGGAGACGGGGGAGACCGTCGATCTGCGACAGGGCATCGATGCCGTCCTGCAGGCTCCCGCCAAGGGCATTCAGGCTGCGGCCGATGTCGTCGCGTTCGTCCTGCTGATCGGCGGATCGTTCGCCATCGTCACCAAGACCAACGCCCTAAACGCCGGCATGAGCCGCGTGATCAAGAAGCTGAAGAACAAGGACATCTTGATCATCCCCATCTCCATGATCCTGCTCTCGATCTGCGGCACCACGTTCGGCATGTCCGAGGAGGCGCTGCCGTTCTACGCGATCTTCATCCCCATCATGCTGAGCATCGGGTATGACTCCATGACCGCGTTCATCATCTGCTTCCTCGGCCCCAACCTTGGTTACTGCGCATCCACTATTGATCCTTTCAACGTGCTGATCGCCCAGGGCGTTATCGGCATCGAGGGAAATCCCCAGCTTTGGCTCCGCGCCATCCTGTGGGTCATCTTCACCGCCGCGGGCATTTTCTGGGCCATGCGCTACGCGCGCCGCGTCAAGCTCGATCCCAAGTCCTCCATCACCTATGAGGACGATAAGCAGAAGCGCATCGAGTTCTCTGTCACCGATGCTTCTATCGAAGAGGAGTTCACGCTTCGCCACAAGCTCGTCCTCATTGATTTCGCGGTCGGCATGGGCGTTATCGTGTGGGGCCTCGTTACCCAGGGCTGGTATATGGACGAGATCTCCATGGTGTTCCTGGCCATGGGCCTTCTTGCCGGCATACTCGGCGGCCTGGACGAGAAGACCATTGCGGAGGAGTTCGTCCGCGAATCGCCGACTTCGCCTACGCAGCCTGCATCATCGGCATCGCCCGCGGCATCCTGGTCGTCGCAGAGGGCGGAATGATCATCGACTCTATTCTTAACTGGCTCGTCGGACTCCTTGCGGGCGCTCCGTCCTTCATCTATACCACCTTCATGTACATCGTCCTCGGCCTGCTTTCGCTGCTGGTTCCTTCCAGCTCCGGCCTCGCTGCACTCACCATGCCCGTCATGGGCCCGCTGACCGAGCTTATGGGCCTCAATCCCGAGGCTGCCGTCACCGCTCTGCAGTTCGCGAACCAGACCGTCAACACCATCAGCCCCGTTGCGGGCATGACCGTCGCAGGTCTTGCCGTGGCGAAGATCTCCTTCGGGCAATGGTGGAAGACCATCTGGAAGTTCTTTATCTTCATGGTTCTGTTCGGATTGGTCGCGACTGTGATTTCCGGCCTACTGCCGATGTAGGAGGTGCCCAGCATGGATTTAAGCGCTTCCACACCCCGTCTGCGTCGCGAGCAGGTCGCCGGCATGAACATTCACTACATCATGTGGTCGCTCGATTACTTCCTTGATGCTCAGCAGCGCCTTGGCTTCAAAACCATCGAGCTTTGGGCGGCCGAGCCGCACGTGACGCTGGACCACACGGGGTATTTCGAGGCCGACGAGCTTCGCCGCAAGATCGAGTCCCGCGGACTCTCCGTGAGCTCCCTGTGTCCGGAGAACGTGGTGTATCCGTGGCAGTACGCTGCCAGAAAGCCCCTCCACGCGCAGCGGAGCCTCGCTTACTTTAAGCACGGCATCGAGCTCGCCGAGGTGCTCGGCGCCCCGTATATGTCCATCAACTCCGGTTGGGGCGATTGGGACGAGGACCGCGAGGAGGCTTGGAAGCGCTCTGCCGAGCACTTGGCGATTCTTGCGGACTATGCCGGCGAGCACGGCGTGACCCTCTGCATGGAGAGCCTGAGGCCGGAAGAGAGCAACTTGGTGGTTACACTCGCGGACGCCAGGCGCATGCTTGACCAAGTAGCCAGCCCGCACCTTACTCCAATGGTGGACACTACCGCTATGGGAGTCGCCGGCGAGAGCCTTGAAGAGTGGTTTGCCGAGTTTGGCGATGGTGCCATAAGGAACATGCGCTTCATTGATGGCGACCCATATGGCCATCTGGTTTGGGGCGATGGAAAGCACAGTATGGACGATTTCGTACGCGTCCTCAACGCGCATGGGTTCGAGGGCTATCTTGGCCAGGAGATCACCGATGGAAGGTATTTCGATGATCCCGCAGCAGCGGACCGGCACAACATGGACGCCTTCGAGAGGTATTTTGTCGACTAGCGCGTAGCTCCCATTCGCGTGGGGAAGTCAACACGCTTGACGAGAAGACTCGCAGTAAACGTTGGCGGATTCGTCCGCCGTATCGAAAGGAAGAATAACAATGAACGCACATGATCTTATCGCCGACGCAATCGCTGAAAAGGACGGTTTCGATAGCGTCTTCTGGGTTGCCTGCGGCGGCTCCCTCATCGACCTGCTGCCCGCCCACGAGCTGCTCAAGCGCGAGGCGACTACGTTTGCCAGCGAGGCGTATACCGCCCGCGAGTTCGATATCATGCGTCCCAAGCGCCTGGGCGAAAAGTCCCTTGTCATCGCTTGCAGCCACTCCGGCAACACCCCCGAGGTAATCGATGCGTGCTCGATCGCCAAGGCGGCGGGCGCGACCGTTATCGTGCAGACGGACAACGCGGGTTCCGGCATCGATAACGGTGAGTGGACGTGCTGGGTATATCCGTGGGGCGAGGGAGTTCCGCAGGCGGAGGTGCCCGCCGGCATCTCTTTGGCTCTCGCTTCCGAGCTCCTGGATCAGCAGGAAGGTTATGCCGACCTTGCCGACATGTACGAAGGCATCGCCAAGATGGACCAGATCCTGCCTGCAGCTCGCGAGAAGGTCAACGCCGAACTCTGCGACCGTTTTGCCGCCCTGTGCCAGGACCACAAGTTCCTGTATATCTTGGGGTCCGGTCCCGTGTTTAGCCAGGCCTATGGCTTCGCTATCTGCTCGCTTATGGAGATGCAGTGGCAGAGCTGCGCCTATATCCACTCCGGCGAGTACTTCCACGGCCCCTTCGAGGTGACCGAGCCCGGAGTCTTCTACTTCCTGCAGATGTCTTCTAGTGAGTGCCGAGCCATGGATGAGCGCGCCCTCGCATTCCTCGAGACCCATACCGACACTCTTATGGTGCTCGACGCCATGGAGTACGGCATGGACCAAGTACCGGCGAGCGTTCGCGCGTTCCTTGATCCAATCCTGTTCTACGCGATGAACTGTGAGCTGCGCTCCGCTCGCGGCAAGGTGTTCGACCATCACCCGGACGTGCGTCGTTACATGGGCATCGAGAAGTACTAGCGATTTTAAAACGGGGCGCGAGGCGCGTTGAGACGTGCGAATCCCTCGCGCCCCGTCTGCTCGCCGTAACCACGGCGGTTTACCTGAATGGAGATAACCATGGCAGCCTATCCTATAAGCGTGCTTGGCTTTGGAGACAACGTTGTCGATAAGTACGAGCACATCAAGACCATGTATCCCGGCGGCAATGCAGTTAACTTCGCCGTCTTCGCCAAGAAGCTCGGCGTCGATCGCAGCGCCTACATGGGAATCTTCGGATCAGATGAGGAGGCCGAGCACGTTATAGCATCGCTCGAGGACGAGGGCGTCGAGCTTCTTCGCTGCCAGCAGGTCCTGGGCGTCAACGGCGCCGCTCGCGTGACCGTTGACGAGACCGGGGACCGTATCTTCCTGGGCTCCAATGAAGGCGGCATACGTGGCGACATGCGCTACGTGATAGACCGCTTCGCCGCCGAGTACGTCAGCGGCTTCGATTTGGTGCACAGCGGCAACTACTGCTTCACCGAGCGCGAGCTCCCCAAGATCAAGGCTGCCGGCGTGCCTATCAGCTTCGACTTCTCCGATGACTCCACCGACGAGCACTTCGGGCAGATTGCGCCATTTGTGACGTACGCCTTTATGTCCATGGGCGACGCTTCCCTGGAGGATATCAAGGCGAAGCTCGAGTGGGTGAAGGCCCTTGGCCCTCAAATCGTATGCGCATCGCGCGGGAGCAAGGGCTCCGTCGCCTATGACGGCGAAAACTTCTACGAGCAGGGCATCAAGCCCGTGGCGCCCGAGGAGCTCAAAGACGCTATGGCGGCCGGCGATTCACTGCTGACGGCGTTTTTGGTCACCTATCTTTCCAAGAAGAAGGCCGGCGAGTGCGGCGAGGCCGCGATTCGCGAGAGCTTGGACTTCGCTGCCGGTTTTGCGGCGGAGACCTGCAAGATCGAGGGCAGTTGGGGCCACCCGCTGGTCTACGAGAACTAGTTTTTTGTCGTGGCGGGGTGTCTTGGGGCGCCCCGCATTGCGTTAGGAGTCAAGATGTCCGTTCGTGCCTGCGCGGCAGGATTTTGCTGCGCCGATGTCTACCAGAATCTGGATCCCCTGGGTTGCATCCAAGGGGGCCTCTCAGGAGCGCTTCGAGGGGTGCTTCTTGAGTATATGAAGGCAAAAGGGATATGCAATCTTCATATACGGCCTTCTTTTAGAGGGCGTTGTCCTTACTCTTTCATCTCCTTGCCTATGGACATTTTGTCCATAGGCAAGAGTCCATGGTCGAGATCATGGTGAAGTTCTGCGGCCAGTAATTACTGCATTACATATTCTGTTGTCACCTGGGAGGCTCGCTTTTGCGGGCCTCTTTGCGTTGCTAAGGGGCCATGGTCTGTCGATAAATAAAGCGCCCGCTTGCGGGGGAGCAAGCGGGCGCCGTTGAGCGAATATGTTTGCGGCCCTAGCCGCTGCGGGTGATGGGTCCTCGACTAGTTAGTCGTGCCGGAATCGTCACCCGTGCCCGAGCCAGAGCCCGAACCCGAGCCAGAAAGTGCGACCGTCAGCGTAATCGTGCTGTCGGTGGACTGCTTGCCAGTGGGGGAGACGCCCGTAACGGTGGCATCCTCGTTACCGCTTACGGGATTGCCGTTCTGGTCACAGAAGCCGATGTTATAGAAACCGGCGTTGTTGAGCGCGGTGACGGCGGCGGAGATGCTCTTGCCGTACAGGTTGCCCGGAACACTGGCCTTGCCGGACTTCTTGGCAATGACGACGGTAATCGTGGCGCCGGGCTTCTGCTTGCCACTGGGGTTCCAGCTGATCACGGTGCCCTCGGTAACCGAGTCGTTCTCCTGGTAGCTAACGTCGACGCCAAAGCCTGCCATATCGAGGGCGTTGCGCGCCTGGGCCTCGGTCATGTCGGTCAGATCGGGGACGGACGTGGTATCCGGGCCGCTCGAGACCTTGTACGAGATGGTCGTGCCCTTCGCGACTTCCTTACCGGCTTCGGTGCCCTGCTCAAAGACCTGGCCCTCATCGGCCTCGTTGGCCTCCTCGGAGGCGTTGCCCTTCAGGCCAACGCTTGCCAGCGCGGCCTCGGCCTGGTCCTTGGTCAGGCCGACAAGCCGGGGAACCTCAACCTTCTCGGAGGGCTTGGGACCCTTGGAGATTACCAGGTTCACCTTGGTGCCCTTGGCCTTCTTGGTGTTGCCGTTGGGCGTCTGCTCGGCGACCTTGCCCTCGTCGACATCGTCGTTGTAGCTTTGGTCGATGGTGCCGACCTCGAGGCCGGCTTCCTTGATCAGCTCGACGGCAGTCTGCTGGTCCTTGCCCAGCACATCGGGCACGGTGACCTGCTCGCCGCCAAAGAGTCCTGTGGCAAAGGCCACCACGATGCCGATGACGGCAACGGCTGCCACCACGGCGGCGATGATCTTGTTCTTGTTGGATTTGGGCTTTTCGACCTCGTAGGAGCCGGTGGAGCCCGAAACCGAGCTACGGGCGGTATTCTGGCCGCTCACGCCCGAGACGGGACGCACCATGGCGCGCGTCTGATCGGAAAGCTCGCGAGTCTTGGTGGCGCCCAGCTCACCGGGGGCACCGATGATGCGCGTGGGCTCCGAGACGTTGACGGCACGGCCCGACAGGTAGCTGTTGAGCACCTGACGAAGCTCGTCGGCGGTCTGGAAGCGGTTTGCCGGGTCCTTCTCCATGCACTTGAGGATGATGCGCTCAAGGTCGGCGTCGACACCGGAGTTGATCTGGCTCGGCGGAATAGGCAGCTCGTTGACTTGCTTGAGTGCGACCGAGATGGCGTCGTCACCGTCAAAGGGAACGCGGCCGGTGGCGCACTCGTACATCACGACGCCCAGCGAGTAGATATCCGAGGTGGGGCCGAGGTCCTGACCGCGGGTCTGCTCGGGGCTGACGTAGTGGGCGGTTCCCAGCACGTTGTTGTCTTGCGTGAGGTGGCTGTTCTTGGCGCGCGCGATGCCAAAGTCCATCACCTTGATGTTGCCGTCGGGCAGCACCATGATGTTCTGCGGCTTAATGTCGCGGTGGATGATCTCGTGCTTGTGGGCGACCGAAAGCGCGGAGCTGATCTGCGAGCCGATCTGGGCGACCTTCTTGGGGTCGAGGGCGCCGTGGCTCTTGATGCCGCTCTTAAGGTCGGTGCCGCGCAGGTACTCCATGACGATGTAATAGGTGTCGCCGTCCTTGCCCCAATCGTAGACGCCCACGATATAGGGGGAGGACAGGCCTGCTGCTGCCTGGGCCTCCTGCTTAAAGCGGGCGGCGAAGGTGGCGTCGCCGGCATACTGCGGCAGCATGATCTTGACGGCAACCGTGCGGTCGAGGACCTGATCCTGTGCACGGAAGACGGTCGCCATGCCGCCCGTTCCCACCTTATCCTTGAGGAGGTATCTTCCCCCGAGGACCCTCTGTTCCATTCCTGCTCCTAACATAACTATTCGCTCAACGATGTGTGTAGTACCAAATGTGTGGCCGCTGGGGCCGTGTGGCGCGTTGCCGCTAGCTCATCGGCCGCGGCGCGCCCCAAGTATCCGCTTTGATCATGGGCATCACGCTCCCTGTGCGGCGAGCGCCGCGGTCAGGACGATACCGGCGATCTTGGCGGCCTCGACGTCATGCTTGTCGAAATCCTCCAAGGCCACCGAGATGGCAACCGTGGGTGAATCGTAAGGTGCAAAGCCAACAAACATAGAGTTGACGTTGGTGCCGCCGGTCTCGGCCGAACCGGTCTTGCCGGCAACCTTGACGCCCGGAATCTGGGCATCGGTGCCGGTGCCGGACTGGACGACGGCGAGCATGGCCTGCTTGACCTGGTCGGCCGTGGCAGAGCTGACAGCCTGGCCCAGCGAGCGGGACTGCGTAGTCTTAACCACGGTTCCGTCCGGGGCGAGTATCTGGGACACAAAGAACGGGTCCATGACCACGCCGCTGTTGGCGATAGCGGCAGCGATCACGCAATTCTGCATAACGGTGGTCTGCGGGCCAGGCGTGTGGTCCATGCCGACGGGCTGGCCGGCGCCTGCCCAAGCGGTCTCCCACTCGGTCATAAGCGACGGGTCGGCCATGATGGAAGCCGCGGTGGTCAGATCCTGACCGAGCTTTTGACCGTAGCCAAAGGCGTTGGCAAACTGGACGAGCGAGCTGGCACCGACCTCGTTTGCCACCTGGCCAAAGACGACGTTGGACGACACGGCGAAGGCCTGCTGCAGGCTGATGGTGCCGTAGCTCTCGTTGGCAGAGTTGGTGACCGGCGCGTTGCCAATATCCATGGAGCCGGGCGCCTGGTACGTGCTGGTAAGGCTGGCGGTGCCGGTTTCGAGTGCCGCGGAGAGTGTGACGACCTTAAAGGTCGAGCCCGGGGTGTACAGCGCGTCCATGGCACGGTCGTACATGGAGCCGTCCTCGCCGCCGCCTGACTGGAGCAGCGCATCGATGTTGGTGTTGTCGTAAGTGGGCGAGCTTGCGCACGCAAGGACCGCACCGGTGCGCGGATCCATGACCACCACAGCGCCCTTAAAGCCCTTGAGCGCCTGCTCGGCAGCCGTCTGGATGCGCGAGTCGATGGTGAGCTTGGCGGTATTGCCCGGCTGGGTCTGCCCTGCGAGCGACGCGATGGCGTTGTTCCAGCTGGAGTAATCCTTGGAGCCGGTGAGCGTATCGTTCATGACGCTCTCGATGCCGGCGGTGCCGTATTGCTGGCTCACGTAGCCCACCACGTGCGCGGCCATGTTGCCGTTGGGGTAGGAGCGGGCGTAGGTTCCGTCCTCCTGCTGCAGCGACTCGGCTAGCGTCACGCCATCGGACGTGATGATGGAGCCACGCTGGATGTACTTGGAGCGGGCGATGGTGTGGTTGTTGGTCGGCATGTCCTGATAGTCCTTCGCCTTGATGACCTGGACATAGGTGAGGTTGCCGATAAGGATGGCGAACAGCGCCGTAAAGGTAAACACGGCACGAGTCAGACGGTTGGCAAGTGCCACGCGGCCGAGCACGCCGGACTCTGGCGTGTCGAGCAGGCGACGGCGCATGCGAGAACCCACGGAGTGGTTGCCGTGGCTGTAGGTGGGTGCGCTGGCAAAACGCGTACCGGTCGGGGCAGCGGCGGATGCGAGCTGGTCATTGGTGATGGCGGCCATGGTGCCGGTGCCGGTGAGCTCGGCTTCGCGTCCGGTTGCCTCGTCGCCGGCGCGCAGCAGCAGCGCGACGATGATAAAGCTCGCCAGCAGCGAGGAGCCGCCCTGGCTCATAAAGGGCAGGGTGACGCCGGTCAGCGGGATCAGGCGGGTTACGCCGCCAACGATTAAGAATGCCTGGAAGCTGATGGCCGCCGTAAGGCCGGTCGCGCTAAAGGCGGCAAGGTCGGACTTGGCGCGGGCGGCCGTGGTGAGGCCACGCACGGCAAAAAGCATAAACAGGATGAGCACGGCGCCGCCGCCCAAAAGGCCCATTTCCTCGCCGATAGCCGAGAAGATAAAGTCGGACTCGACGACGGGGATGTTGTTTGCCATGCCGTTGCCGATGCCGACGCCAACCAGGCCGCCGTCAGCCAGCGAGTAAAGCGACTGTACGATCTGGTAGCCCTGGCCCTGGGCGTCCTTAAACGGATCGACCCAGACCTGAAAGCGCACCTGCACGTGCGACAGGAACTTGTAGGCGCCCACGGCTCCAACGGCTAGCAGCGCAAGGCCGATAACGACATACGAAAAGCGCCCCGTGGCAACGTAGAGCATCGGCAAGAAGATGGTGTAGAACAGCACGGCCGAACCCAGGTCGCGTTCGAAGACGACGACGAGCAGGCACACGCCCCACACGGCAAACAGCGGCAGCAGCAGGCGGAAGCGCGGAATCTTGAGGCCCAGGATCTTGCGGTTGGAGATGGAGAGCAGCTCGCGGTTCTCGGCCAGATAGCCTGCCAGGAACAGGACGATGAAGACCTTGGCGAACTCGCCGGGCTGGATGGTGAAGCCCGCGATGCGAATCCACAGCTTGGAGCCCGAGATCGTGGTGCCGATAAAGATCGGCAGCATCAGCAGGATGATGCCGATAATGCCAAAGGTGTACTTGTAGCGCATGACCACGTCGAGGTTCTTGACCAGCGCGAGCGTTCCCACCATGAGCGCCACCGAGACAAACAAGATGATGAGCTGCGAGATGGCGAGGTCGGGGGCCAAGCGCGTCACGAATGTGATGCCGATGCCCGAGAGCACAAAGACGATGGGCAGGATGGCGGGGTCGGCGCCGGGCGCCAGGATGCGCACGGCGATATGCGCCGCGGCGAAGGCGGCGAACAGGCCGATCGGCACGGCGAGCGTCTCAAAGGAAATCGTGGCACCCGCGGTGAGCACGTACATCGCATAGAGCAGGATGACGGGGAACGCCGAGGCGATGAGCAAGAGCAGTTCGGTGTTGCGGCGACTCATAAGCGGCACTCCCTTTCTAATTCTTATCGGAGGCTTCGGCCTCGGCTGACTGTTCGGCGGTTTTCTCGGAATCTGACTCGGAGGTGGATTCCTGATCGGTGTTGTCGCGAATCGTTTGCGCGTCAATCACCTGACGGGTCTGCTCCTCGTCAATCTGATGGCGGTACTTGGAAATGGTGTCCTGCGCATCGTCGACACTCGTTTGCGGAATGCCTGCCTTTAGGCGGTTTTGCGTGTCTTCGGGCAGGTCGGACAGCTTGATGCTGGTTTCGCTCTCGAGCCAGTGGAGCTCGACCCCGAGCGTCTTGCCGGGTAGGCCGCGCCAGACGGCGACATTGCCGTGGTAGGTTCCCAAGTAATAGGAGCCGGTGACGCCCGTGTATGCCCAGATGCCTGCTACCAGCACAAAGACGAGGGCCAGAATGGTGGCGATAGTAATGTTGCGGCGACGCACGCGTTGCGCCTCGCGCATAACGCCATCGTCAACCAGGTCAACGACTACTACGGTCACGTTGTCGTGGCCGCCGGCGGCAAGCGCCGCGTCCACTAGGTTGTCGACGCAGATTTGCGCGGTTGAGGACTGCGTGGCGATGTTCTCGATATCGCTATCGGGAATCATGCTTGAAAGGCCGTCGGAGCACAGGATCAGGCGGTCGCCTTCCTCGATATGCAGGGTGAAGTGGTCGGCATACATGGCAGGGTCCGAGCCCAGCGCACGGGTGATGACCGAACGGTTGGGGTGGACGCGAGCCTCGTCTGCCGTAATCTCGCCGGCGTCCACGAGTTCTTCCACATAGGAGTGGTCGCGGGTCACGCGGATGAGCGTGCCCTCGTGGAGCAGGTAGGCGCGCGAGTCGCCCACGTGGGCGATGGCGAGCGTGTCGTTTTCGATATAGGCGCAAGTGGCTGTGCAGCCCATGCCGGGCTTGCCCAGGCCATTCAAGGCGGCTTCGATTACGGCGGCGTTAGCGGCCTCGACGGCTGCCGCCAGGCGTGCGGCGTCGGCAGACTGAGGAGCTGTCTTGGCGATGGTCTCGACAGCGATAGAAGAGGCCACCTCGCCGGCAGCGTGACCACCCATGCCGTCGCATACGCAAAAGAGCGGCGACTGCACCAGGTAGGAATCCTCGTTGTGCGGGCGCACGCAGCCAACGTCAGAGCGGGCGCCCCACATGAGTTGCGTGGTGGTGCCGGCATCATAGGTCGAGTCGGTCTCGATGCGTTCCTCGGTCAGGGGCTCAAAGCTCATGGTCGAGCCGGGGTCTTTGAGCTTGGCCTCAACGGCGGCAACGTCGATCTCGGCAGTGTCACCGGGAGAGACGGTGTCGGTCTCGGCGTTTGATTCGGAATCGCCGGTGTCCGGGGAGTCGGGCTCCTCGGACACGCGGGCGGTCGACTCGTCATCTTGCGGGCTGACGTCTATAGGCTCGGGCGTCGCAAAGTGCGACGGCGCGGGCGTGTTTTGCGACTGGGTGGCGGGCTCGGCCACGGCATCGGACTCGCTTGCGGGCGCAGGCTGCGGGGTCTTGGGTGCAGGGCCGTCCTCGGGGGATGTCCCCGCCTCGGGCGCCGGCGTAGACGCGGGCGCAACCTCGGATGCCGGGGCTATGGGAAACGCCGGCGCGGCGGGCTCGGGTGCCGCAAACACCGCAGCGCTCTCGTTGATTGCCGCGGCGACGGGCTCTGCAAAGTGAGCCGGCGCCGGGGTTGCTTCGGGCGCTGTGGGCTGTTCCGCAGCATGTGCGCCGATGGGCGCCGCTACGGCATCCTCTTCGTCCTCGTTATCGGCGAGATCCGAAATATCATGCGTTACATGCGAAAGAGGCAGGGAGAACACGGTGTCCTCGGGCTCCACGGGTGCGGAGCCCGCCGGAGCGGCGTGGGCCGGCGCAGCTGTGGCGGCGGCCGGTGCCTCGGTCATAGTTGCGGACTTGTTCTCCTCGTCGATCATCGACGGTTCACCTTCATGACCACGTCGCCAATCTGGACTTCGTCGCCCTCGCGCAGCGTTGCGGGCTCAACAAGCTGGCGGCCGTTGACGAGCGTGCCGTTAAGCGAGTTGAGGTCCTCGATGATGAGCGCCGGGCCCTGCAGCGAAAAGCGCGCATGTGAGGCCGAGACGAACGGTTCGTTGATGCAGATGTCCGAAGATGGCGAGCGACCGACGATGACGGGGCCGAGCATGTCTACGTGGATGCCGCGGATACCGCGCGGACCCTTGTCCACATCAATCGTCCAGATAGCCGAGTCGCGGCGCTGCCCGCGCACAAGTCCCACGCCGGTCTTCATGACGGCGAACAGGAAGATATAGAGCAGGGCGACCAGGACGATGCGGCCTGCAAAAAGGACGATATCGATGTTCATAAGCGACTATCCCCTAAATTCAAAGGTGCTCAGGCCAAACGTCAGCAGATCGCCGTTGCGCAGCGGGCAGCGCGTAATGCGGCGGTTGTTGACGAGCGTGCCGTTGGTGGAATTGAGGTCCTCGATCGACCAATCCGAGCCCGTAAAGGTGAGCTGGGCGTGGCGGCGCGACACGTTGGGGTCGCGCAGGGCAATGTCGGAAACTGAGCGCTCGCGACCGATGGTCACCTGTGCGGAGGTGATGCTATGGCTCTCGCCGCTCACGACGTCGACGAGCTGGGCGAGCGGGCGCTGCGGGGCACGAGTGCTCGCCATGTTGGAGGCGATGCCGGCTGCGGCACCTAGGCCCACGGCGGCACCGGTCGCGGCGGCTCCGCCCATGCCGGCAAGCGCGTCGCGCGAGACGGTCTGCGGCACCGGGATAGGAGCGGCGGGGTCGGGGACGCTAGGCGCGAAGGGATCTGCCACGGCAAGCGGGTCGGGAGCGGCGGCGCGAGGCGTCGGCTGCTGCTGGGGCATGGCGGCGGGGCGCTGCTGCTGCGGGGCAGCAAACTGCTGCTGGCCGGCGCGCGGGGCGCTGGCGGCACGGCTTGCCGCGGAGTTGTTCTGGCCCAGGCCGTTTTGATAGGCGCGCTCTTCTTCGTACAGGCGGCCGAGCGTGGGGGCATCGACGTTCTCGGCAAAGACCGAGAACTTGCCGGCGCGCAGCTGCGGATCGATCATAAAGCGCACGAGGGGCTCGCCGACAAAGACATAGCGGCGCTTTTCGGCCTGCGCCTTCACAAACTCGCGGACCTCGCGCGAAAGCTCGGGGTAGAACGGGGCGAGCATGGGATCGTCGTCGGCGGCGATAAGGATGGTATAGAGTGCCGGCGCCGTGTTGACGCCGTTAATCACCAGAGTCTGATCCTCCATGTCGCGAGCGGCCTGCTTGGCAAGCTTCTTAAAGGAGAACGGGGCACGGGTGGCACCGAAGATGCCGGCCACGTGGTCCTCGAAGATGTTCAGGAAGTTCACGAAAGATCACTCTCCGTATAGGTTCTTTGGTATCCGAGCAAATAAAGGCATATCCCAACGATTATAGAGGATAGGGTTCCCGCAACCGCCGCCTTGGCGACGACCGCGGCTGCAAGGCCGGCAATTTCCATATGGTGTGCAAGACAGGACGCCGCTGCGCAGCCGATGCCGGTGACAGCGATGGCGGCGATTGCGGCAAGGTTTGAGCCCTGATCGGCACGCTTGGCATGGGCATTGAGCAGCGCAGATGACGCTGCGGCAGTTGCCGCGACCAGCACAAAGGCAGCCCAAAGGAGTGGGTCTCCCAGCGCTGCGGCAACGTTACCGAGCCCCAGTACGCCTCCGGCTGAAAGCGCGACCGTGGCCAGACGGGCAAAAAGCGCGCCCATGCCCGTTGCCGCTGCGGCGCTTGCCGGGCCGAGCCAAAATGACGCGACGCCGGCGGCGACCCCAGCTGCCAGGAAGGTATTGCCGGTCAGACAGCCAAGCGCGAGTGCACAGGTGAGCGTGGCGCTCGCGGCAGTCTCGGTGCGACCCCAGGCGATCCACCAACCGGACATGGCGGCGGCAAAGATCACCGCGACGGGCAGCATCGACAGGATGCCTTGTGCCTGCATGGTGGCGTTGGCCATGAGCACCAAAAAGCCCACAGCCGAGATGGCCGAGCCAATCTGGGGGGCCAGGCCAGCCGCCGCTCCGATCGCGATGGCCGCAATGACCAGGCCGGGAAGCGCCGCGACCCCGGCCGTTTGCATCAGTAAAAAGCTAAAGGTGCCGCACGTTAGCGCCGAGATAGTGCGCATGGTGTAGTCGCGCGCATGGCTCCAGCGCGTGCCCGCCCAGCCGAGTGCGGGGTCGACCTCGATGGCGTCGTCCTCGTAGTGCGACGGCTCGATATCGTCGAGTTCCTGCTCGTCATCCGAAAGCTCGCCAACCATTTGCTCCAGGCTGCGACGGCCCTCGCGCACGCTGCCCAGACCGGCAAGGAGCTGGTCGCAAAATGCCTCGATGCTGTTGGGGCGGTCCTGCGGCATGGGGGAGAGCGCGCTCATGAGCGCGGCCTCGGCTCCCGGGGGAAAGTGTGGTATCAGCTCGCTGGGATAGGTGGCGCCGCCGATGATGCGGTCGAGCGAGTCGGCGGGCGTGGCCGCCATAAAGGGAGCGCTGCCGCACAGGCCCTCGTAGATCACACAGGCGAGGGCAAAGACATCGGCGCGCTCGTCGACCGTGCCGGTCTCGATATCGAGCTGCTCGGGCGGCATGTAGCCGATGGTGCCGCCGCGTGAGCCGCCAAAGCCACCGGCGGACGACAGTCGCGCCATGCCAAAGTCGGTGAGCTTTACATTGCCCGAGTGGTCGATGAGCACGTTGGCGGGCTTAATGTCCAGGTGGAGTACGCCATTACTATGAGCGAAGGTGAGCGCCTGGCCCAGGGCATCGGCAATGGCCGCGGCCTCGTCAAAGGTAAGTGAGTGGCCGTCCACGCGGTGCAAAAACTCGGCCAGCGACATGCCATCGACATATTCCATAACCAGGTAGGCATAGGCTGTGTCGTGCGTAAAGTCGATGACCTGCACGATATTGGGATGTTGAAGCATGGCGGCAGTGTGCGCCTCGCGCAGGACATCCATGATGTCGC
Source organism: uncultured Collinsella sp. (assembly GCA_900542165.1). GTDB lineage: Bacteria > Actinomycetota > Coriobacteriia > Coriobacteriales > Coriobacteriaceae > Collinsella. The sequence continues at coordinate 53,573 of UQMM01000001.1, read as the reverse complement.
TGGCGGGCATGCCGGCGCCGTTGATAAGGGGGATGCGCTTAATGGCGACGCGGCGGCGCAGGTGCGTGTCGCGGCAGATCTCGATGGAGCCAAAACCGCCGGTCGCAAGTGTCTCGAGCGGCTGGTACCGCTTGAGCAGCTCGCGAGAGCTGGTGCCCTCCAAAGGAACGTCCGGCGAGAACTGGGCGGTATGTTGCGAGAAAAGCGGCATGGCCAACCCTCGTGCGTTTAAAGTTCGTTTGCGAGTGGCGGGCGCGGAGCCGAGCCGTTCGCGGTGGCATAGATGCTGCTAGTGTAGCACGCTCGGGTGCATGGGGAGGATAACGGGATGCGAGGCTGCCTGTCTGGTTTGGCCTTAGCGCTTCTTCTTGTTCTTCTTCTGCTTGCGCTGCTTGCCTTTGGTCTCCTGGGGCTTGTCGCCCTGCTTGGCCTCGGCGGCGGCCTTCTCGGCTTTCATCTTCTTGCGTTTGGTCTCAATGCGGAGTTTTTTGTTGATGCGCGCCTTGAGGAAGGAGCCAAACTGCTCGGCATCGCCACGGACGAAGGTGTCCTTGGGGATCGTCACGCCCTGGTCGGCGAACATAGCCACAAAGATGCGCTCGCCGTCGAGCACGTGGTCGAGCTTCTCAAACGGGAAGAACTGCGACTTGCCGCTCTTGCCCCATACCATCAGACCGTTCTCGTTGGCGGCGACGCGGCGGTAGCGGCCGCCCATGGACTTGTCGGCCTCGACGGTATCGATAAAGTCGCGGGCGAGGGTGTGGTGCAGGTTTTTGCTCCACCAGGCCAAAAAGGCGCCGAATACGATCAAGACGACGCCAAACTTGATCCAGTTGCCGCCGGCCACCAGCATGCCGATGCCGATGAGCGCGGCAATTGCCGCGGCGACATACAGCGAGCCGCGACGCCTGGGCGAGGCGACCAGGCGGGCGAAGTCGGTGACCAGGTCGTTTTCGTACTGGTACTCGTTGAGGTACAGGATGCCGTCGTCGCCCGTGGCCTGCTCCTCGAGCGCGACCTCGACCTGGTCGGCTGCTTCGAAGGGAACGAGGTTGCTCTCTGCGTCTGCCATGCTCTTTGGACTCCTATCGCGGCGGGCTCGCCGTACGGGTTATTATGAATGCAGTATGCCGTGCGACCGCATGGCCGTCGCGGCAACAAGACTCAGTATACCCGGGGGAGCACCCATGGAATCGTTGTACCGAAAGTATCGCCCGCTCACCTTTGACTCCGTGGTGGGCCAGCAGCATATCGTCTCGACGCTCGAGCACGCCATCACCGAGGGGCGCCTGTCCCACGCCTACCTGTTCTGCGGACCGCGCGGCACGGGCAAGACCACCATGGCGCGCATTCTGGCCAAGGCGCTGCTGTGCCGCAATGCCGAGGCGGCGCGCGCCGAGGGTGCAAGCGGCTGCATGCCCGACGGTACTTGCGAGGAGTGCGAGCTCATTGCCGAGGGTAACCACCCCGATGTTTACGAGCTCGATGCCGCCTCCCGCACGGGCGTGGACAATGTGCGCGAGGAAATTATCAACTCCGTCAACTTTGCCCCGGTGCGCGGCAAGTACAAGATTTATATCATCGACGAGGTCCACATGCTCACGACGGCGGCGTTCAACGCGCTGCTCAAGACGCTTGAGGAGCCGCCGGCGCACGTGATCTTTGTGCTGTGCACCACCGACCCGCAAAAGATTCTGGAGACCATCCTCTCGCGCTGCCAGCGTTTCGATTTCCATCGCATCGGCAACGAGGATATTGAGCATCGCCTGGCATACGTGTGCGAGCAGGAGGGCTTCGATTACGACGACGAGGCGCTGGCTATCGTGGCGCGCCATGCCAAGGGCGGCATGCGCGACGCGTTGTCCACGCTGGAGCAACTGAGCGTCTTTGGCAACGGTTCTGTGCATGCGGACGACGCCCGCTCGCTTTTAGGCGAGGTTTCGGACCAGATCCTGGGCGAGTTTGCCCGCGCCATTGCCGATCGCGATGTTGCCGAGCTCTATGGACTGATTCGTGCGCAGGTCGAGGAAGGAAACGATCTGCTGGAACTGACGCGCGACCTGGTGGCGCACGTGCGTGACGTGTATGTTGCCTGCGTTGCCGGTGCCCGTGCCGAGTTGTTTGAGGGCGGCTCCGAGCAGGCCGAGGCGCTTGCTGCCGAGGCCGCTGCCTTTGGCGAGCATCCTGCCGACCGCCTGGCCCGTGTGCTGACAGTGCTCGACGATGCCGCACTGGAGATGAGGGGCGCGAGCGATGTGCGCCTGGTGCTCGAGATCGCCTGCACGCGTCTGGCGCGTCCCGAGGCTGATTTAACGATTGAGGCATTGGCCGAGCGCGTGGCACGCCTGGAGGCCATGGTTGCCAACGGCGCCGTGCCGGCGAGCGTGGCTGCTGCTCAGGCCGCCGCGCCTGCAGCATCCGTACCCGCTGCTGCCCAACAGCCGACGCTCATTTCGGGCGCTCGTGCTGCCGCTCCGGCGGCATCCGCTGCCCCCGCTGCTACGTCCGCGCGCCAGGGCGGTATGCCTTGGGACCGTGGTGCTGCTGTTCCGGCTGCTCAGCCTGCGCCCCGTTCTGCGTCCGTGTCAGCTTCCAAGCCTGCAGTGCCTGCACCTCAGCCTGCGCCGGCTCTGACGCCTCAGCCCGTTGCGGCCCCCGCGCCTGCCACCGCTCCGGCACCTAAGCCCCAGTCCAACAATGCCGCCCAGGTTGCCGCCGCCGGTGCTGCCGAGACCCCCGCGGTCGAGGACGCCGGCGAGCTCCAGCGCAAATGGGCCGAGGTCGTCGAGCGCGTCAAGGCTCGTCAGGCCTCCTACGCAGGGCTTTTGCTCAACGCCCGCGCCACGGCCGACGACGGCTCCAAGCTCACGGTCTCGTTCCCCGCGGGTTCGACTTTTGCCATTAAGATGCTCGGTCGCGCCGATACGCAGTCGGTGGTCCTGCCGACGGTCTGCGCGGTCTTCGGTCGTCGTACCGTCGACTATGTCCTGGATGGGGGTGGCACGCCGGCTCCTCAACATGAGGAGCATTCTCCATCTGCACGGGCTGCGGTATCTGCGGACCCGCAACCCGTGTCCTCGGCGGCCCCTGTATCCTCGAGCGCCAGCGCGACGCAGCAGCAAGCGGCACCGGTAGCGGTATCGACCTCGTCGGCGCCTAAGCCTGCGGCGCCCAAACCAGCTGCTCCGACACCCGCGCCCAAGCCCGTCTCGCCCGCGCCCAAGTCGTCTGACCTGGGCAAAGCCCCCTGGCTACGCTCCGACAACCCCGCCGGCGCTCCTGCCACGGGTAAGCTCCCGACCGAGCCCGCACCCCGTGCGCCCGAGCGCGCGTCCGCTCCCAAGGCCCAGCCTGTCGCGCAGTCCGCGCCGTGGGAATCCGAGCAGGTGCCCTACGACGACGCTATGGTCGGCGGCTTCGCTGGCGATGCGAGCGGGGACGATCTGCCTCCGTTCGACGTGCCGGGTGCGACGCCCGCGCCCAAGTCCGCTGTGGCTGCCCCCAAAGAGGAGGACGCTCCTGCAGCTCCCTGGGAGTCCAACCCCGGCGCCGGCAGCCCCTTCGGCCACCAGGGCGCAGCCCCGAGCATCCCGCAGACCGAGGACGAGGCCAAAGACCTCATCCGCAGCGTCTTCGGTCAGGCCACCATCTTCAAGCCGGTGGAGTAGCCGTACGGGCGGGTATACTGCTCAAGAAGAGAACCCCTTGCCCGGGCGCATCTGTATTTCGGACATGTGTAATGTGGTGCCGCTTATATCGCATTCGAGCAGACAGGTACGCGACGGTCGTCCTAGGGTGCTGAGGTCGACACGATACGTCGCACGACTGTCTGTGTACTCGACTTGCATGTCGTTGGCAACTGCTCCGATTGTCAAAAAAGAGCTTGGCTCGGCATCAACAATCTTGGAATCTTTTATCTTGACCTTGAGCTCTTGGTAAAGGGACGGGCTGTTGTAGTAAACGGTCCGGGTCCCGTCGGTGCACTCATCGGTCGCTTCCCATTTGACGACGGGCTGGTCCGAGCTGGCTATCAGCAGTTCTGCTCCAAAGGCTATAGCATGGGTGATGACAACCAGTAATGCCCAGCCGACAAAGAGATAGAGAACCACATATGCAACGGGGTGTTTTGAGCGGATGTTTTGGAGCGCGTCGGGGGCATTCATGGGGGCACCTCCAAATTGCTGTCTGTGACAATCAAATTATACCCTGCCATCATGAGCGCCGCCTCGAGCAGCGGTTCGGCATTTTGTTATCTAGCTGGATGCAGAAAATGTCGGATTCCGGCTCTACAAGATTTAGCTTTCAATATTATGCAGATGCGAATTATTCAACTTCGCATAATCTTTGGGTGCGGCTTGCACTCCAGGACATGTATATCGACTGAGGTAGCGTGTCCGCCCCGCTTGCTTGCCTCACGCCGTGGTACGATTTTTAAGCTTGAAAGTCCCGCCGTGTTCCGGCTGCCCTTGCAGTTCGGCGTGCGGCCGCACGTAAAGGAGCCATCATGGCCGGTATGAACATGCAGCAGATGATGAAGCAGGCTCGCAAGATGCAGGAGCAGCTTGCCGCCGCGCAGGAGAACCTCAAGTCCCAGACCGTCGACGCCTCTGCCGGCGGCGGCATGGTCAAGGTGACCGTTAACGGCGAGATGGAGCTCGTCAACCTCACCATCGATCCCGATGCCCTCGATCCCGAGGACGTCGATATGCTGCAGGACATGATTATGGCTGCCGTCAACGAGGCCGTTCGCGGCGTCAACGAGCTCGCCAACAAGCAGATGGGCGCCATCACCGGCGGCCTCAACATCCCGGGCATGCCGTTCTAAGACGCGCATATATATGAGTGCTAACCATAGCCTGCAAAAATTGCTCGATGAACTGGGTCGCCTGCCGGGCATTGGCCCCAAGTCGGCTCAGCGCATCGCCTATTACCTGCTCGAGGCCGATGCCGAGGAGGCCCGCCGTCTGGCCGAGGCCATCCTGGAGGTTAAGCAGGAGGTTCACTTTTGCAGCCGTTGCTTTAACTACGCCACGGCCGACGAGTGCTCCATCTGCCAGGACCCGATGCGCGATACCACTCGCATTTGCGTGGTGGGCGAGCCGCGCGACGTCCAGGCAATCGAGCGCACGGGCAGCTACCACGGTCTCTACCACGTATTGGGCGGCGTGATCAGTCCCATGGACAAGATTGGCCCCGAGCAGCTGCACATTCGCGAGCTGCTGGCACGCTTGGGCCACGAGGACATCCACGAGGTCATCATCGCCACCAACCCCAATATTGAGGGCGAGACCACGGCGAGCTACCTGGCCCGCACTATCAAGCCGCTGGGCGTTGAGGTGTCGCGTCTGGCAAGCGGCCTGCCCGTGGGCGGCGACCTGGAGTATGCCGACGAGCTTACGCTTGGGCGTGCCATCGAGGCCCGTCGCACGATTTAGGTGGCGAGCCTGCTCCTGCCGTATGTTTTCCTCGCGACGCACGGAGTAGTCGTAATTTCCCCGTGCGACTGTAAGTTTGTTGTGCAACAAAGATGCTTTATATCCGCTTATCGCATGGATGCTTCCACTCGCATCCTTAATTTGCCCATTCGTTGCGCAACCTTTTGGGTTCGCTGATACACTCAGATATGGATTCGAATGAATGCGCCGCTCCCGAGCGGCGTGTTTTTGTTGGAGGAGAACGCATGCGGCCCGGTGGCACTCAGGCAAAGCGCGGCGCCGCGGTGCGCATGCGACGCCGACTGGGCTTGGCGCCTCGGGCGTACGCGCTGCTGTCGTGCTCGCTGGTGCTGGTCATAGCTGGCGTTTCTGCCTATGGCATGACCGTGCCGTCCATGATACAGGCACATGCCGCACGCGAACCGCGCGTGGGGCATGAGGTCAAAAGTGACCTGGGCACCACGACTGGATATGCTTGGGCAAGTGTGGTCGCGCATATTGTGTTTGGCACTGACGACGCGGACGGCGCCGAGGCCCCGGACAACGAAGTCACGCTTGCCAATGGCAAAACCATCGTGCTCACCAACACCAAGATCATCGATCGGTTGTCCAACAATAGCGTGGCGGCAACGGTGAATAAGGTCGAGCAGCAGAAGGAGCAGGACGCCCAGCAGTCCGGAAAGCCCGGTAGCTCGGATACTTCTGGCTCCGGCTCGGATTCATCGAGTTCGGGCGGCGGCTCTGGGGCGGGTTCCTCTACCGGAGGGTCTGGAAACGGCGGCTCGACGGGCGGCAACACTGACAACGATGCAAACTCCGGTGGCCTTTCCGCTGCTGAGGAAGAGAGCATTCACAGTTGGCTTGTGACCAAGTACAACATGCTTGGCGGCTATGTTTCTCGTGCCAATGACGTGGTCTCGACCTATAACTCTACGGGAGATCCCAGGCCGTGCGACAGCCTGGTCGGGGAGATGTTTGTCATTCGAGCCGAGTTCGGTCGTCAGACATTCTCGCCTCGGTCGAAGTGGTATCAGCAGTATGCCAATCTGTGGGGCTGTTACACCAACCTATGTCAATGGGTCGGCCATTACGGCGATGATGACGTCGCGCTCGGTAACTTCAACAATAACGTGGCGGCGCTTGCCCTATGATGACCGATCTTGCATCCACCACACCACAATCGCTCGGTCGCGATCCGATGGTCGGCCTGCGCCTGGCGCGTGTCGACGGGTTTGAGCCGGCCATTGCGCTCGGTCAGGACGAACTGCCTGCCTATCTGCGTCGTTTTACGATGCTGTTTGCCGACGATGCCACCATGCGTCGTGGCGGTATCGGCCGCGTGACGCGTGCCGTCAACGTCCAAGGCGAGGCCGTGGCACTCAAGCAGCTCATCTTGCCGACGCGCGATGAGTTTGACGACGATGCCGCCCATGAGGCGCTGGCCGCCAAGTTCAAAGCGGCGTTTCGCGAGGAATATGAATGCCATCGCGCCCTTTCGGGCCTTAAGGGCTTTCCCCGCCTCTATGGCTGGGGCGAGGTTGACGGTGTGCCTGCAATTGTCATGGAATGGGTCGAGGGCGAGACGCTTGCCCGCTTGCGTTCGCGACTTGCCGTGGACGATGCCGGACGCCTGTCGCCGCTTGTGGCGGCGCGTCTGGGTCGCGACCTGTTCGACCTGCTCTGCCGCATGAGCCTGGTGGGGGAGGGCTTTGTCCATCGCGATATCTCGCCCGCTAATATTATGGTGCGTACGGCGCGCTTACCGCTTGACCGGCAGCTTGCCGAGGGCACCTTTGACCTGTGCCTGATCGACTTTGGCTCGTCGCTGGCGCTCGAGCCTGCGTCGGCCGTGGCCGGTACCGGCGGCAAGGCGTCGTTTACGGAGCGCTATGCCACGCTGCGTCGCGCGACGGTGGCCTACGCTCCGCCCGAGATGCTCACCGACGATATTCCCGACCTGCGCGCTTTGCGTATGTCGCCGGCGATCGACGTCTATGCCGCGGCAAGCACGGTTTACGAGCTCATTGCCGGCGTCGCGCCATACGAAGCCGCGCCGGGCACTTCGGGCACCTCGGGTTCGCGCAAAAAGACGCGCGACATCGCCAGCCCCTATCGTCTCAAGATGGACACGCGGCCCGACTATCCCATTGGTGCCCATGCGCCCGGTTGCGATTTGACTCAGCTGCTTCGTCGTGAGCCCGATGTGGCGCTCGCCGCGGCCGAGCAGGCCCAGCAGCTAGGGCTTGAGCCGGATTCCGAAGAGCTACGCGATGCGCTGGCGTTTGTCGATGCCCAGCTGTTCGACGTGGTGATGGCCTGTTTGTCCAGCCATCAAAAAGATCGTCCCGAGCCGGCGGCGGTCGAGGCGGCGCTCTCGGCGTTTTGTGACCACTATGCGCAAAATGTCGGTCGTTCGCTCCGCGGCGAGCCGCTCACGCCGTGCCCCATGGATGCGTCTGGCCGCGCGGTTCGTCGCGCGCTGATGGTCGGCGCGACGGTCGTCTGTGGCGTGGTTTGGGCTGTGGTCGTGGTTTCGGCCGCGCTGCTGGCGTCGGGCGCTCGCGTGACGGCGACTTTGGGATCGCTCGTGTGGTCTGGGTCGCTACCGGGCATTATTGCCGCACTGGCGTTGGCGCTGCCAGGCATAGCCGGCGTTGCCGCGGGGGCACTTGCGCGCGATCGGCGCTCGGGCTTCCTGCAGGGTGTGCTTGCGCTTTCTGCCTGCGAGGTTCCGGTGCTGGTTGTGGCTGCATGTAGCGTATTTTCCCAACGCGCCGTGATGGGCGGCCTTGTTGCCGCTCTGGTTGCAACCTATACGCTTACGTGGTTTTTGCTTGCGATGGGCTTTGCCTTTGAACTTCCCGTTTCGGCACCGCGACGCACAAAAGCCCAGATGGCGACTCCGCTTGCCGGTGGAGCCGCAGCTGCCCGTACTTTTGGCGGACCTGTCGAAGTATCGTCCGATTCTATTTCTACGACCAAGGAGGCCTAGGTCATGGCATCTCAAGTTGAGCTCACCCCATGCGGGGCCATGTTTGACATCTTTAAGCGCGCGGCGCATCTGAGCCATATCGAGCTGTGCGGCTTGGTGCTTTCGTCCCGTCCGCTCGCCGACGGCCGCAGCCCGCAGAGCCGGGCCGCCGATCGCTCTTGGGTTTCCCGCTTTATCGTTCGCGCGCCGGTCGGCACGCTTCAGCAGCGCTACTTTGCCGAATACGGTACCTCGGCTGCGCGTATTATGTCGCAACTGGCCCTGCGCCAGCGCAATCCCATGGACTCCACGGCTGTGATCAATATGGTGTGCGGTTCTGCAGGTGAACCGATGGTACGCGCGCTCGAAGAGTGCCACCAGGACACGAATCTCTATCGCAACGCGCTCGATCGCCTGTCCCAGGCGGCGGAACTCATGCCCGCCGAGCGCGCCGAGGCCGTGCTGGTGCTGTTTGTTGCCGTCGGTTGTTCGGCGGATGTGCGGTCCTCGGTGAACTATGCCATCGACTACGCGCACGCGACCTGTGGCGGAGGCACATCCACGCCGCGTTCGCTTGGCATGTCGATGACCGCGGGCGAACGCGAACCCGCCCCGGCGCACCCCTTGGGCTTGCTGCGCGTACAAAACAGTTTTGTCGTGAGCGCCCCGCGCTGGATTCAGCCGAGCGAGCAGGGTGTTGAGATTGGCGCGCTGGCCACTGGTGAGGGCGATATTACCGACGTCGGCGACGATGTCTCGGCCCGCCATGCCCATATCTGGTGCGATGCTCAAAATATCTGGCACGTCGAGGACTTGTCGTCCACCAACGGAACCGTGGTGGTAAACGGGGCCACGCGCGTCTGCATTCAGGTCGAGCCCGGCCGTTCCGCCCAACTCAATCCCGGCGACGAGCTCAAGCTCGGCGAATCCACTACCTACGCCATCCTCTTCGGTGCCCTCTAGCCAGTCCCGCCAAATGGTCCCTCCGTCCCCAAGGGATCATTTTGCTCCCGGCAGTCACCCGAGGTAAACCTTTACCGCCCGCCTATATTTGCCGAAATTACACTTGACGGCGGGGTACAATAAACCCGCATGCGGATTTCCGTTGCGGGCGCTTCCCATCGCCGGGGCGTGCCCGGGAGCATCCGGCATGCGGCCTTTGCGGCGCTCGGTCATGTGCAAGACGGGCGGTCGGGTCTGTGGGGCGCATCAGTTGCCCCTCGCCTCGGCATGTCTTCTCTCCACGCCACGTACCTGCTGCTGAGCCTGCCTGCCAGATGATTGGAAGCAACAGCGTAAATCCCATCACGCCAATATCCCGGCAATCGCCGGGGCCTGTATACCTATATGAGAGGAGAGGGGTATATGGCGCGTAAGTTTAAGTCTATGGACGGCAACGAGGCGGCCGCATATGTTTCGTATGCGTACACCGAGGTAGCGGGAATCTATCCCATTACGCCGTCCAGCCCGATGGCCGACCATGTCGACCAGTGGGCGGCCCAGGGTCGCAAGAACATCTTCGGCACCCCGGTCAAGGTCGTCGAGATGGAGTCCGAGGCAGGTGCGGCCGGTACCGTTCACGGTTCGCTGGGCGCCGGTGCTCTGACCACCACCTACACGGCTTCTCAGGGTCTGCTCCTGATGATCCCGAACATGTACAAGATCGCGGGCGAGCAGCTCCCGGGCGTCTTCCACGTCTCCGCGCGTTGCGTCGCTTCCCACGCCCTGAACATTTTTGGCGATCACTCCGACGTCATGGCCTGTCGTCAGACCGGCTTCGCCATGCTCGCCGAGGGCAACGTCCAGGAGGTCATGGACCTCTCGCCGGTGGCTCACCTTGCCGCCATCGAGGGTAAGACCCCGTTCCTTAACTTCTTCGACGGCTTCCGCACCAGCCACGAGATCCAGAAGGTCGCCATGTGGGACTACAAGGATCTGGCCGAGATGTGCGACATGGACGCCGTCCAGGCTTTCCGCGACCACGCGCTCAACCCTGAGCACCCGCACACCCGCGGCAGCCACGAGAACGGCGATATCTTCTTCCAGAACCGTGAGGCCTGCAACAAGGTCTACGACGAGCTTCCCGCCGTCGTCGAGGGCTACATGAAGAAGATCAACGAGAAGCTCGGCACCGATTACGGCCTGTTCAACTACTACGGCGCTCCCGATGCCGACCGCGTCGTCGTGTGCATGGGCTCCTTCTGCGACGTGCTCGAGGAAGTCATCGACTACCTCAACGCTCATGGCGAGAAGGTCGGCCTGGTCAAGGTTCGTCTGTTCCGTCCGTTCTCCATCAAGCACTTCGTCGACGTTCTCCCCGAGACCGTCCAGAAGATCGCCGTCATGGACCGTACCAAGGAACCGGGTTCCATCGGCGAGCCGCTCTACCAGGACGTCGTCTCCGCTCTTTACGAGGCCGGCAAGATGGGCATCAAGGTCGTCGGCGGCCGTTATGGCCTGGGCAGCAAGGACACGCCTCCCGCGTCCGCGTTCGCTGTCTTCGAGGAGCTCAAGAAGGACGAGCCCAAGCGCGAGTTCACCATTGGCATTGTCGATGACGTGACCAACCTGAGCCTGCCCGAGGCCGAGGATGCGCCCAATACCGCAGCCCCCGGCACCATCGAGTGCAAGTTCTGGGGTCTGGGTGGCGACGGTACCGTCGGCGCCAACAAGAACTCGATCAAGATCATCGGCGACCACACCGACAAGTACGTCCAGGCCTACTTCCAGTACGACTCCAAGAAGACCGGCGGCGTCACCGTCTCGCACCTGCGCTTTGGTGATTCCCCGATCCGTTCGCCGTACTACGTGACCAAGGCCGACTTTGTCGCTTGCCACAACCCCAGCTACATCGTTAAGGGCTTCAAGATGGTCCGCGACGTCAAGCCGGGCGGCACCTTCCTGGTCAACTGCCAGTGGAGCGACGAGGAGTTCGCCGAGCACATGCCCGCCGTGGCCAAGCGCTACATCGCGAACAACAACGTCAACGTCTACCTGATCGACGCTATCGACCTGGCCGCTAAGGTCGGCATGGGCAAGCGCACCAACACAGTGCTCCAGTCCGCCTTCTTTGCGCTGGCCAAGGTCCTGCCCGCCGAGGACGCCCTGCAGTACATGAAGGACGCGGCTACCAAGTCCTACATGAAGAAGGGCCAGGCTATCGTCGACGCCAACCACAAGGCCATCGATGCCGGCGCTACCGCCTTCCGTAAGTTCGAGGTTCCGGCCGACTGGGCTACCGCCGAGGATGCCGCTCCCGTCGAGCTCTCCGAGGAGACCAAGTCCGCTATCGCCCAGCAGGTCAAGAACCTGCTCGAGCCCATCGATCGCATGGACGGCGACAGCCTGCCTGTTTCCGCCTTCGTCGGTTGCGCCGACGGCCAGTTTGAGCTGGGCGCCTCCGCATACGAGAAGCGCGGCGTCGCCGTGGTCGTTCCCCACTGGGACGAGACCAAGTGCATCCAGTGCAACCAGTGCGCCTACGTGTGCCCGCATGCCACCATCCGTCCGTTCGCGATGACCGAAGACGAGGCTGCCGCCGCGCCCGAGGCTACCCGTACGCTCGACGCCATGGGCCCCAAGGCCAAGGGCATGAAGTTCACCATGGCCGTGTCCCCGCTCGACTGCATGGGCTGCACCAACTGCGTCAAGGTCTGCCCCAAGGGTGCCCTCGAGATGGTTCCCACCGAGCAGGAGATGGACCAGCAGCCTGTTTGGGACTACATGGTCGAGAACGTCTCCGAGAAGAAGGAGCTCATCGCGGCCAACGTCAAGGGCAGCCAGTTTAAGCAGCCCTACCTGGAGTTCTCCGGCTCCTGCGCCGGCTGCGCCGAGACCGCCTATGCACGTCTGGTGACCCAGGTTGCCGGCGACCGCATGTTCATCTCCAACGCCACCGGTTGCTCCTCCATTTGGGGCAACCCCGCTGCCACCGCTCCTTACTGCAAGGACAAGGACGGTCACGGCCCGGCGTGGAACAACTCCCTGTTCGAGGACAATGCCGAGCATGGTCTGGGCATGGCCGTTGGCTATGAGGCCGTTCAGCACAAGCTGATCGCCGCTACCCAGGACATCATCGCTGCCGATGGTCCGTCCGATGAGCTCAAGGCCGCCGGCCAGGCTTGGATCGACTCCGTCAACGACGCCGAGGCCTCCAAGACCGCTGCCGCTGCCTACGTTGCCGAGCTCGAGAAGTGCGGCTGCGACGCTTCCAAGGCGATCCTCGCCGACAAGGCTTACCTCACCAAGAAGTCCTTCTGGATCTTCGGCGGCGACGGTTGGGCCTACGACATCGGCTTCGGTGGCCTGGACCACGTCCTGGCTTCCGGCCACAACGTCAACGTCTTCGTCTTCGACACCGAGGTCTACTCCAACACCGGCGGTCAGGCCTCCAAGGCCTCGAACCTGGGCCAGGTCGCTCAGTTCGCCGCTGCCGGTAAGGTGACCAAGAAGAAGTCCCTGGCCGAGATCGCCATGAGCTACGGCTACGTCTACGTGGCGCAGGTCGCCATGGGCGCCAACCCGGCTCAGACCCTCAAGGCCATTCACGAGGCCGAGGCCTACGACGGCCCGTCTCTCATCATCGGCTACAGCCCCTGCGAGATGCACTCCATCAAGAAGGGTGGCATGCAGAACTGCCAGGCCGAGATGAAGAAGGCTGTCGAGTGCGGTTACTGGAACCTCTTCCGCTTCAACCCCGAGGCTGCTGCCGGCAAGAAGTTCTCGCTCGATTCCAAGGAGCCCGCGGGCGGTTATCAGGAGTTCCTGATGAACGAGGCCCGTTACGCTTCGCTGACGCGTTCCTTCCCCGAGCGCGCCGAGGAGCTCTTCAAGGAGAATGAGCAGGCCGCTATGGACCGCTATCAGCACCTGCTGAAGCTCAAGACGGTGTACAACGAGGCCTAGGTCTCCCACTGCAGGATCTGAGGGCTAACCTTCGCGGACGTCCTCGGACATGAAAGAACCCCCGCTGCGCACTACGTGCGGCGGGGGTTCTTTCGTCCTGCGGAGTGTCCGCGAAGGTTAGCCCTCAGATCCTGCTACGACTACATCCTCGGATTGTGTGGGCGGATGAAGGACGTGGTTGTGGGGGGCTTTTGTCCCCTTCGCTGTTTCGCGGCTTTGCCGCGAAACCTCGCGCCACTTTGGAGATAGATGGGGGACTTGGCTGTTGCCGCCTTTTCGGAGCTCTTCTTTATTCCTTATGCTGGATGAAAAGCCCCTTGTTTTTGCAGGGGTGCATACTCAACTTATAAGTGCATAGAATCTCGTATAGTGCGAGTAAGATATTGCGCTGTCCGTTTTGTGTTTAGCAGAGATGTAGTTTGCATAATCTGACATAATCCTCGCTGCATTTAAATAAAGTTGCACGTAAATGGCGTAGATATGTCTGAGCTGGGGTTCTGTACGCTGAGCGGATAAAAACGACCGTTCACCGTTCCGCTATTTTCAAAATGAATAAAATGAGCGATAAAGAGAATATAAACCTTAATAAACTCGCGTATCGCACGGACGAGGGTTATTAATGGGTTGTAGGCCTTTTACAGAAAGGATTCCAGCAATGTCTAAGCCTCTTGGTAAGCCCGATCGTATTGTCGTCGCCCTTGGCGGCAACGCCCTCGGCAACAACCCCGTCGAGCAGATCGAGGCCGTGAGCAACACCGCCCACGCTCTCCTCGGTCTCATCGAGCAGGGCAACGAGATCATCATCACCCACGGCAACGGCCCGCAGGTCGGCATGATCCAGAACGCCTTCGCCGCTGCCCACGATGCCATCGGTACCCCCGAGATGCCGCTGCCCGAGTGCGGCGCCATGTCCCAGGGCTACATTGGTTATCACCTGCAGCAGGGCATTGGCCGCGAGATGCACAAGCGCTATAAGCGTTGGCACGCCGCCACCGTCGTCACCCAGATCGAGTGCGATCCCGACGATCCCGCGTTCAAGAACCCGACCAAGCCGATCGGTCCCTTCTACACCGAGGAGCAGGCCAAGGAGTTCATGGCCGAGGATCCCTCCAAGGTCTTCGTCGAGGATTCCGGCCGCGGCTGGCGTCGCGTCGTCGCTTCTCCCGATCCCAAGAAGATCGTCGAGGCTGACTCCATCCTCAACCTGCTCGACAACGAGTTCATCGTCATCGCTTGCGGTGGCGGCGGCATCCCCGTCGTCCGCGACTATGAGAACAAGGGCTGCTACAAGGGCGTTCCCGCCGTCATCGACAAGGACCTGGGCGGCGAGCTGCTGGCCGAGGACTGCGACGCCGACGTTCTGTTCCTGCTGACCGCCGTTGAGCATGTCGCCATCAACTTTGGCAAACCCAACCAGGAGGAGCTCGAGGACCTCACCGCCGACGAGGCCGAGCGCCTGGCCGACGAGGGTCAGTTCGGCAAGGGTTCCATGGAGCCCAAGGTCCGCGCTGCCATCAAGTTCGCTCGTTCCCGCAAGGGCCGCACCTGCATCATCGGCGCTCTGGACAAGGCCGCCGAGACCATGGCTGGCCTCTCCGGTACCCGCATCCACGAGTAGTCTCTACTCTGTTGCCTCTCTCGTGGGCGCCAGGCAAAGCGCCCACAAACTAGCCTCTCTTCATGAGCCCCGCAGTCCGCTCCGGCTGTGGGGCTTTTGCTATTCACCTAGTCGTTGGGGACGTTCTTAAATGACTAGTCAAACAAGAGCGTCCCCAATGACCACTCATTTAAGTCTGTCCCCAATGACTAGTAGTAGGCCCACATGGCTTCGATTTCGTTGAGGACCTCTACGACGCCCCAGCGGCGGGCGCTGCGGCTGGCCGAGTTGGGGTCGTAGACGCCAATCTGGTTGGCATCGTCGATGCCGTGGAGCACGATATAGTGGCCTACGTTGGTAAACGTGCCGGGGCGCACTGCGGCGATGACGGGCGCACCCGAGCGAAGTGCTTGGGTAATCGATTCTCGATCGTTATAGAGCTGTGTTCCGTTGAGCCCCAGCTGCCACGCACCGCTTGTCATAAACGACCACTCGGTGGCACCAGTGGGGGCGTAGTTGCCGGCTTCGGCCAGTGCGCATATATCGACCGGCGTCTTATCGGTATGGCCGGTCTTAAAGATATAGACCATGGTGAGGCAAGTGGGACCGCAAGCGTTTTCGCGAATAGTGCCACCGGCATAGGGCAGCTCCGACCATGCGGGGTCAATTTGGTAGATGTGGGGCATGGTGCCGGCCTGCCATTGCGAGCGCGGGGTCGAGAACGCAAAGGAGTAACCGGGTGCGACGGGAGCTTTAAGCAGCTTGTCCTCGGCAGTGGGCTCAAGACCGGCTGACCCGTGGGAGATACAAGATCCCAAAAACACAAAGACGAGGCAGGCGGCGATGGAGCAAAGCGCAAGGCGTAGGCGGCGGGCCGGAAGCGCGCGGCTTGTGGTATGCGACGCGGGGCGAGGGGCAGAACTGCCGCGATCGCGTTGAGGTCGCGAAAAGGAGCGCTTGACGTAGTAGTCGGTCTTACGGCGATCGTAGCGGCGTGGCTGCGACGTGTCGGTCTGGCGTTGGCGTGTGCTCGTACTCACACGGTCTGACTGCCGCACGGTACGGCATTGTTGCCGCGAAGAAGCCCCGGGCTGCTCTTGGGGGCGCTGTGGGTTGTCGTTGTCGGAGGTGCTTCTGGGCGTTGACGTGGTGCGGCCGGCAAGGCGCACGCTTTGTGGCCGTTGGTCGCCGTCATTGTATCCGTATGCCATTCGAATCACCTTGCCTCATGTGTAACTTGTCTATCCTACATAAAAAGATGCACGACACATGGGTATGTGCGCCAAAAGCCTGACAAATGGTATGAACGTTGCCGCGCCGCGCGCCAAGCGTCACGGCAACAGGTATTCAAAAGCAGACAAGATGAAAGCGTCCAAGACGAATGGCGTCTCCCGCCGTTCGTCCCAAAAACGGCGCCGCTCGTTTTACAGTTCTGCCTTCGGTCGAGCCCTGGACGGCAATGCAATGCCAAGGTCGTATCTTAAAGCCACGAAATAAAAGCGCGCGGTCAGACGGGCCGCGCAAGGGGTGACGTCAAGGGGCGTCAAAAAGGAAAGGAGGGGAACAATGGCGGACAAGAACGCAGAAGTTGCAGTCGAGGATAACGGCGGCATGAAGAAAACGCTTTCGCTCTGGAACTTCTTCACCATCGGCTTTGGTGCCATCATCGGTACCGGTTGGGTTCTGCAGGTCGGCGACTGGATGGTCGTGGGCGGCGGTCCCGTTCCCGCTATGATCGCATTCCTCTTGGGTGCAATCTTCCTCGTGCCCGTCGGAGCTGTTTTCGGTGAGCTCACGGCTGCCATCCCCATCTCGGGCGGCATCGTCGAGTATGTCGATCGTAGCTTTGGCCGTACGCTGAGCTACATCACCGGATGGCTTTTGGCCCTGGGCAACGGCATCCTGTGCCCGTGGGAGGCCATCGCCATTTCGACCCTCGTGTCCGAGATGTTCGGTAGCCTGCCCGGTCTTGAGTGGCTGCGCGCCGTCAAGCTCTACACTATCCTGGGCGCCGACGTTTACCTGTTCCCGACGCTGATCGCGCTCGGCTTTGCAGTCTACGTCATCTTCCTCAATTTCCGCGGTGCCAGCTCGGCCGCCAAGCTCCAGGCCTTCCTGACCAAGGCCCTGCTCTGCGGCATGCTGCTCGCCATGGGCGTCTCGCTGTTCACCGGCTCGCCGGACAATGCCATGCCCGTGTTCTCCCAGGTCGCCGGTGCTGGCGGCGGCAAGGCCGCTACCGAGAGCACCAGCCTGTTCGCCGGCATCGTGTCGGTCCTGGTTCTGACCCCGTTCTTCTACGCCGGTTTCGACACCATTCCTCAGCAGGCTGAGGAAGCAGCCGAGGGCCTCAACTGGAACAAGTTCGGCAAGATCATCTCCCTGGCCCTGCTGGCCGCCGGCGGCTTCTACATGGTCTGCATCTACTCGTTCGGCACCATCCTCGACTGGCATGAGTTTGTTAAGAGCCCGGTTCCCGCGCTTGCCTGCCTCAAGGGCATCAACATGCTTCTGTACCTGGCCATGCTCGTCATCGCCACGCTTGGACCCATGGGCCCGATGAACTCCTTCTACGGCGCCACGAGCCGCATCATGCTCGCCATGGGCCGCAAGGGCCAGCTGCCCGAGAAATTCGCCGAGGTCGACCCCAAGTCCGGCGCTCCCAAGCTCGCCTGCGTCGTTCTGGGCGTCATCACCGTCATCGGTCCGTTCCTGGGCAAGAACATGCTCATCCCTCTGACCAACGTGTCAGCTCTCGCCTTCATCTTCTCCTGCGGCATGGTCGCCCTCGCCTGCCTGCGCATGCGCTTCACCGAGCCCGACCTGCCTCGTCCCTACGAAGTTCCCGGCGGCAAGTTTGGCATCGGCCTCGCTATCGCTGCCTGCGCCATCATCATCGGCCTGCTCGTGATTCCGTTCTCTCCCGCCTCCCTCAACATGGTGGAGTGGAGCATCGTGATCGGCTGGTTGGCTATTGGCCTGGCCCTCATGGCCTTTACCAATTCCCGCAAAAAGTAACGCCGAGCCGGGGCGGATCAGGTGCGCGGGACCCTCTCTTCCGCGCACCGAACCCGGCACCACTTGGGTAGCTTTGTGAGGCCTTAACCCAACACGGCCTCGCCCACTATATGGATCCATAAGGAGGAACCATGTCCACTAAGTATGCAATCGTTGGCGGCAAGCTCATCGACGGTACCGGTGCCGAGCCGGTCGAGAACTCCCTCGTTCTCGTCGACGACAACGGCAAGATCGAGTACGCCGGCGCCATGCAGGACCTTCCCGAGGGCGTTGAGGTCATCGACGCCGCCGGCAAGACTGTCCTGCCCGGCCTGATCGACACCCACCTGCACTTCTCGGGCAACTTGACCGACGATGACACCGACTGGGTCATGCAGCCGCTCCTCGAGAAGCAGGCCGTCGCCGTCAAGCAGGCCTACGACTGCCTCACCCACGGCCTCACCACCGTCTGCGAGATCGGCCGCTTTGGTATCCAGATCCGTGACTGCATCGACAAGGGCGTCTTCAAGGGCCCGCGCGTTCTGGCCACCGGCCTTGGCTTCTGCCGCGTTGCCGGCCACGGCGACTCCCACCACTGCAGCCAGGAGCTCAACAAGGAATCGCACCCCTGGGGCGATCAGGTCGACGGTCCTTGGGATCTGCGCAAGGCCGTCCGTCGTCGCCTGCGCGAAAACCCCGATGCCATCAAGATCTGGGCTACCGGTGGCGGCATCTGGCGCTGGGACTCTGGCCGCGACCAGCACTACTGCTCCGAGGAGATTCAGGCCGTGGTCGAAGAGGCCAAGATGGTCGGAATCCCCGTGTGGAGCCACTGCTACAACAACCACGCCGCTGCCTACGATTCCGTTCGCTTTGGCTGCGAGCAGCTGATTCACGGCTTCGATATCGATGAGCGCACCATGGACCTCATGGCCGAGCAGGGCACCTTCTTCACCCCGACGATCGCCTTCCTGCCCACCTGGTACGCCACCTATCCGCCCGTCTACGTCCCCGAGCTGCACGACAAGTACGAGGGCACCCTGGTCGAGAAGGAGCTGCAACGCAACTACGACTGCCTGCGCGAGGCCAAGAAGCGCGGCGTCGTCATGACGATCGGCTCCGACTCCTTCTCCTTCGTCACCCCGTACGGCACCTGCTCCATCGAGGAGATGTACGAGTTCGTCGACAAGATCGGCTTCACCCCGGTCGAGACCATCACCTGTGCCACCCTCAACGGTGCCAAGATGTGCCACATCGAGGACGAGACCGGTTCCATCGAGGCCGGCAAGTGCGCCGACCTGCTGGTCATCAACGGTGACGTCGCTGCCGACATCCACGTGCTCAACACCGACAACATGGACGTCATCATGAAGGACGGCTGGATTGTCGAGGCTGGCACCTTCGGCGAGGCAAACAAGTACAGCGCCTAAGCTACCGTTCATCGATGGCTTGATGTAAAACACAGTATTTGATTGCATAATGCAATGGAGAGGGTCGCTTGCGGCCCTCTTTATTGCTATGGGGTGCGTCAGTAAGAAGGAGATGACGGTGGATCTCAATAGGCTGATTCTGGGCAAGAGCTACAACTCTACCAAGGTCTTTCGTACCGCTCAGCATGTGGTTCAAGCCATCTTGCTCGGTATTGTCGTTCCGCTGCTTATCCTGCTGCTCATCTGGGATCTAACCGATAATCCCAATCCCGTTCCGGCCGTTGTCGTCATTGCCGGCTTGGTCATGCTGTGCTTCTTCTTCTCGTACGTCTTTGTCGTTCCCGACGATCTCACATCGAGCGCTACCGACCGCACGCTCGCCATCGCGTCGAAAATATTCGCCTACACGTCGCGCGGCCTTACGCCCGAAGCTGCCCTGGGCGCCTCTAAGATCATCCTGTCCGAAACTATCGCCTCTGCCATCTGCTTTACCGACGGCAAGCAGGTGTTGGCAAGCTGGGGCGAGGACTCGGCAAAATGCCCCGCGGGCACCCCGGTGGTGCTGCGGACTACGCTCAACGTGATCAACAGCGGCGAGCAAAGCGTGTTCTCGCGCGATGCCTCGACCGAGACGGGTGGCTACTTTCCGCGCCTGCGCGCCGGTATTGTCGCACCGCTTACCGTGCGCGGGCATTGCGTGGGCACGCTCGAGCTGTATTATCCCCGTCTGAGCAGCATCGATATGCGCCAGACGGCGCTTGCCTCGGGCTTTGCCGACCTCATTTCCACGCAGCTTGCGAGCTTTGAGCTCGAGCGCCAGGACGAGCTCACGGCCCGCGTGGAGCTGCGCGCCTTGCAATCGCAGGTCGATCCTCATTTTCTGTTTAACACCATCAGCACCATCGTGTCGCTCGTACGTACCGAGCCGGACAAGGCCAGGTCGCTGCTGATCGACTTTTCCAACTACTACCGTCAGACGCTTTCTGATTCCGATACCCTCACAACGCTCGAGCACGAGGTGGAACAGGGCACTCGCTACATCAATCTTATGCAGGCTCGTTATGGCGACGGCCGTCTGCGCGTCTCGGTCGATATCGACTTTGAGGTGCGCGACAGCCTGGTGCCGCCGTTTATCTTGCAGCCGTTGCTCGAAAACTGCATCAAGCACGCGCAGCGCGAGACCGAGCCGCTTTCTATTCATGTTAGGGCTTTCGAGACCGATGACGGTTTGGAGATCATCGTCGAGGACGATGGCATCGGTATGAGCGAAGAGGTCTGCGCGCATCTGTTTGAGCAACATCGCCGAGAGGAGCCCGAGAGCATTACCGCCGACGGCTCCGTCAAGCGAGGTTGCGGCCTGGCGCTCTTCAACGTGCTTCAGCGCATCCATTTCTTTTACGGAGAAGATTCCGGCATGCGCGTGAAGTCCCAGGAGGGCGTGGGAACGCAGGTCATCGTCGAGCTGAACGGCGAGCCGCATGAGCCGGCGCCGTTGACGGCGTAGCACGCGGTTGGATTGAGAGAAAAAGAGGGGAAGCACATATGTCCGAAGGCTGGAACATCTTGGTGGTTGATGACGAGCCTCCCATTAGGGCTGAGCTACGCTATCTGTTGGAAAAGGATACGCGTGTGGGTCAGATTGCCGAGGCGGGCAATGTCACCGAGGCCGTGGAGTCGATTCTCTCGAACAAGCCCAACGTGTTGTTTTTGGACATCACGATGCCCGGCCGCTCGGGAATTGAGCTTGCCGAGACGCTGCAGAACCTAAAGACGCCGCCGGTGGTTGTGTTTGTGACGGCGTTTGCCGAGTTTGCCGCCGATGCGTATAACCTTGATGCGGTCGACTATGTCGTCAAGCCGGTCGAGGACGCACGCCTGTCAAAGGCGCTCGACAAGATCGAGGCAGCCTTGGGTGCCCGTCGTGTTATCCACGCTCCGTGCCAGCCTTTGCGTCTGACGGTGGACCGCGGGGGCAAAAAGGTGTTCATTCCCGCCGCAGACGTCTGCTACTTTGAGGCGCGCGCCGATTTTTGCAACGCCATCTGCGCCGAGGGAACGTACCTGATCAATGAGTCGATCTCTTCGCTCGAGCGTCGCTTGAGCTCCGAGGGTTTTATTCGCGTTCATCGCAGCTATCTGGTCAATTTGGAAGACGTGCACAATGTTGAGATTGGCTCCACGGGGTTGATGGAGCTCAGGCTCGACCGCGTGAGCTCGACGGTACCGGTGTCCCGTCGTCGTGCCGCCGAGGTCAAGTCGCACCTGGGGCTTGCGTAAGAGGCTTGCGTGCCGTCGTTTACCATCGCAGGTTTGGCATGGGCGCGCGGTGGGCATAATGGGTGGCATCGAATGAAATCGAAAGGATCATTATGCCCGCGCTTATCACCCATCATCTGTTTGGCGAGGAAAGCATCGACCGTCTTCCGCAGGGCGTCATCACGTCCGATGAAGAGCGCATTGCCTTTATCTTGGGCAACCAAGGCCCCGACCCGTTTTTCTTTCACATTCTGACACCGCGTGTTTCCGACTGCACGCTGCTGGCGCAGGTCATGCATCGGTCGCGCATGTCTCGCCAGTTCGCGTGCCTGCGCGACGGCGTGTCGCATCTGCTGCCGCGCGACGCCAGCTTGGGTCGCGCCTTTGCGCTGGGCCTGCTGTCTCATTACGTGCTCGACCGCAACGCCCATCCCTTTGTCTATGAGCAGCAGTTTGGCATCGTGGAGTCCGATTCAGAGCTTGAGGATTCGAGCAGTCAGGTCCATGCTGTGATCGAGAGCGACTTGGATGTACTGATGCTGCAGCTTAAACGCGATGGTGCTACGGTCGACGATTACCCGCCGGCGGGCGAGATTGTCACCACCGATCGCATCAATCGCGTGGCCGGCGTGCTGATGAGCTATGTTGCCGGACGCGTGTACGGCATTGACATTCCATCGGGGGAGTACGGTGCTGCCGTTGCCAATATGCAGCGACTTTACCGCGCGATTGAGCCGGCCGGCTCCGCAAAGACGCGCGCGATCTCGCTGGTTGAGGGCTTGGTGCACGACTACTCGCTGCTCGACGGCCTTGCCCATCGCGTGACGACGGAGCTGCCCGAGCGCACCGGCAACCTGGGCCACCTGACATGGAAGAACCCCTTTACCGATGAGGTCTCGACTGAGAGCTTCCCCGAGGTCTTTGAGCGCGCGCTGGTCGATTACGAGTGCACGGTCGCACGTTTTATCGAGACCGGTGACATGGATGCCGTGACCAGTCACGTCAACTACAGCGGTCGCGTGCTCAATGCCGATGAGGAGTTCGACCGCGAGGAATAGGGCCCGTGCGTGCCCCTTTGCCGAATCCTTACCGGCGGTTCTGGACAATTGGGGTACGATGAACTAACTGCATATCGGGCGAATACGAAGGGTCCCTGTCCATGAAATACACCAAGCTCGAGCGTAACTGGGTCATGTACGATGTGGGAAACTCGGCCCTCGTACTGCTCAATACCTCGGTGGTGCCCATCTACTTTAACGCCATCAATACCGGTGCTTCCTCGGCAGACCTGGTGGTCGCTTGGGGCAACGCGCAGACGATTGCCTCGCTGGTCATTGCCATGCTCATGCCCATTCTGGGCGCGCTTGCCGATTACGCCGGCAACAAGATCAAGTTCTTCTTGGGCTTCTTCCTCACGGGCCTGGTTCTTTGTCTGGCGCAGGCTATCCCAATGTCCGCCATGGCATTTTTGACTGTGTACGTGCTGTGCACCATCGGCCTCAACTCTTCTATGACGTTCTACGACGCCATGCTGCCCGACATTACCACCGACGAGCGCATGGACGCCGTGTCCAGCTCGGGCTATGCCTGGGGCTACATCGGTTCCACCGTGCCGTTCGTCATCTGCCTGGCGCTCATCATGGGTGGCCCCGCTCTTGGCGTCCCTACCATGCTGGCAACGCGTCTGTCGTTTATCATCACTGGTGCCTGGTGGCTCATCTTTACCATGCCGCTCATTCGCACCTATAAGCAAAAGTACGGTCGCGAGCGCGGTCCCGAGGACACTATCGGCCACATCGTGGGCGGTGTGTTCTCCGAGGTCGGACACACCATGCGCGAGATCGCCCACAACAAGACCGTGCTGGTCTACATGATCGCGTTCTTCTTCTATATCGACGGTGTGCACACGGTCATTTCCATGGCCACCAGTTACGGATCGGCCTTGGGCATCGATTCGACGCAGCTGGTCCTGGCGCTGCTCGTCACGCAGTTTGTTGCTTTTCCGTCTGCCATCATTTACGGCAAGCTCGCCGGCCGCGTGGGCACGCTCAACATGATCCTGGTGGCGGTCGCCGCCTACATGGGCATTGTGCTGTTCGCCGCGTTCTTCCTAAAGACCGCCTTTGAATTCTGGGTGCTTGCCATTATGGTCGGCCTGTTCCAGGGCGGCGTGCAGGCGCTCAGCCGTAGCTACTTTGGCCGCATTATCCCCAAGGAAAAGTCCAACGAGTACTACGGCTTCTTTGACATCTTTGGTCGTTATGCAAGCGTTATGGGCACCTTCCTGGTGTCGGTTGTCACCTCGCTGACCGGCAACCCGTCGCTGGGCGTCCTTTCCATTGGTGTGCTGTTGGTCGTTGGCTTTATGCTGCTGGTCCGCCTGTCCCGCATGACTCGGGCGGCAGGGCATGCCGCATAGGAGCGAGCGGCTATTGTGCCTGTCCGCGATACTCTTTTGGGGTTATCCGCAATAAACATTCTGACTTTCGAACAATGATTAGCCCAAGTGGGTATGATGGAGTCAGCTAGGTCGCGGGGCGTCGCCTGTGTTTGGTGGCGTCCCGTTTTTGTGTTGCAGGGAGGGTAAGGCATGAACGCCACGGTCGTGATTCCAACGTATTGGGCGGGCGATGACGCTCGCGCAAACGCCCCTGGCACCTATGACCATTCGACACGACTCAACGCCGACAATCCCGAACTCGACCGCTGCCTGGCCTCGCTTGAGCAGGTGCGCGACATCCCGCGCATCATCCTTTTGGTGGTCTGTCCCGTTTCTGCCACGGCCGATGTGTCGCTGCGCGTGCACGAGATTGTCGACGCTCATCCTACGCTCAAAGTCACCGTTGTCACCAACACCCAGGCCTCGCGCATCGCAGACCGGGTTGCTCAGATCGCGCCCAAGGGTTCGGGCGAGTGCGTGAGCCTGCGAGGCTACGGTGCCATCCGCAACATGGGGCTGGCCTGTGCCGCTGTGCTGGGGCATGACGCGGTTATCTTTTTGGATGACGATGAGACTGTCATCGACGCCGACTTTATGAAGCGCGCGACCTATGCGTTGGGGCAGCAGACACGTCAGGGCTTGCCGATCTTGGTCAAGAGCGGCTATTTCTACGATTGCGACGGCTCGCCGTTGGCTCCCACGGACAAGGCGGGCATCTGCCATCGTTGGTGGACCAAGCGCATCGAGTTCAACCGTTGGATGAAAAAGGCGCTCTCGGGCACCCGCATTTCGCGCTCCAACTACGTGTGCGGCGGCCTGATGGCCCTGCACGCCCGCGCCTTTACGCGTGTAGCCTTTGACCCGTTTATCACCCGCGGCGAGGACTTGGATTACCTCTTTAACATGCGCATGTTTGGCTACGACGTGTGGTTCGATAACGAGTGGACCGTGCGCCATCTGCCTCCGGAGTCCGAAAAGCGCTCACCGCGCTTTATGCAGGATGTATACCGTTGGTACTACGAACGGGCCAAGTTGACATTCGCCGCGCATCAAAAGGAGCTCATTCCCGTTACGGCGGCATCGCTCATGCCCTACCCGGGCCCGTGGATTTCGCGCGAGCTCGACGACCGCGTGCGCAAGACCGCTATGGTCCGCAGCGTGTTTACCCGCGAGCATGAGGGCTACCTGCGCATCTGGCGCCATGGTGTCGACGAGGCAAAGGCCTATGCGCGCCAAAACGCTGCAAGCTATCTGCGTTTCCAGAGCTTTTGGCCCAAGATCATGGACGGGCTTTGGCGTGACGCACAACTGATCAGTATCCTGGAGGGGGCCGAATGATCGACCGCCGCGCCCAGCGCGATAGTTCAATATCAATCTTTCGCATCATTGCCGTTGCCTGCGCCATTTGCGTGCTGGTGTACTTTATTTTTGCCTTGGTGACCGGTATCGAGCCGATCGCCACGGTGATTGCCTGCGCGCTACTGTGCATCTTTCTGTGCATCTTTATCTTTTTGACGCTCAATCCCGATTCGGTGCGCTCCCAGTACACCGAGGAGACGCTCTCGGTGGCCTCGGCCATGCTCGAGGACATTAAGGGCGGTCTGACGCAGGAGTCGGCGCGTTTGGTGTGCCGGCGCATTTTGCCCGAGACGCGCGCCATGACGGTGGCCATCACCGACGAGGGCAACGTGCTTGCCTGCGCGGGAGAGTTTGAGGAAAAACTACTGCCAGATTCTCCCATCCACACGCTTGCCACGCGCTACGTTATCGAACATGGCATCGTGCAGTCGTTCAACCGTATGGTGGATGTCGTGGGCTCGGACGGCTCGCACAACCAAGTTCCCGCCGGCATTATCGCCCCCATCAAGGTGGGCGATCGTACCGTCGGCACGCTCAAGTTCTACTACAAGACCCCGCGCGCCGTCGACCGTACCCAGTACGCGCTTGCCTCGGGCTTTGCCGAGATCTTGTCCACGCAGCTCGCCATCCACGAGCTCGAGGTGCAAAAGGAACTCACAGCGCGCGCCGAGGTGCGTGCGCTGCAGGCGCAGATTAACCCGCACTTCCTGTTCAACACGCTGAACACCATTGCATCGTTTACGCGCACTGACCCGCTGCGGGCCCGCGAACTGCTTCGTGAGTTCTCATCGTTCTATCGTGCCACGCTCGACAACTCGGGATCGCTTATTCCGGTCTCGCGCGAGGTCGCACAGACCAAGCGCTACCTTACCTTTGAGAAGGCCCGCTTTGGCGAGGACCGCGTGCTTGCGACGTTCGATGTGTCCGAGGACGTGGAAGATACGCTGGTGCCGGCGTTCGTGATCCAGCCGATTGTCGAGAACGCCGTACGCCATGGTATGGGCGATGACGACGCCCTGAGGATCGACGTGACCGTTCACCAAGACGGCGAGGATGCAATCTTGATTGCCGTGGCCGATAATGGCGTGGGCATGGATGAGGGTACCGCCGCCAGACTGTTTGACGAACGCTCTGCCCGTCCCGACGCCAGCTCTCCCCAGGGTGGCGGCGCCGGTGTGGCCATGCACAATATTTCGGAGCGCATCCATCGCTTTTATGGGCCGCACTCCTATACGCGTGTCGAATCGGCGCCGGGCAAGGGCACCAAAGTGCTCCTTCATCTTGATTTGTCAGAGAGCATCTTTGACATTCAAGAGTAAAATAAAAGGCTACGGGCTCAACGTCATGCGACGGATGCCCGGCGTAGTTAGTTGACGAAAGGTTTTATCCCTATGCTGCGTGCGATGATTGTGGATGATGAGGCGCCGGCTCGCTCGGAGCTTCGCTTCCTGCTCGAGCAAACGGGCAAGATCGGCACGATTACGGAGGCGTCGAGCGTCCGCTCCGCCATCGAGATGCTTATGGAAAGTCGCGTGGATGTCGTGTTTCTCGATATCTCGATGCCCGGTGCCTCGGGCCTGCAACTTGCCGAGGCGCTGCATAAGCTTAAAAATCCGCCGGCGATCGTGTTTGTGACTGCGTATAGCGACCATGCGGTCGAGGCATTCGACGTGGATGCCGTCGATTATCTGATGAAGCCGGTCGAGGAAGCTCGCTTGGATCGCGCGATTGAGAAGGTCATGCAACGCGCCAAGCCGGTTACGGACAGCAAGGTGACCATCGAGCGTATCCCGGTGGAAAAGGGCGGCCGCAAGGTGCTCATTCCCGTGGACGACATTCGCTTTATCATGGCCAAGGACGATTACTCCTGCATCTATACCGTCGATGATCGCTTTTTGTCGACGACCTCGCTGGCGCAGTTTGAGGCCAAGCTCTGCGATTTTGGCTTCTTCCGTGTTCACCGCCGCTATATCGTCAACTTGGCGTGCGTCACGGACGTTGAGACGGTGCCCTCGGGCGCCATCCAGCTGGGCATTACGGGCGTCGACGAACGCGTGCCGGTTTCGCGCCGCCGCGTCGTGCCGCTCAAGAAGGCCCTGAGCCTCTAGTACACTGGCCCCGCAGCCCTGTAGACCAAAATCGTCTGCGGAGCCGTGGGGCTTTTTGCATGAATGCACCAAATCGTTTTGCGGAAGGGATCCCATGAACAGTGCAAGCGCCAAGCGTATCGACATTATCTCGGACACCCACGGCTATTTATCGCCTGCGCTCCTGGACGAGCTTGAGGGCGCGGATCTGATTATCCACGCCGGCGACCTCACGTCAGAGATGGACTACGAGCACCTATGCACCATCGCCCCCGTGCGGGCCGTACTGGGCAACAACGATTACTACCGCGACTACGGCCCCGATGTAGACCGTCTTGCACTCTTTACCTACGAAGGCCTCAAATTCGCCGTAGCCCACTACCGCGAAGACCTTCCGGTGGGATCCGTAGACGTAGCCATCAACGGCCACACCCACGTAACCAAAGAAGCCCACGTGGGCCGTTGCTTAGTCCTCAACCCGGGCAGCGCCAGCTACCCCAGAGGCACCCGAGGCCCCACCATGGCCAGAATGCTAGTAAAAGACGGCAAGATCATAAGCACCAAGTTTATTGACCTAGACTAACCGCAACAAAAACGGGGGATGCAGATGCGTCCCCCGTTTCCATTTGAGCCAAAGGCGGAGCTTCAGCAAGATCCATCAGACCAACCCCGCCGAGGAGCACGCGGGCTAGCCGCGCAGCGGCGCACGCCCGCAAAACTGGTTGAATAATGTGACGGCAGGGAGGGTCTCCGGGGCTGAGGGCGGGGGTTAAGTTTGTCGCGAGTTCCGCACGCAAAGGAAAGCACTTAATGTGCTTTCCGTCTTGCGCAGGACTGTAGAGCAGCAAACTTAACCCCCGCCCTCAGCCCCGGAGACCCTCCCGGATGGCCCCGAAAAATTTTTTCAAAAAAGTTGTTGCGCGCCGGACAGACTTCTGTGTATACTAATCCCCGCAGCGCACGCGAGCGGAAACAAACGCGAACGTCTGCCTGGGGAGTTAGCTCAGTTTGGTTAGAGCGCCGGCCTGTCACGTCGGAGGTCGCGGGTTCGAGCCCCGTACTTCCCGCCAACGCAATTAAAGCCACGTCTTCGGACGTGGCTTTTTGCGTTTAATAGGTCATCGATCTCATATGCCTCTTTATCCAAATCACCGCATTTGTAACGAGCGAGCCAGCCTCTACTGATATATGTGTTCAAACAGGGGGTTTGTTGCGCAACATCTGTTCAATGAAGCAGGGGGTTAGGTTATACTAAATTGCACTGTAGGCCGCATCTGATGCATTCCGCTTCAAGCGCGGCACTCAGTGGATATCCGATTTACCATTTGGATGTCCTGGCGGTCATTTAGCGTCTCGACACAAGCTCGGCCCCGGAGCTCGTTCGAGCTGTTCGTATTCCTTGAAAGGGGAAAAATGGACATATCGAGGAAGACTGATTACGCCCTTCGTATGCTGGCGATGCTTGCCGAGGATCCGGAGTGTTTGCTTTCTGTTCGCACCGCTGCCGAAGAGGTCAATGTCCCGTATTCGTTTGCCCGCTCGATTCAGCACGGTTTGGTCCAGGCCGGTATTGTGGAGAGCCTGCGTGGCGTCCACGGTGGCATGCGTCTCAAGGTCAGTCCGGACGACGTCACTATCCGCCAGGTCGTCGAGGCCGTTCAGGGTCCTATGGTTATGAACGATTGCACCGCGCCCGATGGTGACTGTGCGCGCATGGGCGCGTGCTGCTATCATCCCCTGTGGGCCGGAGCCCAGGCGTTGATGCGCGACTACCTCGATTCCGTTTCGCTCGGCGACATCGTCGCTCACCGCCAGTTTCCGGCCGTCGATCCCAAGTTCGCCGACCGCGAAGCGTTTCCCGAGTACGCCACCTGCGCGTGCGCTTACCGGGAGGAATAGCGCCGCATAAGGAGTATAGCCATGATTCAGGACCCCTTTCGTTCGATGATTCGTTCGGAAGGGGTCCTGCGTTATCGCGACCTTCCGTGGCGCCGCACACGCGATCCGTACATCATTTGGCTTTCTGAGGTCATGCTGCAGCAAACGCAGGTGCCGCGTGTGGAGGCACGCATGCCGGTGTGGCTCGATCGTTTTCCGACTGTGCAAGCGCTTGCCCAGGCCGCGCCTTCCGATGTTTTGGACGCTTGGCAGGGCATGGGCTACAACCGACGCGCTCTGGCGCTTCATGGGGCCGCTCAACGGGTCGTAGAGGATTGGGGCGGGGAGTTTCCGCGCGAGACGCACAATCTGGTCGCGCTGCCTGGTATTGGCCCGGCAACGGCGCAGGGCATCCGTTCGTTTGCGTTTGATCTTCCAGGCGTGTATCTGGAGACCAATGTGCGCACGGTCTTTCTGCATCATTTCTTTCCCGATGTGCCGGCCGTTCCCGATCGCGAGCTGGTGCCGCTGATCCAAGCCGCCTGTCCGGCGGCCCCTGGTGCGGCGGCGGATGAGATTGCGCCCTTTGCCGCGCCTCAAGACGATGCCGACACGCCGCGCGCGTGGTATTACGCGTTGCTGGATTACGGCGCGTATCTTAAAAAGACGCTGCCCAATCCGTCCAGGCGGTCGGCGGGCTATAGTCGTCAGTCCAAGTTTGAGGGCTCGCGTCGCCAAAAGCGCGCGCATATCGTGCGTATGTTGCTGGCAGCGCGCGATGGGCAGCCGGCGGGGATTACGCTTGCTGATGCCGTGGTGGGCGTTAACGAGATGGAAGCGGCAGCCGGTCGCGGGCCGGTCGAGTGCGACTTGATCGCGGGCATTCTAGCTGACCTGGAGCGCGAGGGCTTTTGCCGAGCCGAGGACGATCGTTGGTTGAGTGTGTAGCCCGCTCAAATCTGAAGAACGGGATTGTAAGGTTTAAATTCTCGGCTTGAGGGGCATCCTAAAGACGAGGCCGCTCGGAGCCTACGGGCGGCATGCGTTGAAGGGAAGTACACCTATGGATTTTGAGAACTCCCAAACCAAGAAGAACCTCGAGACCGCTTTTGCCGGTGAGTCCCAGGCACACACCAAGTATCGCTACTATGCCTCTAAGGCCAAGAAGGATGGCTACGTTCAGATCTCGAATATCTTTGCCGAGACCGCAGGCAACGAGTCCGAGCACGCCAAACTGTGGTTTAAGTATCTGCACGATGGCGCCGTCCCCGATACCCTGGACAATCTGCGTGATGCCGCTGCGGGCGAGAACTACGAGTGGACCACGATGTACGACGAGTTCGCCAAGACCGCCGAGGAGGAGGGCTTTGCCGAGATCGCCGAGAAGTTCCGTGGCGTCGCCGCCGTCGAGAAGGCCCACGAGGAGCGCTACAACAAGCTCGTCGAGCGCATCGAGTCGGGCGAGGTGTTTGAGCGTGAGGGCGTAAAGGTGTGGAAGTGCCTGAACTGCGGGCACCTGCACGTTGGTGCCGAGGCGCCTGAAGTGTGCCCGGTGTGTAACCACCCGAAGGCGTACTTTGAGGAGCAGGTGGTGAACTACTAGCGCTTGGCGCTGGCGTGAGCTGGGCCGGGAGGGCCGGACTACCTTCCCTCCTCGCTCACGGCTTCGCAGGGTCGCGTTGAGGGAAGGTAGTCCGGCCCTCCCGGCCCGCTTTGGGTCGTCGCGTGCTCGCTACAGAAAAGCTGATAAAAAAGTTTGTGTGCCGCCCCTTATGGGGCGGCACGTTTTTGTGGGGGCCGGTTGGGACGGCACCGTTCATGGGTGGGGTACACTGGGTAGCGTTGGCTATTCGTTTCCTCTTGTGAGGTGTTGGTTATGGGTAAGAAGTCTCGGGCTCGGGTTGCTGCGGCGGGAACTCGCAAGGATCCTGGTCGTCGGGTTGCCGAGGGTAAAAAGGCCGATCGTGCTGAGAAGGACAAGAAAGTCGGCGCGCATGCTCATCCTGAGTGGGCGCCCCATTTGAATTCGGCTAGTGAGGATTTGACTGCCAAGCTGTTCACGATGGTCGAGGTCATCTTGGGTGTGGTGCCCGTGGTGGTCATTGGCCTGTTCCTGGCCTCTAAGGATGCCACGAGCGTGGATAAGCTCACCGGGGTCTTTTCGCAGGACCCCTCGATGGTGGTCACGTTTATTTCTGCGTGCTTGCAGCCGTTTGTGGCGTACATGCTGTATATGGTCTACCGCAAATACTGCGAGGGCGACGCTGGTTTTGTCGCCGGCAACCTGATCGGTCTTTTGTGCTCCGAGATCCTACTGCTCAATATCCCGGGCGTCATCGGTATGGGCATCTTGCTGTGGCGTGTTTGGCGCAACGTTGCCCCGCACTTTGAGAGCTGGCTGTTTGAGCGTCGCTTTGCGGGCGCCCTGGCTGACATTGCCGGCTCGCTCGTGATTCTGGCCCTAGCGTTTATGTGCGCCACCGCTGCCCGAGGTCTCGCAGACATGTAAAGCTGCCTTCACCGACTGCGGAGCACAGGGCGGGGAAACACCTTTCCCTCTCGCTCACGGCTCCGCAGGTCGCGCGAGGCAAAGGTGTTTCCCCGCCCTGTGCTCCGGCTTCGGGTCGTCGCGTGCTCGCTACTGAAAAACTGATAAGAAGTTAGCGTGCCGCCCCTATTGGGCGGCACTTTTTGTGTGGGGTCCCTGTTTCCACATTTTTCGTCAAGCTTTTGGTTAGATTTTGGTCAGTTGGCGTAAAGGCGGAAGTCCAAAAGATTGATGGCGAAAAAAGCTCAGAGAAAGTGCTGGTAGGGGAGTTGTTGAGCTTTTCGACAGCTTTTGAGCAAAAGAAACTTTGTGGCTATTGCCGGCGATTGCGTTGTCGCGGTCATGGCGGTGCGGGATGCTGGTCGTAAGCGTCGAATGCTCCGATTTTGGAGGCCAGCATGGATCTGTTTCTTGAGACTCCGCAGCAACAGGCTGAGCGCATGCTGCGTCAGCAGCAACGACTCATGGAGATGCAAATGCAGGGGGCGGCAGCCCAGCCCCCTGCGCAAAACGTTACACCTGCGGTTTCGCCTGCGGGCGAATCGGCACCAGAGGCCTATTCCGTACAGCAAGATTCATATGCGCAGGAGCTCGCGTTCGACAAGCGTCGTGCGCGTCGTCGCCGCGTGGGCCAGCGCCTGCGCACATTGGCGATGATCGTGCTCATTCCGCTAGGACTTGCGGCGATTTTCTTGGTCTCGTATGCCCTCACGTGCATCCTCAACGGCGCATCGCCCAACGAGGTGCTCCAACATCTAGCGGCCCTGGGCCAGCGCCTAGGTGACGTCATAATAACCATCCGCGCCGGCTGGGAGAGCTAGCGTTTTAGCGTCCGCGGCTCTAAGAGAAATTTGTCTGCAAGGCAGTGAGTGATCCGTGTGTGTGGCGGGGTAAGATTGATCGCGGTTTTGATTGATAATCGATTGGGTTTGTTGGGCGGAGTTTATGTCTGCTATTGATATTGTGCTTGTTGTGGTCGCCTTGGTGGCGGTGGGGGTTGCTGTGGCTTGCGCCCTCCAGCTCAAGAGCCTGCGTGCCGAGTTGCGGGAGCGTGGCGACAGTAGCGCGGAAACGCTGGCAGCACTCGAGCAGGCCAACAACGCGCTCGATGCCCTGAACGTCGCGCTGGCCGAAACCCGCCGCACGGCCAATGCCATCGCGCAGCAGCAGACGACAGATGCGGCCGTGGAGCAGCAACGTTACCTGACCATCGCACGCGAGTTCTCGCAAGCTGGTGACCGGATGGATGACCTGCGCCGCGAGACGGCCCAACAGCTCGGCGCCAATCGCGAGGGCATCGAGCATCGCCTGGACAAGGTGCGCGAGACGGTCGATGCTCAGCTGGGCGCCATCCGCAAAGACAACAACGTGCAGCTCGATCAGATGCGCGCGACGGTGGACGAGAAGCTCTCTCGCACGCTCAACGACCGACTGTCGGCATCGTTTAAGCAGGTGAGCGACCAGCTCGAGGCCGTGTACAAGGGCCTGGGCGATATGCAATCTATCGCCACCGGCGTAGGCGACCTCAAGCGTGTGCTGGGCAATGTAAAAGCGCGCGGCATTTTGGGCGAGGTGCAGCTGGGTGCGATCCTGACGGACATCCTCACATCCGACCAGTATCTGGAAAACGTTGCCACCAGGCCCGGCGCCTCGGAGCGCGTTGAGTTTGCCGTCAAGCTGCCGGTAGACGAGGGCGATCCCGTGCTGCTGCCGATTGACTCCAAGTTTCCGGGCGACGCGTACGAGCACCTGCTCGACGCGCAGGAGTCGGGTGACGCGGAGGCCGTTGCCGCAGCGCGCAAGACGCTCGATATGATGGTGAAACGCGAGGCTAAAGACATCTGCGAAAAGTACCTGAGTGTGCCGGCAACGACCAACTTTGGCATCATGTTCGTGCCGTTTGAGGGACTGTACGCCGAGGTCGTCAGCCGCCCCGGGCTTATCGAGACCCTGGGCCGCGACTATCACGTCAACGTAGCCGGTCCCAGCACCATGGCGGCCATTCTCAACAGCCTGCAGATGAGTTACCAAACGTTTAAGTTGCAAAAACGCACCGACGATGTACTGCGCGTGCTCTCCGCCGTCAAGGCCGAGCTGCCGCGCTATCAGGCGGCGCTGCGCCGCGCCCAGCAGCAGATCGAGACCGCGGGCAAAACGGTCGAGGGCATCATTACCACGCGCACCAACGTCATGGAGCGCAAGCTCAAGGACATCGACGCGCTGGAAGACGCCGACCAGGCCGATGAGATCTTGGGACTCACGCCCGCGGGCCTTTCCACAGACCAAGAAGACGAGGACTAATTGCAACAAGACGGTGGGGCACCGGCGCAAACGCGGGCGCCCTACCGCTTTTCGTATCGCACTCGTCTGAAGCGTGCTCCAATGTGCAACAATGGCGTTTCGCCCTGTCAGACGCGAAAGGAAGCCCATGTCTCAGAGAAGCACCAGCCCGCTCAGCCGCTCCACCGTGCGCCGCACGCTGCAGCGGTTTTGGGGTGTCACGTGCGCGCAGCCGCTGATCGTCTTTCTCTCGGTGTTCTCGTCGGCGGGCTACATCTTTTTGCTGACGTTTGCCAATACCTATGTGATGGCCCTCATTGTCGACCGCGTTCAAGCCGGTCCCGTGGCGGGTGACCAAGTGTTTGAGGTCTTCGGCCCCTATATCCTGGCACTCGTACTCGTTAACCTGGTGGGTCAGATTCTCTCCAAGCTACAGGACTACACCGTCTACAAGCTCGAGATCGCAGGCAACTATCACCTGGCGCGCCTATGCTTCGACACGCTCTCCAACCAATCCATGACATTCCATACCAGCCGCTTTGGCGGATCGCTTGTGAGCCAGACAAGTCGTTTTATGAGCGGCTACACGGGTCTGGTCGACGTGACGGTGTATTCGCTCATCCCCACCATCACCTCGGTCATCTGCACCGTGGCCGCACTCGCCCCG
This sequence comes from uncultured Collinsella sp., assembly GCA_900542165.1. Lineage (GTDB taxonomy): Bacteria > Actinomycetota > Coriobacteriia > Coriobacteriales > Coriobacteriaceae > Collinsella. The sequence continues at coordinate 18,723 of UQMM01000001.1, read as the reverse complement.
GTGGTGCCGACGTTTACCGTGATCTTGGTGTGCATCATGGTCGTCTACATCGCGTTTGTCTGGCTTATGTACAAACGCATCATGCCGCTTTCGGCCGCGACGTCCGCCGCGCAGAACAAGCTCTCGGGCGTGCTGTCCGACGCGGTCACGAACATCCTGGCCGTCAAGACCTGTGGGCGCGAGGACTTTGAGTGCGACCTGTTCGATGCCGCCGACCGCGCCGCGCGCGACGCCGAGACGGTTTCGATGCACGCCATGATGCAGCGCAACTTTACGACCTCGGGCCTTATCGTCATCACCATGGCCGTGGTGAGCGTGTTCGTCGCGGGTGGCAACGCGTGGTTTGGCATCTCGGCCGGTGCGCTCGTCATGATCTTTACCTATACGTACAACCTAACCATGCGCCTGAACTACGTGAGTTCCATGATGCAGCGCATTAACCGCGCGCTGGGCGATGCGGCCGAGATGACGCGCGTGCTGGACGAGCCACGTTTGGTGGCAGACGACCCGGACGCCCCTGAGCTCAAAGTGACCGAGGGCGCGATTGATTTTGAGCACCTGAGCTTTGCGTATCGTGATGCAGCGGCGGGCGAGAGCGTGTTCGATGATCTGACACTTCATGTGGCGGCAGGCCAGCGCGTGGGCCTGGTGGGCAAATCGGGCTCGGGCAAGACGACGCTCACCAAACTGCTGCTGCGCCTAGACGATGTTCAGGGCGGCCGCGTGCTCGTGGACGGTCAGGACGTCTCGCGCTGCACGCAGCAGAGCCTGCGCCGCCAGGTTGCCTACGTGCCGCAGGAGGCGCTGCTGTTCCACCGCTCCATTCGCGAAAACATTGCCTACGGTCGTCCCGACGCCACTGATGAGCAGATTCGCGAGGCCGCGCGCCTGGCCAACGCTCTGGAGTTTATCGACCGCCTGCCCCGTGGCTTTGACACCATGGTGGGCGAGCGCGGCGTCAAGCTCTCGGGTGGCCAGCGTCAGCGCGTGGCTATCGCTCGCGCCATCCTAACCGACGCGCCGATTCTGGTGCTCGACGAGGCGACCTCTGCCCTCGACAGCGAGTCCGAGGCACTGGTGCAGGAGGCGCTCGAGAACCTGATGCGCGGCCGCACCTCCATTGTGGTGGCACATCGCCTGTCCACCGTGGCGGCGCTCGACCGCATCGTGGTGCTGGCCGATGGCGAGATCGTCGAGGACGGCACGCATGCGCAGCTCGTCGAGGCGGGTGGTGAGTACGCGAACCTGTGGAGCCGTCAGACCGGCGCATTCTTGGAGGCGTAAGCGTCTCGGACGTGGGACAATTGTGCCCATTAGTTTATTGTGCCGTTGAGCCAAGGAGTCGTTATGCCACGCGAGACCAATGCCACCAAGCGCGAGCGCGCCATCGAGGTGTGTGAGCGCCTCGACCGTCGCTATGGCCCGGTCGAGTGCTTTTTGGACCACGAGAATCCCTTCCGCCTGCTGATCGCGGTGCTGCTTTCGGCGCAAACGACCGATGCACAGGTCAACAAAGTGACGCCGCGGCTGTTTGCCCAGTGGCCCACACCCGAGGCCATGGCTGGGGCGAGCGTGGCTGACGTGGCAGACACTATCAAGTCACTCGGCTTCTACAAGAGCAAAGCCAAGCATGCCGTCGAGGCCGCGCAGATGATCGTCGCCGACTATGGCGGCGAGGTGCCGGCCGACATGAAGGAACTCGTGAAGCTGCCGGGCGTGGGACGCAAGACGGCAAACATCGTGCTCAACGTGGGGTATGGCATCGTGGAGGGTATTGCGGTGGACACACACGTCAACCGCATTGCGCACCGCCTGATGCTGAGTCCTAAGACGCATGTCAAGGAGCCGCTCAAGACCGAGCAGGATCTGCTCAAGATTTTGCCGCACGAGTATTGGGAGTCGGTCAACCATCAGTGGATCACCTTCGGTCGCGAGATCTGCGACGCCCGCAAGCCTAAGTGTGACGAGTGTCCGCTGGCAGATTTGTGCCCCAGCGTGCGCGTAGCGGGGTAGGGCGGAACGCATCTTCGTCTGGCGTTTTTTGCGGGGCTGGGTTTGCCCTTGAGCCGGAGTCCTCTCCATGCGCTACCATGACAGACAATGTATTTGACGTACGACCCGCCGAGCTTGCCCCGGCGGGCTTTTGGCGTTGCGATGCCGGAGGAACAGCATGCTTATTCACCGTATAGCCGCGCAGCTCTACACTGCCGAGGCGCTGCAGACCGTCGAGGCCGGACTCGATGCCGGCGAGGACGTGACGCTGGCCGTGTCGCAGTCGGGTCGCACGCTTATGGCGGCCGCCCAGTTTGCGCGCCGTCCGCGCCCGACGGTCTACATTGTGAGCGGCGAGGATGCGGCCGATCGCGCCGCTCGTAGCCTTGCCGCCTACGTGGGCCTGGCGCATGTGTGCCGTTTTCCTGAGCGCAAGGATTATCCGTGGCGCGAGCAGGCGCCCGACGACGCCGTGGTAGCGCAGCGCTGCGAGGCCCTGGGACGCATCGTGCGCGGGGACAACTGCATCATGGTTGCCTCGGCTCGCGCGTTGCTGCGCTGCGTGCCGCCAGTCGAGAGCCGCTACTGGGAGTCCACGACCTTTGCGGTGGGCGAGGAGATTCCTTTTGACGAGGTGCCGCAGCGTCTGGTGGGCATGGGCTACACCAATGCCGGCGCCGCCGACGCGCCCGGCCTGTTCCGCGTGCACGGCGACACCGTCGAGGTGTTCCCCGCACAGGAAAAGGCGCCCGTGCGCATCGAGTTTTTTGGCGATGAGATTGACCGCATCCGCCGCATGGTGAGTTCCACGGGGCAGACCATCGGCAACGAGGATAGTATCGAGATCTTCCCGTGCCGCGAGCTGGCGCTCACCGACGAGGCGGTCCACAACATGCATGTGGCGCTCTATCGCGCCAGCCAGGACGATAGCAAACTGGCGGCGCTGCTCGAGATGGTGGATGCACGCATCGTCACGCCCGAGCTCGACCGCTTTTTGCCGGTGATGTACGGCCAGACCGTAAGCCCGCTGGCACACGTGAGCGGCAAGGCGCTCGTGGTTTTGTCCGAGCCGCGTTCGCTGTTCGACGACTGCCTGCGCGCCTACGAGGATATCGAGGCCCGTGCCGGCGAGGCGGGGATTGACCGACTGGATGGCCTGTATGTACGTGCTCAGCAGCTCGATTTTGGTGCTCAGCAGCGCCTGAACTATGTGAGCCTGATTCGCGCCGGCGGCGCGGTTACGGCAGAGCTCAAGATTGAGCAGCCTGCTATCGCAGGCTCGGACAACCGTTTTATGACGCGCATTCAGGAAGTCGTGGGCAAGCGCTACGCCTGCGTGTTTGCCATTCCCGACCGTGGTGCACGCGAGTCGATGGAGCTCACCTTTGGTGACGAGGGCATTACCTTTGAGGAGTCGCTGACCGCGGCACCCGAAAACGCCGGCGTCATTGGCGAGCGCGTGCGCGTGGCAGCGGCGGATTCTGCCGACCGTGCTGCCCGCCAGGATGCCCATGCTGCAATTCGCGAGCGCCGCGCCGACGCGCTCAACGCCCGCTCGCTCGAGGCGGGTGCCGCCCAGGCAGCCGCCGGCGCCGCCGTGCCCACCATCTCGCGCGGACGCGTGACCTTTGTCGATGCCGCCTTGCCGCAGGGCGTAGTGGTGACCGATGCCAACCTGGCCGTGTTCTCGATCGCCGACCTCAACGCCCGCATGGATGCCAACCGCGCGCGCAGCCGCCGTAAGGTGGACATTACGCAGATCACGTTCCCGTTTAAGCCGGGCGACTACGTGGTGCACGCCACTCACGGCATCGCGCTCTTTAGCGAGATCGCGCGCCAGGAAGTGGGCGGCAAGGAGCGCGACTACTTCTTGCTGGAATATGCCGACGGCGACAAACTCTACGTGCCGCTCGAGCAAGTCGACCGTATCACGAGATACGTCGGTCCCGACGGCGACAAGCCGCGCCTGACCAGGCTCAACACCGCCGACTGGACGCGCGCCACCAACAAGGCGCGCAAGAACGCCAAAAAGCTGGCGTTTGACCTGGTCGATTTGTATACGCGCCGCTCGTCGATTACCGGTATCGCCTGCCCGCCCGATACACCCGAGCAGATTGAGATGGAGGAGAGCTTCCCCTACGACGAGACGCGCGACCAGCTGGAGGCCATCGCCGACATCAAGGCCGACATGGAGGCGCCCAAGCCCATGGACCGCCTGCTGTGCGGCGACGTGGGCTTTGGCAAGACCGAGGTCGCCCTGCGCGCGGCGTTTAAGTGTGTGGACTCCGGCCGTCAGGTCATGGTGCTCTGCCCCACGACCATTCTGGCCCAGCAGCACTACGAGACCTTCTTTGAGCGCTTTGCCCCGTTTGGCCTCGAGGTCGAAGTGCTCAGCCGCTTCCGCACCCCGGCGCAGCAAAAGCGTGCGCTTAAGGCGTTTGCCGAGGGCACGATTGATGTGCTCATCGGCACGCATCGTCTGCTTTCGGCCGATGTGAACCCCAAGAACCTGGGCCTGGTGATCATCGACGAGGAGCAGCGCTTTGGCGTGCAGCACAAGGAGCAGCTCAAGAACCTGCGTGAGCAGATTGACGTGCTCACGCTTTCGGCAACGCCCATCCCGCGTACCATGCAGATGGCCACGAGCGGCGTGCGCGACATGAGCCTTATCACCACGCCGCCGACTGGGCGTCGTCCCGTGATCGTGCACGTGGGGGAGTATGACCCCGACGTGGTGAGCGCGGCGATTCGCCTGGAGGTTGGTCGCGGCGGTCAGGTGTACTACGTGTCCAACCGCGTCAAGACTATCGACGATGCCGTAGCGCGCGTGCACGAGGCCGCGCCCGAGGCACGCGTGGGCGTGGCGCACGGCAAGATGAGCCCGCGCGAGGTCGAGGATGTGATGATCGAGTTCGCGACCAAAAAGATCGACGTGCTCATCGCCACGACCATCGTGGAGAGCGGCATCGATAACGCGACCGCCAACACGCTCATCATCGAGGATTCGCAGCGCTTGGGCCTGGCACAGCTCTACCAGCTTAAGGGCCGTGTGGGCCGCTCGGCCACGCAGGCCTATGCGTACTTTATGTTCCCGGGTGAGCTGCCGCTCACCGAGGAGGCCACGGCGCGCCTGACCGCACTTTCCGAGTTCCAGGACTTGGGCAGCGGCATGCACATCGCCATGCGCGACCTGGAGATTCGCGGTGCCGGCTCGCTCATGGGCGCCGAGCAGCACGGCAACCTGTCGAGTGTGGGCTTTGACCTGTTTACGCAGATGCTGGGCCAGGCCGTGGCCGAGGCGCGCGGCGATGACGACGCCGGCGTGGAGGCGGCGAGCGTGGGCATTAACCTGCCGGCCGATTACTTCTTGTCCGAGGAGTACCTGCCGGCGGTGGACCAGCGCGTGCTCGTGTACCGTAAGCTCGCGGCGGCCGAGGACCTGGAGAGCATCGACGAGGTGCAGGAAGAGACCGAGGCTGCGCACGGTGAACTGCCGTTGGCGGGGCTCAACCTGTTCAACCGCGCGCGCATCCGTATCCGCGGCGAGCGCCTGGGACTCGAGAGCGTCACGCTCAGCGGCGGACGCATCACGTTTTTGGGCGTCGACGTGCCCAAGAAGGTGGCCTATGAGCTTAAGACCCGCTATGGCGCGGTGAACTTCCCCAAGAGCCGCAAGCTGTCGGTGCCCTACAAGGCGGGCGCCGGCGCGGGCAGCGGCCTGGGTCGCGGTCTCGACGCCAACGACGGCACCGGCCCCGTTGCCGTGGCACTCATGCTGCTGCAGCAGCTGGGCGCGTCCGACGATGACTAACGGGTCGACGCCGTAAACGCCCCATTTGGGCAATCTGGTTCCATCGAAAGGAAAGCATGTTCGGGTACATCTACAAGAAAGACGCCGCTGCTATCGCGGTTATCCTTGCCCTCTGCCTGGGCGTGGGCAGTTTCTTCGATTATCAGATCTCGAGCGCGCTGTTCAACATCGGCAGCATGTACGGCCGCTTTATCGAGGCGGCCGGCGAGCTGCCGTTTGAGCTGACGGCGAGCGTTGCGGGCGTTATGCTCGTGCGCTCGGCACGCCCCGATTCTAAGACGAGCAAGTGGCTTGCCGCGCTGGGCGTTCTGATCAACGTGGCCCTGGTCGGCTATGAGATCATTGGATCGCTCCGGGTTGGCGGCAAACTCATCGCGGCTCAGTTGGTGCTGACGTTTGTGCTGGTCATCGTCGCCAACCTTATCGTCTATCGCCTCACGCGCACGACCGATCCCGACGAGCTCACGCGCTGGGCGTTGATGGTGCTGGCTGTGTGGGTCGCTCAAGCCATCATCCTCAACGTAGTCGTCAAGCCGCTGTGGTCGCGTCCGCGCATGCGCGTGATCGAGGTCACGCCGGGGCTCAATTTTCAGCCGTGGTGGGTGATCGGCAATCCCGACAAGTGGACCTATATCGCCGCCGGCGTGATCAAGGACGGGTTCAAGTCGTTTGCGAGCGGACACACGGCGCATGCGGCGATCGGCCTGATGCTCGCGGGGCTTCCCGCAGCGGCCTTTAAGGAAAAGCCTTCGCGTCGCCGCGTGATCTTTTGGGCGGCAGCGGCCGTCGCGGCGCTCGTCGCCTTTGGGCGCATCGTGATTGGAGCACACTTTTTGAGTGACGTGAGCTGCGGTTTTGCTCTGGTACTGGCACTTGAGTGTCTTGCCGCGCGCATTGCCTATCCCAACGGCGTACAATAGCTCCGTTTGAATCATCTGCCGATACCCGGTAAGAGAGGATTGCCATGCTCGCGTTCAACAACGATTATTCCCACGGCGCACACCCGGCGGTGCTGCAGGCGCTCGTCGATACCAACATGGAGCCGCAGCCCGGCTATGGTACCGATGCACACACCGAGCGTGCCAAGCAGCTTATCCGCGAGGCCTGTCAGGTCCCCGATGCCGACGTGTTTTTTCTGGTGGGCGGCACGCAGGCCAACGCGACGGTGATCGACATGCTGCTCGCGCCGTACGAGGGCGTCGTTGCTGCTGAGACTGGCCACGTCGCCTGCCACGAGGCGGGCGCCATCGAGTTTGGCGGCCACAAGGTGCTCACCATCCCCGGCTACGAGGGCAAGATGCACGCCGAGGATCTGGAGAACTATATCCAGGTGTTCTACGAAAACGAGAGCTACGAGCACACGGTGTTTCCGGGTGCCGTGTACGTGAGCCTATCGACCGAGTACGGCACGCTGTACTCCAAGGCCGAGCTCGAGGCGATTCACGCGGTGTGCCAGAAGCGCGAGATTCCGCTGTTTGTGGACGGTGCTCGCCTGGCTTATGCGCTGGCGGCCGATGAGTGCGACATTACCCTGCCCGAGCTGGCGCAACTGTGCGACGTGTTCTACATCGGCGGCACCAAGTGCGGCGCGCTTTGCGGCGAGGCCGTGGTGTTCTGCGGCATGCACGCCCCGGCGCATCCCATTCCGCGCATTAAGCAGCATGGCGCACTGCTTGCCAAGGGCCGCCTGACGGGTGTGCAGTTCGAGGCTCTTTTTACCGATGGCCTGTATTTTGAGATTGGTCGCCAGGCGATTGAGACCGCTCAGGCGCTGCGTCGCGTGCTGCACGAGCGCGGCTACCAGTTCTTCTTGGAGACGCCGACCAACCAGCAGTTCGTGATTCTGCCCAACGAGGACATGGCCCGCATTCGCGAGCATGCGGCGATCGAGTACTGGGAAAAGTACGACGATACCCACACGGTAGTGCGTTTTTGCACCAGCTGGGCCACAACGCAGGAGGATATCGACGCGCTGGCGGCTGTCCTGTAGCCTGATGTAATGACAAGGGGCCGCCCTGCGCCTGGACTTGGCGCAGGGCGGCCTTTGCTTTTGGGGAGAAGGGTTATATGACCGAGATGTCCGAGCCGACGATTCGCCTGGCGACGCCCGATGATGCGCCGGCGTTGCTTGCCATCTATGAGCCGTATGTGCGCCAGACGGCGATTACCTGCGAATACGAGGTGCCGAGTGTCGAGGAGTTTGCCGGGCGCATCGAGCGTACGCTCAAGCGCTATCCGTATTTGGTGATGGAGCTGGACGGGCGTCCGGTGGGCTATGCCTATGCGAGCCCGCTCAACAGCCGCGAGGCATATGACTGGTCGGTCGAGACGTCAATCTACCTGGCACGTGATGTGCGCCACGGCGGGCTGGGCCGCAAGCTGCACGACGCGCTCAGGCAATGCCTGGTCGCGATGGGCATCACCAACATGTGCGCGCTCATCGCCGTGCCGCACGATAAGGACGACGAGTATCTGACGCACAACAGCCAGGATTTCCATGCCCATATGGGATATCGCCTGGTGGGCGCTTTCGACCGTTGTGCCCAGAAGTTCGGTCGCTGGTACGACATGTGCTGGATGGAGCTGGTCCTGGCTGAGCGCGTCCCCAACCAACCCAAACCAACCTGGTTCCCCGATCTTCCCGCCTAAAACCACCACAATGGGGACAGGCACCTTTGTGGTGGTTTTCGTTTGGTTAGCCGATGGGTTCGGTGTATTTGGCGCGGTCGGTTCGTTGAATGCGCTTGGAGACGTGGAGCGGGCGGCCGTCGGTGTCGTAGACGTAGTCGGTGATTAGGATCAGCGCCTGCCCGCGCTCGACGTTGAGCAAAAACGCCTCGTTTTGCGAGGCATAGCACACCTCAAAGGTCTTGTGTCCTTGGGCTGGCGCGCGATGGAATTCTTGGCGCAGCGTCGCGTAGAGCGAACCGTTGATATCGCGGTCGATGAGTGCCTCAAAGCTCGGCGGTAGGTAGGTGGTCTCCAGGCACAGCGGCGCGTCGTCCAGATAACGCAGGCGGACGAGCTTGACGAGCTTGCTGCCCACGGCGACATCGAAGAACTTGGCCACGCTGCCCGCCGCCTTGGCAAAGCCCGAATCCACCGTGCGCGTGGTGGGCTTCATGCCCTGGCCTTCGACCTGCTTCGTATAGCTCGAAAAAACCAGGTTGTTCTCGTGGAGCGCCGGCGTGTCGGCTACAAAGGCGCCGCGCCCACGCTCGGTACGAACCAGGCCCTCGTCAACTAACACCTTAAGCGCATGGCGCACGGTGCTGCGCGACAAGCCCGATTCGTCCATGAGCTCCATCTCGGACGGTAGCTTGTCTCCGCGTGCGTAGGTACCAGCGGCGATGCGGTCGCGAAGCGTGCCCGCCAAGCGCTCGTATTGGGCCAGTTTCTTTTTAGACGAAGTCCTCATGAGATCAGCCTGTATCTAACTTGTATGCTTACCTAATCAAGCATGTATCCAATATAACAACAAAACCGCTGGTAGCGATTTATCGAGAAGCACACCAGCAAAATTTCTAAGACAAATATAGCATACAACTAGTCGACATAACCAAAACGTGTATGTAACTTGTATGCCATCGAGAGCATCAAACGAGAAGAAAGGCTGATGCACGATGACTACTCAGGAACAGGTTAAGGACGTCGTCTCCCAGGTTTTGGCTGATAAGGCAGACAAGGGCGGCATCAAGCGCGTCGTGTGGATTGGCGCCGGCGGATCCAACGGCGGCAACTATCCTGCCCAGTACTTTATGGAGCACGAGGCCACGCAGGTCGTGAGCTCCAGCTACACCAGCAACGAGTTCGTGCACGCCACCCCGGCCTACGTCAACGAGAACACCCTGGCCGTCGTCGTGTCCATGCGCGGCACCAAGGAGACCATCGTCGCCGCCCAGGTCGCCAAGGACCACGGCGCCAGCACCATCGCCATCTATGTTGACGAGTCCGGCCTCACCGAGGTCTGCGACTACAAGATCCAGTACGACAGCCTTGCCATCGACGAGTCCTGCATGGGCCGCACCAACTCCGCCGTCGTGACCATGATCGCCATGGAACTCACGCAGCAGACCGAGGGCTATGCCGAGTACGAGACCGCCATGGCCGCCTTCGACCTGATCGATCCCATCTACCGCAAGGCTGTCGAGTACACCCGTCCGCTCGCTGCCAAGTGGGCCGAGCAGAACGCCGACAAGCCCTGCATCAACGTTATGGCTCAGGGTCCGCTCTTTGGTGCCGCCTACGTCTTTAGCATCTGCAACGTGCAGGAGATGCTGCAGATCGACTCCTGCACCATCAACACCTGCGATTTCTTCCACGGCCCCTTCGAGATCCTGGACAAGCGCACCTCACTGTTCCAGCTCATCAGCGTCGGCCGCAGCCGCTGCAACGACGAGCGCGGAATCCGCTTCGTCAACCAGTACGGCGGTGAGCGCGTCTATCAGCTCGACGCCAAGGAGCTCGGCCTCAACGACATCAAGGACAGCGTGAGCGAGTACTTCAACCACCTGATCTTTGCGCCGATCCTCAACAACGTGTACATGCGTGCACTCTCTGCCGTCACCCACAAGGACTACATGACGCGCCGCTACATGTGGAAGCTTGACTACTAGGGGATAGAGCGGTCTAACAGCTCGATGTCCTCATAAGTTGCGGTGGAATAGTTCCTGTTTGGGGGCTTGAAGCCTCTATTTAGGAACTATTTCACCGCAACAGCCAAATGATCCGCTGGGGACGGAGGAAAACGGATCACTGAGGGACTGGTCTGAGTCAGTGATCCGTTTTCCTCCGTCCCCAGCGGATCACTTTTCCGCTCACCGATTTGTGTCTTGAAAAATGTATATAACGACTATAACGTAGTGTGAAACATATTGGAAACAATACCGAGGGGGCTGCGTTGAAGAAAAGCAATCTGGGCTATGTGCTGGTGCTGGTCGCCGCGCTTATGTGGGGCAGCATCGGAATCTTTGTAAACGGCATCTCGGCCATGGGCGTTTCGTCCCAGAGCATGGCTGCCTTTCGCTTGTTGGTCGGAGCGCTTATCTTGGCACCGGTCCTGATGTTTATGGGCTGCCGTCCGGGTGAGGGGTCTACCGTGGCTCAGGGTCCGCTGGCCCTGTTCAAGGCAAGCCCTAAAGAGCTCGTCCCCTGCGCGCTTGTCGGTATCGTCGGTTTGGCCGCCGCCAACACCTGCTATTACGAGTGCATGGGCGAGGTGGGCATGTCCACGGCCTCGGTGCTGCTCTACACCTCGCCGGTGTTTGGCGTCATGCTCGGCCGCGTGCTTTATCGCGAGGACGTGACCCCCAACAAGCTCGTTGCCATTGTCTTTAACATCGTTGGCTGCGTGCTTGCGGTGACCAATGGCGACCTTTCCGGTTTTCATTTTTCGGTTTGGGGCGTCACGTCGGGCGTGATTGCAGGCCTTTGTGGTGCGTCGCTCGCGGTGTTTAGCCGAATAGCAACCAAGACGGTCCACCCGCTGGCTGTCACGTTTTGGGGCTTTGTTTTTGGCGGTGCGGTTATGGCAGCTATCGCGGCTCCGTGGCCGGATGTCGCCGCGGCAATGTCGCCACAGCTGCTGCTGCTGTTCCTTGGCTTTGGACTCATCCCCACAGCCGTTGCTTACATCTTATATATGCAGGGTCTGTCCATGGGGCTCGAGACATCGAAAGTTCCCGTCGTAATGTCTTTCGAGACGGTCGTCACCGTACTGGTGGGCATTGGTGTCTACGCCGAGCCCGCCGGCGCGATTAAAGTCCTGGGCATCGTGCTGGTGCTCGCGTCCATCCTGATTATGAACACCGACTTCTCCAAGCTGCGCAACAGTGTGTTTGTCGGTCATGTCATTGAGAGCATGACCTTTAAGCCCAACGCGTGGTGGACCGAAAAATCTCAGGACATGGATCTGTTTAAGGAACGCACCGGCATTGCGCTGGAACCCACCGTACAGGAAAGCCCCTGGTACTTCGTGCGATAGGGGATGAGCGGGGCGTCCGACCTGGGGTTACCCAGCCAGTGCTGGCCTACCCAGCCCCAACGTTTCAAGTACGTTAAACCCGTCAACGGTCGATTTTCACCCGCGAACGGTCTTTATACTAATTAGCAATATAAGCAACGTATAAGACGTTATAATGACCATAACGAAAAGGAGGAGGCAAGATGAATCAGATCATTCTCGCATCTCATGGCGGCCTGGCCGCAGGCGCCAAAGACACGCTCGAGATGGTTCTCGGCGACGTGTCGAACGTCCACGTCGTGTCGCTTGCTCGTGACGACAAGGAGCCCATCACCAATAAGGTGGACGCCATGATCGCCACGTTCAACGCGGACGACACCGTCTATGTGCTGACCGATATGCTCGGCAGCTCGGTCAACAACAACATGGTCGAGCTTTCCAAGAACGGCACGAAGTTCACGGTTGTTAGCGGTTTCAACATCCCGCTGGCGCTCACACTCGCTATGAGCCCCGTCCCCGTCAAGGGCGCCGAGCTCGCGGCCCTCATCAACGAGGCCCGCACCGGCCTGACTAACCCCAACGCACCGGTCGAGGCCGCCGCGGCTCCCGCCAAGAAGGCCAAGGCGTCCCGTCACAGCTCCGGTCCCGCCAAGATCGTCCTCGCGCGTCTTGACTACCGTCTGCTGCACGGCCAGGTCGTCTTTACCTGGACCACCAAGGTTCAGGCCGAGCGCATCATCGTCGTCGACAACGCTGCCGCCAATGATGACATCAAGAAGGGCGCTCTTAAGCTGGCCAAGCCCCAGGGCGTGCGCCTGAACGTCTTCACCGTCGAGCGTGCCCTCGCCAAGATGGACAAGCTCAACACCCTCGGCGAGCGCGTCATGTTCGTCTTTGGCAACACTGCCGAGATGCTGCAGTTCTGCCAGGGCTACAAGCTCGACGCCATCAACCTGGGCGCCACCGCCAACCACGACGGTGCCGATCAGGTCGGCGGCAAGGACAGCTCCGTCTTCCTCGACGCCACCCAGAAGGCCGACGTCAACCAGCTGCTCGACATGGGCATCAAGCTCTACGTCCAGCAGACCCCTACGTATCAGAGCGTCGACATCGACGCCAAGCTGTAATCAACCAGGCTTTTGCCTGACTGAAAGGAGAAGGGTATGAATACGTTCATCAGTGCGGTGCTCGTCGGCCTCGTCGGCGTGTTCTGCATGTGGGACTCCCGCCTGCTCGGTCGTCTTAACTTCGAGCAGCCTCTCGTTGGCGCTACGCTCGTCGGTCTGCTGCTGGGCGATGTGCCCACCGGCCTTGCCGTCGGTGCCGCCGTCGAGCTCGTGTCCATGGGCCTGGTGCAGGTCGGCGCCGCCGTTCCGCCCGATATGGTCCTGGGCGGCATCGTGGCCGCTGCCTTTGCGTGCCTGACCGATGCTTCTGCCGAGACCGCCATGACGATCGCCATCCCGGTCGCCGTCCTGGGTCAGCTCCTCGGCATCGTGTTCCGTTCCATCATCGCCGCCCTCACCCATGTGGCAGATAGCGCGATCGATAACGGAAAGTTCAAGACCGCCTACCGTATGCACATTTGCGCCGGCTCCGGTCTGTACGCCGTCATGTACTTCCTGCCGATCTTCCTCGCCGTCTTTGTCGGCACCGACCTGGTTCAGGCCATCGTCAACATGGTTCCCGAGTGGCTGTCCACTGGTCTTAACGTTTCGACCAAGATCATGACCGCCTACGGCTTGGCCCTGCTGCTCACCATGATGATCAAGAAGGGTATGACTCCGTTCCTGTTCATCGGTTTCCTGCTCGCCGCTTACCTCAACCTGTCCGTCATCGCGGTCGCTCTGATCGGTGTGTGCCTGGCTGTCGTCTTCATGGGCTTCAAGTTCAATGGTTCCCATGCAGCCGCCGGTGTCGATTCCGACTACGATCCGCTCGAAGACGACGAAGACTAAGGAGGAACACACTATGGCAACCGCAACCAAGGACGTGTCCCTGAACAAGAAGGTCAGCCAGTTCTTCTGGCGCTCCTGGGCCATCCAGGCCTCTTGGAACTACGAGCGTCAGATGAACATGGGCTTCCTCTACGGCATGGTTCCCACGCTCGATCGCCTCTATCCGGACGAGTCCGACCCCAAGCAGCTCGCTGCTAAGAAAGAGGCTTACCACCGTCACATGGCGTTCTACAACTGCACCCCGCAGACGAGCGCTTTCATCCTAGGCCTCGCCTCCTCCATGGAGGAGCAGTACGCCAAGGATCCCGAGAACTTCGACCCCGATTCGATCAACGCGGTCAAGACTTCCCTCATGGGCCCGCTTTCCGGTATCGGTGACTCTCTCATGCAGGGCACCATCCGCGTTATCGCCTTTGGCCTGGGCGTTCAGCTGGCTCAGCAGGGCTCCATCATGGGCCCGATTCTGGCCATGCTCATCTCCATCGTCCCCTCTGTGCTGATCACTTGGTTCGCAGCCAAGATGGGCTATCAGGGCGGCCACGAGTACCTGAGCAAGCTTCAGGGCGGCGACCTCATGGAGAAGCTCATGTATGTCTGCGGCATCGTGGGTCTTATGTCCGTGGGCGGCATGATCGCTACGCTGATCGGCGCCACCACCCCGCTGCAGTTCGCTGACGGCACCGTCGTGATCCAGGACATCCTGGACGGCATGATGCCCCAGATGATCTCCCTTGGCCTCACCGGCCTTATGTACTGGCTCATCAAGAAGAACGTCAACACCGGTTGGCTTCTCGTGATCGCCATCGTGGGCGGCATCGCCCTCTCCGCGGCCGGCATCCTGGCCTAGTCGCGACCAAGCGCCTAACCGCTTTCCCCCGGGGGCCTGCCTGACATCCCATACCCCAGGCAGGCTCCCATCCCTAAATGTGTCAAAGGGACAGTTCCTTTGACACATCCTCAACGGGCCGGCGACTCGGTCCAAATCACGGTAACCCTGCGAGCGCCCGGCAATGTGGCGCCGCAAAAAATCGAAAGGAATGTGTCAGATGTACGAGATCGACCTTAACCTCCCTAAGCAGATCGTCGCTGACGTCCTGTCCAACCACGAGATCCACAGCGTCGCCTTCGTCGGCTGCGGCGCTTCCATGTCCGACCTTTACCCCGCCAAGTACTTCCTGGCCAACAACACGGACAAGCTGAACGTTCAGATCTTCACCGCTAACGAGTTCAACTACGACACGCCTTCCTGGGTCAACGAGCACACCTTCGTGATCACCTGCTCCCTCGGTGGCTCCACGCCCGAGACCGTCGAGGCCAACAAGACCGCCAAGAAGCACAACTGCCCGGTCGTCTCCCTCACCAACAAGGCTGGCTCCGCTCTGACCGTCGACGCCGACCACGTCATCGTTCACGGCTTCCACGCCAACTACGCAGCCAAGTGCGAGAAGCCCGGCTACGCCATCGCTCTTGCTCTCGAGATCCTTCAGCAGACCGAGGGCTATGACCACTACGAGGACATGATCACCGGCCTCACCAACGTCTTCGACCTCTGCGAGAACGCCGCTCAGCACTGCAAGAAGCTCGCCAAGAAGTTCGCCGAGGACTTCAAGGACGACAAGATGATCTACTTCATGGCCTCCGGTGCCTCCGAGAAGATGGCTTATTCTCACGCCGCCTTCCTGTTCACCGAGATGCAGTGGATCGACGCCGCCGCCTACAACACCGGCGAGTACTTCCACGGCCCGTTTGAGGTTTCCACCGAGGGTAAGCCCTACGTCTTCTTCATGTCCGATGGCGCTACCCGTCCGATGGACGCCCGCGCCCTCACCTTCCTTGAGCGCATGGGTGCCAAGGTCGCTCTGATCGACTCCAAGGACTACGGCCTGGCTGACGCCGTGCCCGCGAGCGTCATCACCTACTTCAACCCGCTGCTGCACCTCGCCGTTATGCGTGAGTACGGCAACCAGATCGCCGAGGCCCGTCAGCACCCGCTGACCATGCGTCGCTACATGTGGAAGCTTTCCTACTAATCACAAGTAAGTAGACCTTACGGGTTGATTGAGAGGGGATGGGGTTTGCGCCCCATCCCCTTTTTTGCTCTGGGGAGGGCGTGTCCGTTGCGTCACAAAACCCCAGATAAAACCTACCAAAATAAACCTGTCCCTTTTTGGCAGGTGGGAGGAGATGCGTATGATCAAGGCAGTGCTGTTTGACATGGACGGCGTGCTGGTCGATACCGAGTGGTTCTACAACCGTCGCCGCGTGGCGTTTATGGAAGAGAAGGGGTTCCACTTTGACGAGATCCCCGATCTTTCGGGGTCTAACGAGCCTGCCATTTGGGAGGCGTTGGTGCCCGACGATGTTGAGCTGCGCGAGCGCCTGCGCGTGGAGTACAAGCAGGTCTACAGCCCGGACCACCCCGTTCCGTATGCCGAGCTGCTCAACGAGCAGACGGAGCCGGTGATGCGTGAGCTGCACGAGCGCGGCGTGAAGTGTGCCATCGCAAGCTCGTCCTATCGCGAGTTGATTGACGAGCTGGTGGAGATCGCTGACATTGCCGATGTGCTGGATTACACCATCAGCGGTCACGAGTGCAGTGCGTTTAAGCCCGACCCCGAGATCTACCTGCGTGCCATGGAGGCGCTGGGGGTTGAGCCTTCCGAGTGCCTGGTTATCGAGGACTCGCCTTTGGGCATCGAGGCCGGCAAGCGCTCCGGCGCCCGAGTCCTGGCGCTGCGTCCGCACGAGGGCGTCAACCTGGATCAGTCCGCCGCCGACGTTGTCATCGACAACCTGACCGACATCCTACCTGCCATTTAGCAGCAAAACCACCACAAAGGGGACAGGCACCTTCGTGGTGGTCCATGCTACAATCGCGGGCATGCCCCACAACTACATCTGCCTTCGAAAGGAGCTTCCGTGGCGAACGCCATCGATCAGCTCACGGACCGCGTGCTCGTGCTCGGCCGCCTCACCATCGTCCGCCGTGCCATTACCGCCGTGGCGGTCACAATTTCTGCCGTCCTCCAAACATTCCTGATCCAGGCGTTCATTCAGCCCGCCGACCTGCTTCCGAGCGGTCTCACCGGCGTCGCGGTCCTGCTCGATCGCGTTACCTCGCTGGGCGGCGTTCACATCGACATCTCGCTCGGCATGCTTGCGCTCAACATTCCCGTGGCGCTCCTATGCTGGAGCGGCATTAGCAAGCGCTTCGTCATCTTCTCGATGATGCAGGTCGTGCTCTCGTCGCTGTTCCTCAACGTCTTTCACTTCGCTCCATTTTTGGGCGACAAGATTATGCTCATCATTTTTGGCGGCGTGGTCTCGGGTCTGGGCGCTGCCATCGCGCTAAAGTCCGGCGCATCTACCGGTGGCACCGACTTTATCGCGCTGTGGGTCTCCAACCACACGGGCAAGACCATCTGGGGCGTTATCTTTGGTTTCAATTGCTTTATCCTGGCGATCTTTGGCTTTATGTTTGGCTGGGACAACGCGGCGTACTCCATCGTGTTCCAGTTTATTTCGACCAAGACCATCGACAGTTTCTATCGTCGCTACGACCGCGTGACGCTGCAGATCACGACGCGCAAGGCAGACGAGGTCATGACCGCCTATGTTGACCATTTTCAGCACGGCATTAGCTGCGCCGAGGTCATCGGCGGATACAGCCGCGAAAAGATGTACCTGCTGCACGCCGTTGTATCGACCTACGAGAGCCAGGACATTATCAAGCTGGTGTGCGACATTGATCCCGGCGCCGTGATCAATGTGTTCCACACGCTCAACTTTGTGGGCGGCTGGTGGGGCGGTCATGTCGACGAGCCCATGCCCACGGCCGTACCCGATCCCGACAAGCCCGCGCGTATGGCCAGCAGACAGGCGCGCCTCAGCGAGCAGGACAGCCTGCAGCAGGACGACGGCAGGTAGAGTGTTGGTATTTTGCCGGCACGGCGCAATCCTGTTCGCTTGAGCCTCCCGAAAGCCTCGCTGCTTTCGGGAGGCCTTCGTTTGCCCAGATAAAACCTACCAAAATGAAGCTGTCGCTTTTTGGTAGGGAGGGTGTATCGTTTTATCATTATGAGGTAACATGAAACTAGACGTTATATACGTATTAGTTATTTCGATATTTCGATAAGAGTGATTAGATATGCCTACACCCAAAAATGCGGCGCTTTACCAGCAGATTTATGACGAAATCAAGGATGCGATCGAGAAAGGTGTTTATGCACCCAAGGAGCGTATTCCGTCCGAGCTTGAGCTAGCCGAGCAGTACGAGGTGAGCCGCATCACGGTGCGCCGCGCCGTCGAGGAGCTGTGCTCCGATGGCTACCTGGTTAAGCAGCAGGGCCGCGGCACCTTTGTTTCCACGCCGCACATCAATCGCCAGTTCCACGCCTCGACGCTGCAGACGTTTACCGCGCTGTGTGCCAACAACGGCATGAAGGCCGGTGCACATGTGGTCGATCGCCAGATTGTGCCGGCGCGCCAAAACGAGATGGAGTTCTTTGGCCTGCAGAAGGATGCGCTGCTGCTGCATATCAAGCGCGTGCGTACGGCCGACGGCGAGCCCATCTTTGAGGAGAACATCTTTGTGCCGTTTGACGCCTACCGTGAGCTGTTGACGGCCGATCTTGAGGACAAGTCGATTTTTGCCGAGGTCGAGCGTGTTGGCGGAACGCCGATTGTCTCGGTTGGCTACCGTACGGTCGAGGCCGTTCGAGCTAACGCCGAGCAGGCGGCCGAGCTGGGCATTGCTCCGCACGATCCGCTGCTCAACCTGCGTGCCGGCTTTACCGGTCCCGATGACGAGCCGGTTTTGATGGTTAAGCAGTACTACGTGGGATCGCGCTACGTTATGGTCATGTAAGTTACGCGGTTTTACCAAACCGCGTAACGGCTCGACGCTGCGCCTTTGGTTCCGTCGTTCTAACGAACGACGGACCGGTCGACGCTGCAAACGCCCCTAAGCGGCAATCTGACGTTCAATCGTCGGTCGCGTA